>NZ_DS483460.1:106554-107844 GCF_000154285.1 Amedibacillus dolichus DSM 3991 | reverse complement strand
TACCGGAGATAACAGCGGACCTCCGAAAGCATAAAATACTCCTGCTGCCAACGGAATTCCTAGACTATTATAAAAGAATGCCCAAAATAAATTCTGATGAATATTGCGAATTACCGCTGCCGATAAGCGAATAGCTGTTTCAACATCTTCTATATTATCTTTCATCAATACAATGTCTGCACTTTCCAATGCTACATCACTACCGCTTCCGATAGCAATACCAACTCGGGAGTTTAACAGCATATAATTAACACAAAGTATAGAAAAGCCTTTTATATAATGTTTTTTTTGTGCTTTTTTTGTCAATTTTCCCGTTTATAACTATCGTAATATATCGTAATATGTGATATAATATATACAGGTGATGATATATGCGTGTTACAACTAGCAAATCAAAAAATTCTGAATCTTTTTACATCAATTATGCATACATAGGAAAAAATGGAAAAAATACCTCAAAAGTTTTTAAAAAACTTGGTACACTCAAGGAACTTTCTGAAAAATTAAACACAGATCGAGATGGTGTTATGGCTTGGGCAAAAGAACAAGCTAGGATTGAAACTGAAAAGCACAAATTAGAAAGTGAGAATGTATCCGTTGATTTTCATCCGAATCGTTTAATCAATTCTAATGAGCAAAGATCATTTAATTGCGGATATTTATTTCTACAATCTATTTGTAAGAGTCTTCGTTTCGATAATATTTGTCGAAATATAAAAACAAGACATAATTATGAATATAATCTTCAATCCATTCTTCAAGATTTAATTTACGCTCGAATTTTGTCCCCTTCTAGTAAGAAATCCTCTTTTGAATTTGCGGAAAATTTATTAGAACAACCAAAATATGAGCTTCACGATGTTTATAGAGCGTTAAGCACATTATCTGTTGAATCTGACTTTATCCAAGCTGAACTATATAAAAATAGTCACTTTATTCATAATCGTAATACTAAAATACTTTACTATGACTGTACAAATTATTTTTTTGAAATTGAAGAAGCAGATGAACTAAGAAAATACGGAAAAAGTAAAGAACATAGACCAAATCCTATTATTGGCATGGGGTTATTCATGGATGCGGATGGTATCCCTTTATCTTTTGATATATATCCGGGAAATCAAAACGAACAACTCTCTTTAAAACCATTAGAAAGAAAAATTATATCCGACTTCGAATGTTCGGATTTATTTACTGTTCGGATTCTGGATTAGCATCAAAAAGTATAAAAATCATATACAAACGTCGTCATTATGTAATTACTCCATCCTTAAAAAATTAACAAGAGGA
>NZ_DS483460.1:0-106454 GCF_000154285.1 Amedibacillus dolichus DSM 3991 | reverse complement strand
GCAGCAACTGAACATATAGAATGATGAAAGTGTAATTCAAACGAGAAATGTTGATGGATTTCGCTGTAGCACCGATTTGAAGGGATATTCAGAATTATCAATATAAACAGACAACGATGGCAAATTGAAGAGTGCTTAAAATCATGAAACAGAATTTGAAGCTAGACCCGTTTATCTTCAACGAGAAGATCGAATTAAAGCTCACTTTCTCATTTGTTTGTCTCTCTAATGATATATCGTTTACTAGAAATTAAGTTAGAGAAAAATTATACAACTAGGACCATTATCAATACATTAAGGAATATGAATGTATGTAAGATAGATGAATATGGTTATATCCCCACGTATACGAGAAACGATTTAACAGATAAATTACACGAATTATTTGGATTTAGAACAGATACAGAAATCATAAAAAAATCAAAAATGAGAAGCATCATCAAAGAAAGCAAGATATTACGATAGTTAGCTACATAAACAAAAAACCTCAAAAAAGGCTTATTTAAAGCTTTTTCTTGAGGTATTTTTTTCTCTAGCTGTCAAAGATGAGATTTTACTATACTTTCTGCTTTTTTTCATCATAATTCCAATATTTTAATGAAATTTTTTCAATCGTAAAGCATTGCTTACTACGCTTACCGAGCTAAGTGCCATCGCTCCACCGGCAAATACCGGAGATAACAGCGGACCTCCGAAAGCATAAAATACTCCTGCTGCCAACGGAATTCCTAGACTATTATAAAAGAATGCCCAAAATAAATTCTGATGAATATTGCGAATTACCGCTGCCGATAAGCGAATAGCTGTTTCAACATCTTCTATATTATCTTTCATCAATACAATGTCTGCACTTTCCAATGCTACATCACTACCGCTTCCGATAGCAATACCAACTTCAGCTTGCGTTAATGCAATTGCATCGTTAATACCATCGCCTACCATCGCAACTTTTTTTCCTTGCGCCTGTAATTTTTGGATTTCTTCTCCCTTTTGCTGTGGCAATACTTCGGCAATCACATGAGAGATCCCTGCTTGCTTAGCAATGGTTTGTGCACTTAACCGATGATCTCCACTCATCATATATACCTCAATGCCTCGCTTCGTTAAACGCTCGATCACCTCACGAACCTTAGGCTTGATTTCATCAGCAATACCAAGAATTCCAAAAGCAGCCTCTCCTCGACTCACCCAAACAACACTTTTACCTTGTGCCAATAGTTTCTGCGCCTCAGCTATATACGCAGAAATATCGACCTTGTTTTCCTCCATAAACCGACGACTTCCGACTAAGATTTCCACACCTTCATCATATGCTGCCAATCCTTTCCCGTTTTTGGTTTGAATATCCTTTACACTCCACGGCTTTAATTGGTGTTGCTTCGCAGCAGTTAAAATGGCATGCGCAAAAGGGTGCTTACTTCCACTTTCCAAAGCCGCTGCCAAACGCAAAACATCAGCTTGCTTTGCATTTGTAATACAATCGGTAACAACCGGCTTTCCGATAGTAATTGTACCGGTTTTATCAAAAACAATGGTATCAATATGACTGGTAATTTCCAAGGCCTCTGCACTTTTCATGAAAATACCGGATTGTGCCGCCTTTCCGCTTCCAACCATAATGGCAGTTGGTGTTGCTAAACCCAAAGCACAAGGACAGGCGATAACCAAAACACTAACGAAAATCGTCAATGCAAAAGCAAAATCCTGCGTAGCCAAATACCAAGCAAGAAAGGCAATGACGGCAATCAACATAACCATCGGAACAAAATACAAGGAAATTCGATCGGCGATACGAGCAATCGGTGCTTTTTTAGCTTGTGCATCTTCCACCAACTGAATGATTTTCGCCAATGTTGTTTCCTCCTGCGTTGCCGTACATTCCATCACGATACGACCGTCCATATTGATCGTTCCCTGAATAAGCTGATCTCCGCTTTTCTTTTTCACCGGTACGCTTTCCCCCGTCAGCATACTTTCATCAACATGCGCACTACCCTCTACAAGAACTCCATCAACCGGAATCCCTTCTCCTGCTTTTACCACCAAATGATCATGTGGTAATACCTCATCAAGTGCCACCTCAAATTCAGCATTGTTTTTCCACAGGGTTGCAGTGCTTGGACGCAGCTGTAACAAGGCTGAAATTGCACTTGTTGATTTTTGTTTCGATAAGCTTTCCAAATGCTTTCCGAATTGTACCAACGCTACTACCACACCGGCAGATTCAAAGTACAGCTTATGAACCGCATGCACATCGCCTTGCATGATCATTACCAAAGAATATAAGGAATATATATAAGCACTTCCGGTTCCTACCGCCACCAAAGTATCCATATTCGGTGCCTTATGAATCAATGCCTTAAAGCCACGCGTGAAAAAACGTCTGCCCAATATGAGAATGATCGTTGCCAAAATAAATTGAATCAAAGCAAAATTCAAAGGGTGATACGTATAATGTATGATTCTGGGAAGTGGTAATTGAATAGGTCCCAGCATGTGCGACATTCCAACATATAGTAAAACCGCTGCAACACCTAATGTAACATAAACTCGCAGACCGGTATAATCTTTTTGCACTTCCTTTTGTACCGTTTCTTTTTTCACATGCCCTTGAAAACCGACCTTTTCAATAATTTGCAAAATTTCCGGCAGCTTTATTTTCTTTTGGTCATACGTAATAGAAGCATTGTTTAACAATACATTAACCTCTGCCTTTTGAATTCCATCTGCCTGCGACAACGCTTTTTCCAAGGAAGAAACACAAGCAGCACAGCTCATACCTTCAATATCCAACACAATATCTTCTAAGTGTTCTTCCTCTAACAATTGAAAACCTGCCTTTTCCACTGTCCGCTTCCAATCCTCGATACGGTATTGGCGATAACAAAGCGTTACTTGTGAGGTAACAAGATTAACACTTGCCGACTCGATTTCCTCTCGCTTATTTAGTACACGCTCCACACTCGCTGCACAAGCCGCACATTGCATACCTGCTACACGAAAGCTTTGCGTATGTAAAGGTTGTGTCGGAAACAGCTCAAAACCGGCCTTTCGCACAGCTTCAAACAGCTGTTCTTCCTTTAAGGTATCCTTTGCCTTTATATTTACCTCCTCAGCCACAAGGTTTACACTTGCCTCATCAACCTCCTCAAGCTTATTTAACACACGCTCTACACTTGCCGCACAAGCTGCACATTGCATGTCCTTTACTTTATATTTTCGTTGCATCATACGCCTCCTATCGTAAAATTATTTTCAAAGTATCCTCGATTTCCTTTAACTTCTCCTCTACATCTCCCTGCTTCACGGCATCTTTGACGCAGCTATGCAAATGCCCGCTTAAAACATGCACATTGGCTTTTCGCAACAAAGAAGCTGCTGCTAGGATCTGATTGGATATATCCATACAATAGCGGACATCTTCAATCATTTTTATGATTCCGTTTATTTGACCTCTCGCTGTTTTCAACGTAATCAGCGCTTGTTCTCTTTCTTCTGTCATGTCTACCTCCCTCCCCATAGGTATGGGGTATAAAGAAAGCATACTCTTTCCATCTTCGTTTGTCAATACAGACGCCTTTGTATTCCCTTTACAAAATCGTTCGAAAAGTAAAAAATACGCCTAGAAATAAGTATGCTATAATTAACTTATACAAAACTTACTAGTTATGGAGGGATTCCTTATGAAAAAAACATGGATAGCATTATCCTTACTTATCGCTTTTAGCGCAAGCTCCCTGTTGCCAATGCAAGCAAAGGAAGCTACTTTACCAAAAGATGAGCGCTATCACCTTGTCAATACAAGCGAAAAAGGCGAATATGAGCTGCTAAATACGTATGACAGCTATACAGAAGCAGAAAAAAATTTTCAACGTCTTAGCAAAAAATATAACAACCTCGGGATTACCTATGGTGATAGCTTTTTACAAGTTGAGCAAGGTGTCGTTGCTTTTCCAACCAATAGCGATTGTAGCTTAAATACCGACTATATACTTGATGAAACAAACACCAATGGCTATCTCAACGGCTGCTATGGAGGCGATGCGGCTTTTTTGGAATATGACAGTTATACCAACCAAATAAAATTCAAAATTTCCGGTGTTGTCGCTTGGAGCGATGCAACCGCACTAACCGTATATCCAATTGAAAAGCTGCCCAATGTTTCTAGCTTTATCGTAAAAGACGGTATTTTGTATCATCAATTAAAATCCAGTGCTACAAGTCCCAGCTTTTCCAGTGTTTTGCCTCTTTCCAAAGCTCCCTCCTATTTAAAAGAGAGTACGACCTATTACAGCTATGATACCCATTATTTTTATGAAGCATACGATCAGTTGATCAAGGACGAACGCCTTGCAACACACCAACATGCCATCAATGCAAAAAAACCTTATTACAACTACTATCAATATCTCGACCATCGTTCTACCACCGACTATACACCCAAACAAATCCAAAGCTATTTCAAACAAAACCTTGGATTTCAAGCCAATATCACAAATTTTTATGATACCGACAACTATGTGCATGATATTCTGACACAATCCCTATTATATGGTAATAGCGAAGCCTTTTTTCAATACCAGAATCAGTTTGGTGCCAATGCGTTGATGATGCTTTCCTTATCCTTAAACGAAAGTGCCCTTGGAAAAAGCTATATTGCCTATAATAAAAATAACCTATTCGGACATGCCGCCTTCGATTCCAGTGCGGAGGAGAGTGCCTCACGCTATCAAAGCGTAGCAGCAAGCGTATATTCTCACGCCCTTCATTACCTTAGTGAAAGTTATCTAAATCCCGAAGCCTTCCAATATTATGGCGGATACTTTGGAAACAAGGCCGGTGGTATGAATGTTGCCTATGCCAGTGATCCCTATTGGGGTGAAAAGTCTGCCTCTTATTTTATGCGTATGGATCGTGATATGGGCTATCAAGACGAAAACAACTATCAATTAGGGATTGCACAGGGACAAGCTGTCAAGGTATATGCAAGTGCTTCAAAAAAGGCAAAACTGCTTTATACCACTGAGGAAGGCTATGATGCCAGCTTTATTCTCCAAAAGAAGATCAAAAATAAAAGTGGGACATGGTATCAGGTACAAAGCGATATTGCACTTACCAAGTCCAAGGAGTCTATACAAGATGGTAGCTATCCTTTTGCTACCAGTATCGGATATGTCAAAGCCGATGATATTGATGTCATAACAGGAGCTGAAAAAGCTGCAAACAAAAGCTATCTTCCGATCACCTTCGATGCCGTAGACGGAAGCTTTTATCCGAATACATCAAGCATCACTCTTTTCGTGGAGAAAGGACAAATGCCCGTTATTTTAGATCCGATCAAAGAAAATGCGCTTTTTGATGGTTGGGATATTACACTTGAGCCTGCCACCAATGCCTTAACCTATAAGGCTACCTATAAACATATCAAAAACATTGAAGTCATCGAAAAGCCACAAACAAAGTATAATCTCGGTGATACCTTAAATTTAAAACATGGAAAGATTCGTGTTACCTTTGAAGATGGCAGCAGTAAAGAGGTTGCTTTAAACAATGATATGGTCAGTGGTTTTCATAACGATCAAAGCGGAAAACAACGCTTAACCATTACCTATGGCGGTTCTACCACCTATTATGATATTGAAATGGATAATCAACAAGAAGAACGTATCAACGATGTAAAAAAACAAGCCGCTCATGTTATTAAAACCTATATGGGAAAGGTCGGTTTAAATAGTGAAGCATTAGACGAACTAATACGTCTGCGTAATCAATTGGGGCAATTTGATATGCAGGTATTACCACGTGATCAAATCCGTGTAATCGACCGTATATTGCAGGAAAATTTAGAGCCGCGATACAGCGTAATCATCAAAGACGACACCTACGATATGCAAGTCAGCGGATTAAGTATTGCTTTGCAAGGAGAAAGCAGTTTTTTAAATAATATCATGCCGAAAACACTACGTCTTGATGTAAACAATGACATTCCAAAAGAAGAAAAGCAATTCGTTGAAAAGGTCGCAAAAGCCAATGGTATGAATGTCGCCTCCTATTTAGCCATTGAAGGAACCGATGATTTTTCTACCTTAAAGCTGCAATCTCAGCTTGTTTATTCCATTCAAAAACCGAAGAAAGATATTGATCATCGTATTTACAGCGTTTACTATATTTCCGGTAAGGATATATACCAGCTGCCGACAACCCAAAGTAAGAACCGCATCGTATTTCCAAATGACAAGCTCGGTCATTATGCTGTTGTTTGGAAACATGCCGATAGCATCACGCATAGCAAAGACTTTCAGGAGGTCAATACGATTAAGCAAAACGGCAAGGATTACATCAAAGTTTATATCCTACTGCCATGTATCATCATTTTATTAACGCTTGCCTTACTTGCCTTGATTCTTTACATGCGCAAACGAAAAATAAAACCATTCAAAGCCTAGTGTTTTATAAAAGCGTTACACCTTACTATCCATATCGAATCGTATAAGAAAACCAGATGAGGTATCACAATAAATTACCATACCTCATCTGGTCTTTTACTTCAAAAGCCCTCGGGCTTTTTTATTTAACCACAAGATCTAAATATTCTTATTTTTCCAGCTTTATTTAATTTTCCCATAAACACATAAATCATATATCTTTTCATCTTTTATTACTGCTTGTTTCATGGTACCTTCCAAAACAAAGCCATTTTTTTCCAACACCCTTCGTGATGCAGCATTTGGCTCATATACCAATCCGCTAATTCGCAAGATATCCAGTTCTTGAAACGCAAGCTCACAAATCTGTCGCAAAGCTTCACTCATAATTCCTTTTCTACTGTAATCCGCTAACAAATAATATCCAACCTCTCCGTCTTTGCGATAAACATCAGCCTTTTGTTCAACGGATATCGTTCCGATAATTTTTCCATCAACCACGATTTCACGAAAGATTGCACATTTTCCTTCCGTTTCTTCTACTCTATGCAGCCACCAATCTGCCGAAGCTTCTGTATATGGATTCGGCAAACGGTCGGATAAATAGCTTCGATCGATTTGATTGCATATTGTAATCAAAGCTTGCTTATCTGCCATTGACCATTTTCTTAATTCAACTCTCATTCCGTTTTCCTCCCTACCTTTTTATGAAGATTATTATACAGCAATCATGCCGTGAAAAGATAGGCACCACAAATGAAAATGCACTTCCTGCTTTGTTAGCCTTGTGATTTTCTATGCTTTCTTATACAATACTACATAGAGGTGATAAAATGAAACATAATGAAATCGAAACACAGCTAACATGGGATTTATCCAGTCTGTTTGAAAATCAAGCAGCATTTGACAAGCAATACGAAGCCGCACAAGCTTTATTAACCGATTTAAGTGCAAGAAAAGGTCATATTAGCGATAACTTGCAAAGCTATATCGGTTTTATGGAAGATGAGGAAACCTTTGAGCGCTACATCAACAACCTAACCAGCTATGCACACATGGCTACAGACGTAGAACCGGATAATATTCAACAACAGGAAAACCTATCCAAATCCTTTGCCCTTTACCAACAATCTGTCATTGCCTTAAGCTTTGTACCTTTGGAAATCATTGAGCATAAGGAAATCATCGAAGAATGGCTAAAGGAGGAGGACTGCCGAGATTTCCGTTATCCGATGCAGGAACTCTTCCGTACGATTCCCCATCGCTTAGATGAAGAAAAAGAAGCCATCATGGCTAAGGTCAGTGAATTAGAACGTATTTCCTCTGATACCTTTGAAGCTTTCCGTTTGCAATACCCCGATGTTATGGTTGATGGAAAGCTACAATTCTTAAGTGATTCTACATATCACTCTTTCCTCCATAACAGCGACGCGAATGTGCGTAAGGAAGCCTTTGAAAACTTCTTCGGTGAATACAAACGTTATCAAAACACTTTTATGAACCTATTAAGCGGACACGCTAAAGGGCAGGTATTTGAAGCACGCATGCGAAATTTCGACAGTGCTTTACAAGCCAGTCTATTTGGCGATGGCGCTGATGAACAGCTGTTCTATAAAGTGCTTGATATGGCAAATGTGAAATATCGTGAAGGATTGCATGATTACTTCCGTTATCGTAAGCATGTTTTAAAATTAGAGGAGCAGCACCCATACGATATTTTCTTACCGATGGTATCCGACATTGATATTTCCTATACGATTGATGAAAGCTTTGATATTCTAAAAAAAGCCTTAGCTCCTTTAGGTGAAGAATATGTTTCCTTACTGCAAAAAGCAAAGGACGAGAGATGGATAGATTTCATGCCTTGTGAAGGGAAAATCGGCGGTGCCTACTCCGGTGGCTCTTATGATTCCAAGCCATTTGTCTTAACCAACTTTAATGGTACCTATGAGTCATTAAGTACATTAGCTCATGAATTGGGACACTCTATGCACAGCTATTTCTCTCGCAGAGCCAATCGTCCGATGCTTTGCGACTATAAAATCTTCGTAGCCGAAGTAGCTTCAACCGTAAATGAAATTTTATTAAATGAATATCTGTTAAAAACAAGTGATGATCCGCAATATAAAGCCTACTTATTAAGCAATTTATTAGATCAACTCGTTGGAACCTTATATCGTCAGCCAATGTATGCACAATTTGAATGCCGTTTACATGAAATGATTGAAAAAGTCGAAGCGATTTCCAGCAATGCCTTAACATCTCTATGGTATGACTTAAATAAAAATTATTTTGGTGATGGTGTTATCGTAGATGATTTACAACGCTATGGTTGTTACCACATTCCTCACTTCTATTACAACTTCTATGTTTATAAATATACCTTAGGTATGTCTGTGGCACTGTGCTTTGCGAAAAAGATTTTACAAGGCGATACAGCGGACTATCTTGCCTTCTTGCATAAAGGCGGAAGTGAATCACCGATTGATGAATTGGTACATGGTGGTGTCGATCCTCGTGAAAACTACGTTTACGATGATGCCTTCCAATTCTTTGCTGAAAAGCTACAGGAGCTGAAAGATATATTGCATTAAAAGGAATTTTCTATTAACTATGCCGATAGAAAAACAACTTGCTCAATAATAAACAACGAAAAAGAAAGAGATTTCCTAAATGACTACTTTAAACAGCCATAATGGAAATCTCTTTTTTAGTATCTACCGTAATAATCTTAAACTCTGGCATCTGTGCCTTTCTTTTCTAAACAAATGACAGCTTCTAATATGAAAACTTATCGTAATACTCCATATCCTCTAACATGCTGATATCTTCTATCGGATTATCGTCTAATCGCAATTCATATAGATGCTTCAGCTTGCTTAATGGAGTTACATCGGAAACATAATTAGCCTTTAAGGTCAATGAGCTTAAATATTCACAATGCTCAAGTGGTGTTAAGTCCATAACTCCATTATGATCCAAACGCAAAGAAGAAAGATTTACAAGCTTTTCCAACGGAGTTAGATCAGTAATGACATTATTGTATAGATCAATACTTGCCAGATTTGTTAGATCCTTTAATGGTGTTAAGTCGGTAATAACATTATGGGATAAACCAACACATTCTAAATTTTTCATATCTGCCAAAGATGAAATATCCTTAATATTATTCGCTCCTACGTCCATTGTTGTCATGTGCTCACAACCCTTTAAAACATCAATGCTTTTAATGCGATTGTTGTAGACGTTGATTTCTTCCAATTGCTTTGCGTCCTTCAAGAAATCAATATTATCAAGGAAGCAGCCACACGCCTTGAAATAACGCAGCTTTTTCATCTGCGCAAGCTCTTCGGTATGAATCAAACGATTGCTGGAAACATCTAGCTTTTCCAGCTTGGTTAAGCCATGCAAATACCGCATATCACATAAATTGCTCTCCGTAGCACGCAGTTCCTTTAAGTTCTTCAATTCCTTCAAGAATGAAAAATCATCAACGGAATCATAAGAAATCTCTAAAATTTCTAAATTCGGAAATTCCTTTAGCATACTTAAATCATGCAAATACATATTGTTCGTCAAATTTAAGCTACGTAAGGTTTGTTTCATATATTGCAGCGGAGAAAGATCGCGGAAAAGATTGGTAGATAAATCCAAGACCTCGATTTTTTTAAGATAGGTTAGATCCGCAATATCATATAGCCACATTTTATTCATGTGTACCTCTACAAGATTATCCAACATACCTAAAATACTTAATGGAAACGGACCGTTTTCGATACCGACGTGCAATCTTTTCAGCTTCTTTACATTTTCCAAATACATAAGATTATCTACCTTACAGCGTTCTAGGTTCAATTCCTCCAAATTATGCATGCCCGCCAAAGCGCTGATATCCATCGTATATAGATTATTACGCGATAAATCTAAACGTACCAATTGGCGAAAATCACGAAGCGCTTGAATATCACGCAGCATATTCTTCGATACATTTAGGTATTCTATTTCCCGTAAGCCCTTAATTGGTGTCAGATCCTCGATCGCATTGGCACATAAATCCAAATAGGTTAGATTTTCCGCATATTCCAAGCCTTCTAAAGACACGATTCCACAGGATCTTGCGGATAATCGTATCAACTTTTTCATTTCTTCTTTTGTAATCTTATCTTCCGTAATGCGCAATGCTCGAGCAATCGCACCACGCAGCATTTCATCTTTTATAAGCATAATCTTACCTCCCTTTGCTGCTATGTTCTATTCCTATTATACCGCAATTTTTAGGGGATAGAAACACTTTGTGGCATTTTCAAATTCCCATTGTTTTGATTGACTTTTATAGGCAATCATGATACTGTTAATGAGTAATAAAAAGCAATAATTATGATTTCGTTCCAAACTGAAATTGTATTTATGCAACTCAATGTACAATGATTCGGTTTGTGATTGTTCAATACATTCGAGTGCTTCTTATTCAACATTTATAAGGAGGTACTACACATGAGTACAGGTAAAGTAAAATGGTTTAATGCAGAAAAGGGATACGGATTCATCACTACAGATGAAGGCAAAGATGTATTTGTGCACTATTCAAGCATCAATGCTGACGGATTCAAAACTTTAGAGGAAGGACAGGCTGTTACATTCGACGTTGTTGAAAGCGATCGTGGTGAGCAGGCTGCTAACGTTACAGTAGCATAATTCTGTTAAAAAAGGTTCGGTAGCTTCCGAACCTTTTTCATAATTATTTGAAGGGAGAAAGCCTATGGATCGTTTGGAATATATCCGCATACAAGTGGACACTATCATCGACCGTATTCAAGATCCGATGATACGACGCCTTGCCTATACCCACACCTATGGGGTATCTAGCAATGCCGCTTTACTGGCTACTTTGCGTCATATTGATTATGAGCTGGCTTGCATCGGTGCAATGCTTCATGATCTTTCGATTTATGCCGAAAATCACCCACATCGCACCCATGCTCAAAGAAGTGCACAGCTTGCTAAAGAGCTTCTTGCCGCTAGTGGATTATTTTGTGATCATGAAATTCAACAAATAACCCTCGCCATTGCCAATCACAGCAACAAGCTTGCGCATGGAAACGACTCCTTAAGCGAGTTGTTAAAAGATGCCGATACCTTAGAACACTATTTATACAACCCTAATATAAAATGCTCCCCAAACGAAAGCCATCGTTTATACACGATATTGAAGGAGCTTAAGAAAAACAAGTGATTCCCACCATCACTTGTTTTTAATATCCTCTATTATCAATAAAACTTATTACTTTATAACCTATGCTTCTATCATAAACTTCTTACAAAGCCAATACTCACCAAAAGCATACATTGCTTCCTTATCGCTGATATCCCCATAATGGGTATCCACTCTACCTATTCATTATTTACCTTTTCCTTGTAATCGCAAAATATTCACCGGATAGCTATATACACGTTTTTGTTCTTGAGCATAGCGTTTTTTGGCAATCTGAACCAAACGATCAATCAACTTCGGAAATGGCAGATTGGATTTCTCCCATAAATAAAAAGCCAATGAACCGGGTATGGTGTTGATTTCATTGATATATAAATCCTTCGTTTCCCGATTATATAAAAAATCAATTCGTCCGGTTCCACTTGCGCATAAACAGCGGAAACATTCCTTCGCTAATGTTTGTATTTCCAAAGCCAACTCCTCATCAATCCTTGCCGGAATACAACGTCGAGTATTTACTATTCCCTTCACGCCTTCCCCACACACATACTTGTCTGCATAGGATAAAATATCTTTACTACTCAAGACCTCCTCTAAGACACTTGCTTCGCATGTCTGCTCATCACCCAACACTGCACAATTTATTTCCTGTACATGCTCGATTGCCTTTTCAATTACCACCCGACCATCGTATTGATAGGCTTCAATCATCGCTCGATGCAATTCCACCTCATTTTCAACCTTTGCGACTCCAATACTGCTACCTAAATTTGCAGGCTTGACAATCAGCGGATAACCTAAACGTTCTGCCTTACGAAAAAAAGTATCATCGAGCGGTTTCAACAATGTCCAATAAAACCATGGTGCAACCGGTAAGCCACTATCCTCTAGGATCTGTTTCATAATAATCTTATCCTGTCCGATAGCTCCTCCCAACACGCTACAACCGATATAAGGAATATGCAAAGTGCTTAAATAACCTTGAAAGGTTCCATCTTCTCCATGAGTTCCATGCAAAATGGGAAAAACCATATCAAAGGAAATTTCCTTACGTAAAAAGGAATATTTATTCGGGCACATATAAAACCGATTCCCTCGTCGCTGTAGGCTTACCTCATATCCTTCCCTTTCCACCTTGTCCAAATTTTCAAATCGTTCCAATTCCGTATTCAACGGGTGATACAACAAACGCCCATCTTTTGCAATATACAACGGAATAACCTCATATTTCATAGGATTCATAGCCTGCATGACCTGATGTGCAGAAAGAATACTGATTTCATGCTCAACCGATTCGCCGCCAAATGCAACAACAACCTTGATTCTCATAGCATCATTCCCTTCCTTTACTATCAGTCTATGCAAAAGCCCAAAAACGGTTAATGGTTAAAGGCATCTGGTAAATCATTTTCAAACAAAACCACACTATCCTTTGTCGCAAGCTGCTTTAAAAGCTCAAAGGCTTCCTGAATATTCTCACATACATAAACATGCCGACTATCATACTGTGCTTGTTGGAGTCCCTTAACAATATGCTTGCTTTGGTGCTGTCCTACCAAAATCACCTCATCGGCTACTTGTGTCAATTGCTTTCCCAATCGGACATGTGCGTTTTCCTCCATATCTCCCAAATCTAAAAATCCGGGTGTTACAACGATATGCTTTCCTTCCATCTTCGCCAAAACCTCCAAGGCATACGTTGCTCCTTCGACATTGGAATTATAAGCATCATCTAACATGGTATAGCTTGAAGTAGGGCGTAATTGTAAGCGATGCTCCACATAGGGAAGATGTTTGGTAAGCTCTTGAAGTACACTAAGTTCAATTCCCAAGCAATGAGCGACAGCAATACCGGCAGCAATATTCACAACATTATGCTTTCCTAAAAGCTTTGTATGAAACGCATAATCAACTCCCTTTACATGTATCTTAAAAGAAGCTCCCTGCTTGGAATACACAATATCCTTGATACGATAATCAGCAGCTGCATGTGTTCCATAGGTAACGATACGGCATGTATTTTGAATAGGATATTCTCTAATCCATGCATTATCTATATTCAGAAATCCAATCCCATCTTTTGGTAAACATTCAATCGCCTGCATCTTTTCATGCACAATATGCTCCATCGTTTGAAAGGTGGAAAGATGCTGCGGACCTATCGCTGTAACAATGCTCCAACTTGGTTTTACAAAAGCCATTAAGGCAGAGATTTCATGGACATGATCTGCCCCCATTTCACATAAAAACACCTCATGCAAAGATTGTAATTGCTTACGAATAGTAAGAGTAATTCCCATTTTATTATTATAGGAATGCGGAGTCATCAGAGTATAATACTGCTGAGCAATCAGCTGATAAAGAATATGCTTCACACTTGTTTTTCCATAGCTTCCCGTAATGCCGATAATATGCAGGTTTTGATGCTGTTGCAGCAGCTGTTTTGCTTCCTTCATATACATGCTTTGAATTTGCTTTTCCAATGGCAGTAGAGCTATTCCAAGCGGTATTAACAAAAGCCATGGCAGCAGATAGAAAAAAGGAAAAAGAAGAATCATTAAATACAGTTGGAATATTTGTAACATATAAAAAACAATGAGTCCATAGCATACATAGCAAATACAAAGGTAGCGCTTGACGCGATGCGTATAGACTAGCGGCTTACGATACGCTGTTGTATCCTCCTTGCGCCATAGCACCAATACATACATCAACAGCAGCATAATGAATAAACAAGGCAGATCCTCCTTACGTGCAAATAGCAGCACATACACGCCTAACAATGCACAGATATTCTCTAAATGCTCCTTATGATAGCATAGCTCATCTTTTAGTGAGCGATCATAGCGCTGCATTTGATAACGATTTTGCTGATACAGTAAAAGTGCTTTTTTGGTTGGCACCCATAGAAAGAGTAAACACAATATAAAAAGTGTTCCTTGTGTGATATTAAGCATAAAGGAATGCCTCACAAATTCTCAAAAACCGCTGACTTTGGTAAAAGTAAGCAAAATGGTCTTGCTTCTTTAAAACAATGAGTGTTGCATTGGGTATCTTCTCTTCCATTATTTTCCCCATCGAAAGCGGTGTTTGTGTATCATACTCTCCCCAAACCAACAAAGTTTCACACGTAATATTTTTTAATTCATCTTGGATATCCTCATTCACACAGGAACATAAAACACCCTTCATAATCAAGCTGGCATTTTGAAAATCCTCGCTCCCCATACGCGTAGAAACATGCAGCTTTTTTAAAAGCTTATAGCTATATACTCGTACATAATAGGAAATTCCTCTTTTTGCCTTAATTCCGGCTGCACCGGTTAAAATCATCTTTTCCACCGGAAACATCAAGGTATAGCGCAAAGCAATTCTAGCCCCAAAGGAATGCGCAATTAAAATCGGCTGCGTGATTTGTAAATCCTCTAATAGTTGATGCAGCGCCTTCACATAATCACCAATGCTCCAAACCGTTTTCGGCTCGTCGCTTTCGCCAAATCCCGGTAGATCCAAATTAACAACCTGAAAATCCTGACGAAAATGATCGGCGATAAACTTCATCATATATTGATTTTGTCCCCAGCCATGAAGCAAGACAATTGCTTTTCCGCTCCCCTCGCATGTTACGTTCCAAAAAATTCCTCCACTTTCCATAAGCCTACCTCCTTATATAAAGTATATGAGAGATTTTGTCGAAGTTGAACGAAAAGCCACATTTATTACTTCCTGTTGCTGTTTCAATTACTAACAAAAAAAATCGAAGCAATATTCCTTACAAATATTCCTTCGATCCTGTTTCACCATCATATTATCAGCGTTTCTTATCGCTATCCTTTTCACGATAAATGCGGAAGATTACCCCATCGGCAGTATTTTCTCCACAGACCTCATAATGATTGGCACTGCATACCTTTGCAACGATAGACAAGCCTAGTCCAAAGCGTCCGCCTTGTCCCATTTCATAAGGCTTAAATAAGGTTTTTATACGATCTTCTTCCATACACGGACCATCGTTAGCAATCGTCAATCCTTCCTCTTCATTCAAATGAATTTCAATCGTCGTTTTCGCATAGCGCAAAGCATTTTCAATGATATTTTCTACAACTACACGCCATGGCTCGCTCAACCCGTCAAAGAAGGTTTCCTGCAGCTCCGTCTTGATTTCGATTTCCGGTTTGATTACTTTAATATTTTGAATGACTAGCTCTATGGTATCCTTCATATCTGTACGAATCCCTTCACAATCTTGTGAAATCAAATATTCTACACGATTCATAAACAGCAATGAATGCACCTTTTGTTCCAAACGATCGGCATTTTCGATAATAACATCAACACTCTTCTCCAAGGTCTCGTATGGATAAATACCATCTTTAATACTTTCTCCATAAGATTTAATCGTCGCAATCGGAGTTTTCAAATCGTGGGAAATGTTATGGATCATTTCTTCCTTTGTCTTTTCTTGTTTGCGCAGCTCATCACGCATCGCCACAAGTGCATCAGCAAGCTCACCGATTTCATCTTTACGGTTCAGCTTTAATTCGGCATCCTTGCCAAGCTTGATCTTTTCAATATAGTTACGTATTTGATTCAATGGGTGTAGCAATGTCAATACCCACATCAACAAAATAATGAAAAAGAAGCCGACAACGATAACCGTAATATATACAACACTATTGATCAAGATATTTTGCAGCTTTCCAAGATTATCACTGTATGTTCTTGATATTAGCATATAATCATTATCTAGCTTGGTAATGCAATAAAATGAGTCCTTATTCAAATCCTCATTTGCATTTTGCACCGTTCCATGCGCATTGTATAAATCATCTTTGTTCTCCGCAATATAAATGGCGTCTTTACCAATTTTCTTCCACTCGGCAGAGCTTGGATCGATTTTTAAAATATCTGCTACGACCGGATCGACAATGATCACATTTTGTCCGTCTTTTTCCGCAATTCGTACTGTCATGGAATCAATTCCAGAAGCACTGAAATATAAAATCTCTTCATTTGCCATTTCCGTCTGATTATTCATAATCAAATTGCGCTGTGTCTTATCCAACAATTCAAACTGCTGCTCGCGAATTGCTCCGTTGATGCTGCCATTTACATACACAAAGAAAAAGACCGCAAAGAAGGTTACAAAGAAAAAGACTAGCGCAAACAGCTGTTGGGTAAGCGACAGCTGTTTAATAAATTCATTAAAACGCTTCATATTATCCTAAGCGATATCCATAACCGTAAATGGTATGAATATTTAAATTCGGAAGCTTTTTACGTAAACGACGCAATGTATCATCGACTACACGATCACTGCCGAAATAGTTTTCTTCCCAAACACTTGTTAAGATCTTATCACGATTAAAGGCCATTCCCTTATTTTTGATAAACATCATCAACAAATCAAATTCCTTTGTTGTTAGATCGATTTCCTTGCCATGATCGAATACCTTACGTTGTTCCTCATCAAGCTCATAGCCATCAATCATTATGCGGTTAGTAGCATCTTTATAAACACGCTTAATAACATTATTAACACGTAAGACAAGCTCTTTCGGTGAAAATGGCTTTGTAATATAATCATCGCTTCCTTTTTCCAATCCGATGATACGATCAAATTCCTTATCACGTGCTGACATGAAAATAACCGGAATTTCCTTTCCCTGTAAACGAATCTCCTCGATTAGATCAAAGCCACTTTTATCATCAAGCATAATATCCAATATCCACAAATGTACATCATCGTCCATCACATGTGCACTTGCTTCTTCGTATGTATAATAGGAACGCACCTCGTATCCTTCTTTTTTAAGATATTGATTTACCAAGTCGTTGATTGCCTTTTCATCTTCAACAACACAAATGACCTTTTTCATTGTAATCACCTCGTTATTATTGTAATCGAAAAACGTCGAAAAAAAAAGCTATTCACATGATTTCCCATGAAATACTGTGAATTCTATGGGATAAGGACATAAAGAAAAACAGAAATCTCAGGTATTTTACCGTCAATTTCTGCTTCTATATCCTATAGTCCTTTTTCTTTGATAAAATCAACAATACGATAAACATATTTCTCACATAGTGCATCTGTCTTGGCTTCAACCATTACACGCACTAGCGGCTCTGTACCACTTGGACGAACCAAAATTCTTCCTTCATCGCCCAATTCCTTAGCAACTTCATCAACTGCCGCTAATAGCTCGGCATCTTCTAATGCCGCATGCTTATCTTTTACCGGTGTATTGATTAAAAGCTGTGGATAAATGAACAAATCCGCACCTAGCTGTTTTAATGACTGACCGGTATTTTTCATGATTTCTAAAAGCTTCATCGCCGTTAACAAACCATCACCGGTATTGGCATGTGCATGGAAGATAATATGACCGGATTGTTCGCCACCGATGGAATAACCATGCTCATTCATACATTCAAATACATATTTATCTCCAACTGCCGTTTGTTCATAGCGAATACCTTTATCCTTAAAGGCATGGTATAAGCCAAGATTGCTCATAACCGTAGTTACAACAACATCGTCCTTTAATAGTCCGTTATCCTTCATATAACAACCGCAAATAAACATTGTATAATCCCCGTTGATTAGGTTTCCATCTTCATCACAGGCAATCAGACGATCGGCATCACCATCAAAAGCAAAGCCGGCATCGTAATTTCCTTCCTTCATCATACGCTGCAATTCCTCCGGGTGAGTAGAACCGCATTTCGTATTGATATTGATACCATTCGGTGCGGAATGAATAACTTCTACGGTTGCGCCAAGCGCAGCTAAAGTTTCCGCAGCACAGCTGGTTGCACTACCATTGGCAAGATCCAATAAAATATGCATTCCATTTAAATCCATTGGCACAATTGATTTTAACCAAGATTCATAAAGCTCTAAGCCTTCACTCCAAGGAATGACACTGCCGATACGCTCATCTTTGGCAACTACGACATCTTCTGTGCTGTTATCGTCAATGTATGCTTCGATTTTTTCTTCTATCTCCGGATTCATCTTACAGCCATTACCGTTAAACAGCTTTATCCCGTTATCATGGAATGGATTGTGTGAAGCACTTACCATAATTCCGCAATCAAAATGTTCCTTTTGAATCAAATACGATACTGAAGGAGTCGGACATACCCCAAGCAGATAAACACTTGCGCCGGTAGAGGTAGCACCTGCTGCTAATCCCATTTCAAACATATCACTGGATAAACGCGTATCCTTTCCTATCAAAATTTTCGCATGACGCTTTTGACCATAATACCAACCTAAATACTGTCCGATCTTGACAGCCATATCAAGCGTCAAGGTTTCATTGGCACGTCCACGTGCACCATCAGTTCCAAAATACTTTCCCATAACTACATTTCCTTTCCTTACTTCGCCTTAACGGCACGAACCTTTATAACCGCATTTTGCAATTCATAGCTTGCTAAACGATTCTTTCCACTTACTAACAGCGGCACCTCATAAACACCTTCCTTGTTTATTTTCGATACATCTGCTGTTACGCTCAAATCCTCTTTTTTGATAGCCTCAATAACACTTTCCGCACCCTTTAAGGTAACCGTTGTGCTATCTTTGTTTTCAAAATAGAAAGTATAGCCTGCTGTCGCATTGCTGATCTTGATATCTACATCATCAATATCCTTTGTTTTCATATCCGCAAGCTTGATAGATATATTTACAATATTTTTTGGTGATACCTTCGTAACTCCGTTTGGAAGAATGATCGGCATCGTAATTTCACGATCACTTGTTAAAGTTGATGCCGGTATCGTAATCGGCAGTTCCTTGATTCCTTCCAACAAAGAAGCATTTCCAAAAATCGTAACCTTCGGATAATCTATACTGTAGGATTCAATCGCTTTACCATTAGGAATTGTTCCGGTCGGATTCAATACAACAGCTACCTCTTTGCTAGGCTTTGTTACTTTTACCTTTACCGGAATCTTATTAGGAATAATATCGACATTCATACGTTTTCCATTTCCATCGTACGCATACACCGTTGCTTTTGTTTCAAAATCACTTGTAATGCCGGAATTTACTTTGATCAAGGCCTTAACATAAGCAATCTTATCTAAGGTATCGGTACTGGCACGAACAAGCACCTCTCCCTGCTCCATTTCCGGTGCGCTTAGATCATAAATCGGATCCATGCTGTTGCGATTCAAATAGTCAAAGCCGACACTGAATTTACGAATGGATTTCTTTTTAATCGTTACCATAGCACTGCTTGGCTCTACGACCAAATCCACCTGTGAGGGAGCTCCCTCTGTTGTGAACTTTACCTCATGAACACCCTCTGTTAAATTGGTCATATCCGCTACTACGCGAATTCCACTTCGCTGTTTGATTCCCTGAATATCCGATAAATCCCCGATTGCTGTAACCTTAACACTTTGCGGCAAGCCGCTCACTTCATAATTCTGTGTTGAAATGACTTGTGAAATCTTATAATTTCCAAGCTCCTGTGCACTTTTTGTCGTTTCAAAGATATTCGCATCTGCCGCATTGAAGGTAACATATAGAAGAATTGCTAAAATCAACGCCACTGCCTTGCCATGCTTCTGATTAAACAACAAACGATCCAACCAACCGCTTAACCAACGAAAGAAACGGCTGACTAAAATTTCGATGCGCGCATACGTTTTCGCAAAGTTTTGAGATTTTTCTGCTATCGCTTTCGCCAGCTCGGTTTTCCCTTCACTGCTTAATTCAACCTTCTTCTTTTTCTTTGCCATTAGGAATCTCTCCCTTCTTCATCAGATTCATAGTGAAGAACGATCGTTTCCGGTTCCACGACATCTTCCATCAATTCCTGCGACATGTGGGCAAGTGTGCTTAATCCATCTTCCTTTTTCGGATTCTCCTCTTTAGATGCATTTGTTTCCTTAGTCTGTGCCGCTTTCTTTTTACGTTTCTTTTTCGGCTTTGCCTCTTCCTTTTTATCGCCCTCATTCAGAATATTATCAAAGAGCTGATCCAATCCGGTTGCCTGCTTCTGTGCCAAATCTTCGATTTCCAATTTGTCATGCAAATCCGTTTCCGGCTGAATAATATCTACGCTTTCCTCTTTTTTCTTTTTCTCTGTATAGCTTATTGTCTCACTGCTATCCTTTGTCTTGCGACCTTTGCCTTTAAAATAATGAGCAAAGACACCCGGCTTTTTACCATGAACAGCCTCCTGCTCCTTCAAGGTTTCTTTCTGCTGTTCTTCTTTTTCTTTCGCAGTGGATTGATTACCCACGATGCTTAACAAGAATTCCTTAAGGCTTGCCTCCGACATAACCGTCAGCGTACCGTTTTGAGCGATTGAAATATTACCGGTTTCTTCACTAACGACAATCGTAATCGAATCGGTAATTTCACTAATTCCTACCGCCGCTCGATGCCTTGCCCCATAGCTGGTTGGAAGCTCGCGAGTCGTCGGTGGAAAATATGCAGCCGCACAGGCAATTTTCACACCCTGTATGATAACCGCACCATCATGCAGTGGTGTTCCATATTGAAAGATAGAGCATAACAGCTCACTGGATACCACAGAATTCATGGAAGTACCAGTTTTAATAAAATCGGATAGGGAATGTCCTTGTTCAATGGAAATCAAGGCTCCGGTCTTGGTCTTAGACATTTCGGAACATGCCTTTACCAATTCGTTAACAAGATTTTCACGTTCATTGATCGTTAAAGTGGAAATACCGGAGAAAACACTTGTTTTCCCGATTTTCTCCAAGATGCTTCGAATCTCCGGCTGAAAGATAATGATGATCGCAACCACACCCCAATTCATAATCGAATCGGCTAAGCTTGCAATCGTATGCAGCCCTACCTTCGTTGCCACAAAACGAATGATAACAATTAACAAAACCCCTTTAAAGATTTGAATGGTTCTGGAATTATTTTTGACAATTCGCAGACAATAATATACAAGTGCCCAAACACAGCCGATATCTACCATCTGCCATAACAATGTCCAAAGATTATCCAACGTGAAGTAACTGAACATAAGCACACTCCTCTCGTATTTTATATTATATCACAAACTAAGTAAGGCTAGCTATCGTTTTTCCTGCTCAAAAATCACTGCTGTTTATGCCTGTAAAGCTTTGATACAATCACCGACCTGCGCAAAGACAGCCTCCGCATTGGCTTTGATTTCATCTTTGGCATGGAAAAGGGTAAAGCCATGAAATGCGTTCAGCATCGGAAGATCGTTATAAGAATCACCAATCACATAAATATTCTCCTTTTCCCAACCATAGCGTTCCTTTAAATAGGTAATTCCATCAGCCTTGCTAATCCCCACAGGCACGATATCTACACAATTGACATTTACATACGCTACCGCATAAGCTGCAAATCGTTGATTGATGTAAGCTGCAATTGTATGTGCCAGGCTGTCATCTTGTAAAGAAACCACAAGCTGTGCAACCTTTCCTTGGTAAACCTCATCTTTGGCATGTGTGGGAATATTCCCATATTTTACATCTTCGATTGCTTCATTTACGATATATTTATGACGATGGTATCCATCATTGATAACATAAGAGGCGCACTCTTTACCCTTAATAAAGGCAATGATTTCCTGTGCTGCCTGCGTATCCATATAAATGCAGCGAAGCTTTTGAAACTGCTTGTCGTAAATCACTCCGCCGTTATTGGCAATTACAAAATCTACTTCGATTCCATTCCCCTTAATCTCGGCCTTAATGGATTCCATGCTGCGACCAGTTACCAAGCCAAATAGATTCCCTGCTGCGCGATGCTTATGAATCATATCCAAATCATAGCTTTCTACCTTTTCATTTACTCTAAGTGTTCCGTCATAATCACTTGCTAAGATTTTCATGTCCCTACCTCATCTTTCATCATAATCATAAAGCTTCTTCAAACGATACCATTTTATCAATTTCTTATAAAAATCACAATCTTTTTATGTATAGCACCTGCTATCCCCACCATACTACTATCAGGAGGTGTTAGAAATGGCACAGAAAAAGTACCGCCCAGGAATGAACTGCGAAAAAACAGGTAAGTACACATGCTATGACAAAAATGGCAAGGAAATGTACGCTGATATTGACGTAGAAAAGGGCAGACGTTTTCCTCCTTCGCAGGAAGAAGGCTGTTACTACGAGGAGCAGTAGCTTGCTTCCTGTATTCTTATGACATTATGCATAAGAAAAAAATCTCTGTCGTAGGATAGAGATTTTTTAATATCCATAAACCACCTACCTATATTCATATATCCTTTTCCATTAACCGATATGGCTCAAATAATTTATTTTCTTTCTGCTATGTCTTAAAAATATCCCAAATTCGTGTATAATAAGCATTGTATGATTAGCAGGAGGTTTTTCAATGATACTAGAACAAATCCATTCTGAGCTGCTTGCCTTGGCTCAGGAATCCGATGCAATACTATCTGATATTTATAAGGAAATCGACCATGTTTGCTTAGAAAATTCCAATCGTATTTTATCGGCTTTTATCGAAAACAAGGTATCCTATTCCGATTTTAGCGATATTAACGGATATGGAAACTACGATGAAGGTCGTGATAAGCTGGAAAGAATTTTCGCTAGTGTGTTAGGCTGTGAAGATGCCTTGGTTCGTCCGCAAATTATGAGTGGTACCAATGCGTTGTATTTGACCTTATCCGCTTTATTGAAGCATGGTGATACCATGATTTCTTTATCCGGTGCTCCCTACGATTCCTTGCAGGAAATGATCGGCTTAAGCGGGAATTCTACGCAATCCCTAAAAGCAAACGGAGTGCATTACGAACAAATCGAATTAAAAAACGATGATTTCGATGAAGAAACGATCATCAAGCGTCTAAAGGAAAACAATGTGCGTTTGGTAGAAATCCAAAGATCGAGAGGCTATTCCCATCGCAAATCCTTGTCGATTGCCAAAATCGAGCACATCATTACAAAGATTCGTGAAGTAAATGATGAAGTCATCATCATGGTGGATAACTGTTATGGAGAGCTTGTGGAAACCAAAGAGCCAAGTCATGTCGGTGCGGATATCGTCGTAGGTTCCTTGATGAAAAATCTAGGTGGCGGTATTGCACCTACCGGTGGCTATGTTGCCGGTAACAAAGCGCTTATCCACATGGTTGCCGAACGTTTGACTGCTCCCGGCATCGGCAAAAGCTTAGGTGCGAATTTTAATTTGAACAATGCCTTCTTCAAAGGTCTGTTCATGGCTCCCAATGCCGTAAAAAATGCCTTGAAAACTGCGGTTTTCTCAGCCTATATGCTAGAAAAGCTCGGTTATCACAACATTTCCCCTCGCTTTGATGAGAAACGCACCGATATCATTCAAACCTTGGAATTAAAAACAAAGGAGAATTTGGTAAGCTTTACTCAAGGTATTCAACAAACAAGTCCGATAGATTCCTTTGTCCATGTTCTACCGGCTCCGATGCCCGGCTATCCTTTCGATGAGGTCATGGCTGCCGGAAGCTTTACACAAGGAAGTACGATCGAATTAAGTGCCGATGCGCCGGTCATTGAGCCATATACTCTATATATGCAGGGTGGATTGACCTTTGAATATGGCAAACTATCTATTTTATTAGCACTATCCAATATGAAAAGGAAGCTGGATTAACAGCTTCCTTTTTGTCCGCCATCAATACGAATGACGGTATTGTTAATAAAATCGGCCTCTTCACTAATCAAAAATTTCACCAAATATGCAACTTCTTTAGGATCACCATAGCGCTGAACCATGATTTTTTCAATCTCTTCTCGCAAAAATTCCTCATCATAACCATCAAGCTCATTTTCGGTACCGATAAAACCGGGAGCAATGCAATTCACATGAATATAAGGCGCAAATTCAAAAGCAAGATTGTGCGTCAAAGAAATCAATGCGGCTTTGGAGGCATCATAATCAATGCACATCGGATAATAGGTGTTGATGCCATTGGTTGAGGAAATGTTAATAATTCTTCCATACTCCTTTTCCAGCATATAGCGATATACCCGCTTACTGCAATTAAAAGCACCGACGACATTAACCTCCATTGTTCTTCTAAATTCCTCTGCTGTTTTCAAATGAAATAAATTGGACAAATCCACGGCGGCATTATTGATTAAAATATCTACACCACCAAGTTTTTCCTCAATGCATGAAATCATTTTATCGACTTCATCTTCTTTGGATACATCGCATGGAATTGCCATACAACGCACACCGTACATTTCCTTGATTTCCTTTTGCAGTGCTTCTGCTTCCTTTTGCGAAGTCAAATAGTTAATAACGATGTCATATCCTTGTTTTGCCAACTCCAAAGCAATTGCACGACCGATTCCCTTTGCTCCTCCGGTTACTAATACAACCTTATTCATCATTTAAAAAGAGCTTATATTAAGCTCTTCCTGCATATTTGCCATCGGTTGAGAAAACAACGATCTTTTCTCCCGGTTCGATAAACTGTGGAACACGTAAGCTAAGTCCGGTTTCGGTTACAGCGTCTTTGGTCTGTGTAGATGGTGCACCCTTGATTGCCGGATCTGTTTCCGCAATTGTTAATTCTACCTTTTCCGGAACAGATAGTGATAACAAGGTACCCTCAAAGAACATCAAAGAAACCGTTGATCCTTCAATAATGTAATATTTGTTTTCTCCGATCTGATCAGCTGTCAGTTCATAAGAGTCATACGTTTCCAAATCCATGAAGTAGTATGTAGAATCTGCTTCATAAGAATACTGTGCATCACGTCTTGAAATATTTGCCGGTTCGAATTTCGTAGAAGCATTAAAGTTTCTTTCCTGAATAGAGCCGGTTTTTAAATTGCGCATCTTGGTTTTTAAGATAGCAGCCCCCTTACCCGGTTTTACATGCTGAAAATCCAATACCTGACAAGGATCGCCATCAACGATCAATGTTAATCCTGTTCTAAAATCACCTGCTGAAATTGCCATGTTTTTTCACTCCTAATCTTTTTTCTTTTCTTTACGTATTTTATTTTATCAATTTTAGCACTATTCCTCAAGCCTCATTAAGATATTTGTGGCTGTTTTTCCTTGGAATGCGCTTGAATATACTTGCTCCATTTGATATAGCCGTACGTTGTATTTGTAAAATAGCCCAGCTTTAAAACCAATAAAACATATTGTCCGGAAATAATATTGATAATTGCTTCAAGGAAAGCACAGATATACCATGCAATCCACTGCTCTCGCAAGCGGAAGAAAATAAATAATCCATTGGCAATGCCTACCGCTGAAGCACATGCATCAATGTAAATGATTGCTGTTTCTAATATCTCATTATTATAGAAATCGGTTGCGATATCCAATCCACTGATGAAATATCCAACAACAACAGTCCAGATAATAATACCTAAAATAACCAGTACCTCTTGATAACCCTTCAATCTGCGAACCACGGTCAATTCACTTTCTGCATCGTCCTTATGCTTAGACCAGTTGATATAGCTGATGATATCAATCGGCAGCCAGAAGAACAGCGTTGTTGCCATCGTCGCAAAACGATACATCAATACGATACAAGATATAATTTCCACAATTTCTACTAGTACGGAGACAAGGAAGTTATACCTTGATTGCTTCGAAATCAACAGCTCACACAAGATATTCAAGAAGGTATCTAACAAATACAGAAGCATAATAACGATGCCATTTACACCATTTGCACTTTCCTCCGGAAATACAACGGAGATAATGGTTGCCAATACCATAATGGATAAAAACCATGTTTTTTCATAGGTTGTAAATAATTTCGCAAATAGCATCATAATCAATATGGATAACTCCAAAATCAAAGAAGCGATTCCAAAGTTAAATAACTGTGTCAATTCATTGGCACGTGTTTGACGATATGAATATTGTATCTCTTTCGCTTGAATATCCTTATGATCGAAATACAGCTTGGTGCCGTTTTCAGTTTCAAACTCATAAGCAGTAATGGATTGTGCATCTAGCTTGATATATTCTTCATAAGAATATGGAACAACCAGCTGCTGTTCACCTAATTTATAGGTAACCTCGCAAATCGTATTGTCCTCGCTGTAATCCTCTAAATCTACATCACGAATCATTTCCACACTTTGAAGATATTTTGCAGTTTCAACCTTTGCATTGATTTCCCATAAGCCATAGCCAATGGAAAGCAAAGAAGCAATGCCTAAAACAACCGAAAGCACAATTTCAGCTGTTCGCAGTTTTTTCTTAGCTTCTATATTTTTTTTAAAAAAATTCATCATACGTAACTTATTCTCCCTCGTTTCTATTTTGCAAACGCCTTAACATTATATAGGGAAAACATACTTCTTAACAAGTCTATCTTGCATTTTTACATACATTTCTTTCCTGTAACAGTCTTTACCTCTTTGTTTATAACTGCTTATCAACAACAATAGCAAAAAATCATTTACATTGCTGTGTCTAAGACAGCATACATACACGATAATAAAGTTTCGCAATAAAACTTTTCCTTTATGCAAAATTACCATCGTTTTTATTCCCTATAAAGAATGGATTTTTCACCAAATCAAAACTTTCTATCTCTCTAACATATTCTTTAGCAAGCAATACAATTCTTCCTCATTTCCAACAACGGCATCTGCTAAATACTTCGAATCAGGCAACTGATGGTGTCTGCGATTAAAATAAATTGCATGCAGTCCGGCACGCTTTGCACCCTCTACATCATTAATATACGTATCGCCAATATACCATGTATCCTCCGGTTTTAATTTCCAACGCTGGCAGGCTGTCAAAAAAGCCTGCACATGAGGCTTGGAATATCCTATTTCCTGGGAAACAAGCATATATTCTTCCGCAATCCATTGTTTCAATCCCAAATTCTTGATTTTGCATCGTTGATGCTCTGTCTTTCCGTTTGTTAATATGCCTAGAAAAACGTCCTTTTCCTCAAGCCAATCCAACAAAGCACGCATGGAATCAGATATTACAATTTCATCTTGATAATGGCGATAGCTTTTTTGAAAGCACATCGCCTTTTCTTTACTTATAGTATATCCGCAATCCTCCATTGCCTTTTGAATTCGATATGCTCCCGCTTCATCTATTGAGATTTTTCCGGCATGCAACTGTGGAAAAATGCTATCTCCATACTTACGACTGGCAATAAGCAACTCCTCTATATCTAACACATATTGATTTTGAAAGATTGTTTCGACTGCTTTCGCAAAAGGCAAATGTAAATCATATAGGGTATCATCAAGATCAAAAATAATATTCATACAATCTCCTCATGTAAACATAAACAACTATCACAGTGTTTCATAATATCATATCGTTTTATATATTCTTCCTCCAACGGAATCCATTTTTCAAAGAAAGGAAGGGCATTGTTTTGCCCATTTCGAAGAAGGATACGCTCCTTTTGCGTCTGTTTATCAATATCCATAAACAAACGAAAATCCCAATCCGCATGCAAGCTTGGGTGAAATATATACGCCCCTTCGATAATAACTATACCTCCGTTATGTAGCTCTATATGCCTAGCTTCAACAAAGCTTTGCGTATGACAATCAAAACGGTGATAACATAAGTTTGTTTGTTCCTTTAACGGAATTAAGACTTCCTTCATAAAGCGCTCCTTATCAAAAGGACAGTCCAGTAATTTGTTTTCTCTTTGTGATTGCGGTAAAAAGAAATCATCTGTCGCAATGACAGCCGCTGATAATCGTTTTGCCAAATGCTTGGCAAATGTAGTTTTTCCGGCAGCACAACGTCCGTCAATTGCTAACACAAAAATGCTATCATGCTTCAACAACGGCTTTATACAGTTTTCCATGTAGCTTAAGGCTTCTTCTAATCGCATATACCGATTTGCTCCTTTTCCCTGCCATGAAAACAAATAAGCCCTGTGTGATCAAGTAACAGCATAACGCAAGGTATCAGTACCAACTGTAATAAAATTCCCGGTATCGCCTGTACAAAAGCATTGGCTATAAACATTTCCCATGTAAATAGCTTTCCGCCAACACCAAGCAGCATTACCTCTATACAGCCCCAAACAACACGTCCTATGACCATAGCAGACAATAATGCACAATATAAGGCACGTATCCCTTGCTTATGACTTCGCTCATAAAGATAACCAACCACTATACCATAAGTAGCTAATTCAAATGCCATGGCAAGTCCGGTTGGATATACGATTGGCATTCCAAACACCATACCTCGCAATAACGGCAAACTAAATCCAATGAATAAACCATATCGCCAACCGCAAAGCAACCCACACAAAAATACCGGGATATGCATTGGCAGAAGCATATTTCCTATCACCGCAATTTGTCCGGTAAAAAACGGCAATACCATTCCTAATGCCAACATCAATGCAGATACGGAAAGCTTTTGATTCGTTCTCATGTCAATCTCCTTTATCTATTTATAATTATTTTTATTATAAAGCAAAGTTTATATTTTCTCTAGCAAAAAAAGTATAATGATTAAGATCAACTAGTCATTTTTCAATCCAGCTTATTCTTTTCCAAATGCTTACAGTAGGTTTTCTCATAGAGCTTTTATTTCTTTCAATTTCAGCATTGAAAGATAAACAAATACGAAATGCGAAAATATATTAAATTACACTAGCATTATTCTATTTTCTCTAGAAAAAACAGCATAATACAAAAAGGAAGGTTCTTACCCTTCCCAATCAATATCCCATCTCTTCTAAAACTTCCAATAACAAATCCACTCGATCACTAATAATTCCATCGGCACCATTGTTAATCAAATATTTCATATCCTCTTTATCATCAATCGTCCAATAATGCACAAACATATCATTCTTATGAATTTTCCATTGCAGATAACGATTTCCCAACGGAACTCCCATTTCCTCGATTGGAAGTTGCATTCCATAGCCTTCATAATCCATAAATATACCATAACCGATTAAGTTAGCAACGATAAATTCGGTGGCGGTATCATAATCAAGTGATACAATGATATCTTCATCTTTGATTTCTAAAAAGTAATCCAATACATCTTCATCGAAGGAAGCCACACAAACATATTCTTCTAGTCCATAGGCAACAATCAAATCATTTAATTGCTTGGCAGCCTGCTTGCCTAAAGCACCACTATCCTTTATCTCCATAATATAGGTAACGTCCTTATCAAATTCTTGAAACAGCTCCTCGACCATCATCGGAACAGCCTTTTCATGCTGATCATCACGATAAGGATAACTTCCGTTAAGATCCTGGAAATGATAACCGAAATTGAACTGCGTAAGCTCCTCGTAAGTATAGTCAGCTACCTTTCCACTGCCATTACTTGTTTCATCAATCGTCAAATTATGATGTGTAATCAGCTTTTTGTCTTTGGTCATACACAAATCCATTTCTAAGGTATCCACACCCATATCGACAACACTTTCAAAAGCAAGAATCGTATTTTCCGGATAAAGCTTTTTAGCACCGCCATGGGCAATGACTAAAGGAGCCTCCCCTTGTTCGATGCGAAACGGCGTATCCTTTTTATGCTTAAAGTACGGCATTACCTGCAAAGTTATATAAACCAAAGCAATGCTTACTACAACGATCCCTATCTTACTACTTCTTTTCATACCCTCTTTATGCTAATTTTTCTAACATAACAACAATGATGCCGCCAACCAGCATCGTAATAAAGCAACTGATAATCATCATCATATCATAAGTAGCATCGAGCGGAATCAATACAATACTGCTGGCAATTACTAAGCCAAGAATAAAATAAATCGTTATATTATGGAAATGCTTTAAACAATATCCGGTAATCTTACTGCTAGCAACAATACCTAACAAAATCCCCACTCCCATAAACGCAAGTGGAATTAAGATTTGTAAATCAAAACTTGTTACATTTGCTAATAAAGATTTGAATAAATAATACTCTCCTATAATCAATAAGCACATTGATCCGCTCACACCGGGAATAAACATCGCAAAGCCGGCAACAAAACCGATCAATACCATTTTTAATAAATATACTAAATCTAAAGCCGGAAAGCTTGTGATAACCAGTTCCTTTTCTTCTGGTGCAATCAACATCATACCGAAAATAATCACACAACCAAGCCCAAAGCCAAGAATAGATAATGCCTTCTTAGAGGTCGGCGTCTTTGCATTTAACCTTTCATCTTCCTTCATTTCACTTCTTACCAAAGAAGGAATAGAAAACGCAACCATACCGACAAAACCAAACATTGTTTGTGTCGGATAGTTTCCAAAACACCACTCCAATACATTCGCAAAGACGACCAAACCGATCATTGCTCCGATAAGCACTGTCGCAAGGAATTTAATATCGTCCAAACGATTTGGATTTTCCTTTGTAAAAATTCCGGAAATACTGGACATTACACGATTAAACAAGCCCAATACGACCATCATGGTTCCCCCACTCACACCGGGAATAATATTTGCTAAGCCTACGGCGATTCCACCTATCAATGTCTTTAACATATACAACCTCCAATAATTTCATGTATGGTTATTTTAACATACTCTATTCAGTATATGGGAAGTTTTAACATTATGCAATTATTATTTGTTAATTTTCTGTTAAGAATTAACAGCTACATCATAACCCCTACCCACTGCATTATCCTCTTTGTCCATAAGCATTATTTCCTTTTACCGATAACAGCCAAAGATTAAGATACACAAAAGGGCTTTATTGATGCTTCAAGTAATAGATAGGTATGTGGTAATTCGATTCAAAAAGCATATTGCAAATAATCATGAAACCACTATATGCTCTTTCTATAAAAAAGGATTTGGTTGCACCAAATCCTTCTTCCCCCACTAATGAGAAATAGGGAATGCCGATTCATCCCCCCCATTTGAATGCGCTTTCCCTATTTCTTTGACTATTATTGCATGTAATTGCTTACGATGCAATACCTTTTCCTAATTTTCTCTCTTTTTGTTTATATTTTTGCTGATTTAGCATGAATATTGTTCATTTTCCCTTTATTTATCGGCTATTTGTCAAAAAATGCACAATTTAACATCATCGTTTTCCCTTATGTTCCTATGGATTGAAATTAAGCCTCCTCTTTCATTTCTACCAAAAAGCTGTGGAAAAACTGAATACCCGCTAAAAATAATGCCGCACCCAAACCAGAGTAAAAAATCGCAATAATCTCCTCCGGTAAGAGTTGTAAACTTCGAATTGCTATACCAAAGGTAATCATAAAAAACATGATAAAAAAGGATTTACGATCAAAAAACTTCCAAGCATATTGCTTTGGCTCTAAAAAGCTTTGAATCCTTTTCGTATGCTTAAGTACCAATTTATGAAAAACCAAAAACCAGAACAAACAGAAAATAACAACCGAAATAAGAATATCAAAAGGTTTTATATAATTGATATAGGCAATCCAGCCGATGCGCAAAACATTGTATCCGGCAATCAGCCAAACAACTGCCGCAATCAATAATAGAAATTTATTTTTAACCATAAACTACCTCCTATTTTATACTGAAATTGTAGAACCTTAGAAATACTTCTGTCAATTTATGTGCTTAGCCAATATAGTCATGGTGCATGGGTACATATAAAAAAGACATATTCTCACACATTGAGAGATATGTCATTTTCTTCCAATTGTTGCCTTGTTGTTTGCTTATGAAAGCTTATAAAACTATAAACACCGTAAATTCATTCTTATTATTCAAAGCTTTCTTATCCCTTATTTTAAGGTTTCACTATGATTCAAAACTGACGTACTATACAAAAATAAAACATCTTTATCGCTAAAATCAACATAGCTTCCTAGCATACTGCTTGGTAAATAACGAATATCCAATAAACTGACCTTTTGATATCCGCTTGCTAATAACGGGGCGATACTGCTCGCAAAGGAATCCCGAAAAACAACAAGCTCACGTCCGTTTTGAGCATTTGGATTTTCAATCGTAAGATAGGAAAGCGGACCTGATAAATAAAATTCATAAGGATCCTTTCCCTTTGCTTTCGTAGGATCGTAGATGGGAATTTCGCGCTGATTTTGATAATCATATACGCGATATTGCTGCATTGCATCATTTGTTACATAGTACATATCCTCTGCCTTCAGCATACCGAAGGAACGTGCATAATAGCTACCGTAGAAAGGAGCATCGACCTTTTCAATCGTATAATCGCCAGCTATGCTTACTCCCATATGCTCGCCTAGCACTTGTGCTACATCGATGATTTTCTCCTGTCGCCAATGCGGATCACTTCGATAGTAATCCGTTAGCTGTAAATAAGGAAGTATGTCAATATAGGTCATATCTCCTACCTGTCGATGCATTTCCTCAAAAAATGCAGCATAGTCCAGCTTCAAGTATTCTTCATCGGATAAAAAATAGCTTTTATCCGGTATGATGGAATAATACACATGATTGGCTTCTGCTAAATACGTCTGCTGAATGCTTTTCCATAGCTTTGCCGCATGCTGCAACGAAGCCTTATGAAGAGGGTATTCCATTCCAATCACATCTTTCAAACGTATATAAAGTTGATTGATATCCTTCTTTTGCAATATATCTTTTGTATAATAGACATTTAACTGCAAAAAGGTATCTCGTAGTGGAAACTGATCACTAGCATAACGCTCAAATTCCTGTGTAAATTTACCACTTTGCATATTCTCTATGTTCATTTGCGGAAATTGTGCCAGCTTTCTTCGCTCGCTATAAGATATGGCTTGTGGTTTTTTTAAGATGCAAGTCAGAGATAGCACACAAACAAAACCACCTAATAATACAAGGATAAGCATATTCTTTGTTTTTTCAAGCATCGTCAATCCTCCTTCTAAAACCGGAAATACAAAAACGGATTGTAGGAATCGTTGATCAGACAGAACGTAACGATGATGAGCAGTATCAGTAATACGAATGGCTCAAGCAGCTGTGAGATCGTATTTCCCATTTTCGTTTTTTTCCATGCCGTAAGCAGTTTATGAAAAAGCGGTGTTGATGCGATGATTGCGATACCTAAGACCATACCGTAGCTTTGTATATAATACCAAACCTCATTTGAAGCCAAAGGAAGTCCTTGTCCGGTAAACATAATTGATAATGTATGCAGTGCTTCTTGTATCGTAGAGGCATCAAAGATGACAAAGCTTACAAGCAAGGAAAGAATAACATAGCCATGTGCTAGAATTTTATGCTTCTTTAAAAAGGAGGATAATAAGACCTTTTCCAAAAGCAGCAGGATTGCAAACAGGATACCCCATAAAACAAAATTCCATGCCGCTCCATGCCATAACCCTGTCAGCAGCCAAACAACACATAAATTGATAATCCAACGAGATTTGCTTACACGACTTCCACCTAAAGGAATATACACATAATCACGAAACCACGTACTTAAGCTGATATGCCAACGATGCCAAAATTCACTAATACTGGAGGCAATAAAAGGATAATTAAAGTTTTCTAAAAAATGAAACCCCATCATTTTTCCAAGTCCAATTGCCATATCGCTGTAACCGGAAAAATCAAAATAAATCTGTAATGCAAACGCCAATGCATACAGCCAATAATTCAAAACAGAGGGTACTTGTGTTGCCCTCAATACCAAACACAGCTCTCCTAACGCATTTGCCAACAAAACCTTTTTGCTTAATCCGATAACAAAACGCTGCATTCCCTGAGCACTTTGTTCAAGAGAGAGCTTACGTTCAACAAGCTGCTTGGCAATGTCCGCATAACGCACGATTGGTCCGGCAATCAGCTGTGGAAACATGGAAATATAGGCACCGAACATAACAAAGCTTTTTTGCGCTGCACATTTCTTTTGGTAAACATCAATGAGATAGCTGATAAGCTGAAAGGTATAAAAGCTGATGCCAAGAGGCAAAGCAATCTTGAGCAGTGATATCGAAGCCCCCGCAAAGCGCAAGCCGTCTAATAGAAAATCGGCATATTTAAAATAGATCAAAAAAGCAATATGCAGTCCACAGGAAAATACCGTAAGCCAAAAAGCTTTCTTTTGATCCTGTTGGCGCTCGATCAGTCTGCCTTCAATATATCCCAATACAATGGATACAAGCATAAGGAGGATATAGATCGGCTCTCCCCATGCATAAAATACCAAGCTAAACAGCAGTAAAACAAAGTTCTTCCATTGAAACGGTACGATATAATAACATAAAAGCGTACAGGGAAGAAAATAAAACAGAAAAGGAATACTGGAAAACAGCATATTAGAACGCTTCTTCCACTACCAGTTGGGCTGATGGATATTGCGCTTGTAATTTCTTTTGGAATACTTCAATCAAAGTCAGATTACCAAAAACAGAAACGACATAATCATCATTGATTCGGAACATCAATAGCTTTTCCGGAAATCCGCACATCCACTGATTGTTTAAGATTGCTTCCTTTAAGCCTTTGATAAAATCCTCTGTATGCTTAGCATCGCTGATGTGAAAGGCACCTGCTGTAAAGGTATTGGCATTCATCGCATGCAAAAAGCCGGCTGCATCATCAAGCTGTTTGCCATAATCCTTGGGAACGATCAGTAAAGAAGATAAGCTTTCTGTATCACTGACATCAAAGCTTCCCGGCGCATTATCCACCGGTTGCTTTACATCGCCGCCAAAAATCGGAAACTTTTCATCTTCCTTATACGTATCCCAAACAGCGGTTAATAGCTGCGTAGCATCGGTAATTTTCTCTTGTTTTCCCTTATCGGAATCGTTTGCCTTTTGGCACCCTCCAAGTGTTAAGCAAAGCATACATGCTAAGCATAAAGTAAATAGTTTTTTCATCATTTTTTCATCTCCTTATATTGTATAAACCAACAATCTCGGCTGCTATCATATCGCACAATGACCTCATAGCTTCTAGTATTCCCTATAAGCTGCAGCTTATATTCCTTTTGTGTCATGTTTTCAGGCAAAGTCCAAAAAAGGACTTCCTTATCCTTTTGATCGAAACGCACATCTCCCTCATTCGCTGTGATCGTATAATCCTCTTTATGTGCTACCTTAATTTCAAATGTATCCGAGTGAATTATCCGACTTCGTTGATTCTGTGTGCTTTTTACACTTAGCATTTGCATATCCTGTGTAATTCTTTGTTGATTCACATAGATAGAAAAAGGCTGCTTAGGCTGATAGATCAACGCAAAGGATATTACGATCAAACAGCATACAAGAGCGAAGCGCAAATACAAAGGTTTTTGAGAGAAACGCTTTTTCTCTGCCTGCTGCATGATTTTCATCTTAAGCTCAACAGGTGCTTGAATCGAGCGATACTGCTCCTTTTCTTTTTCCAGGTTCACAGTTCTTCCTCCTCTCTGAGCTTTCGCAGCTGTGCTTTTCCTCTTGCAATGCGCATCTTTATCGCAGATTGAGAACAATGAAGCATCGCCGCTATTTCTTTGATGGAATATCCCTCTAAATAATGCAATAGAATCGCCGATTGATGCTTTTTTGGTAGTTGTGCTAAAGCATAGGACAAAGCACTTAATTGCGATGGAAGAACACTTTGTTGATCCTCCTTTAAAAAAGTCAGCTGACGATTTTTACGATAATGATCATGGCATTGATTGATCGTAACCCGAAGCAGCCATGCTTGTTCATGCTCCTTATCTTTAAAAGTCCTGCTTTTTTTCAAATAACGAAGGAAAACCTCTTGCACGATATCCTGTGCTGTATAAGTATCCTGCGTATATACAAGAGCCACGCGATACAGCTGATTGCTATACTCTTCATAGGCTCTTTCAAACTCTGTCCTATCACATTTCAACACGAGCTACCTCCACTATAAAAACGTATCTTGATCATAAAAGGTCACATTTTTTTATAAATTTTTTAAATTCTTTATGGTGCTAGGATTTTTTTCATCTGCGGGTGTAAAAACTTCATAATCAAATCCTTATCAACAACAAACTCCGAGGTTCCCATATATCCCGGTGCAACCTCATATTTATCAAACGGAATAACCAAATCATTTTCTTTATTGAAATAAAAGTTATGCTTTCCGTCAATGGATACGATATCATCACCAAAGGTACTGTCATCTACCCAATATTTTAGATTCGAATCTTGTGCCATTTCCTCTCGCATTTGCTGCTTAATATCCTCTGCAACCACTTGATAAAACGCTTTATCACTAACAATATCCTCCAACGTAACCGTAGCTCCCGTAAGCTTGTTTAAATGATAATACTTATAATACGTATTTCCACTTCCCGCTACCTCATTAACGATCAGCTTTAAGGTAAACCAAGAATCCGTATTGGTAACGACTTCATAATTCACATACACCGAACTATGCCCTTCACCACCGAATGTTTCAAGGTCCTTATAAAATCTTTCTACCAGCATTTGTGTCAGTTCTTCCACATCAGCATTGATTGCATCAAAGGCACCATTCTCCTCATTATCTACCTTCGGAACGTGAATGTCCATTTCATGCTTATCGTCTGCATAATAATAATTACGTATCGTAACAACTTTTACAAGCTCTCCGATGATCGGTATTTGTTCCAAGGTCTTGGCATACGTCGTACTCACATTCGGAAGTAAGAACAACATAATAAAGGCAATGCAGGCAAAGGCATAGGCAAAACGTTTTCGATTGCTGTAAACAGGCTGTTGTTCCTGCTTTGGAAGCTGCATGAGAGTTTGTTCAATTTTGCTTTTGACTGTACTTGGAATTTCCATATTCTCATTTGACAGTCTTTGACGAATCTGTTTATCCTTCTTATTCATATCTCACAATCCTCCTTCAGTACCTTATAAAGCATTTTTCTAGCACGTGAAAGCTGTTTTTTTACCGCCATGACGCTGGCATCGGTAATATGTGCAATTTCCATAACAGATAAATTTTCATAATAAAACAAAATGACCACCGTTTGATACGGCTGTTTAAGAGCGCTAACTGCTTCCTTAAGAGTTACCTTCATCGTAAGATCATCATGCACGCTTTGCTCCTCTATATTCTCCTCAATTGCTTCCATTTGCACGAGCCTGGCATTTTTACGAATCCATTCCACTGCGGTATTGTGAACGATACGCAAGATCCATGCTTTAAAAAAACGCTTATGCTTCAAAGCAGGCAAGCTTTTATAGGCTCGATAAATTGCTTCGCTAATGACATCACCGGCATCGGCTTCATTTCTTACTACCGACATTGCGACATAATACATGGATTTTTCGTATAAACGTATTTGTTCGCAAAATTCGTCTTTATCCAACGGTTATTCCTCCTTTAATAATAATGCTGTTTGTTCCTTGATCCACTTTCCCCATTCTTCATAATATTTCGCATAAAGGTGTGTATCATCAGAGGACTTATCTTGCGCCAAGGCTCCGTTTTCATCATCAAACAATACATTGGCATCAAAATAAGCAATTTTCTTTTTCTTCGCCAACTTCGATAGCGCTTGATTTAAACGGTTAATTGCCGCATTATTAAATACTTCATCACTTTGGGAACGACTTTGCGTAACATGAAGATTTCCTAAAAGAATAATGTCGGCAGCTGCTTCTTTTTCTTTCACAAAGTCAATTAACTCCTCATATTTCGCCAATATATTTTCAAATTTATATCCCATTTCATTAATACCTAACATAATATAAATCTTTTTATACGTCTTATTGTTCAATAGCTCCGTTAAGGTCAGCTTTCCGACATTGGGAACCGAAACAGCTTCATCATGGATATTGAATACACTCATACCTACGGAGCAGAAATAATCTGCTTCCGGAATTTGTGAATATTCCATCAATCCCACTGTTCTGGAATCACCGATAAACAAAGCATCGTCCATCGAAATCGGTGTTATAGCGGGGACAGCGTTTTCTTTCGAATCCGAAGTTTCTTCTTTATGAGGCTTCTTTTCAGCCGGCTTTTCTTGCTTATGAACCTCCCCTTGCTTGGCATCGTGGGTTTTTGCTTCTTTTGTCGGCCAAATACTTTTGATCCCCATAAATAGTACCACAACAAGCATAGAAATACATAGTAACAGTAATGTAAAGCGATTTGTTTTTTTCATAATAACCTCCTAAAAACGAAAATATAAAAACGGATCGTCTAAGCCACGATATAAACAATATACGCTGGCTGCAAATATAACAAAAAGCAGTGTATAAATAAGCATGGGGCGTTTTATGTTTTGTAACAGTCGATACGGCAATTTGGTTGAAAACAGAAATCCGGCAATGAAAAACGGATAATAAAGCTGAAGATATTTCAGATAATCATAGCGGAAAATCGACCACACACCTTGTCCGAAAAACGGAAACAAGCGAGTAAAGAACACACCTAGCTGCTGTAAATCATCAATGGCGAAAATCGCCCATGTTAGCGGAATAAGAAAAAACATATAGAGGTGTCCCAACCATGCATGCTTGTTTAAATAGCTTCCAAATACATATTTCTCTAATAAAAGAATGATAAACAATACCAATCCCCAAAGCATAAAATGATAACCGGCACCATGCCAAATACCTGTTAATAGCCAAACGATAAACAGATTACGTATCGTATAGATCATTCCTTTGCGATTGCCGCCTAAGGGAATATACACATATTCTCGAAACCAAGAGCCTAAGGTTATATGCCAACGACGCCAAAATTCTGTCATTGTTTTACTTATATACGGGTGATCAAAGTTTTTTGGTAAATGAAAGCCAAGCATTTCACCAAGTCCAATAGCCATTAGGGAATATCCGAAGAAATCAAAATAAATTTGAAATGAAAAGGCAAAGATGGAAAGCCATGCAAGGGGAGTGGATAAGCTTTCAAAGCCAATCGCACATGCCTGCGACCAAAGCTTCCCTAGCGGATTTGCCAATAATACCTTTAACCCCAAACCGAAGATAAAGATGGCTAATCCCTTATGCACAAGCTGTTTGTTGATCCTTCGATCATGCAATTCCTTTTTTACCTGCGGATAGGTAACGATCGGTCCGGCAATCAGCTGTTCAAACATGGATATATATACGGTATAGCGTAATAGGCTTTGTTCCGCCTCTATTTTTCCCCGATACACATCAGCAAGATAAGAAATTCCTTGAAATGTATAAAAGGAAATACCAATCGGTAAAACAATATTCAAAGCAAGATCCCCTAGTCCGCTGATGCTTGCAATTTCTTCTAAAAAGAAGCTTGCATACTTAAAGATAAATAAACTGATGATATGAAACAAAACAGCTATCACAAAGATTGTCTTTCTATATTTTGGATAGCTTTCCATATATACCGCTGCTTCAAAATCAACAATCATGCTTATAACAAAGATAATAAAATGCTGTGGGTGATGAATAGCACTGATAAAATAAAAAATGAGACTTCCTATTAACAGCACAAGATTTCGCATATATTTGGGTACTATATAATAACAACCGAAAAAGATCGGTATAAACACAAATATAAACGGTAAACTACTAAAAACCATTTTTCCTTTCTACTCCTTCCTTTTTACATATTAAAGACGTACAAGGAGGCTAAAAGGGGACAAAAAAGATAAACTTTTTTTATTTTATCAATAATTTCCACCAAAAAGAAAAGGCAGTGAATGGAGTAGTGCTTCATTCCTTACTGCCTTATTCTCGATTCTTTTATGGTAATCGTTTTATTTTTACTATTCGCGAGCTTTTGCTTTTTTGACAAGGATAAATCCAGCCAATCCCAAAGATGCTGCTAACAATACGCCCCATGCAAGCATATTGGTAGAATCTCCGGTATTAACATTGCCAGATGTTCCGTTTTCTGGCTTCGTTGTACCCTGTTCCTGTCCTTTATTCAATTCCAAATTAGCGATAGCTTCTTCAATAGCCGCTGCCATAGCATCAACCTTATCTTGACTGCGGATATCTAATCCACGTTCAACGGCATTGATTGCTTTTTCAACCAATTCAAAATTCTTATAGTCTTTTTTATTTAAAGCGTTAGCTTTTTCAATAGCCTGATCTACCTTGCTGTAATCAGCTGCTTTAAACACTAAGCCTTCTACTGCTTTATTGATTGCATCAGCATAGCCATCAACAACTGCCTGTTCTGTTACTCTCTTATTTCGAATAACTGCTGCTGTTGCATCATTCAACACTTTAACGCTCTCGTCAGTATAAACACTTAAATCTGTTGGAATTTTAGAAATTGCTTCATCTACTTTTGTGTAATCAGCAGGACGGATTAAATATTCACTGTGAGTTTCAGAGAATAAATCCATAAGACCTAATACAACATCTTCTTCATATACTTCTTCCGGATAATCACACCAAACTGCCTGCATACTACCGATTAAATCAAGATTATCTTCCGGTTTTGCTCCGGTAACAGAAGTAAAGTCCTTCCCTTTAATACCATTTACTGCAGAATCGTAAGTATAACCATTTCCATGTTCGGATTTGTCATAATTTCCGATTACCCAATACCAACCATCATTCGTATTCAGAATTTTATGACCTCTTTCAGCAAAAAAGCTTGGTTTAGCTACATCGTATCCCCACCAACCTGAAGTCCAGTATGAGATAATCAAATCTTTATCGAATGTACCGAATTCCTCTTTGCTATTGTAATAGATACCATCATTAAAGCACATAGGCTTCATTCCGGCAGCCTTTACAATCGCGGATAGATCATTAACATAGGCTACGAACTTTTTATACAAGCCGCTTTTTTGCAGATTTGCCCAACCACCTGTATTTTTATCGTTGGCATATTCATCACAGCCTAAATTAAAGATTTCAACTGATTTAGAGCCAAAATACTCAGCATATTTTTTAACCAATGCTTTTGTAAAAGCAACTGCTTCTTCGTTATCAAGATCGACTGTACGAACGGAACCATCAAACTGTGGATTTTGAATTCCCAATGTTTCCATAGCAACCAGAATAGAATCCATGTGTCCCGGACTATTGATAACCGGAATAATATTCATGCCTCTTTCTGCTGCATAAGCAAGAATTTCGTCCATTTCAGCCTGTGTAAGAGCATTTCCGTTTGGATCGTTATAATAAGACTGATTTCCTTTTGTAAGTGCTTCTTTGACAGCATTGCTATCATACTGCTTGCCGTTTACTTCCAAAGACATATCATCTAAGAAAAAGCGAAGGGCATCATTTCCTAATAAAATCTGCACATCGGTGTAGCCGTTCTTATAAGCTCTTTCGATGATGGTTTTCAATTGCTCGGTACTGAAATATTTTCTTCCCGCATCAATAGAAAACACACTTTTTAAGTTTTCATTCTCTGCCGCTTTAACAGTTGTTACTGTACCAGAGGTAAGCTTTGCTCCTCCGAAAGCACAAACCATGGCTAGTGAAGCTACTAGCAACTTCTTCATAAATTTCATATCCATATCTCCTTTACTTACATGAAATCCATATTCATTATAATGTAGCGCTTTCAATTTAGCAATCATTTTGATTATTAAGAAATTGTAAGAATTTTATTACGATTTTATCTGCTTTCGATAAACGCTTTTTTTATGCCTTATTTCTTTACTTTGTATTTTTAGTGATTAACGAAAGTTATGGTATAGCATTGGTAGACTATTTGATATACAACGCACAATTTAATCCAAATCAAGACAATCTAATTATCTTTATACATACGCTTCTACTCTGCCTTGCTTCTAATAAGCTTATCCTTCTTTCACTAATATAGCCGTGTGTACTTTCGATATAATTCATCATTTACACTTTGATCCGCATGCCCATTCAAGCTTACAAATACCGGTGCCTCTTTTCCTGCCTCCATGATATATTGTGCACTTAGTACACTAACTGCTTGTACAATGAATGCATTGGCTATAGAAGATGTTGGCATCATCAATGTATCCATGCCCTCCATTTTTAAACACGCATCTCCTAATACTCCACAGTTATCAATTACCACATCGGCTATATCCATTAGTTTCTGTTTACTTTTTGCTCGTGATGTCGTTGCACTTGAATGTGCCACACTTGTAATTGCTACCACCTTTGCTCCTTTTTCCTTAGCACATTGCGCTAATTCCACCGGATATGCATTGCGTCCCGAATTTGATGCAATTAACACTACATCTCCTTCCTGAATATGATAAAGCTCACATAAAATTTCTGCATATCCCGATAGCTTTTCAATATAAGAGCTTTTCGTAGGGTGTTCGGTCATCGTCAATTCACTTGTTAAAATCGGTACGGTAAATGCTAAGCCTCCTGCACGTCCGTAAAACTCTTCACTTACGGTATGGGAATGCCCACTGCCACTTACAAAGAATGTGTGATTGCTTATATACGCATCGGCAATAAGTCTTGCGCATTGCTTAATCGCATCTTCCTGTGTTTCCTGAATTTTTTTCACGACTGCATAGCCTTCTTCAAATACTTTTTGATACATAGCCTTCATCTCCTTTCAGCATTTTATCTATTACTATTGTAATATAGCATTTACAATATCACAATAATACAATTTATCATACCTTCTACAGTTCACGTGCAACACTAAAAAAGCAGGCAAAGATAGTTTTACTAATCTATCTATCTTTACCTGCTTTGTCTTTTACCCTTTAGATAAGATTTCTCCTATCATCAGATGTACGTTTTACTATTGTCTGCTTTTCCTTTTTAACAGTACAACCCCTGCTCCTGAAACTAGCATAAGAGTAAGAATTCCTGCCATGTTGCTTACATCTCCGGTATTTGTTTCATCCTTTGAATCTTCCGGTTGTTGTGGTTCAACAGGTTCAATCGGATTACTTGGATCAACCTTCACTAGCTTAGCTCTCGCTTCCTCTAGCGCTTTCATAAGCTGCTTCATCTGTTCATCATTAACATCTGAAGTATCTTGAACGGCTTTTTCAAGTTCTTTTCTCGCTGTTTCAAATGTGTTCCAAGATTCCTTGGTATAATCCTTTTTATTCAAAGAAGCTACACTATCCAACAACTCTTTCGCTTTTGTTGTGTCTGCACGTTTTACTAATACTTCTCTATGTGCATTGATTTCTTCGATTAGCTTTTCAACTTCTTCATCTGATGCTACATCTTTATCCGCTAATAGTTTTTCTGCAGCTTTCAATGTATCTTTTGCAGCTTCCTTATACGCTTTGATAGATGTTTTCGTATAAGTCTTACTCAAATCTTCTTTTACAAGTGCTTCTAAACGGCTGAAATCAATACGATAGATAGAATCTGCCGTTCTTCCTTTCTTTATTCCGTAAGCTTCAAACTCTACGATATGATCGGAAGTACTTGTTTTATTATTATTACCATTCACATAAATGCGGATATAACGTGCATTTACCGGTTTTTCTAAATTGATTGTTTTTCCATCAGCAGTTTCTGAATATAATTCATCTTTTCCTTTACCTAGGTTATGCACATTACCCTCTTTATCGGAGTTGAATACTACTGTCTTATCTTTGAAATCTTTATCATTACTCAACACGATAGCAGTCGGTCCGTAAGTTCTTCCATCTGCATAACGTGTCAAATGCAGCTTATTCAATTCACATTCACTACCTAAGTCTAATTCAACATAACGTGAATGCAGTTTCTTGTCGGTTGTATCTGTTAACTCCAAGTAATTATTTTGATAAGCCTTATTACCATCATTGATATGAGCAAAAGGACGATCACCTTTCTCTGCTACTGCTTTATTTTCAGTTACATCAAAAGCACTAACCTTCACATCTTTGTTTAAACTACGTGCCGCAACATTGCCACTAATATCTTTTTCATCAACATAATTTGTTACTTCATTAAATGCCAATGCTCGATCTAACACTGTGATATAAGACGTTTTTCCTTCTAACCCTTTCGCAAATACTAATTCTCCTTTTTCAAGTTTGAAATCTTCATTAGCTTTGTTATAGGCTGATCCTACTAATTCTCCGTCAATATAAAGCTTCAACATTCCGTTGACTTCTTTTACTACCGCAAACTGATGTTTCTTGCCATCAGCTATCATTCCTCTTGTTTCTGATGTAACACTTCCATCTTCTTGACGTGTTTTCTTGACATATTTTGAGTTCGCTGTTGTTTCATTCATCGTGAATGTCAAATATCCTTCTGCATCAATTCCAACGCTATACCCATTTTCCTGTCGCATGATTTCGGCACCCTTAGATACTGTTTCAATCGTTCCTAATACCGTAAATCCTCCGGTTCCATCAATAGATAATGTTTTCCCTTTATGAATTTCTTTTCCATCTAGCTTACGATTTACGATGCTGTTTACGATATCATCTTTATAATAATCATCAACAACACTTAAAGAAGTCGTATTTCCCGTTACATCTTTTACACCGTTTACTTTTACTTCAATGTCAGATAGATCATCTACTTCCTTTTGTAATGTCAATGCTACTGTACGTAGGTCTTCCTTCAATACAACCTTTTCTACTTTGTTATTTGTTACTTTGAAATCTTCTACTTTTGGTGTACGAATCGTTTCATTAAATTCCACTTCAACAACCTTATTATCGCCGTGGATAGAATTTACCGTTGCACTTGTTGTATCTTTTTCACCATATTGCATGATCAATACTTCTTTTGGTTTCAATGTAAATGTAATCTGATTACCGTAAGATAATGGTTTGTTGGTTTGATATTTATCAACATCGCCGATTACAACTTTCCCATACACGTCCTTCATACCTTCATTTACGCCTACCAAACGATCATAAGTCAAGGTATAGGTTTGTTCTACATCTTTTGGATTTCGAATAGAAACAATTCCTTCATTTCCATTCCAACAAGAATATCCATATACATCTCCAGTTTCCGGATTTCCACCAAACATTTTTGATTTTTGAAGAATATCAAAATTATCTTCAATCCAGTTTGCAGCCTCAGCATTGATATCCCATTTATCATCATCAAACATAGATGGACTGTAGTAATATTCCCAGAATGCCGTACCACGTGTTCCTAACATATACAAATGTTCACGTAATTCTTCATCACTATAATTGATTAAATAGTTTGGCTTTCCACCAGGAGCACTATTTGCTGTCTTTGCATATACCGGATCGTGATTGTAGAAATACTTGTTTGGAAGTTGCCATTGATTTTCATTAAAGAAATCATAGTAATCTCCATCACGGTAAGTTAACATTGCTTCTTGATCGGTTGAATTAAATTTATAATCAAATCCACTATCTCCCGTATTCTGCATCCAAACACTATTTACCCACTGTACATGCCAAGGGCTTGGATTAGCATAAGATGTCATATTTAACCATAATCCCTTATCTCCACGCTGTGCGCGCATATCCTCAAACATGTCTGTCCAGCGTTCGTATGTTTCACTGATAGTATAGAATGGGTTACCTGTAACATGATATGGGGTTTCGGCAGTAGCAGGATTCAATAACATTCCATCTAATTTCCAATAGTTAATATCAAATTTTTGTTGATATCCTAAAAAGATATCTGTTACAAGTTTATTCAAGTAACGAGAATCGGAAATATTGATGTCATTTCCTGATTGATGATTCACAGAACCTAAACCTGCATTTTGAATCCAATTAGCAATCGTAGTTTGTGTTCCATATCCTCCGCGTGGCCCTAACCATAAACCGAAATTTGATCCAAACTGTTGAACTTGTAAACTTGAATCATATAATTCATTTGGGAATTTACTTGGGTTTCTATCAAAATCCCAGAAAGAATTGTAGTTGATCCAACCATCATCAACAACATAAGAATCTAGTGGATTTACTCCATGCTGTGTGAACCCTTTTTCTACTTCAAAAAAACTGCTCTTGATATTTTCAGCTGTAATATTCTTCATGTTATCATACCAAGAGTTAAACTGTTGTCTAAATTCAGTTGGTGTTGCAATCGTTTCGATATATTCATAGAAATCTGATTGTACTACCAAATAATCTGTACTTCTTGCAGCACCGACAACACTATCCCATGTAACCATTTTACCGGCTTGTCCATTAGCTCCATTGTAATTGTTATATTCTGTGAATTGTGTATCTATAGCCAGAGATTTTCCATAGTGATAACGAATAAATCCGTTTTGTTTATTTGTTTGGTTATTCAATCTTATTTTATTTTCAGACTGCGGGAATTCACACCCCCAATACATGGCACCTACATAATAAGGTTGTCCTAATTCTAAATAATCGCCTTTCATGTTTGCCATATCAGGATTATCTTTTAATTCAGGGATTGTCCAATAATTTTGTGTTTTATCCCCTAATTTACCATTCACTGAAGCATCTTCTTCTGCAAAATCCATGTTTTCTAGATCAATATAATCAATTTTTACATTATTAGCCTCTGCTTCCGGTACACTGATTTCCAAATGCTTGCGCATGAAAGAATCGCCATCTTTAAAAGTAATAACTTCTTTGATGGTATAATCAACACCACTTACTTCCTTTGGTTTAAAAGCAAAAGTTAAAATCTTAACCCCATTACTTTCTGTTAATGTCGGCTCACCATCTACTTCTAAATCACTTGATTTAAGTATTTGTGCCTCTTCTTTTCTTGTTCTGTCTAATAATGAATTGTTTTCATCACCTAATAAATCAATTTCTGATGCAGACATTACTTTATTTCTGTTATCCGGTTGACCATTAGTACCATTTTGCCAATGATATGTTTTGGTTGCAACAAATTTAATTTTAGAAGTGCTGATAGGTTTTTCAAATTCAATAACTGTTTCACCCTCAGCATTCATCTTGTATGTACTTCCGATTTGTTTCCAACTATTGCTCTCATCATCAAAGTAAAATAACTGTGCTTCTTCTACACGACCTGTACAATTCCAACGTGCACTATTGTCGAATCTAGGTACATATTTAAATTTCTTTACTTCTTCCTTACTTCCAATTGCGATTTCGATTGACAATTCACTACCATCAACATAATTATTAGCATCTTTAGAAGCCCAAAAATTACTTGGAACATCAGAACTCAATACCTGATCAGTCAAATTGCTGATTTTTCCTTCTCCTGTTCCTACAACATCATTAACATTTACCTTAGATTTACCTTCAATTTCTTTAGGTAAAGTCTTAATAACGAATTCTTCACTAGACGCAGGTGTTAATACCTTTGGTGTTTGCCCTGTACGATAGTTAGTGATTTTTTCGGTTTTTAATTTACCATTCGTTAAACTGAACGTACGAGTAATGTACTCATTACCAAATGTATATTGATTTTCGTTTTGAGATAAAGACACGATTCCATTTTGTTCATTTTCTGCAACATTTTCTTGTGCTTGCACATAAGTTGAACTTAAAGGCATAATACTTCCACAACTCATACATAATGCCATGAATGCTACTGCGCCCTTATAAATTCCTTTTTTCTTCATACTCATCTAGGCAAGATTTCCCTATCAACGATTGGGTGGAATTGCTTTTCCCTTTCTTCTTTATTTCTGCCTTGCCCATCACAATTCCGTTTAATTGAAGCTCTCTTCATCGTTTCTTAGTGAAAACTAAATCATCAACTTTTTTTAGCTATACAACCTCTTTCCTTCTAAACTTTCGCAAACGCTTACGTATGCGCTTACTTTAATATAATAACATACCCCCCCCCACTTTTTTTGTACTTTTGCATGTTTTTTTTATACTTTTCAACAAATCACAAAAATTTTTTTATTTAAATAAATTTGAATTATACGCTATAACAAGGATTACCTGTTTAAAATGATATACAAAAAAACCGCTCCACCTTCCTAAAAGGCTATACAAAGCGGTTTTCCTATACATTCTCTTATACGTTATTCACTGCAACGATCCTCGCACAATAACAATCGTTGATCCTTGATTTCATAGTGCATTGCATGCAGTCTTTCCATTAACAGTCGATCATGCGTTACACAAATTATACAACCGGTAAAGTTATCCAACAGCTCGATTATCAACGGACTGCTTAAGGGAGATAAATTGCGCGTAGGCTCATCTAATAATAGCACATTACAGCGAAGCTTAATAAAACGCAAAAAATAAAGCTTTGCCTTTTGCCCTTCACTTAGCTCTCTTATCTTATGTGTCATTTCTTCACCGGTAAACTTCATAGCACCTAATAGCTCTCTTACTCGTGTAATATCCTTACGATCCTTGCTTTCTGCCAAAAATTCAATCGGTGTTTGTTCATAGTCCATCTTCGCTTGATAATCTTGTGGCATATAGCCCAAGCAAATGTCCTTCCTCTGCCATAGCTGTGCGTATATTTCCTTTAACAGCATGCTTTTCCCCGTACCATTATCACCGGTTAGAATAAGCTTGTCCTTTCCCTTAACAAACAGTTTTACATCATACAGCAAAGCTCTTTCCTGTACCTGCAAGCAATCCAATTCCATATCCAATATCGTTTTATTAACCGGCAATGCTACATTTTCAAAAAATATTTGAATTCCTTCTTCCACGCTGTCAACATGCGCATAGCTTTCTTTTTCAAAGCGTTTCTCCTGTGCCTTAATAGCTTGTATTTTCTTCTTCAGCAAGGCAGCCTGTGAGGGATTACGAACTGTATCATTCAATGCATCATGAACTGCATTTTTTACATCATTCAGCTTTTGCATTTGCTTCATATATGCTTGTTTTTCTTTTCTTGCCTGCTGTATCGCTTTATCAAGCTGTGCCTTACGTGTTTCCACATATTCCCGATAACCACCCTTAAAAATCGTATGGCGGCATTTGCTTTGATGATTTAATTGTTCCAGATGTAAAATCGTAGTAGCACTATTTTCCAAAAGCTTTACATCATGAGAAATAAAAATAATCGGCAATGCACAGCTTTTCAAAAAGCTCTCTAGCCATTCCAATGCGGCAATATCCAAATCATTGGTTGGCTCATCTAATAGTAACAGTTCCACCGGTTCCTTCATCAGTTTAAGAATTTGCAGTTTTACCTTTTCTCCCCCACTTAAACTCCCCATTGTTTGATCTCTTAGCAGCAAATCACTTGGCAGATGCAATCTGCCACAAAGATTATTGAATTCTTGTAATTCATTATAGCGTTCAACCGCTAGTTCCTCCTCAGGTTCTTTTTTTAAGATATAATCACAGATGCATACAGAATCCCAAATATGTGGAAGCTGCTGAGGTAAATAGCCGATATGCTCCATATCACACATAATTTTTCCGTTCACGGCCATATATTCTTCGACCGCTTTGCGATTGATTATACATTTCAACAACGAACTTTTGCCGTTGCCCTCTTCTCCAATAATAGCAAGTCTTTCCATATTTCCTAGGGAATACGAAAAATCCTCGATAAAATAATGATTCTTTAAATCTTTAATTGTTAAGTTTTCAAATACAAGCATGAAAATCACCTCCAAATGAGGCTGTGAACAGAAAAAAATAATGAATATGGCATCTATGATTTAGCTTCATTATCTTTATCTGTACATCTTTTCACGCTCCAATCTTTCTTTATTATAAAAAGCATGGATACTCTTGTCAACGTCAATTTTCAAGTTCCATCACAAATTATATGAATCGAAAATGATCATGTCTTAGTGTAACGGAGTTGATTTTATCCCAATTTATACAAAGAAGATAAGTACAGCAATATCCTTTCACACGATTCTCATTTCTACGCAGGGTATGCTTCTTTCAAAACGATCCACACTATAAAAAGAAAGGTGGCTTATACATGAACTCTTTTTGGATAACACAAGCAAACTCTCAAGCATACCCTACACTTTCAAACAGTACCAACGCAAGCATTGTTATTATCGGTGGTGGCTTATGCGGCTTGGCAACCGCTTATTATCTTTCTCAAAATACCAAGGATATCATCATCGTGGAAGCCGATCGAATTGCTTATGGCGCAAGTGGAAGAAGCACCGGTAAAATCAGTGCTCAGCATGGCTATATTTATCACAATTTGCTTACTCGCTATGGTAAAAAGCTGGCAAAGCAATACTATGAAGAAAATACAGCTGCACTTGCCGCAATTGATGAAATCATCAAAAAACATGCAATCGCCTGTGATTTTGAATACTGCGATGCAACACTTTATGCAATGAATGAGGAGGAAGTAAAAACATTGGAAAAGGAGTACCAAGCCTATCTTAGCTTAGATATTCCTTGTATCTATCAAACAGCAGATAGTTTAAAATCTCCGATGCAGGCACAGCTTACCATGCATCATCAAGCTCGCTTTGATCCATATCGTTATGCAATAGGTTTGGCAAGCTATCTTGCGAAAAAAGGTATTCGTATTTTTGAACATTCCACACTTCGAGATATAAAAAAAGCCGATGACTGCTACCACCTTTATGTAAATGAGCATATCATTACTGCCCATGATGTCGTATTCGCAACACAATTTCCTTTCCTTGATGACAAGCGTTTTTACTTTGCCCGAATGTATAGCGAGCAGGAACAAATCATTGCCTTTGCCAAGGCGAATATCAAGCAACAAATGCTGTTGCATATCGGAAATCACCCGATTCAATCCATTCATGCCTACCATGATCATACGCTTGTTGCCGGCAACTCGCATAAAAGCGGACAGATGAAAAAAGATAGCTACAACGAATTACAAAAGCTTGCGCAAGCATGGGTACAAGGTAGGTTTCTCACACAATGGTCCTCACAAGATTACATTACCTTTGATAAACTGCCAATGATTGGCTATTTAAGCAGTGAAAAGGAGCATCTGTATTTCGCAAGCGGTTTTCGAAAATGGGGAAATACGACCTCTCATATTGCCGGAAAACGTATTTCCGCTATGATTTTTCATCAGCCCTATCAAGAAAATATCTTTGCCCCTGCTCGCCTTTCCTCTTTCTTCTCGCTTAGCTTTGTGAAAGAAAACGGCAACGTACTATATGAGTTTTTCAAACGGAAAAGAAAAGCAGAGGACGTTGATTTTCCATCGGTTAATGAAGGCAAGATCATGAATTTCGATGACCATTTATATGGCGTATATTGCGATGAGCATAACATGCTGTTCATTGTAGATATTACCTGTCCACATGCCGGCTGTATTTGTAACTTCAATACAGTGGATAAAACTTGGGATTGTCCTTGTCATGGTTCACGCTTTTCCTATCAAGGCAACATTATAAAAGGACCCGCGCAATATCACCTCAATGCCTTTGGCGATGGGTTCAATACACTGGATCCTCATTTCTTATTAAAAGATGATGATACTAAATAATCTTTCGCAAACGCACATAGTTCTGTATAGAGCTGCTGTGTTGTGTCATCTTGAAAACGATATTTCGTAAGCATTTTCTCATAATAGCCCTGCTGTAAAATACGTTGCATCGTAGCTTCATAGTGAATATCAAACAACAAAGCAATATGGGATATCCATACATCAAGCATACTTTTGCGTATGGAGGAGTCAATTGTTTCCTTGCGTAAAAACTGCTTTACTACGGCATCACTTAAGCAGCTGCCTAATAGCTCTTTTTCTTCACAGCCAAGCATTGCCTGTGTTGTTTCTAAACAATGGGCTTGAAAAATATCGCACTTATCGGCATCTCGAATAATACAACAATGCTGATATTCCCTTAAAGATAAGCCTTGTGCAATATGATAGCGGTTATGATTTTCTATTGCGCAATAAATCAAACCTTGTTCTTCTTTTGAAAAGTTGAGATCTATTGCAATATGCTGATGCTTCAAAATTTCAACACCGAGCTTCGCATGATCTACGCTTTTGGCATCATAAAAGGTTTGGAAGCGTTTGATCTGTTCAAAGCGTCCGATATCATGCAGCATACCAATCGTATAAGCCAAATCCTGCTCCTCATTGGAAAGCTTCAATCCCTTGGCAATCGCAAGAGCATGATCCGCAACACGTAAGGTATGCGCAATCTTCAGTTGAATTTGGGGATTGCTTTGCTCATACGCCTTCGCATAGGACAAAAAGTAATTTTTGACAGCTTCTTTATTCATAGGGGCTTCTCCGTAACAAAGCAATACAAAGTAACAATGCCAAACCTTCGGCAAATGGGGTTGCTAACCAAATGCCATCGAGCTTGCACAACAGCATCAAGACTACAAGTCCTAGCAAAACAAAGACAAAACCTTTACACAAAGCTACAACGGTTGCCATATTGCCACGCTCAATGGATTGAAAATAATACATAATCACAATCACCGGTGCCGTAAAAAGAAGCGATATAAAGTAATAACGAATTCCTTTCGCCGCTAAAGCAATGAGCGCTTGATCCCCGGAGGCAAAAATCGACGCAAACATTCTTGGAAATAACAGAAACAGCAAATAAAGCAATGCCGCACAAGCCGTACTCCAAAAAAGTGCGGTTTTTAAGCTGCTGGCAACACGTGCTTTTTCTTTCGCCCCGTAATTAGTAGAAATAATCGGCTGAGCTGCTTGAGCAAAACCATTTAATAAGCCGCGGCAAACATAGGCAATATTAGTGATGATGGAAAAGGCTGCCAAAAAAAGTGCATCGGCATAACGCATAATCACAAAATTAAAAATGATTACGACCACCGCAATGCTGATTTCCATCAAGGCGCTGCCAAATCCGTTTTTTAAGGTCCGTTTCAATGCAGCCAAATCCCATGCATTTTTAACAAATCTTGCCTGATGATTACCAAACAAGAAATGATAGCCCATACCAAGTACGACAAACAGCGCTCCAATCACTGTCGCAATTGCAGCTCCGCCAATTCCCCAACCAAAAGTGATTACAAACACATAATCTAAAACAATGTTGGAAATATTCCCGAATAACGTAATTCGCATAGCGGTTTTCGGGGCATGATCTCCACGTATCAAAACACTAGCGGAATACATTAAGACAAAGATAATCGAGCCGGCAAGCACGATGCGCATATATTCACCGGCATAGGGTAATAACGCTTCATCACTGCCAAACAAAAGCGCCAACTGATCGGTAAACAGATAGCCGAAGATACTGCATAATAAACCAAGTATGCTCATACCTGCTATGCTTAAAGTAAACACTTTATTGCGTAAATCTGCATCATGATTACCTTCCGCAATCGCCATGATGGTTGCACCACCTACCCCAAAGCATAAGCCGATTGCAGAAAACAGACTGAACAAGGGCATAGCAATATTTAAAGCAGCAAGTCCTACACTTCCGGCACCGACGGAAATAAAATATACATCGGCAAGTACGTACATCGAGCTAGATAGCATTGCAATCAGTGTAGGCACTAAATAATGCATATATAAACGACGAATTGGTTGTGTTATGAATGCATCTCTCATACTTCACCTTGTAACTTCTGAAGAACATTGACACATTGTGTCTTATTTTCTTTTGTAAAGACACACAAAAAGCTTGTAATACCTACCTGTTTTGCCTGTTTGATATCTGCTATTCGATTTCTTGGCTGTGCATTTAAAATATGCATGCGGCAATCCTTATCACAAAGCAGTGGATAGCGTTGTCCCTTGATATCGACAAGGGCATATTCCGCTTTACGACACAAACCGCATTGCTTTTTATCGCTATCCTTTTCTATTGCATTGATTGCACAATATTCCGATAGCATCAATTCCTCTCTGCCATACACCGGATATATAAAGTTTCCCTTTGCCTGATAACTTGCTTCATAGGCTTTTACAATTTCGCAGCATTGTGCTAAGCTTGCCTCTAAAGAAAAGCATACTCCCCTCGCTCCTCTTTGAAAGAAGAAGGCAGCACTGTGATGGTTGATAATATTACAAGAGGTATCGCAAAGAAAAGGACGTTTTGCATAGCTGCCGCCATTTTCCTGAATCATAACAAACTCATCGGGATAAGCCTGCTTCATCACACGTGGAATGCGTACATAGCCTTGTTGAAGTTTATCATGCAATTCTTCATACATAAAAATCATCGCAATACCGGCTTCCTGACAAGCCTCATACTGTTCCTTTGTATGTACCACCGCTATGATCGGCGCTAAAGGCGACATTTCTTTTTGTTTTGGCAATGCTATGGATTTCGTTAAGCGATGTGGGTGTCTTAGCTTACGTTGATTCGCTAATTGTTCTAATGCTTCTCTGCGCATGCGATTGATTTCTTTGATCGGTAAAGTCGTCTGTTCATCTACCGTAAGCTCGATGCCCTCCAATTGAAAAATCGAATCCTTGCTTTTTTGAAGCTGTTGTACGATTCGCTCCTTTGAAAGCGGTGTTTTGATTGCCCTTTCTACCTTATCTATGGATTCGCAAACAGCATAAAAACCGTCTGTATCCATTACACTAAGTCTTGCATGAGCACCAAGCTGCATGGTAAATTCGGCATACGCCGCTACATAGCGCTTATTCTTCTTATAGCTGTCCTGCAAATCCAAAAGCTGTTTACAATCGCTTGTTTTCAATACCTGACTGCCCTTTTGCGCATAAAAGGTTTTATCAAGTTCAACCAAAGTACCTGCTTCTGCTTGTTTTACCAAATAGCCGTTTACATACAGACGATTGATCGTAAAGCCACAATCCTCTTTCTCATTCAAGATTCGAATGCCATCTCCTTGTGAAAGCTGTTTTGTTAGTAAAATCTGTACCTTATCCTTGGTAAAGGAAACGATTTTACCGATTTCGATTCCCATGTGATTAGGGCGTAGTGGATTCATTAAATGGCTGCCCATCTCATGAAAGATATGTCCTGCGGTAAAGCCTCGATTAAAAATCTTTTGCATTTCTTCCCTCAAGGCTGCACTCACTTCAAAAGGCTCTTTCGCCATATAGGCATCAATCGCCTTACGATAGCAAGCAGTCATAAGCGCAACATATTCCGGACGCTTCATACGTCCTTCGATTTTAAAGGAATACACACCGGCATCAATTAGCTCCCCGATATGGGAAAGGGTGTTCAAATCCTTTGGTGATAACAAATATTTATGTTTTCCTTTTAAGACCTGCGTCCCATACATATCCGTTTTTTCTAAGCTATACTGCATACGACAATTTTGCGCACATTCACCTCGATTTCCGCTTCTTGATAAGGTTAAAGAACTCATAAGACATTGTCCGGAATAGGACACACATAAGGCTCCCTGCACAAAAACTTCAAGATCCATTCCAAGTTTTGCGTACTCTCGAATATCCTCGATACTGGTTTCTCTAGGCAATACGACTCGTTGAAAGCCAAGCTCCTTCATCAGCGCAATCCCTTCACGATTATGAATATGCATTTGCGTAGAGGCATGCAGCTCTAAATTCGGATAACGCTGTCGTACCAGCATTGCTAATCCCAAATCCTGTAAAAGTACGGCATCGACATCTAGCTCTTGCAGCTTTCCAATATAATCAAGACAGCTATGGATTTCTTCTTCATAAATCAAAGTATTCACCGTTACAAATACCCGCACACCGTATTGATGGGCATATTCAACAGCCTGCTTCATTTCCGCTTCATCAAAATTATTCGCAAACGCTCTAGCACCATAATGCTTTCCCCCTAGATATACTGCATCTGCGCCATTCATCACCGCTGCCTGCAAGGCCTCTAGTGATCCGGCAGGGGCTAACAATTCTACTTTTTTCATGCTGCATCACTCACTTTCTTTGGGCGAAAAATAGCCTTCATCAATGTTGATACCATTAAAATGCCTAAAACTAGAATACCTGCGATTGCCATTGTTTCCACGCCAATCGTTAATGCTTCCAATACATGCCCTTGGATTGCGGCTAGCATGGTACGATACATGCCGCCACCCGGTACAAGCGGTATAAGCGCACATACCAAAAAGGTCGTTACCGGCGTATGACATACACGTGCTAAAATTTCCGCATATAAAGATAAAGAAACAGAACCTAGCAGCATAGAAGCCATTTCTCCACAGCCCAACTGCTGCGCCAAGCGATACATCGTTGCGCCAAGCATACCGCCAATCGCTGCCAACACTAAGTTTTTTCCTTTGATATTAAAAAGCACACCAAAGCCAAGAGCCGCAAAAAAACTGCCGACGATTCCCAAAAGCATGTTACATTCCTCCCTTCATTCCGATACTTAATACAAAACCGATACCGGCCGCAATCGCTACTGCCACGATAACAGCTTCCAAAGCTCTTGCGACACCGGATACATAATCCCCTGCCACTGTATCACGAATGGCATTGGTAATTGCCAAGCCCGGCACCAAAAGCATGATACTGGAAATAATCATGATATCCATATCTGCTTGCGGATCAAGGGTGTGAATGCCTAATGCCAAAGCAGCTGCAATACCGGAAGCAATTGCATTGATAAAAAAATTATTCAAATGATAGGTATTCATAAACAAGGTAACGGCTTCAGTGACCATACCGATAAGAAAGCTGTAAAAGGCTGATGTCCAATTTCCTTCGAAAAACAAGGCAAAGCCACCGGCACTCAAAGCAGAGAAAAAAAGCATTTGTCCCATGGAATAATGCTTCATGTGAGCAATTTCCGTCAAGCGCTCATGCAGCTCATCAATCGTAAAATGACGTGTGGAGCTCTCTCGGGATAATGCATTGATTTGCGCAATGCAATTCAGATCCACTCCCTTACTGCGTGTACGCAATACCTTGGTATGTGTTACTCCGTCAATTGTAATGGATAACATGATACCGGTAGAAATCACAAAGCTTTCCGCCTCCTGCACTTCTTTAAAACTTTTGCATAAGCGTACCATTGTTTCTTCTACACGATAAATTTCCGCTCCGTTTTCAATCAATAATTTTCCTGCATAGCCACATACATCTAATAATTTTCCGGCATTCATGCGATCACCTCAATCATACGTTACAAGTATATCGCAAATAGCTTCAAAAAGGAAAAGGATTTTTAGGATTTTCCTTTCATTAGTTATTTTTTCCTCATCATTTATAAAATGTTATTGTCCTTTTCATTACCTCTGCTTTTACAGCTTTTATTTCCATAACAAAAAGGCATTCGACCACCTAAATGAAAGAATACCTCTTGTTAATCCTATTTATGAATCACTTATTCTTGATTCGTCATAGCTTTTCTTTTTCTGTATAAAATGTATCCGCCGATAGCACTTATGCCAAGCACAGTGAATGCTACGGTTAAATTCGTATAATCTCCTGTACCTACATCATCTGAATGATCTACAGATGGCTTATCTGATGGATTTTCATTTGGCGCAGATGGATCTTTATCAACCTTTACCAAAGCCTTTTGTGTATTGACCAAAGCATTTGCGGCTTTATCCAAATTCTCTTGTGTGCTATTTGCATCTCTCAATGCTTTTTCTGCTTCTTGATATGCAGCTTCAAAAGCGGTAAAGGATTCAACCGTATATAGATCTTTTTCAGATAAGAGCGGTTTTGCATTTTCTATTGCCTGAAGCAATTTATCACGATTGACACCGGTTCCTTTTAATGCCAAATATTTCTCTGTGATTTTCGCAATACCATCATGTACGGTATTCATATCCTTAGCAATTTCCTGTTTACCAGAATCGGTTAAGTAATAGCCTTTGGATTCGTATCTTGTATCAAAAGAATTCAACAAGGCATCGACATCAGCCTGCAATTGTGGAAATTCCTCAGTCATAAGCATTAACTTATTCACATCACGAACCCCCTGTGCCATTTTTTCCAAACGAATAGAGCTTTTTGCGGTTGGATTGGCAACGTTTTTCTCATCAGGGAAGATCAAGAAACAATCTCCCGCTTCAAAGGAAGAGTGAGATGTATCTCTTAAAGGATCTTCTACCCAAGCATCGTATGCCCAACGCAAGAAACCGGTAGTACCGTTTTTATAAGCAAATAAAATTGACCAATAATTCTCAGCCGGAGCACTTAAGGAGAAGTTGCCCGGAATGTGTCCCGTACATGAATATAAGGTCGTTTTCAAGCCTAACGCATTTCGATCCTTTAATAGCTGTTGGAAAACTTCCGGATTATTTTGCACAACGGTATCTCCCACATTCAAATCATCAATTCTGCGTGCTAGCTTAGGGTGCTCTCCACCGGTTAAATTATCCATCGCACCGGCTGTTTTTAACGTCTTTCCATCTTTATTTTTAATTGTATCCAATAGATTAAGCGCTGTTTCACTCAAGCCTCGCTCATCAATTCCTACATAAGCATCGTCAAACCAACCTTTTTCATCAGGATGCTTCACCATTGCTGTAAAGAAATCCGTCCAAACCTCATTATAACGCTTAGAACCCACAGTAAATCTTTCTTTTACTAACTTTCCATTTTCCCAATAGGTAAAGGAATTATGCCATGGTGCAATACTGTAAATAACAATCTTATCACCGATACCTAAATCCTTATTGAATTGTACCCACTTATCAAAATCGGTAAAATCGTATGTAAAGCTGCCATCTTTTTCTTTCGTCCACTTCACCATTGACGGATAATGTACTTCATTCTTACTGTATGTCTGTCGATCCCAAGCATCTTCATTGATTGTAGTTGTAATAGCATGACCTCCGATGCTCTTATATTTTTCCATAATGGATTCTAAAATCTCAAAATGCTTTTTAGAGAACGGTTCTACACCATAATATTCTGCACTGCTGTATGGATATTGCCATAATTCAATATCAAAGCCGTTTTCAAATTCAGTTGCGTCCGGTAAGACCACATTTTGCACATTTACATGATAAGTAAACGTTAAAACCTCTTTTGTATCCTTACAGGAAACCTTAATCGTTCCCGTATATACACCTGCTGTGGTATCTTTGGGAATATTTACATTGACCCAAATCGGTTGTACGCCTGCAAAGGGAATATCAACGGCATCTTTTGTATATAACACATCAGAGCTTTCCGCACAATTTCCTACCGGATAGCGATTCGGTGCATAACCCCACCCCGGCATTCCGGTATAAGCATCTACGGATTTCACAAAAGTAGCATCTACATTGCTTGCGTCAATTGTTCCGTATGCATTCGTAAAATCACTAACCTCAATGCTTACATCTTCTAAACTTGAATCCTTCGCAATAATCGCAATTTCGGAAACTGCACTGTCATTTCGCCAAGCTGAAATGGTTTCTTCCATCTGTCCCATAGTGCTTACTTTTTCATAGGTATCCTGTGTATATTGTAAATTTTCATCTACGATCGTTCCGGCAATTTGCTTGGTCTGCGGAAGAACTTTGACTTCCATCGTTTTTACAACATCACCACAAGCCACACGAATGGTTGCACTACCTTCCTTTAATGCCGAAAGCTTTCCGTTTTCATCAACACTTACAATGTCCGCATGATCCGATGAGAACGACAAATCATCCATTGGAGCATATTCCGGTACACTTGTCGCTTTGATCTGCTTCGTGCTTCCCTGAATTAGAGTCATAGAAGCATCAATAACAATGTCCTTTAATACATACGGAGCATGGTAAACCTCTGCCTTTACGACCTGATTTACAATTTTACTACCGGTTTTTGTTTTTTGGGTTACGGCTTTTAAGGTATGTGTACCTTCACTTAACCCATCTACCACATAAACCAATTCATCATGTCTGTTTTTTGCATATAAATCAACGGTTCGTTCATGTTCACCATCAACCGTAAATTTCACAATTCCATGTACAGGTGCTTTGGTAGCCGTAATGGTAATCTTATTTCCGACGAATGGAATTTCATAGTAGCACTGTTCGGCTTTATCATCAGAAGCACCTAAATCAATATATGCCTCTTTTTCTCCGACAGTCCAGCTTGCGCCTTCATACGCATGATACTGAAACGCATTGTATTTTTCTTCTGTCTTATTCGGTAGAATCGTTTCTTTTACAGTAGAACCTTCTTTTGCGCCGAATACCTCAGCATAGCTTACCTGAAGTCCGGTACCAAAAGGTAATGTTACAGAAACCGTATGTGTTCCATATTCTAAGTCTTACTTTTCATATAACGTGGTAATTTGATTAGCACTTCCGTTAATCGTAAGTGTTTCAACATTTCCGTTATCTAATTGGAAGCTGTTTTGATTATCATTTTTCACACCATATAGCTTTACACCGGTACCCTTAAACGTAAAAGTGTATGTATGCTTTTTTGCTTCCTCTTGATCCTGCGTCCACACCCAATGCTGTGTTTTAGCCTCATGAGATCCATTGATAACTTCCTTGGTATCGGCAGCCCAACCTTTTTTACCAGTTGAATCGGTTGCATCTGAGAAAGTAAAGTAATGATCTAACGCTTGATCTGTCTGCGTATCATCGACAATTACCCCATTTTCTGCTTTCGCAAGAATGTTTATCGGCTGTGTTGGAAATATTGTTACAAACATAAACAATATTACCTAAACAAAGCTGCAATCCTTTTTTAAACATCTGTTCATCTCCTTTTCCTATGAATGACGTACTTTTTATAGATTTTATCATAACATGAATGATTCTATCTAAATGTAAGCCGTTACCTATCTAATAGTACCTTAAACCTCTTATACGTTATTTACATTTTTTAACATTATTTTTGCACTTTTTGATAGCGGTATCATAAACTACGCAGCTATCTTTTTATTATGATGCCAAATTACTTTCATTTCTTTAATTAAAAGCATCGCCTTCAAAATAAAAAAACAGAAGGAACATCATCGTTCCCTCTGTACTATCAGATTATCTCAATCGTTTTCTTGTCATCAACAGGATTGCTACACCTGCTAAGCAAAGCAGTGTTAAGGAGAATGCCATATTGGTCGTATCTCCGGTTCCTACTCCTGCATTAGCAGCCTTCTTCAATGCCTGCATTGCTTCCTTTAGGTTTTGATATGCCGCTTCTACATCACTGCTTCCCACTGTTTCATCGGCAAGTACGCTTTTCGCAGTCTGTAAAGCTTTTTCAAACACCTTCCAGCTTTCCTCTGTGTAATCCTTCGCATGCTTGTTGCTTGCTTCTGAAATCAAGTTTTCCAACATGGACTTATCCACAGGAATTTCTACGATAACCTTTTGTAAAGCTTCTTTAGCTTGTACCAAAGAGTTCAAGGCAGTATCGACAGCTTCTTGCGATACATCGCTGTTATCCTTTACGATTGCTTGAGCCGCAAGTAAGGCTTTTTCATATACGCTCCAAGTTTCTGCCGTATAATCACTTTCCTTCAAACTCTTATATTCCTCTAGCTTCGCTTTTAAGGCTTCGACATTTCCTCTAGGCACAAGGTTCGCTTTTTCTGCTTTGATTGCCGTCAGCATTTGTGCGACAGCCTCTTTGCTGCCTGCTTCATAAAGCGCTTGTGCTTCCTTTAACAACACGTTCATATTCTTAGCACTGCTTGTTGTCATATTCTTCACAAACTCTTTGACCTCTTTTACAAGTGCCTTTAATTCATGAATATCAACCAAAGCAGCCTGAGCATCGCTTAGATTCTCTAACATTACCTTCAACTGTTCTGCATTTACATCAGAAGAATCCTTGATTACAGCTTCTACCTTAGTCAATGCCGCATTAAATGCTTTCCAGCTTTGCACCGTATAGTCGCTGCTTATATATCCTAAAGCCTTGATTTCGTCCACCAATGCCTTAGCATCAGCAGCATCCGCACGAAGCTTCAAGCCATCAAGTGCCGCCTGTAAGCTTTTGGTAGCACTGTTTACCTGTTCTTGTGTTGCCTTATCTGAGCCTTCACATGCAACAGCTTCTTCCAAGGCTTTCTTTAACACCTTATAGCTGCTTGTTGTATAGCGATCAGCTTGTATTGCCTTCGCTTCCTTGATTGCCTTTTTTAAAGCTGTTTTATTCACCGTTGATATTTCCGGTGCAGCAGCAATCGCATCGTTTAATGCCTTTTGCGCAGCATCAATTTGCGCTTGGGTTGCATCGTATTTACGATAAACCTCTAATGCTTGTGTATAAACCTTTTCCAATACTTCCGCTGCCTCGTGCATACCAGCTTTCTTTAAGCTTGCAATCGTGATTTCTGCCTCAGAGATAGCGTTTAATAAGCCATCACGATGGATATAGATAACACCGTTTTTCTCAAAATCTTTTACAGCCTTGGAAATTTTCGTTTTCCATGCCTCTACATCATTGGAGCTTAAGCCGGCTTGAATTGCCACATCTGCCTCCGCAAGCATCGCTTCCACCGCTTGCTTTGCTTCTACGCTATAGCTGCCGTTGCTGCCATCGTATTTTTTAGAAGCTAAAAGTTCTCTTACTTCTTCGATATAGCTTACCAAAGCAGGCGTTGCATCTAATTCATAAATACTGAACTCCTTAACAGAGATATCACTTTTTGCTGTTAAACGAAGCATGTCCGAAAAAACAACCTGATCCAATAGGAATAGATTATCCACTTTTCCAGCTCCGTCATAAATCGTTGTCCATTGCTGATCATCGGCTGATCTTACCTCAATCTTATATGCACCTTCATTGCTTAACAATACCTGAAGCATATTGATATCCACCGGCTTTGCCAAAGTAATTTCAACAGCCTCATTGGCTTTCATTTCATGAGCGGTATTTACATCAGCATCTAGCATATTTTCCGCTCCGGCAGTAATTTGTGCATTTAAAGCAACATTTTTCGGTTTTCCTAAATGAACATCTACTTCATATAAGCGTTTTTCCGCTAAACTTGCAGGACCTTGTCCGTTATTACCAAGATGCTTGAAAATAATCTTAGTCGCATCACGATTTACCTTTACATTAACACTACGGTTTTCCAAAAGCGCATTGGTATTGGAACGATCCAAAACCGTTGTACGCTCACCCTTCGCATTTTCTGCGTAAACCATGTATTTTAATCCCAATTCTGCTTTTTCAAAAGTAAAATCAACACTTTCTACATAGTAGTTTCCATGCAAATCGTAAACAATTTCTTCATCTGTAACCCTTGCAAACGTATCAAGATTATTATCCAAAGTTGCCGCATAGGCTTGTGCTGCACTTACTCCATCAAGAATCCCCTCACCGAAGATAACCTCTGCATCACTTGGCTCTACGATCGTAAAGGCTTCTAGCTCGGCAACATCAAACCAACCGTTACTCTCTTGGGATTTTCCTTTGTAGCTTACCCCTAGCTTTTTGATCTTCTTATTCACAGGAATGGAATATGTATGCTTGTTTTCTTTATTTTCAGAATATACGATTGTTTTTTGATCCAGTTCATCGATCACATATACATCAAAGATATAATACTTCGTATAGTTTTCCTTTTTAAAGGTCAGATCAATATTTTTAATATCGTAAACACCTTGTAAATCAACTTCTACATTACCACTGTTTGTTTCTTTATTTCCATCATAGCACCATGCTGTATCCACATTGCCATCGGTTACATATTCAGCTTTAAAGCCTCCGGCAGTGTTGGTGCTTGATGCACTTACCGGTTTTTGTAATGCAACATTTTTAACTTCTTCCTTTTTCTGACTGCTTAATGCCATGACCTTTAATTCACTCATAGCAGGAGAAGCGGCATAAGCTGCACCTTGTCCGGTAGAATCTGCAAAATGTACCTTAACCTTTCGTACATCGGTTATAGTTTCAGGAATGTCGATTTTATACACTGCATCTTCAAGTACTGATGTATGATCCGTTTTATCTAGGATTACCGTTTCCTTTCCTGTACTGTCAATAACCGATACCGTAAATTTGAAAGGCAAGCCTGCTTTTTCAAAAGATACCTCAACATATTTGGCATCATCATAGGAATAAGCTAAGTCTAGAGTTACCGTTGCCGGATACATTTCTTCCTTGCTTGCTTTCCATACCGTTTTCCATAGGGTAGCGGTATTGTCATCGGTTAGTAAGGAGATATTGGTTTCGGAAGGCTTATCACACTCTGCCACCAAACCTTTTGCGACATTGTAATACGTTGTCGTTTCCAAGGCTTTACCGAAAATCTTAATCTCTGCGATACGCAAGCGCTGTTCACTGCTGCTAGAGCGTGTATTCATTGTTATGCGTACCTGTGAAGCCAATACCTTCTTGCCTTCCTCAACCTCAAGAATGGTTTGTGTCGTCATGGTATCGTTTTCCGTATTGTGTGCTATTTCCACCCATTCATTTGTTTTGCTGTCTAAAAATTCCACCTTATAGTTATATTGGAAATTTTGCGCTAAGTTTTCCAAATAGATTTCTAAGCTGTTAATTTCATAAACGCCTTCTAAATCCAAAACCAACTGATATTCCTGCTGTCCTTCTCCATACCACAGATCACCGGCATTATTGTTTGTCAATAAACGACGTGTTTCCTCTGTCGTCTGCGGTGTTGTCGTAAACAGCTTTCCTTCGGCGATATTTACTTTTTCTTCTACTTCGCCACCGCCAAAATCCTTGATACTTGTCGTTGAATATTGTTCAAGTGCGGTTGTTGCTAGTTCTTTTAAGCTGCTGTAATCAGCCTTGGTTGGAAAGCTAAATCCATCATCGGATTTGCGATTTACCCATTGCCATTCCCATAAGAACCAATTACTTTCTGCTTTTTGAGCAACCGGATCTTTTGCTGTGTTATCAAGCTCTGCCTGGCGATTGGAAATCCACATCTTCCAACGTTCTTTATAGAAGGAACTTGTTAAACCGGCCCATTTTCGATTTGAATAATCCTTTAATGATCCGCTTCTTTCACCACCCCAAGTAGTAACCACGGCTCTGGCATTAAATTCAAACAGATCCTTTGTCCAATCATCTGCATTATCTAGCATTTCTCTGGCATCATGAATCCACGTTCCAAGCATAAATTCTTCACTTGAACCTAAGATGCGATCACTTAAATCGATCAATTCTAAGAAATGTGTAGAAATTCGTTTAAATTCCGCACTATCCTTATTGTTAAGGGCTTGTACCATCAAAGCGTGGTATTCAATTGCTGCATTACATAAAACTTGTTCCGCTACATCTGCCAAATCATAACGATAAGCTTCTGATGCTGCGAACGCGTCATAATTTTCTATCAATAAGCTCAATACCTTATCCAATTCTTCCTTGTCATATAAGATATTGCTGTGTCCCCAAGTAGAAGCACTGGAGAAATTGGTTCCCGGTCTGGCATTGATAACCGTTTCCCCGGCACCCTGATAATAAATTCCTTTATCCTTATAAGCTGTTTCCAACAGCATATCCCATGCCTCTTGCAGACTATCACTGCTGCCTCCGGCACGTCGTGTCGCATACTTATCTACCCATGCTTGATAATCTATTGGATCCTTGCTCCAAGTCATATCAAATAACATTTCATATACGATTGGTGAATTTTCCAAGGCCTCCGGTGTAATTCCGATACCTTTCATATACTGATTGTTTGAAGCGGCGATAGCAGGCTCTTTGGCAATTACTTCAACCTCACCATCTAAACCCATACGTCCACCGAAGTTATGAAGCATACACCAGATCCAAGAAATTCCTTCATTTTCCATCACACTGGAAGGATTCATGTCGGATTGCAAATCCAATGCCAGAGCTTGCTCGGGCTTTACTAGCCCACTTAGCTTAGCATGATCCAAATTGCCTTGCCATTGCTGCATAACCCATATTGCATCTGCATTAGATTTCAGCATTTCTTCCTGCACGGTTTTAAAAATATTCGTAACATCTAAGCCCTGTGTATTTCCACCTTCATGGAAAGGATCGGAGGCATAGTAATCGGAAACATCTCCAAAGACGTTTTTCTGCTTCTCATAGAAGGTTTTTGCTACATCTTTAAAATAATCCTTTTTTCCAGCAGCAATTTCTTCTTGTGATAAATAAGTTTTGATCATTGCCGGACGTGTGAAGCTTGGCCACTCGTCAATCGGTGTCAGCACTGCTCCCTCATTTTTTTCAACAAAGGACATCGGCACCTGTCCACAGAAGCCTTGGATAACCGGATCGATTCCGAAAGCCTGCATTCTGTCGTGCATTTTTCTGCCTAACTCTACACGCTGTTCAAACCAATCATCAGGTAACGGTCCGCCAAAGCTATATAAGTTCTGCATATAGAACCATGCAAAATAGCCCGGACCGGCAATATAATCTTTAATTTCTTCATTTGTGAAGCCATATTCCAACAGTGTCTGACGGATTACTTCCTCCTGTCCTACAATGTCCAACATCAAATTGACTCCATTCATTGCCGCCCAATCGATAAACTCTTGATACTCGTCCCAGCTCCAAAATGCCATCGTATAAGAATACGTACAAAAGTTTAACGCATAGCGTACATCGTATTGCGTTTCCTTTACGATCTTGTTTTTTACCGGAACTAAGCCAAGCTTCATTTCCGTATTGCTGTCATAGAGTGGGTTGTAGTCCACCATAGCAAAGTTTTTCAAATAATAATTGAAACCGGAAGCTAAGGAAACCCCATCGTTTCCGCGAATGATAATGCTGTTATCTCCATCTTCGATTTCAAATACATCATTACCGGCTCGATCATCACGGATTTCAAAAACAAAGCGATCCTTCCATTCCTCTCCTAGTACACGTCCGACTAAGTTGGATACTTCGCTAATGGTTTTTTGATTGGCATAAGTCTGATCTGTTTCAAACTTATCCCATTCTTTTTGCCATTTGCTGCCTTCCCAATCGGAAATCTTAATCTCTGGCTTTGCTTTCACATCATCGGAAAGCTTTTCTCCAAATACCTCAATCTCCGCTAAATTTGTTTCATAGGAATCGGAGTTATAAGCCATATTCAAACGTAAGTAAGATGCCTTCACACCTTTTAAAGAATGCTTATCTCCTTCCTTGGTAGCTATGGAATTGTTTGTTTTAGAAACAATTTTATCGTATTTTTCACCATCTAAGGACGCATAGATATAATAATTATTATATGAGCCTTCCTTATTATAAATTACGATTTCATCTAAATCGTATGTTCCATTTAATTTAATATCAATATAACGGTTATGGTCGTACATGCGTGATTTCTTCTTTTCCGCATCACTACTTCCTTCTCCGTTTTGCGACATGGACTTCCAATAGGTATCCTTTTTACCATCAACGATATTTGCTAATGGATTGCTTGAAGCTCCGTATCCACTTACTTGCTTTGCGGAAATATTAAGCTTACTTCCGGCAGCACGTACACTTTGCAATGGGAATGAACCGATTGCCATACTCAATGCAATAAAAGAAATAAATAGCTTTTTCATTATGTTCCTCCTCTTTCTTACTTCATATATTGTCTAACAGATGTATCTTTCAAGTATCGTTTTCTCCTCCTTTTCCAAATTTTTCATATATGCTTTGCTCAAACAGTCGTTACTGTCATTCATAGCCAAGTATAAGTATAATTTTGAATGTATTGCCATGCAATTAAAAAAACTATCAAAATATTGCACTGTTTGTAATATATTGCACTAGCAAAAAAATCTTCTTTTTTCTTCACTGTGGATTTCATGTACACATAGCCTTGTATGTCTTTCTATGCTGTAAGAACGTGAAAAAAACAGGTGTACCTTCTTATCGGTTCACCTGATCCTTACTTTTATCAATTTTCTATCTTTATTCTATCTTATTTGCATGCGTTAACTGTCCTGTTCAAATCTGCTTTTATATTCGCCCGGCGACATCTGCACAAGTTTTTTAAAAATCTTTGTAAAATAGCTTTGTGAAGTAAAGCCAACTTGATAGGTTATCTCTTTAAAGGAGTATCCTTCTTCAATTAACTGCTTTGCTTTTTTAATTCGCTGGAAATTAACGATTTCGGTAAAGCTTTCCTTTCCATGCTTATTGATAAGACGACTCAAATAAAACGGCGTGATACTTAAATGCTCGGCTACCGTAACTAAGGTAATTGGCTTATGATAGTTTTCCTCGATATATGTTAAAGCTTTTTTATAACTGCTTACATTTTGCGTATAACTAGCAGAATGAATACTTTTTTGCAGCATATCATAAATTTCCATTGCAAATGCCTCCAAAGATGCAAAATCTTGAATCCTACAATCAATATCCTTACTAAAAAGTTTCCAATCAAAATAAAGATTGTATTTATTTTCTACTTCCCTTGCTAACGTATGAAGAAGGCGCACCATATCATCATAAAAACCATCTGCTTTTATCATGGAAGCAAACGGATAAAGCTGAGAAATCAGCATTGCCTTGTCCTCTGCTTCCAATGCTGCCAAAAAGTCCTTTGCAATCATCTCAATTCTTTTTTCATCATACAGCGTATCCGCTGTCTTTCCTATTTGTAGTGCCTTAGCTTTGGCTTGATTATAGGAATCCATCAAACGTTCATCTTCTTTTACAATCATACCGGAAAATATATGAACCTCTGTATAGAGTGAGGCAATGGTTTCCATTAAGCTGTTAATTTCCTTGGTTCCTAAAATATAAGATGCAAATACAAATAAAACACCTTGCGTGTCCACCATATCACAAATACCGAAATACCCGTAATCATTAACGATATCGCATATTTCCCACAGCTGCTTTTTATCAATATGCGTAAATACGATACAAACTCCGCTTATTGCTTCAATTCCTAACAGCTTCAAATTTTCCTGAATTTTATGTTTATCCTGTAAGGTCATGATAGAGTAAAAACAATTCTTGATAATTTCTTCATTAAAATCATGCATTTTTTGAATCAGCTTGATTTCCTGCTCGTAACGATTTGCACGTAATCGCATTTCCTCTAGCGCTTTGGTTAAAAGTGCACAAATGGTTTCACGATCACTGGGCTTTAAAATAAAATCCTTAACTCCTATACGCAATGCCTTTTGTGCATAGGAGAAATAATCATAAGAGCTTAGGATAAAACATACCGTAGCCTCCCTTTGCTTCTTTATCGCTTCGATCATCTGCAAACCGTCCATCATCGGCATATTGATATCCGCAATTACAATATGAGGTTGTTCCTTTTCAAATACCGATAATCCTTCTTTTCCATTGGTTGCCGTTAAGATTTTTTCAAAAGGAAGCGTTAATGCCTCTATCACACTTACCAAATGATCCCTTTCGATTTTTTCATCTTCTACTATCAAAACCTTATACATAGTATCCTCCCTATAATTCAATGCTTATATAAATAGCAAATCCACACCCTATATCACTTTGAATATCAATACTGACACGTTCTGCATAATAAGCCTTCAAGCGATGCACGACATTATATAAACCTAAGCTTGTACTGCCCGGTGCATGATAATCATTTTCAATCAGCTGCTTTAGCATTGGCTTCGCCATTCCCTGTCCATTATCAAATACCTTGATATTGATATTGCCTGCAGTCTTACAAATTTCAATACCGATCAATCCATCTTTCACACAGTCCTTCAAGCCGTGCTTCATTGCATTTTCAATCAACGGCTGAAAAATCATTCCCGGTATCGCTACATTTCCGATTGCCTCCATATCCTGCACATCAACTTGAATTGCAAGTTTATCTCCAAACCGTAATTTTTGAATATCAATATAATATTGAAGTGCATGCAATTCCCGTTTAAAATCACTCAAGCGATTTTGCATTTCCAACCCATAACGCAGTAAATGGCTTGTTTTCAAAAGCATAGAGGAGGCTTCCTTTGCACCTTCCTTTTCTGCCATACAATAAATCATGTTCAGCGTATTAAACAGAAAATGCGGATTGATTTGATTTTGCAGCATCTTTAATTCACTTTGTGCCAAGCGTTTCTCCAACTCTGCCTTTTCCTTTTGGGTTTCCATATTATGAGAAATCTTGCCTGCCATTTCCTCCAAAGCCACACAAAGCTCCTCCATTTCCAAACAGCTTTGCGGCTCTTTTTCTAAATCATAGCGACCTTTTTTAATCAAAGAAATCTTTTTTAACACCTTTTGCAGAGGCATTGATAAGGTTGTATAAAACAGATTTGAAAAATAACGTACCCAAAATACCATCATAATAGCCATTGCCGCTGTCATCGCAAAGGCAACAAGCTGAATGATGTCAAGCATTTCCTTCTGCTTGCTCATAGCATTGGTAACTAGGTGATAATACGTTGTTGACGTTTCTTGAATCAGCTTTTCATTCATGGAAAAGCGTTCATAATAATCACGATAGCTTGCCGGATCATCATTTCGCATATACTGCTCCATAAGCTCCTTGATAGAGTTCTCGTATTCGTTCAGCATATTTTTTAAAAGCCGAAAACGCCATTTTTCCTCCATCACCGGATTATCAAGAATGTTTTCCAAACTATGCTTCGCAGCATGGATTGATGTTTCATGCAGCTTTAAATTTTCCTCATCTTGTGAAGTCAGATATTTTTTTAACTCATCAGAGCTGACTTTCACATTATCATAATAGCTTTGCAGCTCACGATACCCTTGAAAAATGCGGTTATAGGAAGATGCTGTCCAATAGCTGATGATACAAAACAAAATAACCACCGCAAAAACAATACTTGTCAGCCATGTATTTGCCTTTTCTACTTTTTCTTTAAAACTTCTCTTACTTTCCATCGTTCAACTCTCTATAATGATTGATATTATCCTTATCAACAATAATCAAATTCGTTTCGATATGTTCCGGCTTTCTCCCCGTTGTAACATATTCATATAATATTCGTACTCCTTCATATCCATATTGATAAAAAGAGGTAACCACACTTCCATCAATTTTGCCTTCCTTAATGAAGTCTAAGGTAATCGGCATATCATCAACTCCATAAATCAACATATCATCTCGAATCCCCTGCTGCATGGCAGCCTCCCAACAAAACTCTGCAGATTCAGCAGCAAAATTGATTGCTACATTGATATCCGCATGCTGCGACATCACGAACTCCCACTCTTTTTTTGCCCGAATTTCCTCGGATTTCGATTCGCTTACATTTACAATTTCATATCCTCCCGGGTGTTGCTCAAAGACCTCTTTAACCTCGGCAATTTGATCCTTTGCAATTTGAAAATCAAGATTTGCTACCTGTATTGCTACCTTTAAAGGCTCATTTTTTCCTTTCTTTTCTTCAATATCCGCTAATAACAGTTGTGCCTGTTTTTTGAAATCCTTTCCCATATAATATAAATGCTCGGAGTTCTCCATATTGCTATCGACAAACACCATCGGTATTTGCTTTTGATTAGCATAAGCTACAATATCACGCGAAATGACGCCTTGCGTAATAATACCATCTGCCTGCTGTAAAATTCCCGTGTAAACTACATCTTCCATTTCAAGCGTATCAATCACCGTAGGTCCGATCCAATCGCCTTTTACATGGAAGTCCTCACAAGCATCATCAAAGCCTTCCTTTGCTTGTAACCAAATATCGTGCTCTGCCAAAGGAGTAGCAAACAGAAAATATAAGTAATCCTCCTTTTCCTGCGTTCCCATCTGACAGCCTCCTAACAGCATAATGCTCAATAGTAATAAAATCTTTTTCATTGTATCCTTTGCCGGTTCCTTCCTAATACCTTATTCAATCTAAAAAATACAGTGGTTTCCTATTATGCGACAAGTAAGCTTAAAGCCATTACAACTATATTAGCACAAGGCAATCCATATAGCTTCATAATCGTATTGCACAACATAACACTTTACTTTTTTGATAAGCCTCATGTTTAATCCCATTATAGCACACTTAATGAAGGTTCCTTTTGTTTTTGATTACTTTTATAAACCTTAATACTTGTGAAAACACAAAAAAAACCAATGAACTAGAAACTATCTAAGAGCATTGGTTCTTGTCTTTTATCATGGCAGGGGTAGAGAGGATCGAACTCCCATCAGCGGTTTTGGAGACCGTTATACTACCATTGTACTATACCCCTATTTCAACTGCCCTATTATATTACCATAGTTTATGCACCATGGCAATTAAAATTAACAAAATATACATGAAAATCAATCTTTATCAATAGATTTTGTTGAAATATGGGTATTTACTCCCTGCTATTTATACTTTTCTTTCACAAATATATTGCCAAAAAAGAAATAAACCGATTGCGATAATTATAAATATAAGTCCCAAAAGATATACAAAGGACAAAGAAATGTCCGCGGCAAGTCCAAAGCAAGTTGGAAGTATTGCACTGATTCCGTTCATTATAACAGCATAAAAGGAAAGCATAGAGGCTCGCATGGTTATGCCAATCGATTCATTTTCATATACATCGAACAGTGGCAAATACAAGCTATTGCATAATACAAGCAAGGCAAGTGAGAGAACAGAAACCACTGCAGAAGTAGTAACAAGTAATAACAAACACCCTATCGTTGCGATAAAAAACAGTAAAAGCGTCAATTTTTTCTTTCCGAATCCTTTTACAAACTTTCCACTCCAACCGCTCATCATAGCAAAAAACTGAAGAATAATATAAAGAATACCGAAATATTGCATTGTAATATGCACTCGTTCATATTGTAGCTGAGCATAAAAAACAGTGATCGTGTGCATTGTTTCCATAAATAGAGCAGAAGCAATTAACAACAAAAGTATGTGCTTTTGCTTCATAAACGCTTTATAAACGCCATACATAGAAAGTTTTTCACGTTTTGATTCACAATCCTTCAACAAAAAAGTAATAAGAAAAGCCAACAAATAAGCTATTACAGTTGCAAATGCTGCCATTTCATAATTTTCTTTAAAAAATAAGGTAAAAGCGAGACCGGAGCATATACAACCCAAAGCATCTACCATACGATAAAATCCAAAAACACGTGCTCTTTCCTGTGGCTTTATGGAATTATCCAACAAAGCAATATCACAACCGGATATGCCGGAAATAACAACCGATAATAGCAATCGCTCTGCCAAGAAATCGAAAAAGCTATTCGCTTGCCAAAACATCAGCTTAGAAATGAAAAATAACAGATTACATAGCAGCAAGGTTTTCTTATATCCAATGCGATCTCCTAAATATCCCCAAGGAACCTCCAACACAACCATCAAAATAGTATGAATTCCTTCTATAATCCCTATTTGACTAGCCGATAATCCACGTTCCAAACGATACAGCATTGCCACTGCACTATAAAAAACAAGCCCTTGCAGAAAAGCAAGGACATAAAAAACATATTTATTATATTTCATACGTTACACCTTCCCAAAAATTGCGCAATAAAAATATGTTATCAAAATATCTTTATCGCAATCAATGTTTTGGTGCACGTATCATGAAAATCATCTCCTAACCTAATTTTATTCTTGGTTCAACGAAAAGTCAACGCTTGTTTTCTTTACTTTTCATAAAATGCCGCTATAATAATACAAGGAAAGGAATGGACATGAAAAACTACACCACTTTATTATTCGATGCCGATGGTACACTGCTTGATTTTGATGCTTGCGAAGATGATGCATTAAAGGAAACCTTCCGATATTATGGCTATCCATACAACGAACAAATCAAACGAGCATATTTAGCTATTAACAAAGAGCTTTGGAGTGCTTATGAAAACGGCGAAAAGACACGTGAAGATGTAATTTATTCCCGTTTTGGCAAGCTTTTTCAACAGCTGCAAATAGACGATGATGGCATTGCCTTTGCAAATACTTACCTAGCTGCATTAAGTCGCGGACATCAAGTAATACCAGATGCTTTAGAGGTTATTTCCACATTGGCAAAAAGCTTTGATTTATATATTGTAACCAATGGAGTAATTCAAACACAATATCGGCGTCTAAAGGAAAGCAAGCTGCAATCATGGTTTCAAGATGTATTTATTTCCGAGGAAATCGGGTATCGAAAACCGCAAAAAGAATATTTTACAACTTGCTTTGCAAGAATTAAAGAAAAAGATCCAAATAAGCTGCTGCTTATCGGTGATTCCTTGGCAAGCGATATGCAAGGTGGTTTTCATGCCGGTATTGACACTTGTTGGTTCAATCCCAAACAGTTAAGCAATGAACACTCACTTCCGATAACCTATGAAATACGTCAATTAAAAGAATTATACAACATTGTAGGAGGTTCTATATGAGCAATCAGAAAATAGATACAAAAGCATTATTAGAAAAAAGTCGTCAAGCAAAAAAGCAACCGCAATCCAAAGCCTTGGAAAGAAAGCTTGGAAAGCGTAAAAATAACGCAAAATTCGATAAAGTAAATTTTAACGGCTAGGTATGAGCAAAACACATGACAGGATTTTAAATTTCTTTATAATTACTTTAGAATGATAAAGGAAAGGATTGATAGCATGAAAACACAATATATGTGCAGTATTTGCGGTTATGTATATGATGGTGAGGATTTTCAAAAGGAACCAAACGATTATCGCTGTCCTCTGTGCGACCATGGAAAAGAAGAATTTAAAGAAAGAAGTATCGAGCTAGAGGTGCATTTAGCAAGCGATGAATATCAAAGAAATAAGAAATAGGAAGGAAAACGGCATTGCAGAAAGAATATAGGGACTGCAATGCCTTTTCAAAAAGAAATATCTCCACCACATACAATAAATTATATCTAAGCATCTTATCAGTAATTCATCTTTTTCGAGGAGCAACATAATTTCATAATTGTCGAAATAATCGAAGGATATGCGATGAAGGTTATGTCAGATTTGTCTTTATCTAACACACCCATAGTATGCATGATTTTTGAATTTACCACAAGCTTATACATTTGCAATAATTCATACTATAACAAAAGGAATTTAAGAAAAAGAGCGCTTCTGCGTTCTTTTTCTGATGATTCCAACAAATACCGAGAAAATACATGCATGTTTATGGCTTTGCGTAGCGACGCTTTAAATAAAACAATATACCAAGCATCAAGCTCATTCCAACTGGCAAAGCAAGGATTGCAGGTCCGTCAAAATATGCCAATGTACCCGCAAGAATATAGGTTACAAAGGATATTCCCGCACATAACAAAGCGTATGGAAGCTGTGTAGAAACATGACTTACATGATCACATTGTGCACCGGCAGATGCCATGATGGTCGTATCTGAAATAGGTGAGCAATGATCACCACATACCGCACCTGCCATACATGCCGAAATACAAATAATAGCAAGTGGTTGATCCATCGAGAAAACACTTTGCACGATTGGAATCAAAATACCGAAAGTTCCCCATGAAGTCCCGGTGGCAAATGCTAAGCCACAACCAATTAGAAAAATAAGTGCCGGCAATAACATCTGCATTCCTTGTGCACCGGATACTACCAAATCACGCACAAAATATTTCGCTCCTAAAGAATCCGTCATTGCTTTTAAGCTCCATGCAAAGGTTAAGATCAAGATGGCAGGAACCATCGCCTTAAAACCTTCAGGAAGGCATGCCATCATTTCCTTAAAGCTCATTGCTTTACGTAAGCCATAATAAAGAAAGGTAATCAACAAGGCTATCGCAGAGCCTAACATTAAACCAACGGAAGCATCGGAATTGGAAAATGCCGTTATAAAATCCACTCCTCTAAAAAAGCCTCCGGAATAAAGCATTCCTATTACACAGCACACTATTAAGACAAGAATCGGAAATATCAAGTCCAATACCCTCCCATTCGTATCTTCAAAGCGCTCTTCTACCTGCTGATATACGCTTTCTCCACTAAATACATCATTGTTTTTAATCGCATTGCGTTCATGCTTTGCCATTGCTCCAAAATCAATTTTCATAAGTACTAAGCCTACCATCATCAAAATCGTAAGCAAGGCATAAAAATTATAAGGAATAGCTTGTATAAACAAACTAAGACCTTGACCATCTTCCGCAAATCCCGCAACTGCTGCCGCCCATGAGGAAATCGGTGCAATAATGCAGATCGGAGCCGCTGTGGCATCTATGATATAAGCAAGCTTTGCTCTTGAAATCCTATGTGCATCGGTTAGCGGTCGCATAACACTTCCTACAGTAAGACAGTTGAAGTAATCATCAATAAAGATCAAGCAGCCTAAAATAATAACTGCAAGCTGTGCTCCAACACGACTTTTCACATGCTCTTTTGCCCAACGTCCAAAGGCCGCAGAACCTCCCGCTTTATTCATTAAGCATACCATAGTTCCTAAAATAACAAGGAAAACCAAAATTCCTACATTATAGCTATCCGCTAAAACATTGGCAATTCCATCATTAAATACATGTAAAAGTGTTCCTTCTAACGAGAAATTCGCAAACAGTAAGCCACCAACTATGATCCCTATAAATAAAGAAGAATAGACTTCTTTTGTTAAAAGTGCCAAGCCAATTGCAATGAGTGGAGGCAATAATGCCCATGCCGTATTATAAAACTTACTTGGGGAAGCGATATAGCCACTTCCCTGACATGTCGTACATTGCCTGCTGTTTTTACAGCTATCACAACTTTCCTTACTGCCTAAACACTCCATACATACTCCACTTCCATCACAGGCATCACATTGTATGGTTTTTGTTCCACTTTCCTGTGTAGGATCTTTACTTGCATGCACATCGGTTGTAAAGATGCCAAGTGAAATCAGCATCAAGACTGTAATCAAGATAAAGCGAAATCGTTTTTTTCTCATACCCTTTAACTCCTTTTCCAAAAGAAAAGCCATGACGCATCATGGCTAGGGCATAAAAAAATCCCGATTTGCCATGATAGCTCTCCGCATTGTGCGACAGTATGGCGGATCTTATCCGACATCCCAATTTGATAGCATCAGGCAATGCTAGCAAATCTCGGCGATTACTCCTTTCATTCGTCCTTGTGCCTGCAAAAGTGGTAAAAACTACTCTTAGCAATCGCGCCTCTATCATGCTTTTCTATAATAGAATAGCCTTTCTTTAATGAATTGTCAATTTTTTATTGTGGAAAGTGTAGGCAGGTATCGCTTCCATTGAAGTCTTGAAGCATACTATAAATTGATTGGAGGTGAGCTTTATGCGAAACTATTGTACTCCTGAGGATTTTGATGCTACTACTATTGATAACTGTTTTGAAAGTTCTTGTTTTCATTCATGTTGTGGCAGACGTGGACCTAGAGGCTTTCGTGGTGCTACCGGGCCTACCGGTGCAACAGGTGCAACCGGAGCAACCGGAGCAACGGGAGCTACCGGACAATGTAGTTGTAGCTGTACTTCCTTAGGAGAACAGGTTGAAAATCCGGGCATGGAGGCCGTAAACAACCAACTGCCTGTTGGGTGGATTGCCAATAGCACTGTGCTTGTAACATCAACAGATGCGCAAGGTCCGGGCAATATGCTGTAAACCTAAAGGATAATGGTCGTCTATCGCAATTCATCGATATCCAAGAAGGGTGTTTCTACGCCTTTTCCTTTTTCGCAAAAGGAGAAGGTCAGCAAATCGGTTTAACGGCAAGTGTTATTTTCCGTAATGATGTCGGTGGTGAGCTGGCAAGAGATACCATCACGATACGCAATCAAGATACAACTACCTCAACTCGCTCTTGGGGATATTATCGTATTTTAACCAAAAAAGCACCGTTGTCAGCAGCAAGGGCAGAGATAGTATTTTTGGCTGATGGCCTAGGTGAACAATCCATTGATATTGATGATGTAAGCTTTCATGCAGCATAGATAGTTTTAAGCCGCTTTCGAAAGGGAGCGGCTTTTCCTCATTCAGAAAATTGCAAAAAGTAAAAATACTGCTATAATAAAAAGCGTTTAAGATAGGGTGATGATATGAAACGAAGCTTTGAAATGAATATGTGTGAGGGACCCATATTCAAAAAAATTATTATATTTTCAATTCCATTGATGCTTTCCGGTATCATGCAGCTTTTATTTAATGCCGCGGATATCGTTGTAGTTGGTCGCTTTAGCGGCAGTGAGTCTTTAGCTGCCGTTGGTTCTACAAGCTCTTTGATTAACCTTTTAATCAATCTGTTTATCGGTATTTCCGTTGGTGCCAATGTCGTCGTCGGTCGCTATTACGGTGCAAGAGATTATGATGAAATCGAAGAAAGCGTACATACAGCCATCTATACAGCAATTGTCGGTGGTATTCTCATGCTGATTATCGGAGTGTTTGCTGCCAAACCGATGTTAAAGCTTATGGGTACTCCTGCAAATGTCATTGATTTAGCAGTTATTTATATGCGCATTTACTTTTTAGGTATGCCGGCTTTTATGATTTATAACTTCGGAGCTGCTATTCTTCGTGCGGTTGGTGATACTAAGCGTCCCTTATACTTTTTAACTGCTGCCGGAATTGTTAATGTCATCTTCAATTTGATTTTTGTTATTGTATTTAATATGGGAGTAGCCGGTGTAGCAACTGCCACTTTGATTTCCGAAATTATTTCTGCGGTTCTTATCTGGTTAAGCCTAAGCAAATCTGATGGAGCTTTACGTTTGGAGCGTAAAAAGATAAGACTTCATAAGGATAAGCTAAGTGTAATGTTAAAAATCGGGATTCCTGCCGGACTGCAAGGTACGATTTTCTCAATCTCCAATGTACTTATTCAATCCAGTGTTAATTCCTTTGGCTCTGTTGTAATGGCCGGAAACACAGCTGCCAGCAATATTGAGGGCTTTGTCTATAATGCGATGAATTCTGTTTATCAAACCGCACTTAGCTTTACTTCTCAAAACATGGGCGCAAAACAATATCATCGCATTGATAAAATCCTACTTACTTGTATCGCTGTTGTCAGTACCATTGGTTTGGTAATGGGAATCGGAGCTTATCTTTTAGGACACCCGCTGCTTAGTCTATATACCACCAGTGAAGAAGTTATTCGCTATGGTATTTTACGTTTAAGCCTTATTTCTGCACCATATTTGCTATGTGGTATCATGGACGTCTTTGTAGGTAGCCTTCGTGGCATGGGATATTCCATCATGCCAATGTTGGTGTCCTTAAGTGGCGCTTGCATCTTCCGCATTATTTGGATTTTTACCATTTTTCAAATGCATCATACCTTATTCTGTCTTTACATTTCTTATCCGATTTCTTGGCTGTTAACTGCATCGATTCATGCCATTTGTTATTTAGTGGTACGTAAAAAAATCATACATCAGCCAATCGTTGTTTAAAAATAAAGGATAAGTGATCTACACACTCATAAAAAGTCGAGTAAATTTAGTTATTATACTAACTATATTCTCGACTTTTATAGTGTCTTATTCTTTTTTCATAACAGGAAAGAAAGAATTGATAAGTTTTAGAAATTCAGAGAATGTAGCGGAAAGCTTAAAACTGAACTGTATGATTTCAATGTGTATTACTTATTTATCCAATTTTCTAATATATAAAAAAGATGTAATTTTTCAATTACACCTAGTTAATTAGGACGCGCGATTAAGAATAAACAATCACGTTCATTCTCAACTCCCATATTTTCAAAGAAGTCATACATTGTCCAATTATAAAAGAAACGCTCCGCACCATATACTCCATATCCATCTTGATTATGGTCAGTAGTATCATAAGAATCTGCGACAATAATAACATCATCTTGCGTTGTTTTTGTTCCCATATTATCATATCCGATAATGACTTGCCAATGGCCTCCCCAATCATTCCATGCTACAATCATAGGGTATCCTTCTTTTAAAGTGGATTCAATCATTTCTAAGCTGATTTCGTCCATTTTATCAGCATAATCAAATGTTGAAGTTGTTTCAAATCCTCCAACTTCATCAAAAATCTTTTCAATAGATGCTAACGATGTAGCTTCCGGTTCTAATTCATTATATCGCATCTCAGCTAAAGATTTTTCATTAAACTGATCCAATCGATCAAAATAATTCATTACCATTAAAGATGCGACCACGCCACAACTCCATTCAGATGTCTGTTGCATCGTTTTAAATTTCGGTAGGATCGTTAATGTATCTGTAGATTCTAAATTATAGAAATCAATTTGATTAAAATACGGACTCTTTGGGTGATCACCTTCACGCTCTGCACTGTCCGCACCATCTTCTTCCGATAAATCTAATGCATAAGAAATTTTCATTTCATCTGTATAATTCCCTTGATTTTCTTCCTCTTTATTTGTTTCATTTACAGAACAAGCACATAATAAAACTGTGCAACAAAAAATTGCTAAAACTTTTTTCATGGTCATTTTCTCCCTTTCTACTCATTCATAGAAGGTACTTGCTCATCTAATCTGCCTATGCCATGGATATATCTTATTTTATTATCTTTTTATTTTGCAGATTGTCATTGAGTCTATATAGTAATGTTATACTTTTACTACTCTTATTGATTTCACAAGTACACACTTATAAAATTTAAGGTTTTACCCTTCAACAAGATGACACAGTCATCATAATCGGCATTTGACCTGGCTGTCCGTATGGCCTTTTTTCAATGGGTCAAATTGTAGAGCAGTTTACTCTACTAGTCAATTGTAATGATGTGATAAACTCAATGCCAACCTCCTTTTCAATATCACGAAAGAATTATAATGGAATTCTAATGGAAATACAAGAAATTTATAGAATATTAAGTTTTTAGTAATACGAATTATTTTTGCAACAATTTTTCTCTATACACTTCATCATTTATTTTAGAGATTTTTGTTTTTCCTGAATATATTTATCATCAAAAAGACTGGTTTTATTCAAAACCAGCCAACATACTATTAACTAGCTCCTAATTGTCAGGAGTCAAATTTTTATTTTCTTACTATCAGACACACTGATTCAACGGTATTCCCTTTGTCCCACAAAAGTTCCGTAACTTCCCCGCCATCCTTGAACACCGGAAAATTCAGGCCAATCCGCTTTAGCGGATATTCAGACTCGTCATTCCTGTAAATTTCAATTTCTTTAATCAAGGCTGTGACCACATTTCTCTTTTCTTCGTCATTTATTATATTATAAACGCAGTCGAAATTCACCATGATTTTGTAAATATTCTCAAGAGTAATTGCCTGCTGCTTAATTGCATCTCGCCGAAGTCTGGCATCTTCGATTTTTTCCTCCAGCTCAACAATGACATCATATAGGGAATCTAACCGCAAGGTCATATCATGGAGCTTTCGTTCCCGGTATTTTGCATCAGCAGGGAGACTGTCAATTTCCCGTTCCAATCTTGTTTTATTCAGATCAACTTCCTTCAGCTTTGCCTGATAGCCCTCCAGTTCTTTATCCACAGCTTTCGTGTCAATCTGAACGCCAATCCGTTTTTTAATGGCCTGGGCATATTCCTCATTCCTTACGATCTCACGAATTGCCTCAATGACCATCGGTTCAATATCGGTCTTTTTCAGCATTGCCTTATATTCACAATGCTTACCTCGGACCATCCTATTCCGACTACATACATAATAGTAAATTTCTTTGTAAGTGCCATCTTTATTTGTCCATGCGTGTTTATTCGTATACATGGGACTTCCACAAACCGGGCATTTCAGCAGACCGGATAACAAATGAACTCGATCCCGCCCAATTTTTGACGGTTGCTTTACTCCGGTTCTAAGACGCTTGGCATGAGCCTTTTCCCATACCTCCTCACTAACGATTCCTTTATGCTGTCCCTCTGTCAGAATGTAATCGTCATTTCTTTTCATCTGGTAATCGTTTTTTGTGCCTTTGACTTTTTCCTTCGTTCTCCGTCCATAGGCAATTTTACCGCAATAAACCGGGTTATCCAATATCAGTTTAATAAAATGTCCTGTCCAATCCTCTAATGTGCCATTCTGCCTCGGAATTTTCCGTATACCTTGTAAGTTCAACTGATTCGCAATACCACCCAAACCGATTTCCGATGAAGTATATAATTCAAAAATCTTCCGTATTGCCACAGCCTCTGTTTCTTCAATCATCAGCTTGTTATCTTCCAGTGTATATCCGTAGGGAGCAAAGCCACCATTCCATCCACCTTGCCGTGCCTTTTCGCGCCGCCCGTTCATCGTCTGCTCGATAATATTCTCACGCTCAATCTCAGCCACAGCAGATAGTACAGAAATCAAAAGTTTTCCGCTTGTCTGAGAGGAATCAATCCCTTCTTCTATGCAAATCAGATTTACACCATAAGATTGAACCAGCTCCAAAGAGTTAAGTATATCTGCTGCATTACGGCCAAACCGTGACAGCTTATACACTAAAATATAGTCAATGTCCAAGCCATCCTCAATATCTCTGAGCATTTTTTGAAAGGCAGGCCGTCCCTCAATGGATTTACCGGATTTACCGGCATCTTCATAAGTATCAACAACGATCATTTCCTCACGATCCGCAAATCGTGTCAGCATATTTTTTTGACCTTCCAGGCTGTATCCGTCCACTTGCATCTCTGTGCTGACCCTCGGATACAAAACACAGCGTTTTCCATATCGGTTCATAATTCATACCTCCAAAATTTACTTTTGGAAAATATCCTATGTAAAGCTGCGATTCTCACGCAGCTCCGTCAACCTCGCCCAGCACTCTCATACCATATTTCTCGATGATATGTGCCAGCGAAGTGATAAACGCTTCAAATTTTTGTTCCGCCAGAAGTTCTTCTGACCGGATTTCATCTGAAGGAATCAATGCGCTTTTATTCTGGATATTCTCCATTCAGAATCACCTCCGCAATTCCTAACGAAATTATAACTCTACTTGCACAGCCTGAAAATGATACGGCCTTTCGGCACTTTTATGTAATCCCCAGACTGCACAAGAGCGTCTTGTTTATGTTTTCCATGTCATCCTTGTTTAGATGACCAATATAGTTTTTTAACCTCGACTTGTCGATCGTTCTGATCTGTTCCAGCATAACAACAGATGGTTTCACCAAACCGCATCTGTCATTTAAGTGGTAATGCGTGGGGAACTTTCTGCTTTTTTTGCTTACACTGGTAATTGCTGCAATAATAATCGTAGGACTGAAACAATTTCCCACATTATTTTGAAGAATGAGTACAGGACGAGAGCCACTTTGTTCAGAGCCGATACCAGGGCTTAAATCAGCCGAATATATGTCACCTCGATGGAATTTTTCAAACATCACTCTCGCCTCCTTAATATCTTAATACTTAAATAGCCGCACCAGTCTGAAAGAAATCTTCGGATAAAAACCTGGTGCGGCTACTGTTATTCTGTTCGGATTACTCGTCATATTTGCCACGCCCCCTGACGATGGGAACACAACAGGTCTCCGCTGGCGCGGCTGTCATAACTCCGCAGCACCGTTCGTATCGTGTGCCGCAGGGTTCCCCCCAAGTCTTTGGCGGGCCGTGAGGAAGTATCTTTAAGCCCCCGCGCAGTCATCGCGCCGAATGTGCCACCATCCGGGTCACAGGGACGTTGATCGCTCCGAAACAGCTTGTCCATCACCTCCTGGCTGCTCCATCTTCGCGGCGTCCTGCACTCGCTCATGCGCGGGTTATGTACCTGTTCTGCCGTGTATTCAGTTGTCAAAGGTCAGCGAAAGAAAAGCTCCTTCTTGACAGCCATGACAAAAACAGGCGATTTGTCCTGTCTGTACTGCGATTTATTTGAAAAAAATATTTTGCCTTGTCCCTTCATAGAAGCTGCGGACAGCGCAAGCTCCTTACAAGCACAATAAAATAGGTACTATCGTACTCAAAAACGCCTTTTATGAGGTTCTTCCTGCAAGGAAATGGGCACGATAAAATATAATTAAGGAGACGATAGTGCCTATGGAACTGATAAAAGAGCTGGGACGAAGGATACAAAAAGCGCGTAAGGAAAAAGGATTGACGCAGCAGGAACTCGCAGATCTGAGCCACGTTTCTCTAAAGCACGTTCAAGGCTGCGAAAGAGGGGTGAAGAATCCTTCTTTTGAGGTTCTGCGCGCTTTTTGCAAAGTCTTGAATTTATCTTTAGATTCCCTGATGAATCTCGATCTGCCTGAAGATGAGCAAGCCGCCAACGATATGCGGCAGCTTTACCTTTCGTGCCCTCCGGCTGCCAGAAAAGTGCTGTTAAACTCGACCCGCGCGTTGACTGATGAGCTAAAAGAGATGGTGCAGACGGCTGGGGTTGACCCAGATGAACATTTAGAGAATAAGTAAGCCGGTGGAGGAATAAAAACCCCCACCGGCTCTCTTTTTGCCGCTATGCGGCGATCAGGTTATTGGGCCGTATCCAGCAACCGCGCCAGCTTCTTCAGTCCGCGCCGGATGCTCTCCCACACGCGGCGGCGGTCAGCACCCTCGATCCGGGCGATCTCGGCCACCGTCATGCCCAAGTAAAACCGGGCGTAGATACGCCGGGCCTGGATGGCAGTCAGCTGCATCAGCGCGGCATACACTTCCTCCCGCAGCAGCTTCTGCTCCAGGACTTCCTCCGGGGTGAGTGGCCGGTTGAGGGCATCGTTTTCAATGCCATCCTCCCGGTTCAGAGAGTAGTGAGCCTTGTGTCGGAACTTCCGGCGTTCATAGGCGGCATCGTCCTGCTCCTGGCCCCGGATCGCGGCCACGACTTCCTCGGCCACGTCTACAAAGACATTGGTTTTATACACATCGGGATACAGTTCCCGAAGATTGATCTTCTGCATTATGTACCTCCATTTCGATTCACGGGTTGACGGGTGAACCAAAATGAAGGCGGTGAGCGACATCTTTCGGGGAAATTCCCGAAAAAACGACAAACAAAAGCGCCAGCATCCGAAGAACGGCGGCTGGCGCTGCTAAAAGAGGACTTATGACGCTTATGGACCAGCCACGATAGTGCCTGTTCATAAGCAGACGGGGGCCGATTGACGGTCAGGCTTTTTTTGACAGGTAAATTCCTGCCGAATTATGTCGAAGCGGTCTTTGCTTCACGGCGGCTCCCTCCTAAAGCCGCCGTGTCAGCGTGTAGTCGTCACTCCTTTGTCGAGGGCATAAGGAACGGCGGCCTTGATGTTACTCAAAACCGCCGCAGTCCTTGAAAATCCATTATGGGCGCACGAAGCTGCCTACCCTGCAACGGTTTTTTTCTTTTCCCCGTTGGTCGGGGCAGGATCGCTTGGCTTATTCGGTTTTAGTTTTGCTCTTGTTCGGCTGCCTCTTTCAGCCGGTCAAAACTCTCATCGCTGATGATGTGTTCAATACGACAGGCATCGGCCTCCGCAGTTTTGGGGTCAACGCCTGCGGTGATAAGCTGCTCGGTAAAGAAGCAGTGACGCTCGTAGATTTTTTCGGCTACCTCGCGGCCCACATCGGTCAGATGGAGAAAGTGATCTTCGTCCATCATAAGAAAGCCGCCGTCCCGCAAGGTAGCCACTGCATGGCACACGCTGGGCTTTGATACCTCCATGTGCCGGGCCACATCTACGGAGCGCACCATACCGCGTTTCTTTTGGAGAACAAGGATGGTTTCCAGGTAGTCCTCCCCGGACGCATGAAGTTTCATCTGAACCTCCTTTACTGAGCCAGCTTCCAGCCGATGGCCTCCTGTCTGGCCGATACAAAATCGGCATACAGGCCCTTTTGCTGGATCAGCTCCGCATGAGTGCCGCGCTGGACGATATGAGCGTTGTCCAGTACAAGGATCTGATCGGCGTTGCGGACGGTTTTCAGACGGTGGGCAATCATGATGATGGTCTTGTCATGGGTCAATGCCTCGATAGCCCGCTGCAATTCATCCTCATTCTCCGGGTCAACGCTGCTTGTTGCCTCGTCCAAAATGATGATAGGTGCGTCCTTCAGCATAGCGCGGGCGATGGAAATCCGCTGTTTCTCGCCGCCGGACAAACTACCGCCTCCCTCGCCAATCACGGTGTCATAGCCATCCGGCAGGGCAGAAATAAAGTTATGGCAGCAAGCCTTTTTCGCCGCTTCAACCACTTGTTCATGGGTAGCATCCGGGCAGCCAAACTTGATATTGTTCTCAATCGTATCTGCAAAGAGGTATACGCTCTGGAACACCATCGAGATATTCTTCATCAGGCTGTCCAGCTTAAAATCCCGTACATCCGTACCGCCTATGGTAATCTTCCCGGCATTCACATCCCAAAAACGGGCAATCAGATTGCACATCGTTGTCTTTCCTGCCCCGGAAGGGCCGACAATGGCCGTAGTCGTTTTTTCGGGAATGGTAAAGCTGACCTGATCTAATATCTTGCGGTCTGCGTAGGAAAAATCCACCTTGTCAAACACGATCTCGCTGGACTTCGGCGTAATGTCAGCGCCTTTCTCGTCCATCACCGGCGTGTCATCAATGGAGTTTGCCGTATCCATCGAGGCCGCCAGCATTTGCAGCAAAGAGGCCATATTCCCGGCGTTCTCCAAATCGTTGAACACCATGAAAGAAGCAATCACCAAAATCAAGCCGTAGGCCAGCGACAGGGAGCCGTCCAGCCAGAACCAGACCGAGGCCAAAAGCAACAGGACGCTAAACACCCGGACAACGGCCTGTTTGATGGCGTCATAGGGAACACTGGCCTTTGTCAGTTTCAGGTTGTCCCGGCAGCTCGCCTTAATTGCACTGCCGATAGACTGCGTGCTGTCCCGTTCCAGTCCAAATGCTTTGACAATCCCCATCCCCTGAATGTACTCCAACACAGACTCCACAAGGGACTCCTGTGTGTGCTGGCGTACCCCGCTGAGCGCGGCAGATTTGCGAAGCGCCAGTTCCGCCGCCGCAAGGTAAATCAGGACACCGGCAGCGGCCACAAGACCGATCCGCCAGTCAAATACCAACAGGACGATGACGAGGGCAACCGAGTTGAAAAAACCGCCCAGCACTGACACCAGGACACGGGCTGCTGAGTTCTCTACATCGCCCAAAGTTGTTGTGACAATGGCGGTAATGTTCCCGATACTATTCTTGTTGAAGTAGCCCATCGGGATATAGCGCAGCCGATCTCCAATGTGGATACGCTTTTCCGCTACCATGCAATAGCCAGTTTCCGTTTGCTCCATCGTGGAAAAGTAGGTCGTGATGATACGCCCGATGAGGGATACCGCCATAATTCCCAACGAAATCCAGACAATGCTTCCGTCCCGGTTGTCAGATACCAGCGCACCGATCACTACAAAGAGGGCGGCAAACTGCATGGCTGAAAACAGCCCGGACAGAAACGCAAACAACAGGGATTTTTTCAAAAGCCCTTTTTTGCTGCCTGCAAAAGCAAAGATTTTTTTCAATGTTCCATACATCTGACAACACCCCCTTACATCTGGTCTTTCGCGCCGATATGCGCCTGCCACATATCCCGGTAGAGGGGGCAGGTTTCCAACAGTTTCTCATGCGTACCCTGTGCGTGGATGGTTCCATCCTTCACCACAACGATGTTATCTGCGCCAACAATGGTAGACAGCCGGTGTGCGATCACAATCAGGGTCTTGCCGACAGTTAAAGTGGAAATGGCTTTCTGCACCAGCGCCTCATTCTCTGGGTCGATATAGGCAGTTGCCTCGTCCAAAATGACAACCGGCGCATTTTTCAGCATGGCGCGGGCGATGGCAATCCGCTGGCGTTCACCGCCGGAAAGATGGGAACCGGCGCTGCCGACAACCGTATCATAGCCATTATCCAGCTTGCGGATAAAGGCGTCGCAGCCGCTTTGTTTGGCTGCCTGCTCCACCTCTGCGTCCGTGGCACTGGGGCTTCCCATGCGGATATTCTCCCGGATACTGCGGTTAAACAGGTAGTTGTCCTGAGATACATAGGAAATCTGGTCTGCAATTTCAGACAGCGGCATATCCTTCAGCTCATGGCCGCCGAGGGTAATGCTGCCGGATGTAACATCCCAATACCCGGCAATCAGCTTCGCCACCGTAGACTTGCCGGAGCCGGACGGCCCTACAAGGGCGGTCATGGTTCCGGGGTGGATGGCGAGATTCACATCATGCAAAACCTCTGTTGTCCCGTCATAGGAAAAAGACACAGACCTAAGAGAAATGCCGGTGTCTGCCAGCTTGACCGGCGCATCCTTATGGTTCAGTTCTTCAGCGTTCAAAAGCTGGCTGATTTCTTCCACATTTGTCCCCAATACGGCCAAATCGTCCGTAAAGGTAAAGGCCGCGATAATCGGCCCAACAAGGCCCAGCGAGAAAATTACGATAGACAGGAAAGTGGAAAGTTCCAGGCTACCGGAGAGCCAGAACGCGAAGCCGCAGGGTAGCACACAGATCAACACCGAGGGCAAAATGGCGTTGTAGGCGCTCATGGTTTTCTGGTTTTCTCTCATCCAGTCCACATAGTAGTTGGCATTGTAGTTTACTGCGTCAGAATATTTTTTGTAGGAACCGGCGGATTGACTAAATGCTTTGACTACCTCAATCCCACCAATGTACTCTACAATGGCGTTTGCCATCTGCTTTCCCGCTTTAACCGCGCCCTCCCACTTAACGGGATAGTTCTTCATGCCAGCAGACATAACAGCAAGGCCCACCACCAGCGTGACAAGGGACAGGAGAGCCATGCGCCAGTCCATGACGAATAGATACACGACAATTACCAAAGGCACCAGCACATTTGCAGTCATTTCCGGGATCAGGTGCGCGAAGGTTGGCTCCATCCCTTCTACCCGGTCAACAATCGTCGTTTTATACTGACCGGACGGAGTATCTAAAATCGTCCCCATCGGGACGCGGGCCAGTTTTTCGGTAATATTCTCCCGGAGATCTCGCAGCGTGTAATAGGTCGCTGTGTGAGAAATTGTTGTGGAAAGATTTGAGAATATGACTTTTCCCAAATAACCGCAAAGCGCAATAACACAAGCTGCTGTATAGTGCGAAAAATTCTGATCCCCGGACAACATCAGCGTAACAATATGAGCTACACAGAAATAAGGCACCATCTGGCAGGCTACGCCTAATACCGCAAGGGCAATGCTGCCGATGAATTTCCAGTGATAGGGTTTGCCCCATCCCCATAAGATGCCTATGGGTGACTCCTTCTTTTCCTCCTTCATTTTACAGATACCCCCTTTATGAAATAGTTTCTGATTTTTTCAAGACCCGCCTCATCCATTTGGAATTGGTCAATGATGGAACCGTTCTCAAAATGGACAATATCCGTACAACAGTCTAATATCAACTCAAGATCATGAGTAATGACATACACGGTAATACCCGTGTCCCTGACTTGTCGCAGGACATTTGCAACCTCTTTCATGTGTTTATAATCAAGGCCGCTGGTCGGTTCATCAAAAAATAAAATAGAGCGTTTAGAAGCGATTGCCGAGGCAATCGCTACCCGCTGTTTTTGGCCGCCGGAAAGGGACATGGGATGCCTGTCCTTAAAAGCCAGCAAATCTAACCGGTTCAGGATTTCCTCTGCCCGCTCCTGGTTTTCTTCCTCCATACTAATCAGCACTTCATCAAGAACCGACTCGGTAAAAAGCTGATGATTTACCTCCTGCATGACCATATAGCAGGTACTCAGCCGGTCTTTCGGACGGTATTTTCTTCCGTTCCAGACAATCTCCCCACAGCGCTTCTCCAAGCCGCAGAAACAGCGAGAGAACGTGGATTTACCGGCACCGTTATTCCCAATAATCCCAACAATTCGGTTTGTGGGAATTTCACAATCCATGATATGTAAGGTTTCCGGTTCATTTTTATAGGCAAAGCGGAAATTATGGAGCGCAAGGGCAGTCTTTTCCTGCTGCGGTAGAACCGGAGGCAGGAGACGCTCTAAAGCAAATGTGCGCAGTCCCATATTAGATCGCTGCTGCTCCGTGAGCTGCTCAAATTCTGCCGCAGAATAATCACGGCTCACCTGCCCCTCTGCCAGGTAAATAAACCGATCCGCCAGACCACGGAGATAATAAAGCCGGTGTTCCGATACAATAATTGTTTTCCCCTGCGACTTCCAGAACGCAAGAATCTTTCTCAAATCAAGGATGGACGCTGCATCCAAATTGGACGAGGGTTCGTCCATAACGAGAACATCCGGTTCCATAATGGATACTCCGGCACAGGCAATTTTTTGTTTCTCTCCACCGGATAAGTGAAAGATATTACGATCCATCAGCTTCTCCAGCCGGAAATCCCGAACCGTTTTTGCAAACCGTTCTCGGATGTCTTTTTCTGGCTGTCCAAGATTTTCGCAGCCAAATGTAATTTCACTGGTTGTATCCACATTGAAAAACTGGGACCGGGGGTTTTGAAACACACTGCCTACAACTGCGGCTGTATCGTAAAGAGGCTGCTCGGAAACCTTTTCCCCATTTACCCATACTTCTCCCGCCATCTGTCCCTCATAATAATGAGGGATCAACCCGTTAATCAGGCGGGTAATCGTGGTCTTTCCACACCCGCTTTCACCGCAGAGGACAACAAACTGACCATCTTCTATATTTAGATCAATATCCCGGACGCCCCCGGTATTTTCATTTTCTTCTCCATAGGAAAATGAAATATGGTCAATCTTTATCATAAGCTCACCCCCTTAAAAAACAAAATACTGTCCCATCAAAAACAGCGCAAAACATAAAGCACAGAGCAGAACAGCAATCATGTCCTGAATATGAAAACCAATCTGACATACGTTGGTCCGTTTGACCGGAGCGCCAAGCCCCCGCGTCAGTGCAGCGGCGGAAAGTTCATCCCCAATTTTTACAACGGACACCATCAGCGGTACAAGACGGTATTCCACCATTAAAAATGGGTTTTTCCCACCAAATCGTATGCCTCTCATTTTCATTGCGTCCCGGATTGCCTGGTATTCTTCGCTGATTGTGGGGAAGAAACGAAAAATAACAGACATAGGAATTATAATTTTTTCTGTCAGGTGCATACGTTCCATAGAACCGATAAACTCACTGACTGAGGTTGAAGAAAGCAGATAGGCCCCCGTCATAATGCCTGGGGCAAACCGCGTCATAATGGATGTAATTGCCAAAACCACAAAGGACAACAGACCACTTAATGTCGTCAGAGCTATGCGTTCCAATACAAAACAGGCAAGATATAAAAACAGATACTTGCCTGCCGTTTTGAAGCGGCGTTCCGACAGGATCAGCACAAAGGGGATCAGGCTTAACACAGGTTTTATAAAATTCATAATCCCTTCGTTGCTGGTGCTGAACATCAATGTAGTAACCGTCAGCAGCAAAATCAACTTCGTGCGCGGATCAAGCCGAATCCCTCTGCGATTGTCCGTTGTGGCAGAGAAGGATACCCCCTCCATCATGCAATTCCCGCTTTCGCAAAGTGTTTTTTCAGGAGTGCTTTTCCAAGCAAACCGCCCAAAATGGCAAAGACAAAAATCCCGGCAACCACAAGGATAATGCTCCACATCGGCATGACCGCCATTACCCGATCGGCGTATTCCTCACCGAAACTGGCGGCAAAGCTGGCCCAGGAGTCCTCGACCATAAAATACATGGGGATGTATGTACCGACCATCCACAGACTGAATACTGCATAACCAAGAATACTTTTCTTTGCACTTTTATAATCGCCGGATTTCAAAATCAGGTCTCCAAGCAAGCCGAAAATCAGCCCCATAGGCACACCCCAGAAACCCATACCGGTAAGCCCCATCAGCAGGCCGCTCAAAACGCCCATGATTGTAACCATGCCGAATTTCTTAACCCTGGTGAGGAACAGCATGAAAGGGATGCCGGTAATCAGCGACCACAGACTTCCGAGGACAGGAAGAAAGATCGGAACAAACCCAATGGGAATAGCAACACAGCACCCGATGACAAAGTAAAGAACCGTGAACAGACCGAGGTTAATCAGGTCTTTTGTTTGTAACTTGTTATTCATAACGAATACCTCCATTCATTTGCTGGTTAGCATTTACTAACCTCTTTATAAGATACCATAGTACGACACAGTTCTCTACAACCAATCGTCTTTTTAGCTCCAAACAGCAACGAGTTTTAAGGTTGACTGGCTGGGTTCCTGCTTTTATAATAGAATTGCCAATTCAAGCAGGCCCGCCAAAAAACCGAATAGTAGGAGTTATGAAATGAAGATAGATGAAATCATTAAGAAAAGCATTGAAGTCCCCGGTATATCCATAAAACGCAGTGAATATAGCGCCGAGCTCATCTTAAAAGAGAAAGATGGAAAAGGCTCTATGACCTTTTTCCCATTGTTTCCCGGACTCACCTTAGCCTATATTTTTATAAATTCACCCACATGGGCAGCTCCGGACTTTCGTGATAATGGCTCCATAGAAACAGGCCCGCTGCTCTTAAATTACTGCGTAACCGGGCGGTGTGAGCTCATTCTGAATAACGGAAACTTTGTGTATGTGAAAGACGGTGAAATATCTCTGACAGAACGCTTTGCCAGACAGCAATATGTTTATCCCCGCCGAATTTATGAAGGTATGGAGTTTTTTATTGATATGGATGCCGCAGCAGAGCAAAGTGCCTGGATACAAACGGAATTTGATATTGATTTCCACAAAATCAGAGAGCTTTACTGCCCGGCTGGAAGCACTTATATCTCGGCCATTTCTCCCGAAATAGAAGAAATACTAAAAAAACTGTGGTCCTTGTTGGATATCTCTGTGCCGCTTTCCATTATGCAAATGAAAATCTATACCCTGGCGCTTTTTTCGCTGCTCCAGAATCTGAAAGAAATACCGCCTTCTCAAGCCTGCACATTCTTCACAGAAACACAGGTAGATATTGCAAAGCGTGTGGAAAAAATCATCACTTCTGATCTGCGCCAGCACCATCCTGCGTGGGAACTGGCTGCACAGTTTTCCGTCAGTGAAACCAGCCTGAAAAACTATTTCCGGGGAGTTTTTGGACAGAACATCTCCGTGTATCTGCGTGAAACCCGTATGAAAAAAGCCGCAGAATTACTTTCTACCACAAAGCTGTCTGTAGCAGAGGCAGCGGAGCAGGTTGGATATATAAACCAGAGCAAATTTGCTTCGGTATTCAAAAAGCAATTTGGTCTGTCCCCACTGGAATACCGGCGGTCAAAGAATTTGGGAAATATATAAGAGTAAAGCCGGGATTTGCCACTTGATAGCAAAGTCCCGGCCTTTCTTGTGCCTAAAAACTATTTGTAAATCAGTTCATCTTGAATAATTTCCTCTGCCTGCGCTTTCAGCGTGTTCATCAGCCCCACCCAACGCATAGGGTCACAGGCTTTCAGTTCTTCCGTGACACCCGCAGTCTCCATCATGTGGGATAGTTAGAACGGTGGTTATTCCGAAATTATTCTGATTCAGGGATAATACCGGCAAGCAATGCCTGTGTTAATACACACAGGCCCGCAGAGAAGAAAATCCCTCCGTGATTTTCCTCTCCGCTTGCTTGTTGAGGGCAGCGCCCCCAAGCCCCTTTGAACACAGAATTTCATTCTGTGGCTGCGCGTTCTGCGAACGCTTTTGACCAGGACCAGCTTACCGCTGGCCGTGGTCTTTTTCTTTTTCAACATCCTGTTCTACCTCCATTTTCAGCACTCGATCTACATTTGCCTTTGCCGTTAAAAGCTCCCGCATTTCCTCACGGGAACGCCGGTACTCGGCATAGGTCTTTTTCTTTTCTTCCAGCAATTTCGCGTACTCCGTCTGCAACTCTTTAACCTTAGGCAGCTTCTTGACTCCCATTTCATCAAAGGCATTCTTGGCAGCCTGGTGGAGCAGAATTTCTTCCTCATGTTCTTCCCGGAATTTCTTAGAGTAACCCGCCTTGCGGTATGCCACATAGACCTCACGGGTCTTGGCATAATTTACGATGTGAGTACGCAGAACAGCGATCTCTGTCATGCGCTTTTCAGCCGCTTTGATCTGCGCCGAAAGATCATTGTGATGTGCCGTGGCAGCCGCAGCCTTTTCTTCCAAAACCGCATACTCCAGCAGATTGTTCTCTGACAGGTAATTCATGGTCTGCGCCATTTGTTTCAGATTAAAAACTTTAGCCCATCGAGCATAGCCAGCACCTTTTCCGGCCTGCAATTTTGCCTGAATGTCCACCAGCAGATTGACCTTCGGCGGTTCTGCCTGTGTGACTGTTTTCTTTCGCGGGGTATGTGCTTTCTTCCCGGAGAGAACTGCCCGCAAATCTTCCAATCCATATCCTTCGCCCAGACTGTCCATGCGGGCGGCTTTCTCCCAACCAGAGAGCTTCAGTCGATACGATTTTCCGCGCTTTGAGACTTCACAACCATACTCTTGCAACAGCTTCAGCAGTTCTTCAAAGTCGGCAGGACTTTGTGATAATGCGTTGTCAATCGCCACACGAAGCAGCTCTCGGTGAGAGGGCTTTGCCTGATCGCCCAGCCACTTGTTGTAGCTTTTTCCGTGGGGTTTCGGGTCCTCCACAATGGACAATCCGTTCTCGATACAGATGGTATCGCTCAAGCGTCGGACGGCTCTGGTGCTGCCCCAAAAGTTGCGGAACTTTCGGTCACAATCTGCATTGACCGCCGACCAGATGATGTGATTATGAACGTGCGATTTGTCTATGTGGGTGCAGACCACAAAGGCGTGATTGCCCTTGGTGAACCGCTTGGCAAATTCCACGCCCAGGCGGTTGGCTTCCTCCGGTGTGATTTCACCGGGTTTGAATGACTGGCGCACATGGTAAGCGATCACATCGTCCGCCCCGCGCACCCGCCCGGTGGCGGAGATATACTGCCGCTTCGCCAGAAGGAACTCTGCATCGGCGGTCCGGCTGTCACAGCCATAGCCGGTAATTAGTTTTCCGTTGTCGGTCTTTTGCGGATTTGCCACATAATCAATGATGTCGCTGATTGCTCGGCTCTCAGTGCGCCCCTTGCCGATATGCAGGGGCATGATGCGTGTGGTTGCCATAGAAGGGCCTCCTTTCTAAAAAAGAAACGGCCTGCATGGTGCAGACCGCTTTTGCTATTCTATAAAATCGTCCTCGATGTCCTCTAACCGCTTCGGAGGAAACCTCATCTCGTATTGTTCTTTTGCCAGTGCACGAACTTCCGGGCGCTTATCTTTCATTCGGTTTTTCAGCCAGGAAATCTGCTCCTTTGATAACCGCCAAGGGAGATTCAGTAAGCGGTTTACCGTCATTTGCTCCGCTTGTTTCTCCGGCGATAAAGAAGCACAGGATTTACAGATGTACGCCGCATGACCTTTGCCGGAAAATATTTCGTTAGCCTTATATTCTCCGCAGACTTTACAATAATGTCCATGCTTCTTCATAGGCTCGATTCCTTTTCACTGAGCGCATATAAACTGCGAACCGCCCCCATGATGATGTTCCACTCCAGATCTGCCGCATAGGAAAATTTTTTACGGTACGATTCCCAAAGTTTCTGCATCACCGGACTATTTTCCACTTCTTCAAAAACTTCGGCAGCTTCTGCAAGATGTTGTTCTGTCCCGCGTTTGTGGGCAGTGGCCCGCAGCGCATCATGGAGCGTCTGCCGGTTCAATGTGTTCCCGTGGAGCTGATCCAGAATATAAATGTCATAGAAATCTCTCATGCGGGTGTTGGTGGTGGTTCTGGTGATGATTGTTTCCAGCTTTTCAGCCAGAACGGTTTCCAGATTGTATGCCCAAATGTCAATGGAGCGATCTTCCAGCATCAGCTTGAAAGAGTAGCGTACCTCCCTGGGGGTAATGGCATCCCCTGTGGAAATGTCAATCTTCAAAGGTGTCACCACACCGTCAAAGGTTGTAGTCATGCTGACCCGAATCCCAGGATACTCCGCTTCATCCATAATCTCTGAAATGCTTTTCAGCTGAAATTTGACGCCATCATCAATCGGCACACTCACAATAGCAGAAATCAGGTTCTCGATCTCCTCTACATTAACATTGGCTCCTTTTACAGTAGCGTCCAAGTCCATCGTGGAACGGGCATCCAGTCCAACCATTGCCGCTACCAGCATCCCGCCTTTCAGAATAAATTTATCACGATATTCAGAAAGGGAAATACGCTCCAGAAAACGCTCCATCATATAGTTTCGCATTAAAAGCTGTGCATCCGCAGATTTTTCTCTGGAAAGATTGCGAATCAAATCTTTTAGCTGCCTTGCTGTCTTTATCATAAAAGCACCTCCAAATACTGCCGTAAAATTTTTTCAACCCGGAACATACCGGCATACCGCATCAAAGTCCGCAGATCCTTGTCCTTTCTTCTGGCATACATCTTCAGCGCACCTTGAAAAGTCTGTATTTCCATGCTGCTTCGGCTTCGGAGCAGATCGCAGATGGTGCGCTCCATATCATAGACAGGAACCGTATGCCCAAAAGGTGTTTGGCCAGTTGTCAGCCCTACCTCATATAGTTCTGGTTTGATGGTGTAAACAGAAAGGCCCTCTGCCTTTAAGCGAGTGGTGCTGTACCCTCTGCGCACCGTGATAGCGTATGGAGATGGTTCCCGGTCTGTCAAGTCATGGAAAAATAGCGCTGATTCATGGGAAAATACTGCCTGACCACATCGCAGATGTAACAGAAACATCGCATCAATCCAGGTGTCCTCGGAGACATAAATTCCGTGAGCAACCTGCTGAAGATTTTTCTCTTTGACATATTCATAAAAAATGGGTTTTACAATTCCGCTGGCGATTACCTGTGCGGTTTGCAGCATCCCATCATGCTCGGTCAGAAGTCTGTCTAATTGCTCAAACCGCTCTGATTTGGTCACATCCATCACTTCCTTTCGTGCTACTATTATACACGGATGTAGCACAGAAGTAAATATAGCAATTTAACAGACACTGTCTGGCATTTTTGTGACCGCGCATTTTATCCATAAACCAAATCCTGAATGGCAAACTTCAAGTCCTGCACCTTGCCCAGCAGCCAGATGGCAGCCATCGGCAGACCATAGGGACTAATAAGGAATGCCATCACCAGCAGGATAATGCCGTTTTGCAGGGAACAGGTCAGCAGAACCGCCACACCCAGCAGGGCGATCACCATGCTGATAAGCCCCAGCACCAGACCGGAGACATAGACGATCCCCACACAAATCCAAACGAACAGGGTCAGCGCCAGAATCACCGGAACCATCACGATCTTCAACAGCAGTTTCAACAAAAATACCAATGCCCTCATTGTTATGCCTCCTCCCAAAATCACAGTTCCTGTTCCTGATTCCATTATCCCTGTCTCACAGCCAAAAGGCAAGGATACAGACAAAAAGAAAAAGCGGAGGAAGGTGCGGCGAAGAAACGCCGTTCCTCCCTCCGCAGATGGAGTATTTGTCCCGGTTACGAAAGTTTGGAGAGTTGTGTCAGTATCTCTTTAACTCCGTCCCATAACTGTTCCTGCCGCTGGGATATATCCTCCAAGTCAGCATCATAAATCCGCCCGGTCTCATGCACTTTGCGAGTCAGCTGATTCAAGTTGTTGCTGCTTCGGCGCATCAGGGAAACCAACTCCTTCAGCTCCGGCAGATCCAGTTTGACCACATACCCATCCAGTGCCATTTTCCGCAGATAAGCGCTCAAATTCTCTGTCCCGTATTGCTGCATCTTTTGATGGATCAGCTCCAGTTCTTCTGCGGACACCCAAAACAAAACCGGAACATCCCGCTTGCGCTTTGCCATGGTTATCGCTCCGGCTCCCGTTTTTTCGGGGCGGCAGACTTATGGGCGGGCAGCTCCTGTTTGAGCTTTTGCAGGACAGAACTTTTCTGCTGTTCTTGAGCAACTTTTCGGAACTGTCTGGTGAACAGATCGGTCAAACCGGGATTGACCTGATCTACCACCAGATAGGCACAGTGGCGAGAAGCGCCGCTGTCCTCCGGCATGGGAATGGTTTTTGCCCATGCTTTATTGTCCTGAGAGATACGCCCGTCATAGTTCTTGCGCTGGATGGTATTGGCAAGAATAAACTGTACCCGTTCCGTCCCGAACTTTTCCAGCACATCTTTGACCGCCGCCTCCGTATCCAGCCGGTTCTCTGCATAGTGGGCGCTGATGGTCTGCGCAATGGCTTCTTTGCAGGCGCTGTTCGCCTGATACGAACAGTTATATTGTGCCATCTCTCCATGCTCGGACGCATAGGCGGCAGAATGGGGGTAGAGAGGGGCGGTTCGTAATTCTTCCTGCGCCTTGCACACATCATCGGCACGGTTCTCAATACTGTCCCGGATCACATCCATATAGCCGGTCTCCAGCTTTTCAAAATAGCGGTACACATCCGCCAATGGAGAGGGAGATTCCAAAAGTGCCTTGGCCTGGGCGTCGGTCAGCTCCAGCTCCTCCATCGCCATCACAATATCCTCACGGACAGTATATTCATAGGTGTGGTGCAGGATTTCTTCCGGGGGCTGGCTTTTCAGCCAGTCCCGGAACTTATCCTGTTCGGCAGCCATCTTTTCATAAAGGGCTGTATTCAGATCGTTAGTATTCATGTTATCGCACCTCCTCATGCTGTTTTGGTTTCTTGTCTGTACTGCGGGGTTGCACCGGGCGTTTTAGGTTATCCAGCACCGAAGGCCGTGTGCTTTTGGCAACAACAGACTCGGTGTGTGCCTGCCCCTTTCCTTCGATGTTGAGCAGGGTATCCAGCTCCACCAGACGGGCGTTTTTGCTTCTCAGTTCTTCTTCATAAAGGAATGGCTTTCCGACTTCCTCCTTTGCGGCAGCCTGCTGCTGATAGAGGTTATCCAGCTGGGCCTTTGCCGCCTCCAGACGCTGGGGCATCTGGGCGAGGGCATTGTCGATACGGGTAAGATTTCCGCGAGGGTCTGTACCAAGGGTTGCCCGGTGGGTCATCTGTCCTTTCAGCAGGAGCGTATACTCCTGTTTCCAAGCGGAAAATTCCACGGACATGGCATAACCCCGGTAGCTGCCGATCTGCACCGGATCGGAGGTTTTGACCTCCTTGCAGGCATCCAAAAGGGCTGCACCGGCGTTCTCCTTATCGGTCAGCAGGTCTCCACGAATCTCCATACCAGCAAAACCGTCCTCCGGGTGCGGGTGAGCTGTCAAAACCTCCAGATCGGATTCAAAGCCCTTGATAAAACCTTTGTGCTTTTCAATCTCCTCCGGGAAGTATTTGAGCAGCTGGTCCTCCAGACGATATTGCTTGCTCTGGTGGTCGGCTTTCATCAGCTTCAGGCGGGATACCTCCACATCCAAATCCATACGCTCCTTGATACGGGGATCTCCGGCACACAGAGCCTTGATCTCGGCAAAACTCAGGGCGGTTTCATCCACATCATCGCAGGAGCGAACCGGACTTTTGCTGGTCATGATCTGGCTGATAAATTTCTGCTTGTTCTCCACCGTCTGCCAGAGGTATGCGTCAAAAGTTCCTTCTGTCACATAGCGGTACACATGGACAAGGGGGTTCTGGTTGCCCTGGCGCTCGATACGGCCCTTGCGCTGGGCAAGGTCTCCCGGTCTCCACGGACAGTCCAGGTCATGAAGTGCCACCAGACGGTCCTGCACATTGGTGCCTGCGCCCATCTTGGCGGTGCTGCCCAAAAGGACACGAACCTGACCGGTACGGACTTTAGAGAACAGCTCCTTTTTCCGCACTTCGGTATTGGCTTCATGGATAAAAGCGATCTGGTCGGCAGGCATCCCCTGGGCAATGAGTTTCTGACGAATATCGTCATATACCGTAAAGACCGGTTCCTGCTCCGGCAGAGGCACAGCGCCTTCCAGTGCGTGAAGCAGTGGATTATCCAGCGTTTTCGCCGCCTTGCTTACAGGAGCTTTTGCCTGCGGGGTAGAAATGTCGCAGAACACCAGCTGGGTCAGCTTGTCAGCTTTGCCGTCCCGCCAGATCTGCATGATGTTGTCCACGCACTGATTGACCTTTGTTCCGGGTTCATCCGGCAGCATCTGGTTGACGATCCTCTGGTCAAGCCCCAGCTTGCGGCCATCCGAGGTAATCTTGAGCATATTATCCTGGGACGGGTCAACGGTTCCGCTGTGTACCAGCGATGCGCGCTCCGAAAGAGCCTTGACCATTTCCTGCTGATGTTCGGTGGGTTGCGCCACGATGTTGTGGTACTCCACTTCCGGGGTAGGGAGATTTAACTGATCGGCAGTCTTAATGTCGGCCACTTCTTTGAACAGGTTCATCAGCTCAGGCAAGTTAAAGAACTTGCTGAATCTCGTTCTTGCCCGGTATCCGGTGCCTTCCGGTGCCAGCTCCAATGCTGTGACGGTCTCCCCAAAGCGGGAAGCCCAGCAGTCGAAGTGGGTCATGTTCAGCTCTTGCAAGCGTTCATACTGAAGGTAACGCTGCATGGTGTAAAGCTCGGTCATGGAGTTGCTGACCGGTGTGCCGGTGGCAAAAATCACGCCACGATTTCCGGTGATCTCATCCATATAGCGGCACTTGGCAAACATATCGGAGGATTTCTGCGCGTCCGATGTGGAAAGACCAGCCACATTCCGCATTTTTGTGTATAAAAACAGGTTTTTATAGTTGTGGGCCTCGTCCACAAACAGCCGGTCTACACCCAGCTGCTCAAAAGTTACCACATCATCTTTTCGCCCCTCGGCTTGCAGCTTTTCCAGTCTGGCTTCCAGAGACTTTCTGGTACGCTCCAGCTGCTTGACGGTAAAACGCTCTCCGCCGCTGGCCTGCACCTCTGCGATGCCCTCGGTGATCTCGTCGATCTGCTCATAGAGAAGCCGTTCCTGGCGCTCCCGGCTGATGGGGATACGCTCAAACTGGCTGTGTCCCATGATGATGGCGTCGTAGTCACCGGTTGCAATACGGGCGCAGAACTTCTTGCGGTTATGGGTCTCAAAGTCCTTTTTGGTTGTGACTAAGATGTTGGCAGAAGGATAGAGGCGCAGAAACTCCGATGCCCACTGCTCAGTCAGGTGGTTGGGAACCACAAAGAGAGATTTCTGGCACAAGCCCAGGCGTTTGGCTTCCATCGCAGCGGCCACCATCTCAAAGGTTTTGCCTGCGCCTACTTCGTGTGCCAGCAGGGTATTTCCGCCATACAGCACATGGGCGATGGCACTTTTCTGGTGTTCCCGCAGGGTAATGGCCGGGTTCATGCCGCCAAAAGTGATATGGCTGCCATCATACTCGCGGGGACGGGTAGAGTTCATTTCTTCGTTATACTGGCGCACCAAAGTCTGGCGGCGCTCCGGGTTTCTCCAGATCCAGTCCCTAAAGGCTTCCCGGATCGCCTGCTGTTTTTGAGCAGCCAGGGTGGTCTCCTTGGCATTCAGCACGCGGCGCTCTTTTCCATCCGCGTCCTCTATGGTGTCATAGATACGGACATCCCGCAGGTTCAGACTGTCCTCCAAAATCTTATAAGCATTGGCGCGGCTGGTTCCGTAGGTGGTATAAGCTGCCACATCGTTGTAGGATACAGAAGATTTCCCCTTGATCTGCCATTCAGCGGTAAAGGAGGAATAGTTGACCTCAATGCTGCGCTGGAGATAAAACGGGGTGTTGAAGGTCTCATACATAAACTGCTGGATGTACTCTTTGTCGATCCAGGTAGCGCCCAGACGCACCTCGATCTCCGACGCATCCAGGTCTTTGGGCTGCGCGGCAGTAAGAGCTTCCACATTGACTGCATAAACCGGGTCCTGCTGTGCCGCCCGCTGCGCCTGACGCAGTTTGCGGCGTACATTGCCAGAGAGGTATTCATCAGCAGTCACATAATGGGGTGTGCCGTCCTGTTCCAGCTGTCCCGGCACACGGAAGATCACGCCTTGCAGTTCTCTGGCCAGTGCTTCTTTTGTTTTTCCGGTAAGCCGACTCATATAGCTCATATCTACGCAGGCTTTTTCCGAGATGGACACCGCCAGTGCTTCGCTTGCCGTATCCACAGTAGCCACTGCCTGATGGGGCTTGATGGTTCGTTTGGTGAACATATCCGCCTTACGTTCCAGTTTCCCGTCCTCGTCGATGACTTCCAGCGCACAGAGCAGGTAATAGGAAGAATCATCTGCATAGGCCAGGCGGTTTGCACGGTCATTGATAAGGCCATATTTTGCAGAAAAGCTGTCATAGAGGCTGTTCAGTTCCGCCTGCTTTTGGGTAATGGTGCTGTCTGGAACCGCTGCATCCATCTGAAGGTCGATCAGTTCCTGCACACAATCACGCAGTCCCACAAGACCTTTCACACGGGCTTCGGCGGTGGCGTTGAGGTCAGGGCGCACCATGCGGCTGTTTTCCCGATAGTACACCTGCCCGTCTACAATGGCATAGGAATAGTTCTTCACATTTGGGTCGGCAGGAATGGAGGTGTCAATGGCTTCGCCTTCGCCCAGCTCCGGCACCTCTGCCTCCTGATAAGTGCCATGAATGTACTTCACAGCATCATGCAGCTGGTCGGAAAGCTCCAGTCCCTCGATAGGGTTCACGGTGTAATCCATACCATGAGCAGTGCTTACCGGCTCCTGTCTGCCCAGCACCATTTCCGGGTGGTCGATAAAATACCGGTTGATGGCAAACCCATCCTGCGTCGTCGCGGACTGCGCCTGCTCGTTTCCGCCTTGCGGCGAAAAGCTCGCTTGCTCCGTCGCTCCTCCTTCTCCCACAAAGTCTTGCGACTTTGCGGGAACCCTGATAATGCCGGTCTGCGTCCACTCTGGTGCAATGTCCAGCGGACGGTCCCGCTTTTGGAGAAAGATGATGTCCGATACAACCTCGGCACCGGCATTCTTTTTGAACGCGTCATTAGGCAGACGGATCGCTCCCAGCAGCTCGGCACGCTGGGCAAGATAGCGGCGCACGGTGGAATCCTTGGCATCCATGGTATAGCGGGAGGTCACAAAAGCTACCACACCGCCGGGACGCACCTGATCCAATGCTTTGGCGAAAAAGTAATTATGAATGTTGAAATTCAGCTTGTTGTAGGCTTTGTCATTGACCTGATACTGACCGAAAGGCACATTGCCGATGGCAAGGTCAAAGAAGTCACGCCTGTCGGTGGTCTCAAAGCCGCCTACTGTGATGTCCGCCTTGGGATAGAGCTGCTTTGCGATGCGCCCGGAAACCGGGTCCAGCTCCACGCCGTACAGACGGCTGTTTCGCATTTCCTCCGGCAGCATACCGAAGAAATTGCCTACACCCATAGATGGCTCCAGAATATTTCCGGTCTCAAATCCCATACGGCTCACCGCTTCATAGATGGCCTGAATGACCGTAGGACTGGTGTAATGAGCGTTGAGGGTGGAGCTTCTGGCGGCGGCATATTCCTCCGGGGGCAGCAGCTCTTTCAGCTGGGCATACTCGGAAGCCCATGCCGGTTTCTCCGGGTCAAAGGCGTCGGCAAGACCGCCCCAGCCCACATAGCGGGAAAGAACCTCCTGCTGTTCAGGGCTTGCCTGCTGTCCGGCAACTTCCAGCTCTTTCAGCAAACGAATGGCATTGATATTTGCCTGGAACTTGGCTTTCGGACCGCCTTCACCCAAATGCTCATCGGTAATACGGAAGTTTTGTGCATTGCGGCGCAGGTTGGCCTTGTATTCCTCATAGGAGGCTTCTTCGGCAGCTTTGGCATTGGGGAAGGTCTGCCACTGGCCGTTGACCTGAATGGAAAACGGTTGTTCATCCAGCACTTCCTCAAAGGTTTTTTCCGGCTCTGTCACAGGGGCTGGTGGCTCCGGCTCCTCGATATGCAGCCGTTCCACCACCACATCATAAGGCAGATTGTTCTTGTCGCCCGGATAGACGGCCACGGTCTCGGAATGGAAGGTCGGGGATTCGGCAGTTGGTTCTGACTGCTCCTGTCCAAAGCCATCCAGCTGACGGGCATACATCCCGCGCAGCAAAGGCGCAACCTCATCCCAGCGGAAATACAGCATAGCCAGACGCTTTTCCTCTGCATCCATGACTTCCAGTTCTATGCCCTGTGCCGTGGTACGGTAATCGACAATATCGCCGGTCTCCAAATTCAGCGTCTCGATCTCACCGGAATAGGCTCTGCTCAGCCAGTAGGCGATCTCGCTGTTGCTCCTGCCGGATTGCAGCAGCGTGGAAATCTGCTTTTTATCCGCTTCATCCATCAGTCCATGAGCCAATACATCCCGCAAGTCCTGATCTGCCTTGTCCGGGTCAATAGGAAGAAACTCGGTATAGTAAGCATTGCGGCTGTCTGCCCGAAGCAGCTGCTCGAACTGTTCTTTGCGCTCTGCCCGGTAGATGGGATATACCATCCCGGTGGGCAAAAGCTGTACGGTGTCCTCCCGCAACTCTGTGATCTGATAGGCGTCATCCTCGATATACACGGTATCGCCCACGGCATAGACCGGGGCGGCTGGGTCATAGGAGGTTCTTTGCGGAATTGGGCGGCGAACTGCGTCATATTCCTTATCGGAAATGGAAACTTCGGAAGTCTGCTCTGTCTCGGCATCTGCGATCTGCTCTACATCTGACATCACCTGTTGGATAAACGGATCATTGTCCAGTTCTTCCGGGTCTGCCACTTGGCCGTTGACGATCCCTCTTTCTTTCAGAGCTTCCCGGATGGCGATTGGGTCGATGTCGTCAAAACGGTTCTGTTCTTCTTCGGTATAGAACCGGTCCTCCTGAATGAGCTGGGCAATCCGGCGCTGTACCTTCGGCCAGGGCAGCTGCGTTTCCTCCGGGCTGCCGGCACGGACAACGAACAGGCTGTTGCTGTTACTGCCGCCGTATTCCTGAGCCAGCCATGCGGCGGTATCTTTTTCTCTTGCATGGTCTTTCATATAGCGGACAACAGCGTGTTTACTCTCGATATTGCCGTTCCATGCACAAAGGGCAGTATCAATATCTTCCTGAGAAAGAGGGCGCAGAAGCTCATGGAGCTTTGGATAGGTCTCGTCGATCACTTCCCGGTGTAAACGCTGACGGAACTCCGGCACATCCGAATAGAGTCGGATCAGCTCCATATCCTTAGAACCAAGAACCGCACGGCGCACAGCGGCATTGCCCTCGATGACAGCATTTTCACGGTCAGAATGACCGCAGGCATTGCGATATGCGGTATCCTCGGAAATGGTGGCAGTCACCACAGGCTTATACTGCTCAAACTGCTCCCCAAAGGTAGGCTTTGGCGTTTCTTCCTCCATCTCCGGCTGCTGGGCTTGAATGGCATCTTCTTCTGCCAATTCCTTTTCAGACTGGATCTTGTCATACTGCGCCTGTTCCTGTTCGGTAAGATAGCGGTCTTTCTGGACAAGTGAGGTAATGCGCTTGGCAACCTTTTCCCAGTTCAAGTGAACATCCGGGCAGTCCTGCTTTTTATAGTGCAGACCTTTCCCATCGTGATCTTCGCCGCTGTGTGTTGCGCCGGACAGGGCATGAGAGCGTCCGCCAATGCCATACTCGTCTTTGAGGAATCTCACTTTCTCCTTATCCGTATGGTTTGCCATGAAGAACGCATAGATACGGCCTTTTCCTCCGGCGAAACTGCTGCCGCCGGTCATAGCGGCGTCGATCTCATCCTCGGTAATGAAGTGCTGAACGGTTGGCACTTGGGAAAGGTCTGAAGAAAAGGTCCTGCGCGGCAGGTCAAGGTCCTTCAGGTTCTCCCAGATCTTCCTTGGTCTGTGATAGTGAAAACGCAACAGGTCAATGTCCTGCTGATAGGCAGTCCAGAAGGCAGCGTATTCTTCCTTGAGGGTCTGGCGGAAAGCCGGGTCACTCAGCTGCTCCGTCAGGCGATGGGTCTCCTCCGGGAACCCATTGCCTTTGATCTCTGACAGGCAGGACAAATATCCGGCTTCTCTGGCGTCCTCACTGAGATCGTGATACAGATACCAGAGCTTTTCTGCAAGTAGGGAGCGTTCATAGCCTGCCGCTTCTGCAAGCTCCACATTGGAGGCAAACTGACCACTTTTCAAAAGCTCCCCGATACGCTCTGCGGCACTCTCCCAGGAAATGACCTGGGCAGACCTGTCATAACGGACAGACTTCCCGTGGGAAAGATGGATACCATCCTCGGCATACCATGCACTCACACTGCCAAGGCCGTTACCGCCGTGATACAGCGTTTTCAGTATCTCGGCAATCTCAGCGGTGGTTTTCTGCTTTTCAAAGGCTGCAACCACACGCTCTCTCTGACGATCTGTATTGCCTCCCAAACGCAGCACATGGTCAATATCATTTTGGGCAAAAGAAAAAGCAGAGGATGTATGCGCTACATTCTCTGCTTCATCTATGGATTGGATCTGCTCCGCTTCGGAGAGGAACAGGTTTAGGGTCAGCTGTTGATAAGCTCCGCCATCAGGATCTCCTCTGCCTGGGCTTTGCAGGTGTTCATCAGCCCCACCCACTTCATGGGATCGCTGGCTTTCAGTTCCTCGGTGGCTCCCGCTTCTTTCGCCAGCTGGGGCATCATCTGCTCCAGTCTGCTCTGGGCGGTCTCGTCGATCTCCAGAAGGTGCTGGTACAACTTCTCGCTCAGCAGCATCTGGTTGTAGAGGATGGGACGATGTTCCTTCAGGTAGGTTTTCCTCATCCTGCCGTACTTGCCCAGGGGGAATCCACCACAGTGGCGAG
>NZ_DS483461.1:794-1481 GCF_000154285.1 Amedibacillus dolichus DSM 3991 | reverse complement strand
TTCACTTACACCGCTTCTCAACCCGGTACGCACCAGAAAATCATTGATATGGCCATGAATGGCGTTGGATGCCGGGCAACAGCCCGCATTATGGGCGTTGGCCTCAACACGATTTTACGTCACTTAAAAAACTCAGGCCGCAGTCGGTAACCTCGCGCATACAGCCGGGCAGTGACGTCATCGTCTGCGCGGAAATGGACGAACAGTGGGGCTATGTCGGGGCTAAATCGCGCCAGCGCTGGCTGTTTTACGCGTATGACAGTCTCCGGAAGACGGTTGTTGCGCACGTATTCGGTGAACGCACTATGGCGACGCTGGGGCGTCTTATGAGCCTGCTGTCACCCTTTGACGTGGTGATATGGATGACGGATGGCTGGCCGCTGTATGAATCCCGCCTGAAGGGAAAGCTGCACGTAATCAGCAAGCGATATACGCAGCGAATTGAGCGGCATAACCTGAATCTGAGGCAGCACCTGGCACGGCTGGGACGGAAGTCGCTGTCGTTTCTCAAAATCTGTGGAGCTGCATGACAAAGTCATCGGGCATTATCTGAACATAAAACACTATCATAATTTGGAATTCATTATCCCAAATGTTAGGAATATCGGTTAGCCATTTGTCTGGTTTATACAGTTCCATATGGGGATTCATCTTTATGTTGTAAGAACAAATATAATGCCATTAGGA
>NZ_DS483461.1:0-694 GCF_000154285.1 Amedibacillus dolichus DSM 3991 | reverse complement strand
CTATGTGTTCCTTAGTTCGTACAGAGATGTCGGTGTGGCGCTAGGTTTATGCACTCCACTCAGCTTGCGAGGTTTTATGTGAGATGAATCAGACTGATATTTCATTTTGTGTCAGGATTCACATACAGGCGGTATATGGAAATCCGTAGTTCTATATGGCTTTGGTCGTTCTTCGCAACGCTGAGTGCGCCTCTGCCAGCAGTGCGGTAGTAAAGGTTAATACTGTTGCTTGTTTGCAAACTTTTGATGTTCATCGTTCAGTCTCCTTTTTATGTACTGTGTTAGCGGTCTGCTTCTTCCAGCCCTCCTGTTTGAAGATGGCAAGTTAGTTACGCACAATAAAAAAAGACCTAAAATATGTAAGGGGTGACGCCAAAGTATACACTTTGCCCTTTACACATTTTAGGTCTTGCCTGCTTTATCAGTAACAAACCCGCGCGATTTACTTTTCGACCTCATTCTATTAGACTCTCGTTTGGATTGCAACTGGTCTATTTTCCTCTTTTGTTTGATAGAAAATCATAAAAGGATTTGCAGACTACGGGCCTAAAGAACTAAAAAATCTATCTGTTTCTTTTCATTCTCTGTATTTTTTATAGTTTCTGTTGCATGGGCATAAAGTTGCCTTTTTAATCACAATTCAGAAAATATCATAATATCTCATTTCACTAAATAATAGGAACGGCAGGTATAT
>NZ_DS483462.1:2522-58373 GCF_000154285.1 Amedibacillus dolichus DSM 3991 | reverse complement strand
CCGGTCTCCGGGTCGGTGGAGGTCTCCGTGCGGTAGCGAATCTCCACTTCCTCAGTAAGCGTCAGCTGATACTGTGCTGCAAACACACGCGCCAGCTCTGCCTGAGCGCTCTGCCGGGTGTAGCCTTGCAAGACGGCAGAGAGAAATGCTGCCAGCTCATGAGGGTCATGGCCGATCATACCAAGGTCATAGCGATACTCGTCATACCCTGGGTGGCTGCTTTCAATGTTGTCGATTTCCTCCTGCAACTGGGCTTCTCTGGCTGCATAATCTGCCTCCACCGCCAGCATTTCCGGGTCATCCGACGGATAGGTGGTGCCGGAGAGAACGGAACCGATGCTCTGCGCCATCATGGAGCAGGAGGACATGGTATTCATCAGCATACAGGTAATGAGGAACAAAACCCCTGCCATCAGGAAACCCTTCTTGTGGCGCATGACGAATGCCCCTGCCTGCTGTACCTTTTCTTTTACCGTCCTTGCGGCTTTTCCGGTTTTGGATGCAGCCTGGGCGGTATTTCCGGCAGTCTGACCGGCGTGTTTGGCGGCGGCATACTGCTTTTTGATGGCCTGCTTTTGCTGCCAGCGGGAAAGTGGATTGCTGGCAAACTGGGGATTTTCCTGCAAAGATTTCTGGTACAGAACATTTACATTTGCCTTTTCCAGTTGGCGCTCTGCCTGTGCTGCTTTGCGGTACGGCTTCAGCTTGTGGCTGCGATAGCCCTCCCGCACCAGATAAGCGCCGGTCTCCACCGCTTCCTCGGACTTGTGGGCGCTTTCCACGCCCACATTGTCCTGTTCTGTTTCCCGGATCTCTTTGTGGAGTTTGCCCGCAACCAGATGGACGGGAGCTTCCTTGACCCCTTGAGAAAGTTTGGAGGGTGGCTTTTTCTTGTCCTCAAAGGTCAGCTTCGAGGTCTTTTTTCCGGTATCCGGGTCGATGACCGTCTGCCTGACCTTTTTCTTTGGGATATTGGCCTGCGCCTTATCTGCTCTGGCCGCAGCTTTCTCCGCTTTACGGATCGGCTTTTCCAGTGCAGGGTCAGACCGTTCCTCATCAGTAAAGCGCAGGCGCGGCTCCTTATTCAAACCATTCTCCCAGCATGAGGGAGGACATCATGTAGTGCAGCTCTGCATAAATGGCCATTCCCACAGGATCGTTGAACATACAACCGGACAGGTAGGCGTAAAACTGTGCCACCACATCGGACAGGATTTTCGCTTCGGTTCCTTCCAGAACCAGACCACCCATACCTTCCTTGGCACGGATGATGCTCCAGACCTCTGCCAGACGGAGCAGCCCCACCTGACCGGTCTCATTCAGTTCGGCTGCCTGATCTGCCGCCGTGCGGCACTCACTTACCGCATCAGCCATGACCGTAAGCAGCTGGCTACGCTGGGCATTTACCGCCCTGTCAAAAAACATCAGCGGGTTTTGATTCAAAATGTTGGGGTTCATAATCATTCATCCTCCTTTTTCAGTTCCTGAGGTTTGGTGGTCATAATACGGTACAGCTCGGTATTCTTCGGGAAGTGATCCACGAAAGGCAGGATCGTGGAACCATAGAACAGCAGGCCCTCGCCCTCACCGGAGTGGGTCACATAGCTAAGCTGGTGTGTGGAAATGCCCAGCTGCTTGGCAAGTATCTGGCGGTCTCCGCCTGCCTGGTTGAGCATATACACGAAGTCGGAGTTTTCAAAGATGTTTTCTACCTCGCGGCTGCTCAAAAGGTCTTTGACATTCTGGGTGATACCTGTCGGAATACCACCCCATTTACGGAATCGCTTCCAGATTTCCACTGTATAGGCAGCGGTCTGTTCCTCCTTCAAAAGCAGGTGCATCTCGTCGATGTAGTAACGGGTGGACTTGTGGGCAGCGCGGTTGATGGTAACGCGGTTCCACACCTGATCCTGTACCACCAGCATACCGATTTTCTTGAGCTGCTTGCCCAGTTCCTTGATGTCATAGCAGACAATGCGGTTGTTGATGTCCACATTGCTCTGGTGGTTGAACACATTGAGGGAGCCGGTTACATAGATTTCAAGGGCCGTAGCGATATACTGGGCTTCCTTTTCCTCCTGTTCCCGAAGCAGGTTATATAGGTCCTCCAGTATGGGCATATTCTCCGGGCGCGGGTCATTGAGGTAAGTCTGATAGACCAGACGCACACAGCGGTCGATGATGGTTTTCTGCACCGGCTGCAAGCCCTCCTTACCGCCCACAATCAGCTCACATAAGCTGAGGATAAAATCAGACTTGAGGGACAGCGGGCTTTCATCATCCGAGTAGTCCAGGTTCAGGTCCATCGGATTGATGTAGTTGGTGGAGGTAGGCGAGATCTTGATGACCTGCCCATGCAGACGTTCAACAAGAGGTGCGTACTCCGCTTCCGGGTCACAGATAATGACATCATCACTGGTAAGCAAAAAGCAGTTGGCGATTTCTCGTTTTGCGCTGAAGGACTTACCGGAACCCGGTGTACCCAAAATCAAGCCGTTGGGGTTTTTCAGCAGCTTTCGATCCACCATGATGAGGTTGTTGGACAGGGCGTTGATGCCGTAGTACAGAGCCTCTTTGCCGTTCTGGAATAATTCCTGTGTGGTGAACGGTACAAAGATAGCCGTAGAACTGGTGGTCAGTCCTCGCTGGATTTCGATCTGATTGAGTCCCAGGGGCAGACAGCTCATCAGCCCTTCTTCCTGCTGAAAGTCCAACCTGGTCAGCTGACAGTTATACTTCTGGGCAATGGAGCCTGCCTGGAAAATGTTGTTGCCAAGCTGACGGGGATTGTCCGCTGTGTTCAGCACCAGAAAGGTCAAAAGGAACATTCTCTCGTTGCGGCTCTGCAAATCCTGCAAGAGTTTTTTCGCTTCACTGCCGTAAGTAGCAAGGTCAGATGGAATGATGTCCATGTCGTATCCGGCACGAACTGCTTTTTTCTGTTCCTCGATCTTACTGCGGTCAAGGTCGGTAATCTTGCGCTTTACCGTTTTGATGGCTTTCACCTGATCCACCGACTGAATGTGCATACTCACAATGAGCGAGCTTTCCATATCCAGAAAATCAGCCAACAGACGGTCATTCAGCTCCGGTGCGAGAATCTGCAAAAAAGAAACAGCCCCGTATTTCTTGCCCATACGGAACTGCTTGCCGGTGCGGAACTCAAAGGAGCTTGGTGCAATAAAATCCTTTGTGGACAGACCGGAAGGAGCCAGCCAGTCCCATTCAAACTGAAACGGGAGCTGTTCATCCATGTGGAATACCGCATGAAGCTGAGAAAGCCTTTCTTTACCGTCCAGCGTTCTGGCAGCTACACCAAGACGCTTGAAGTTGTTGAGTATATCGGTCTCAATACGCTCCAGACGGGGCTTGGCGGCTTTGATGCTGTCTGCGTCGATACCAAAGGTCAGGTATTTGGTCTTGATGAGACCGTTGTTGCCTCTGGCCAGCTGATTTTGCAGCATTGTGGTGTATTCCTCGCGGATACTATCAAAGGCATCCCTCTGGGGCGGGATGGAAATGGAGTTTGCAAAGGTCTCCTCCGATGCCGCAAGGTTCAAAAAAGACAGCTGGAAATGAATCGAGCTGTCAAAATAATTGAGGAAATCACACCAGCCCTCAAAGATCGCGGTCTTATCTTCATTTTGGGAGAGCTGATAGTTGATGTCCTGAAACTGAATGGTCTTTGTGTAGTGGTTGTCCGATACACGGCAGATCCCGTCCGGCCACATCCGTTCATAGGGGATACTGTCCTGTGCCGATTTTCCTTTTCTGTCCGTGCGGTTGGCGCGGGCAATGGCAGCTTCAATCTGCTTTCTGTCGGCGCGGGACAGCTTTTTCTTTGTTTTGACCGGCTGCACAGCTTTTTCCTCGGTTTTTCCGAACAGCTGGTGCAGCCATTTTTTTATTGCGGTGAACAATGTCATACACCTCCTTATCGAGCATTTCCTGCCGCTTTAATACGGCATAAAAGTTGTTGGTCTGGTAAGGTCGCTGCCTGGGGCGGATCACCGTGACGCGAATGATATTGCCCACGATCTTTTCCAACGGCTGGCCATGCTTTTCGTACATAGCCAGCATAAAGAAGGGCAGCATAACCAGCATCATACACATAGCCGCTACACTGTTTCCGGTAGGTTTTCTGAGCAAAAAGAAAAGCGGTACGCCAATAAGTGCTCCGCCCGTGAAGCAGATAAGCTGTCGCTTGGTCAGATTGAACATGACCTTTGTTTTGACTTTTGTTAAGTCCTTGGGTACGGGTACATAAGCCAATGTGGAAACCTCCTTCCGTTTTAATGCGCCTGAAAGACTGATTTTGCAAGGCTGCCGGTTTTGAATAGTGTAAAGCACAGCAGTACGGTGTAGCCCACGCAGCTCCAGATTGCCATGATGATGTCATCTTCCAGAGCGATGTTCTGCACCAGCACAGCATAAATTGCCACACAGACGATAATGAGAAACGCCTGAAAGCCCAGTGCCAGCAGGGATCGGAGGTAATTCTGTCCCATACCGCCCCATTCTTTGCCCATCATTGCAGCCATTGGAACGGGAGCCACCGAAGTTACAAGGTAGATCTCGATCATACGGCCATAAATAACGATAAAGATACAGATATACAACGCCCACATGGTAATGCCAATAAAGAGGGATTGGAACCACAGTCCGAACAGCGGTCCCAAATCCATTTCCATCAACCTCGGTTCCAGATCGGTCATAACTGAGGAAATGTCAATGGACGCATCCGAATTGATAATCCCTGCCGCCTGCGCCACCACGCTCTGCGCCATATCAAAGACGCCCATCACGATATTCCATGTGTTTGTGACAATGAGGATGGCGGCAGCTGATTTGAACACCCACTTGAAAATCATCCAGGTATCCACATCATGCAGGTTGTTCTTGTCTGCAATCATCTGGATCAGGTCTACGGTCATCACGATAGCCAGAATCACACCTGCAATCGGCACCATGATGGAGTTGGACAGATTCTCAATCATGCTGAAAATACTGCCATTCCATCCCTGTGGTGTCTGGCCTACCTGTACGGATATATCCGCGACCTGTTGGTTTACGCTGTCAAACATCCCCGAAAGGTTGCTCATAATGCCGCCCACCAGCATTTCTTTCAGCCAATTCGTCAGGGCTTCAAGTAAGAAATCCATACGGTGTCAACCTCCTTTCCGCCGCCCCCGCAAAGCTGCGGGAGCGGCAAGGATTTCATACGGAGACGCTTAGACAGAGAAAAGCCCGGAGAGCAGAGGTACAAGGACCATGCCGACTACGGCTACACCAGCACCGGCCATGAGCTGCTTCATGCCCTGTGATTTTGCACCAGGGTTGTCGTTTCCGTAACCTTCGAGGAGGTTGATGACGCCCCAGATACCAAGACCAGCACCGAGAGCGATAACGAGAGTCTGAAGAACGGTAATTGCCTGTTCAAAAAATGCCATATAGTTTGTTAGCCGGAATCTGATTAAAAAATAGGTTTGTCATGTTTCATAGGCATACAAAAGCCGGAACAATCTGCCGCCCGGTTTCCGGGGGCATGATTCCGGCTGTCCTCCTTTTTCATTATTTTTTTCTTGCGATTGTCCGCTTTGTACGCCAATGGCCCATAGAGGGCAGATGCGGCGAATAGATAAGATCACTCCCTTCTAAAGCGGAACGAAATTAAGCGCCCTTTGTGTCTACTTCATATACATCGCAGACCTCATTGGGCTTGAGTTTCAGCCTTGCGGACAAGAATGCTTCAATATCAAAAGCGTTCTTGTCATCCGCGTCGGCAGTGTACTTGAAATTGGGGTGCTTGGTGATGTCGTACTTATCCGAAAGGAAAGGACGCACACCGCGCAGCTGGAGGATACACTTGCCGCCATCCATAACAGCAAGCTCATCCTGGCTCATCAGCTCTTTCCCCAATTTTTGATAGTTGAGTGAATGGGATGTTTCCCTCCCACGGCTCTCTCCGGTGTTGTAGGTGTCGATGGTTTCCTTACCCAGCACTGCGGCCAGCTCCTTGAGAGTGGTCGGCTCCTTACCGCCCAGGAAAATGGAGGTATCCATATTGCCGATGATGGTATCGGCGTTGTCCTTGTAGATGGCTTTCAGCTGGCTTTGCGCCTGCAACACCAGACAGGCTGAGATCTCACGGCTTCGGATGGTAGCCACCAGCTTTTCCAGTTTGGGAATCTGGCCGATGTTGGCGCACTCGTCGATAAGGCAGCGCACATGAACCGGGAGCCTACCGCCATACACATCGTCAGCTTTTTCGCAAAGCAGGTTGAAAAGCTGGGTGTAGCACATGGAGATCAGGAAGTTAAAGGAATCGTCCGTATCGCTCATAATGAGGAACAGAGCGGTTTTCCGGTCTCCCAGCGTATCCAGCTCCAACTCATCGTAGGATGTAACCTCGCGCAGCTCCGCAATATCAAATACGGCCAGACGCGCACCGCAGGAAATCAAAATCGACTTGGCTGTTTTGCCGGCGGCCAGCTTATATTTCTTATACTGGCGCACCGCAAAGTGGTTTGGCTTCTCGGCTTCCAGTGCATCAAACATCAGGTCTACGGGGTTTTTGAACTCCTCGTCATCCTCACGGACTTCCATGGCGTTGATGAACTCAATGAGGGTGGAGAAGTTTTGTTCCTCCACCGGAGCCTCATAATGGATATATCCGATAAGGGCACAGTACAGAAGCGTTTCTGCCTTGACCCAGAAATCGTCCCCGGCTTTTCCCTCGCCTTTGGTATTGGCGATCAGCGTTGTCACCAGCTTCAAAATATCCTTTTCGCTGTGAATATACGCAAATGGATTATAGTGCATGGATTTTTTGAAATTGATGGTGTTCAACACTTTGATACGATACGGTTCATAAATGACTTTGCCATTTTTATCTTTTACTGGCTTCCCGTCCTTCCCCAGCTTGGGCGCACCCCTTTGGAGCATTTTTCCGCACTCCACCAGAATTGTTCCCTTCGGGTCCGTCACAACATAGGAGCTGTGCATCTGCATCAGATTCGGTTTGAGCCAGAAGCGGGTCTTACCGGAACCGGAGCCGCCAATCACCAGTACATTTTTGTTTCTGGCAGTCTTTGGGTCCTTGGGGCGGCTGTTCATGGTCAGGCTCTCCGTTTTCGTCAGAATCACATTGTTCTGAAATACAGGATCAACGTAAGGTGCAATATCCTCACGGGTTCCCCAGCGGGCCGAACCATATTCCAAACCATGTCGATATTTCTTGGCGTTCTTGCTTTTAAGATACACCGCCAGCCTCAGACTGCCTCCACAGCACAGCCCTACCAACAAGTCCAATGGATGCAGGCTTGGCCAGAAACTTTCCAGCGCTCCAGGCAGAACCGCAATCAGCGAAAGAAACTTTTCTGAAGCATCCGCCCCTTGTGCCATTCGCCATGCTTCTCCAAAATTGGTAGCAAACAGTCCCATCAGGATATACGGCATATTCAGCAAAATGAGCTTTTTGATGTCCAATGTCTTTTTCATCGTTCCAGCTCCTTTCGCTTGGTGCGATCCACCACAGCATTTTTAACCATCTCTTTGAACTGGTTAAGTTTTGCCAGTACGGACGAGCGCTCTGTTTTCGTTGCCTTTTTGACTTTTTTGTTGGTGTACTCTGTAAAAGCTGCTGTCAGAGCATCTGCATCACGGCCTTTGAAAAAAATCAGGTACTTTGGCGGAGAACTGCTGCGGTCCTTTTTCACCGCATAATCCACACCATATTTCCGGGCGATTTTCTCAAACTCCTTGATAGAGGGGTCTGTGATCTCAATGTTGGATATTCCCTGATTCTGCCCGACAAGCTGCTTCACAGTCTGTTTTCCATGCGGAACAACCGGCGCATCACGGCTTCTCTGTTTTTCCAGCTTCTTTTCCTTTCGATGTGCCATGTACTTGCTTATGGCAGCCTTAAACATTCTGCCGGTAAACTTTGTTCCACTGACAACCAGCGTCAAAGTTCTGTTTTCCACTTCTTCCTGCATTTTCAACGCCTCCTTTCCACGAAGTTTGCAGGGAATCTCATTTTTGCTAAGGCGGAACCACCAGCCGCCGCAGAAGATAACGCTTCATACCGCCCTCCTTAGCGTAACTGGTCAGTACGGTCATAGTGCAGATTGCCCTGACGCACCTTTGCGTGGCTCAAAATCTTAATCTGCCCCTTTTCCTGACTATCCAGTGCTTTTTCATAACCGGTATCCGACAGGAACAGGCGGGTTCGTTCGCCTTTCCAGCCAACAGGGGAATCGTTCGTCAGCACATCAAAAATAATCATGTGCCGGGTGTCCTCGGCAAACCGTTGCAAATCCATGTATTCGTGGCCGTGGTAGTTCTGCGCCCCGGCCTTGAGGCGCATTTCCTCCATCAGCTGGCCCACAGTCTTACGCTCAGGCATGGCGCGCACCTCCTTTCCCACGCCCCTGGCCCTTCACGGTCAGGATGCCGTCCAGGGTGGTGGCGGTAATCCGCAGGCGCTCGGCGGTGGCAATGTCATTCTTCACGATCTCGTCGATGCCGTGGCCGCAGACCACCAGCACATGGGAACGGCGCAGGTAGTCCCGCGCCATATCCAGACCGTCCTTGTGTTCCTGGGGAATGTCGTCCTTGAGGAAGGTGGGCAGGAACAGCACCGGGCAGATGGGCGAATACCCGGCGTCGTACACCTGACGGCAGTAGGCCGCAGCGTTCTCGGCGTTCTCATACTGTCTGTTGCTCCAGGGAGCCGTAATGTAAGCAAGGGGTCGTTTCATGGCAAAATCCTTTCTCCCGGTGTATCCGGGCAGCAGAAAAGCGGCTGTTTACCAGCCGCCTGCATACATATCGTGGTTGACTTGTGCAGTGTAGTGGTTGCTGATCGTGGTCGGCGCGTTGAACAGCACCGCAAGCAGATACTGCTTCATGTTGCGGACCTCGGTGGTGTTTTTCTGTAAGCTGTCCATGACAAACCGGATATGCTCGCTGTCCAGCTTCAAAAAACGGGAGCGCACCACCTCATGGGGGAAGTCACTGCCAGCGATCCGGGTGGTTTTCCGCTTGGCGCAGACAGTCTCCACCATCAGCTCCACAATCTCGTCCAGGTCCTCCCGGTAGGTGGTAAACTCCCGGCACAGGTGGTCATACTCGATGTTCTCCAGAATCAAATCCCGATAACTTTCCATCTCTGAGACAGACATCGCATCCCTTCCTTTCCGTTCCGGCAGCTGTGCTGCCGCTGGCTCCCGGAAGGGAATAGAATCGGTACTTGATCCATAAGTAATTGTTTTTTCTGTATTTGATTTCTCTATATTTAATTCTGCGGGCTTTTCCGTATCCGGTTTATCCAGATACGGGTTTTCCGTATCTGGTGAAGCCATATCCGGCTGGGGCGTATCCGGGTTCTTCGGCTGTGGCTGCTCATATATGACATACTCCGTATCACTGATGCGTCCCTGGCGGTCACGCAGTTTGTGCCGCACAATGTAACCGGCAGCCTCCAATTCCCGCAACGCAGCGCCTATGGCATCCACGCCCTCCTTACAAATCTTTGCAAGACCACGGGTGGTGTAATTCCAGTCCTCTGGCAAAGACAGCATCATGGAAAGCAGCCCCTTGGCTTTTAACGACAGATTTGCATTTCGTAAATGATGATTGCTCATCACGGTATAATCACGGGTCCGTTCAATGCGAAAAACGGCCATCGACCTCACTCCTTCTGAATTTTGGGTACAAAAAACCGCAATCCTCATTCCAAAGAATTGCGGTGTTCAACACTTTTCAAATTTTCTTGCATAGAACCAAAACAGCGGCTTTTGAAGACGCGCCTCTGCAAATGGCTCCTCCTGGGCGAAAGGAAGTGTTTGCATCACGCGGTCAATATCCGTTGTATCCATGTCATGCTGAGATTTGCAATCTTCCCGGATTGCTTCTTGAATTTCCTTTACCGTACACATAGTCATTCCTTTCCTTTCGTTGTATGGGTTTATGAGCGGCGGCGTTTTCCCGGTTTGAAATCGAGGATATGTCCCTCAATCACACGAGCGTAACGCTTGATCTTGATCTCCCGGCGCTGCTGGCTTTGCAGAGCGGCCTGATACCCGTCCTCGGTCAAAAACAGCCGCATTTCCTCTCCGGGACTGCCGTAAGCTGCGCTGGGACGCAGGACGGAAAACTCAATCATCCAGCGTGTGTCATCCCAAAACCTCTCTACGGCGAGAATGTTGTGTCCTTTCAGCTCACGGGCTGAAATATCCCTCATAGGCGGCTCCTTTCATCGTTCCTGGTCTCTCTGACGCTTTTTCTGCCATGCCTCCAGCAGCTTGATGATGGTTTCCTGCATCCGCTGGGGCGTATAGCTTTTAGGGAAATACTTCCGCAAGGTGTCAGAGGTAAATGTCACTCGGTCCAGATCGCTTTTCTTTTCCTCACCCATGATGACACGCATCATATCGAGGGTCAGATGCCCCTCCTGACTGTATTTCTTGAGCCGCTGGGCTTGAGAAAGAGAAGGGGTAGCCTGTTCGCTGTCCATTGCGTCCAACAGGTCTACCTGTTCCTCCTTTTTGAGAAAGGACAGCTCATAGGCAGGGTTCAGGGCAATCTTCTTTTCATCCACCATGTCCAGCAGTTCGGGAATCAACTCTGTCAGACGGATATAGCGCTGAATTTGATTTCTGCTTGAACCAGCCTGCTGAGCCAATATTTCATCGGCTCTCAACTTCGTCCCAACTTGGGACGAAGTTAAATCAACTCGCTCTCCCTGATGTTTCATGGCGTCCAGCTTCATCTTGTAGGCAAAGGCTCTTTCACTTGGGAGCAAGCTTTCTCGTTGCAAATTGCTGTCAACCATAATGATCGTGGCGGCATCATCATCCAAATCCCGAACAATGACTGGCATGGTCTCCTTGTCTGCCAGTTCACTGGCTCTGTGCCGCCTGTGTCCGGCTACCAGCTCATAACCGCCCTCTGGGTCCGGTCGAGCAATCGCCGGAACCAGAACGCCATACTGCTTGATACTGTCAGCGGTCTCCATCATGGCTTCGTCATCCTTGACTTTGAATGGGTGGTTCCTAAAGGGATGCAGCTCAGACAGCGGAATCTCCTGAATCTTTTCCAGCTTTGCATCTTGACGGCCTTCTTCGGTGGAGAATAGATCATCTACCGAGGCCAGCTCTATTTTTTTCGCGCTGCTTTTCAAGTTTCAACACCTCCTTCGTCAGATTTCGATACCCCTCTGCCACTTTGCCGCCAGGGTCATGGGCGAAAATACTTTTTCCCTCTGCGCTAATTTCCTTTGCCCGGACAGAGTGGGGGATCTCTGTGCCGAATACTTTGATCTTGCTGCCATAGGTCTCACGCAGGAGCGCGGAGATCTCTTTGGCAAAGTTGGTTCGGCTGTCCACCATCGTCAGCAGGATACCGTCTATCTGGAGCTTGGGGTTGATCTGCCGCTTTACCTTGTTTACCGTGGAGAGCAGCTGTTCCAGTCCTTTGGCGGGCAGATACTCTGCCTGAACGGGAATTATGATCCTGTTCGCAGCGGCCAGCGCATTGACTGTGAGCATACCCAGGGAGGGCTGGCAGTCGATGAGGATATGGGAGTATTGCCCCTTCAGCGTGTCCAGATATTGCCGCAAGATAGTCTCACGGCTCATGGCGTTTACCAGGGATACCTCCATACCGGATAACTGGATGTCCGCAGGCATCAGGTCAACGCCTTCTGCATGATGCAGAATACCTTCTCCGGGGCGTATAGGCTGATCCATCAGAATTTTGCCCATTGCATCCGACAGTGTAAATGGCAGCTTGTCCGGTTGCGGATTTCCCAAGCTGATTGTCAGGCTTCCTTGCGGGTCCCCGTCAATCAGAAGCACTTTCTTTCCGGCCTGTGCCAGACCTATTCCCAAGTTCGCACAGGTTGTTGTTTTGCCAACGCCGCCTTTCTGGTTGGCGATGGCGATGATTTGCGTGTTCAAATAAACCTCCTCCTTCTACAAAAAATATCCCTATTCCGAAAAATAGGGATGAAAAAAGCCGCTTACTCAAATAAATGAATAAACGGCTATGTAAGAAATATTCGATTGTAAGTAAAGTTTTATATCACTGCAAAATAACGAAGTGCATCTTTGATTGCTTCTACCTTTTCTGGTGTCGGATGTTTCCTCGGCTGTTTCAATTCTTCTACCGCATTAGGAGCATCATACATCGGCAATCCCAAATTTCGCTTTACCTCTGCGATATACGCGGTATGTACCTTGAAGCCGTATTTCGCTTCTATGTACTCCTTAATCATTTTGTAGGTCACTTTTTCTTTGGGCTTGTACGCTTCGGCTCTTTTAGCAATACTATCTACCGGAATCTTGCCCTCGCCCTCTCCAAACTCCACATCAATGTGGATATAACTATCGGCTTTTTTGTGGGACAAAAGAACTACCGTCTCAACATGCTGTGTATTAGGAAACATATCAATCGGAATAACCCTCTGTACTCTATACTTTTCCTGCAACACAGCCAAATTTTTCCCTAACGTTGCCGGATTACAAGAAACATAAATAATTTCCTTAATCTTACTTCTCAAAAGACACTCCAACATCGCATCGTCCAAACCGCTTCTTGGCGGATCGACCACAAGTACATCAATCTCCTTATTTTTCGATAAATACGTAAGCTTACTAGCTGCATCATCACATAGAAATCTCACATGCTCACAATGATTACGCTTCGCATTTTGATTTGCATTCACAACAGCGTCCTTAATCGTTTCAATTCCGATAATCTCATCTGCTTTATCCCTCAAATATAAAGAAATCGCTCCGATTCCACTATACGCTTCCACAATTCGCTTCTTATGCCCTTTTACAAGTGAAGCAATCGTTTGGTATAACACCTTAGCCTGTGCCGTATTTAGCTGAAAGAAGGAACGTGGTGATACTTCCAAATCCAAACCATCGAAATGGAACGGAAGTTGTTTCTCCCCACCTAAATGAACCATTTGCTTTCCAAATACCTCTGCTGTATTTTTCACTGTATGAATGCTCTGCCATAAGCTATACATTCCTCTAATATGTAAAATATCCTCTATTAACGAACAAGACAGCTCGTCATGACCGGTTACTAATGTGCATTGATACTTTCCATCAAAACCACGTACAACCAAAGAACGTATTCCCGATTTTGTATGATGATTATATGGCTGTATACCAAACCTTTTTAACACCTCAATAACCTCATGACGAATACGCTCTACTCCCCGATCATGAACAATGCATTTCTTCATTTCCGTAAAAATATTAGAGTTTGGAAGATAAAACCCACTGCAAAGCTGTCCTTCCTTATTCAATGAAACCGGAAGCTTACATTGATTGCGATATCCGAAGATTTCCTCACTGCCGATAACTTTTTCGACTTTACGAGGATCAACCTGTGCATATTTTATCAATGACTGCTTCAATAAAGAACGCTTATACTGTAGTTGTGCAGGATATTTCGCAATCATCAGCGGACACCCTTTACATGCATGATGCACAAAACATTTCGGCTGTATGCGATCCTTGCTTTTCTTAATAATATAGTTCACACTACCTATCGCATAGCGCTTTTCCTTAGTAACAATTTTTACATCAATTTCCTCATCAAGCAAAGCTCCCGGCACAAATACCGGCGTACGATTCAAATAACCGATTCCTTCACCATTGATTCCGATTTTTTTAATTACTGTTTTCATACCATTTCCCCTTACGATTTTATAATTCGTTTTGTCATTTGATCATGCACTCGTAAGCATACAGCAAAGAATTTAGCATGCTTCATCACCAATGCTTCCTCATTTCCATAGTCCTCTTCAAACACCATGTTGATACAAAAGCCTAAATAAATGATACAGGATATTAAATAGATTGCAAGCAAAGATGTTACAAGAACTGCAATCGGCCCGTAAATATCCTCATAGGAAGTAAAATTATGCACGATACTGATAAACAAATCCGCTAATCCCATGATACCCAAGGTTGTAAACATACCACCGATAAATCCAAAGCTTACATTTCGCTTACGAAAGCTCAGCATACGATAAGTAGCTGTAAACATAAACAGCATTAAACCGGCGGAAATCAGCGGAAACAACTTACTGAACTTCGTAGTCAAATACACACCGGCTAACAAAACCACCGTTAAAAACACAAACATAACAACTGCTTTAATACGAATCGACCATTTGGGAACATCAACCTTTTCATGAGCGGCACTAATCAGCAAAAAGGAAAAAATACTTCTGGAAGCCAGATAGAAGGACGTACAGGCGGTAATAATAAAACTTAAGATTCCATAATCCTTATCTACAAAAAACAAAAAAATCTGATCCAATGTCTCTGCATTGATATCCGGCAAAAAGCTGCGTACAAAATTCAATACCATATCAATCGGCAAATACGCATAGCGAAAAAGCATGGAAAACAACAAAATCGACGGTGCAATAGCCAAAAGAATTGAAAATGACAATGCATATTTAAAAAGACTTCCTTCAAACGATGTAAATTCCTCATAAATACGAAATAGCTTTTCCATCATATCACCCTGCTTTATTTATACTTCTGTATATAGTGTACCACCTTTTCGTTATCCTCGCCAAGAATCATATAATAATACGATCCAAGCTGCCCGATTGCAGGATCTTTTAACAAAGCATCTGCTTTCACAAGATAATCTCCCCACCTTTCTTCCAAATGCTCTAGGCGATAACGAAACGCATTGTAAATTAGCTTATCATCGTTGGTATCTTTTTTCCATATCGCTATTTCACACAGTTCCGCTTCACTAACCGCACTCTTAATATAAACCTCCATTCCCTTTGTATTTATTCCATATTCCTCTGCAATTCGTGCTCGATTCCAAAACTGTTCCTCCAATAGTCCAAACTCCCACACGCGATCAAGTGTATTTTGTTGAATTTCATCAAACAGACGCTCGACTTGTATCGTGTCATCATGAAAATAGCCTATCGTATCTTTACAACCAAGCAATAGCACGATCCAAAGCAAACAAAAACAACATTTCTTCATAGACAGCCTCCTGCTTCACTATATGTGTAAGTAAACAGAAACATGAAAAAAAGCTGATTGCTCAGCTTAATCGTTTTGTGCCCACTCGGGAACCTCATTTCCACGTCTTAATAACACGGCTTTTTGAAATTCGGTTTGATTTAAAAACTCCAATATATCGTGAATTTCCTCTTCACTGCAACCAACCAACAGCTTTACCTCACAATCCTTTTTCAAAATATCAGCTGATACGGCAATCGCCTGTACCAAGCTGCTTTTTTCAGAACCGCGAAATACATCAATCGGTGATTGATCAGAACTCATGGTATCATTCAAATATCCATAATCTACCGGATATACCAAATTAGAATATTTATAATGACTAGAATTTCTCGGACGATCGACAACCAACTTACTAGATAACAGCAAGGTATCTAGCTTTTGCCAAAAAAATGCATTATTCTCATACGTATTCATACTTTTCTCCTCCCTTTTAAAACTTTACACAAACATGCTCTCGTTGAATATCCTTAATTGTTTTACAGCCTGCCATAGCCATGGCTTCCTTCAATTCCAGCTGTATCTTTTCCAAATATAACTTTACACCGTTAGCTCCATCACCAATCACAGCATGGGATATCGGTCTACCGATCAAAACACCGTCTGCCCCTAAAGCGAGTGCTTTAAATACATCGTTACCGCTTCGAAAGCCGCCATCGACAAAAATCTTCATTCTGCCATCTACCGCTTTAACGATATCCTCCAACACCTCAATACCGGATAAGCAATCATCTAACACACGTCCTCCGTGATTGGAAACAATAATGCCATCTACACCGGCTTCCAAAGCCTTCCTTGCTCCTTTAACACTTAAAATTCCTTTTAAAATAACCGGCATTTCCGCCATTTTTTTAATTTTCTTTAGTTCCTCTACATTTTTAAAGCCGACCGGAGTTACACTGTTTCGTAAATTGGTAAGCCCGCTGGCATCAATATCCGAAGCAATAGCAAGTGCTTTTCCCTCTTTAGCAAGCTTTATACGCCACTCCATATCACTTTCGCTCCATGGCTTGATCGTCGGTATACCATATCCTTGATGCTTGGCAATAATATCCATTGGACCGCAAAACATTTCATCATACATTCCATCACCGCTAAAAGCCAAGCTTCCCGCAGCTAAACAACCCTCCACAAGCTCCTGTGTATAGGTCAAATCATCTAAATCAGCCCCATAATTCAAACGAATACCACTAATCGGAGCGGCATAAACAGGTAGTGAAACCTCATGTCCGAAAAAATCCGTCTGCGTTGAAATTTCCGTATTTTCACTGATTGTATCCATTGTAATAAATACTTGCTTCAGCATATCAATATTACGAACAAAAGCATTCCCGCTACCCTTTCCACCGGGACCCGGAGTTTCTCCTCGGCAAGCTGCACCATTGCATTGCGGGCAGCACCGACATTTATGACAGCGCTGCTTGGCGCTTGCATATACCTCTTGCCAATTTTCCATTCTTACACATCACTTTCCAAGCTCATACAAAAAACTAATTCCTTTATATTATACTGTTTGTGAAACAGTTTATCAACCGATTTAAAAGATTTTCATAATTATTTTCATAGTCTGTCATCACCACAGTGAAAGCAAAAAAGAGAACTTCAATGTTCCCTTTCTTTGTACTTCGTAAATACTTTTACCTTTATCTTAGCTTCATACGCAAAGCTCGCATAGAGTTAATAACTGCCAACAGCGTTACTCCGACATCGGCAAATACGCCTACCCACATATTTGTCATATTAAATACTGCCAAAATCAGCACACTTATCTTTACAACAAGCGAAAATATAATATTTTGTTTTAAGATGTTCATCGTCTTTTTCGCAATGCGAATAGCATCTGCCAAAGCACTTGGATCATCTTTCATCAAAACGACATCCGCTGCTTCGATTGCGGCATCACTACCAACACCGCCCATCGCAACACCGATATCTGCCCTTGCCAATACCGGCGCATCATTGATGCCATCACCAACAAAGGCTAGCTTTTTATCAGCTGCTTGCTGCGCTAATAGCTCCTCTACCTTATCTACCTTATCTTGTGGCAAAAGCTGCGTATATACCTGATCCAAACCAAGTTCCTTACCAACAGCTTCTCCTGCCTCTTTACGATCTCCGCTCAGCATTACGGTTTTCGTAATGCCTAACTTTTTCAAATCTGCCATTGCCTGTTTGCTTGTTTCTTTGATTTGATCGGCAATCAGCACGTATCCCATATACTTACCATCATAAGCAATATGCACAACACTAGCTTCTGAAGCTGTATCTTCAAATACAATACCATAACTTTGCATCAAGCCCGCATTACCGGCAAGAACGGCTTTTTTCTCATAATTTACCGCAATTCCCTTACCGGCTATTTCTTCATAACCAGAAAGCTTGCTTTTATCAATTTCATGATCGTATGCCTTGCAAATAGAAACGGCAATTGGGTGAGTAGAGTAGCTTTCCGCATACGCAGCCAATCGCAGTACCTCAGGCTCATCACCTTGTAATGCTACAATTTTTTCTACCTGAAAACTTCCTTTCGTCAATGTACCGGTTTTATCGAATACAACACTGTCAATATCTTTCAAAGCCTCCAAAATATTACCGCCTTTGATTAAAATACCATGGCGGCTGGCAGCTCCGATACCGGCAAACAATCCCAAAGGTATAGAAATCACAAGAGCACATGGACAAGAAACAACAAGGAATGTTAATGCACGATACAGCCAATCGGATAGCTCTGCATTCGGTACCAATAACATCGGCAAAACTACAAGCAAGGCTGCTAATCCCACAACTACCGGTGTATAAATTCTGGCAAATTTTGTGATAAATCGCTCCGTTGGAGCTTTACGGCTTCCGGCATTTTCTACCAATTCTAAAATACGTGCTACCGTAGACTGTCCATATTCTTTGGTAACTCGCAGCTGTAAAACACTGTTTAAATTCAAGGAACCGGCTAAGATTTCCTGTCCTTCTTTCACATCGCTTGGCATGCTTTCTCCTGTTAATGCCGAGGTATCCAAACTTCCGCTTCCTGCAATAACAATACCGTCCAAAGGGACTCTTTCTCCCGGTTTTAGTACAATGATATCACCTTGATGAACCGCTTCGGGAGATACTGTAATTTCTTCTCCATCAACCAACTTATTGGCATGATCGGCACGAATATCCATCAAATCGGAAATTGATGCCCGCGAACGCTCCACTGCATAGGCTTGAAACATTTCACCGATTTCATAAAAAATCATAACCGCAACTGCTTCCTCATATGAAGCAATAGCAAAAGCACCTAATGTCGCAATACCCATCAAAAAATTCTCGTCAAAAATCTCTCCTCGCATGATATTTTTCAAGGCCGCAAGCAAGACCCGCATACCGACAAGCAGATAAGCAGCTGCAAAAAGCCAAATGCCATAAACCGTATCCTCTAAGCATAGAGCTGTTAGAAACAATACGATTCCCACATACAAACGCCAATTCTTTTTTACGGAAAATAAGCCTGCTTGCGAAGAATCGCTTTTTTCTTCATGCTCCATCGCCACCTCAACACCATCTTCCAATGTTGGAATCACTTGCACGATTTCTTTTAACGTCTTTTCAGAAAGCTGTGTTTCTTTCAGTTCTACGTAAAGTACACCATTGGAAAAATTCAAGCTTGCCTGTTTTACATTTTCCATATTTTGAACATACTGCTCAATTTTGGCAGCACAGCTTGCACAATCCAAGCCCTTGATATACAGTCTTTGTGCATTAGCAAGGGGCTGCTTGATTAATGTTTCCTGTAAAGAACAGCTATCATGCTCATGGCAGTCGCAATGCGCATGGGAATGCTGATGATGTTTATGAGTGTGCTCATGGTTAGACTTTCCTTGCTTTTCAACAACATGAATGTTTGGTTCCAATGCAATGATCGTAGCTTTGATTCGATCACTCATATCCCCTTCATAATCAACAAACAGCTTTTTATGTGTAAAATCAACGCTTGCTTCTTTTACACCACTTAGCTTTGCTACACCACGCTCTACCTTCATGGCACAATTCGGGCAATCCAAACCCTCTAATATAAATTGCTTTTGCATTCTAATCACCTCGCTTTAATGCTCTTGAATATGCTCAACTCCGGCATTGAATATATATTGTATATGTTCATCATCTAAGGAATAATAAATATTTTTCCCGACACGACGATACTTAATTAAACGATTTGCCCGTAAAACACTCAGCTGATGCGATACCGCCGATTGTGTCATATCCAACAATGCCACAATATCACATACACACATTTCCGATTGAAACAACAAACTCAGTATTCGCAAGCGTGTCGGATCGGAAAACATTTTAAACAAAGTTCCCAAATCATGATATTCCTCCATTGTCAGCATCTCTTTATTTACATGATTGATAATTTCTTCATGAACTGTAATTTCTTCACAAACAGGTGCGTCCATTTTCATATCCTAACCTCCATTTAATACATGAACATTTGTTCATATGTATTATAAAACATTTCCTATCCTTTTGTCAATCGCAATAAAAAAAGAGGAACACTATCCTCTTAAACATCATGAACGATAAAAATAATCAATGGTTCGCATGATTGCCACCGTAGCATTCTTTAGCTTTTCCGGTGCTTGCTCCAACGCCTGCAAAAAGCTCATAGCACGATCGGCAATACTGAATACACCGATAAATCCAACATCGTATAACTTTTGATAACCGATGCCCAAAGCTCCGCTAATACAAATACATGGCTTATGATAACGCTTGGCAACCTGCAAAATACCCATTGGCACCTTACCAAACAGTGTTTGAGCATCGCTTTGACCTTCTCCGGTAATTACCAAATCGCAATCCTGTATCTGCTTTTCCATATCACCATAGCTTAACAATAAATCAATACCGCTTTCCATACGTGCACCTAATAAACCTATAAATATCGCGCCTAGCCCTCCGGCAGCTCCTCCACCTTCCAAGCTATTTAAATCTATTTTCTTATAACGCTTGATCTGATAACAGAAGTTTTCCATTCCATGTTCAATCTTATGTAGCTGTGCTTGTGTCAATCCCTTTTGACGACCAAACACATAAGTAGCCCCCTGCTCTCCAAGCACATGATTTTTTACATCACAAGCGGCAATCAGCTCAATATCCTGTAATTCCTTTAAACGATGAAAATCAATATAGCGCACCTTATCCAAATTCACAGCCTGCGGAGAAAGATATTGATGATTGGCATCGTAAAAGCGTGCACCTAAACATTGCAAAAGTCCTATCCCACAATCATTGGTTGCACTGCCACCCAAACCTACGATAATTTTCTTACAGCCCTTTTCAATAGCATCTAGCATAACCGTTCCCACACCATAGCTTCCGGCATATAAAGGAGCTCGCTTTTCTCTTGGGTGCATAGATAAGCCAATGATATTAGCAACCTCGATGACAGCCGTTTTCCCATCTTCGATAATAGCATATTCACTTTGTATTTTTCGACCATACGCATCTGTTGTCGCAACACCTACATTTTCGCCATGCATCGTTTCTTTAAAAGCTTGTACCGTTCCTTCTCCACCATCGCCAATCACATAGGAAAGAACCTCACATGATGCATTAACCTCATGAATTCCGGCAGTAATTTGCTTTGCGACTTGTTTTGAAGTCATACAGCCTTTATAGGAATCACATGCTACAATAACCTTCATAGCTTCACCTCCCATATAATATCAAGTATTCTTTCGTTAATTTTACCACATCTTTATTTAAAAGGAAAAGTGAAATTAGGTTTGGAATTGCCATTAAGGCATTTAAAACATCAGCTAAGTACCACACATATACAAAATCAAAACTTCCGCAACAAACCAGCACTCCCAAAAAACATGCTTGATATAAATGCAGCATAAGCTTTGTCGTAAATAGATAATGAATACACTCACGAGCATAATAATACCACCCCAAAATAGAAGGCAATGCAAAGCTTACAATCGCACAGGCAAACAATATTCCTCCCCATACACCAAAGCCTTCTTGAAAGCATGCGATTACCAAAGCAGCGCCCTCCAACCCCAAACCATACGCATCACTTGTAAGAATCATCATGCCGGTAATCAAACAAATAACCAAGGTATCAAAAAATACTTCGAATATACCCCAAAAGCCTTGTTCCACCGGATTGGCATCAACAACTCCGGCATGTGATAAAGGAGAGCTTCCCATACCGGCTTCATTGGAAAAAACTCCTCGCGATACCCCAAAGTGAATTGCTTTGCTAATGACAAAGCCTCCAATTCCTCCTTCCAATGCATCAATCGCAAAAGCGTCCTGTAAAACAAATAAAACAGCAGAAAAAAGATGCTCACGATGCAAAAACAGCAAGTATCCACAGGCAGCAATATAAAGAACGGAAACAAAGGGAATGAGCTTTTCATTCAATCGCATGATTCGATTTCCTTTACCGAATATAAGAGAAGCAACCAGCACTGCTAGTAAAGCTGTAATAAACAGTGGCGGAAGCGGCAAATAAACACGCACACTCTCTACGATCGTATTGGTCGGTGTAATATTCCCTATTCCAAAGGAGGCAAGTATGCAAAACAGTGCAAACAGAACACCTAAAACCGGCATACGACACCCCTTTTCCAATACATACATCGCCCCACCATAACTAACTCCATTTTCTTTATGACGATAGTGCATCGCCAAGACAACCTCTCCATACTTACACATCATTCCAAACAACGCACTTACACACATCCAAAATAAAGCTCCTGCTCCTCCCATCGTAATTGCCGTTGCAACACCGACAATGCTTCCGACTCCCAAAGTTCCGGCTAAAGCTGTCGTTACTGCTTGAAAGGAAGTAATCCCTTGCTGCTTTTTTGCTCCTAAAGAGCCAATCGTCTTGCGAACGATCAAATCGCTTTTACGAAATAAAAAAAAGCGTGTTTTCACCATTAACAATGCTCCACTTGCCAATAATAAAACAAGCATCGGCATTCCCCATAGTATTTTCTGCCAACGCTCCAGTATATATATCCATTTTTCCATACACTTACCTCCCTTACAATGTACGCAGGAAAAGAAAAAAATATTTGCCTGTCATTCAAAATACGGTATATAATACCCTTGAAAAGAGGTAGATACTATGAATGTACTATGTATTATGAAAGATGGCTTTGAAGAATTAGAAGCAGTGGGAACGATTGCGCTATTAAGAAGAGCCGGTATTGATGTCGATGTATGCACAAGCGATGCAAACAAGGTTAGCGGACGTTTCAATCTCACCTTACAGCCGGTAAAGGATCTTAAGGAAGTTGATCCGACAAGCTATGATGCTTTATTTTTACCGGGAGGTCCGCATTACCAAACATTAGAAAGTGATGCTTACATCATGGAAATCTTAAGCAGCTATATCCATAGCAATAAAGTCGTTGCTGCTATTTGTGCTGCTCCGACGATTTTAGGAAGAGCCGGCTATTTAAAGAATAAAAATTATACCTGCTTTACATCTATGAATGAAGATTTTGGTGGTACCTATGTGGATCGCTATGCCGTTATTGATGGCAATATCATCACCGGTCGTTCCGCAGCAGCGGTCATTGACTTTGCTTTTGCGTTGATTGAAAAACTGCTTGGTAAAGAAAGCTGCGATAAAGTAAAAGCATCAATCTATTATTAAGAGGCAAGAAGGTGAAAAACCTTCTTTTTTACTATCCGTTTTCATGCTTCTTATGCTATAATGTATGAGCAATAGAAAGAAGGTGTTTGTTATGTCTCCAGAGCCCGCGGGTCAAACTATCATTCCATCGCATCACACAGGAGACATAGCTGGTGTTCTCCTGTTCTAAGGAGGTTAAAACATGCTTGAATTTTACAAGACCTTTGATAATGTTACAAAAAAAATCGATCAACCGGAGCATGGCTGTTGGATCAATGCCGTTGCACCGACAACAGAAGAAATTGACTTTTTAATCGAAAAAATCGGCATTATGCCGGAATTTGTTAAGTCCTCACTAGACGAAGAAGAAAGTTCTCATATTGATTATGATGATGACACCAATCAAACGCTTATCATTGTCGATTATCCTTGTGCCGAGGAAGAAGAAAACATTCAGGAAAACACATTGCTTTATACAACGCTTCCTTTGGGTGTTATTATTAAAAAGGGCTATATCATTACCATTTCATTGTATGAAAATCTAAGCATTGAGGATATGGCGAAGGGAAGAGTACGCGGTATCAATACCGAAATGAAAACCCGTTTTTTTCTACTGTTGATGCTTCGTATTTCACAACGCTTCTTAATTTATCTACGCCAAATAGACCGCATTTCTTCCAGAACCGAGCATTTATTGCACCAATCTATGCGTAACAAAGAGCTCATTCAAATGCTTGGCTTAGAGAAATCACTTGTATATTTCTCCACCTCACTGAAAACCGATGAGGTTACGATGAACCGTATCAATCGCGGTCATCTTATCAAGCTTTATGAAGAAGATCAGGATTTATTAGAGGACGTGCTGATCGAAATTCATCAGGCAATCGAGATGTGTAATATCTACACCAATATTTTGTCCGGTACAATGGATGCCTTTGCTTCTGTCATTTCCAATAACTTAAATATTGTTATGAAGGTACTGACAGTTATTACGATCGTTATGTCCATTCCAAATATCATCTTCGGTTTTTATGGCATGAATGTTCCCGATCTGCCACTTCCATTTGTATGGTTCCCGTTGTTAATCGCTATTGTTCTTATGCTGATTGCAACTTGGATTTTCAAGAAAAAAGATATGTTCCACTAAACGTATGAAGCTTATATTCATGCGTTTTTCTTTTCCTAAAACAAACTGCTTATTACTTTTTTCGATTATCTACTTTATTATTTAGGACTATGCTATAATGATACTAACGATAACATTCTTTCATAAGGAGGGAAATTCTTCATGAACACTTCAAAAAATCTTGCTAAGCATACCTATGAACTTTTATTATCTGCCATCAATATTCTAGTTACCTTTTATTGTATATATAGTAAAAATATGTATATCCAATATGTCGCTGCCTTCATAATGACCTTTATTGCATTCCTTCTTTTCTCTGCAAAACGCCTTTCTTTAAAACTATATACCGCATGCACCATTGTTGTATGCTTATTTCTTATGCTTTTTCTTTTCTTCTTTGCAAACGCATTTTATACAGACATCTTAAATGCCTATATCACACACCTATTATTGCTTTGCTCTAGCGCTTATATTCGTAAAAAATCAAATACCTATCACGAATAGCCTTTATTTTAAAACATATTTATCCTTCCAACGAAAAAAGCTGCAGTTAACAAGATCAATTCTAACTACAGCTTTTCTATTACAACGATTCAAGGCACTTATCCTTTCATACGTTATTTTATCTACTTCACTTGCACTCTTTCAAAATCCGGGTGCTCTCCGGACCAACCGGTTTGCGGAAGTGTATCCAAACGATACATATCTTCTTGTGAAATCGTAAAATCCAATGTTCGATTTCGCTTCATACGCTCTAAAGAACTTGACTTCGGTAATGGCATAACACCTTTTTGCAAAGCAAACCGCAGACAAATTTGTGCAGGAAAAACCTGATATTTTTCAGCCAATTCACAAATAAGCGGTTCTTGCAAGACACGCGTTCTTCCAATCGGACTCCATGCCTGCACTTGAATATGGTGCTGTTTACAATATTGTACACATGCCTCTTGTGTATAACCGGGGTGAAATTCAAGCTGATCGATCATTGGCTGAATACGTGATGAAGCTCGCAAAACCTCTAAATGCTGAGGTAAAAAGTTACTTACTCCTATGGCACGCACACGTCCTTCATCATACAATTCTTCCATCGCTTGCCATGTTTCAAGTACAAGTGTTTTCCAATCACATGAAAGCGTAGGGCGTGGCCAATGAATCAAATATACATCTAAATAATCTGTTCGCAAACGATTTAGCGTATTTTGAAATGCTTGTTTTGTAGCTTCATAGCCCATTTCATTCTTCCAAACCTTAGATGCTAGCATCACCTTTTCTCTATCAATCTTGCCCTTTTGCATTGCTTCCGCTAAAAAACATTCCGTACCATAAAACGATGCACTGTCAAAATACGTGTATCCACTGGCAAACGCATCTAACAAAACTTGAATGTTCTCTTGATCTAGCGCCTTATAGGTTCCAAATCCAACCTTTGGAAGCTGTATTCCATTTGCAAGTGTAAAGCTCATTGCAATCCCTCTTTCTTTTTTATTCTTCTAGCGAATCCTCAACTAACGCATATCCCTTACGCTCAAATTCTTTTACGATTCGCTTATAATATAAAATCGTATAAAAATTCGCAATCGCATCAAGTATCAACAAAAAGCTAAAATAGTTATGCATGAAATCTTCTAACATCGGCACAAGAATCAACACTACACCTAAAACCAATGGTACTGCCGCCAAAATCGCGTTGATTTTCCATGCTTCTTTTTCCAATCGAAATAAATTCATAGAATATTGCAAGCGAAGGGTACTATCAAGCACTACCACACCACTCAACACTAAGGGATAATTATCCACGATCACATCGGGCTTAGTCGCAACAATCAAACCTGCCACAACATATAAAACGCCAAATGCAAAGCTAAATTCATTCGGCTTCATATACTCCTTTTTAAAGAAATATGCCATAATCTGTAACAAGCCTACCACTGCCACGATCAATCCTGCAATCATGAAAAAATTTAAAAACTGTTCCTTTTTTACCATGTAAGAAATAACAGCAAATATGACATAAAACACCGATAAGACCAATAGCTTCCAATTTTCAACTTTAAAATTCATAGCATTACCTCCAAGCTATCTATATCATATCACATTTTTTAACAGCTATGAGCATTATCCTTTTTTACAGCTGTTCAATAGGCTTACGCTCTGCTTTTTTATTATGTGTCTTTTGACTCCTTCGAGTTAATTCTGCATTTACTTCTTCTAAGGTAATCCCTTTTTCCACCATCAATACCATAAGATGATAAAATAAATCCCCCAACTCGTTAATTTGATCCGTTTTGCTTTGTGTCAGCGCCGCAATCAATACCTCACTGCTTTCTTCACCTACCTTTTTCAATATCTTTTCCAAACCCTTTTCAAAAAGATAAGTTGTATAACTCCCTGCTTCCGGATTTGCTTTTCTTTGTAAAATCGTATCGTATAAAACTGCTAGTTCATTCATAATTATCCTCCTTGAAGCGTCGATAAAAGCAGCTGTAATTCCCACTATGACAGGCAGCACCCTTTTGTTCTACCAAAAGCAGCAGTGTATCCTGATCACAATCTATATACATTTCCTTTACTTTTTGCACATGTCCGCTGGTTTCTCCCTTTTTCCACAACTGTTTTCGAGAGCGACTGTAATACGTTGCATATCCACTTTCCAACGTAATTGCTAAACTTTCCTTTGACATATAAGCAAGCATCAATACCTGCTTTGTATGCACGTCCTGCACAATTACCGGAACAAGTCCATCTCCTTTTTCAAAATCAATTTCCATTATCGAATCGCTACTCCTTTCCTCTTAAGATAAGCCTTTACCTTAGGAATTGTTGTTTCTTCATAATGAAACAGACTAGCAGCTAATGCCGCATCACAAGCATCTGTTTCAAATGCCTTGGCAAAGTGTGCAAGTGCTCCACAGCCTCCGGAAGCAATCACCGGAACCGATACAACGGAGCGCACTGCCTTGCACATTTCTATATCATAGCCCTGCTTGGTTCCATCTGCGTCCATGCTTGTTAACAAAATCTCTCCTGCTCCCAATGCAACTGCTTCCTGTACCCATGCTAATAAATCCAAGCCACTATCTTCTTCACCGCCACGTACATATACATTCCAACCGCTGTTATCTTGACGCCGCTTGGCATCAACCGCCAATACGATGCATTGACTGCCGAAACGCTGCGCTCCCTCCTGAATGAGCTGTTTATGATATACCGCAGCACTGTTTAAACTCACCTTATCTGCTCCTGCCAACAAAAGCCTATGAATATCCTCGAGCGTACGAATACCGCCACCAACGGTAAACGGAATAAAAATTTCCCTTGCAACTCTTTCCACCATCGAAAGCATCGTATCTCGTCCCTCCTGCGTGGCAGCTATATCTAAAAACACCAATTCATCTGCCCCTTGTTCATAGTAGCGCTTCGCTAGTTCAATTGGATCGCCAACCTCTTTTAAGCCAACAAACTGAATTCCCTTCACAACCTTTCCACCCTTAACATCTAAGCATGGTATGATACGCTTGGTGTGCATTCCTATCCCTCACTTTCCTCTATAGCTTCCTTCAATGACAAAGTGTTTGCATACAATGCCTTGCCCGTAATTGCGCCATAAATCCCCAATTCACAAAGCTGCTTGATATGGTGCAGATCTCGAATTCCTCCGGAGGCAATCAGCTGTATATTTACCGCTTTTGACAGCTTCTTAAGCATCGCTAAATTAGGTCCCTGCATCGTTCCATCTCTTGAAATATCAGTAACAATCAGGGTTTTAACTCCTAGCAGCTCCATTTCTTTCGCAAAAGTTATATAGTCTGTTTGACTGGCAGAAAGCCAACCGTTTCCATATACATACCCATCTTTACAATCCAACCCAACTGCAAGCCTATCTCCATAGCGACACAGCGCTTCCTTTAAAAAGCTTGGATTTTCAAGTGCAGCAGTTCCTAAGATGATACGCTTTGCTCCGCATTGAAGATAGCGTTCGATATCCGAAAATGTACGAATCCCTCCACCGACCTCTACCGGAATACCGATTTCGGCAACAATTTTTTGAATCAAAGCAAAATTACAAGGCTTTCCCATTTTCGCACCATTCAAATCAACAAGATGCAAATAGCTTGCTCCTGCTGCTTTAAATTGCCGAGCAATCAAAAAAGCATCATCTCCTACACTTTCCTTACGTTTATAATCTCCTTGATACAAGCGTACCGGTTTGCCATCAAGCAAATCCATTGCCGGTAAAATAATCATACACATTCCTCCACAAAATATCGTAAAATTGCCAGTCCGTCCGTACCGCTTTTCTCCGGGTGAAACTGTGCTCCTACTATATGCCCTTTTGCGACCAAAGCACAAATATGCAAATCATGATAACAAGAATGAGCAATAAGGATATTGGAATCGTAGTGAACTGCATAATAAGAGTGCACAAAATACACAAAGGGCTTTTCGGAAAGCTTAGTAAATAAGGGGTGTGGTTGATCATATTCCAACAAATTCCAACCGATATGCGGAATACGTGCTTGTGGATCGATCATTTTTACGACTTTTCCCTTCAAAAGACCTAAGCCTTTGCTAAGTCCACCTTCCTCGCTTTCCTCAAACAATACCTGCATGCCTAAACAAATTCCTAAAAGCGGCTTCGTTCCATTTCCTACTTCCTCTTTCAACAGCTCTACCAAGCCTAGGGCTTGCAGCTGCTTCATACAGTCCGCAAAGGCACCAACTCCCGGTAAGATCCAACCATCTGCCTTACGTAAGACTTCTGCATCATTCGTAATACAATAGTCTGTCTTAAGATACCTTAAAGCATTTTCCACGCTCCTCAGATTTCCCATGCCATAATCTATAATCGCAATCATCATAAAACTCCCTTAGAGCTTGGCAGCTCATTTCCTTGTATCATCACTGCCATTTTTAATGCTTTTGCCAGAGCCTTAAAGATTGCTTCAATCTTATGATGATCGTTTGTGCCATACAATACATTTACGTGTAAGGTAATACCTGCTTGAAAAGCAAAGGCACGTAAAAATTCTTCTACCATTTCACAAGAAAAGTTACCGATACTTTCTCTTTTTAACTCACAGTGATAAACCAAATACGCACGATCACTGATATCCAATACTACATGTGCCAATGCCTCGTCCATCGGTATATAGCAAGTGCCATAGCGCTGAATACCTCGCTTATCACCAAGTGCCTCTTTAAAGCATTGTCCTAAAAGAATTCCACAATCCTCAATACAATGATGATCGCATACCTCCAAGTCGCCCTGTGCTAGAAGGGTAAGATCCATTTGTGAATGAAAGCTTAGCAATGTCAGCATGTGATCAAAAAATCCGATGCCGGTATGAACATCTGCCTTCCCGCTTCCATCAAGGCGCAAGCTTATTTGAATATCGGTTTCTTTGGTCGTTCGCTCTTTTGTTGCATATCGCATTTTCCTACCTCCTTTTCAAATGCTTCACAAAGTGCTAGCAGGTACTTATTTTGTTTCGCACTTCCAATCGTAATACGAAAACTATCATCTTCATAACTGCGAATGATAACACCATGCTCCTGCAAATAGACAATCAGCTTAGATGCTTGTTTGCTTTTTCCATATATATAATTAGCACTCGAACGAAATACCTGTAAAAAGGATAGTTTTCGCAAACCTTGATATAGCTTTTCACGCTCTTGTTTTATAATTTCCACATACGCTTGATACTCCTTTGCATGACGCAAAGCTACACACGCAACAAGCTGTGATAGAGCATTTACCGTATAAGGTGCCTTATACTTTTTCAATGCTTCGATATTTTTGGAATTGCTTATCACAAAACCAATGCGCATACTAGCTAAACCATAGGCTTTGGAAAGAGTACGTGTAACATAAAGATTAGGATAACACTTCACTTCCTTTCGCATGCTTTCTTCATAAAATTCACCATAGGCTTCATCAATTACAACCGGAATTCTTGGAAAGGCAGCCGCAATGATACGCAGCTTAGCATTGCTTAAGGCAAAACCGGTGGGGTTGTTAGGATTGGAAAGCATGATCATATCCACCTGATTACGCCTTCCAAATTCCACAAAATCATTCACGCTATAACTGCCATCTTCTCGTGTCTTAAATTTAAGCACCTTTGCTTCATACATTCCGGCATAATAATCATACATGGAGAAATCAGGTGAAAGAGTATACAGCGTTTTTCCTTTTCCTAAGTAAGCTCCGATCAACAGTCCTAACAATTCATCACTGCCATTTCCGGCTAACACTTGCTTCTCAAAAAGCGATGCAACCTCACAATATGTCTTGATAAGCTGTGTACATTCTGTATCCGGATAGCGCTGGAATTCCAGCGTCGCTATTGCATTTATGATTTCCTGTCGCATTTCCTCGGAAATATTCCATGGCAGCTCATTCGCATGCAATAAACACCCTGCCTTTTGATTTGTTTCATACATTATTGTTTGCTTCATGTCTTACACCTCACCTTCACTGCATTGGCATGTGCTTGCAGTTGTTCCGCTTCTGCTAGGGTAATTATGGAATCACCATAGGCTTGCAGTGCTTCTATGCTGTAATGCAAATAGCTCGATTTCTTTACAAAACTATCCACTCCTAAAGGATTGAAAAAGCGTGCAGTTCCACCGGTTGGAAGGACATGATTGGTTCCTCCGAAATAATCTCCAACACTTTCACATGTTGCATAACCTAAAAACACACTGCCCGCATGACGTACCAGTGGTAACAGCTCCTCAGGCTTATCGACCATCAGCTCCAAATGTTCCGGTGCAATCTGATTACTGATATCGACACATTGCTGCAAGCTTTCGCAAACAAGTGCAAGACCATAGTTTTCCAAGGATTCATGAATGATTTTCTGCCTTGGAAGACAACGTGTTTGTTTTTGCAGCTCTTGCTTTACCGCATCAACCATATTTTGTGATACCGCAAGTAAAACAGCACTTGCTTGAGGATCATGCTCTGCCTGCGATAACAAATCTGCCGCAATCCACTTCGGATTAGCACCTTCATCACCAATCACTAAAATTTCACTTGGTCCGGCTATCATGTCAATATCAACATCACCAAACACTAATTTTTTCGCACAGGCGACATATACATTTCCCGGTCCTACGATCTTATCCACCTTCGCTATACTTTGCGTACCATACGCCAAGGCCGCAATTCCCTGTGCACCTCCGACTTTATAAACCTCATCAATACCTACAAGCTTTGCGGCTAAGGCAATATTAGTGTGAATACTACCTTCTTTTGATGGTGGAGTAAGCATAACGATTCGTTTCACCCCTGCCAAACGAGCAGGCAATGCATTCATAAGCACACTGCTTGGATATTGTGCACTTCCTCCCGGAACATAAATACCGACACTATCCAAAGGAAGTACCCGCTGTCCTAAATAAATGCCCATTTCCTTTTCCAAACGATAGCCTTTTGATATTTGTGCTTGATGATAAAATAAGATATTTTCTTTGGCCTGCTGCATGCTTCTTCTAAATTCCGGTGTGCATAAATCAGCTTGTGCATTTAATTCTTCACTTGATACACGAAGTTTATTCAGCTCCATTCCATCAAATTGCTTGGTATAGCGAAGCACTGCCTCATCTCCATGCATTCTTACGTCCTCTAAAATAGCACTTACCCTTCCTATCAAAGCAGGATTCATCACTACTCTGCGTTCCTCAATATAGCTTTGTAACTGATCGATCTGTTCAATATTCAGTTGCTTTAACATGCTGCACTCCCCCTTTGCAAATCCTCTAGCACCGCACATACTGCCGTTTGCTTCAGCTTCAAACTGGCTTTATTTACAATGACACGAGCACTTAGATCACAAAGTGTATCAAAAACAACCAAACCATTTTCCCTTAAGGTATCTCCGGTTTCCATGATATCCACGATTCCATCACATAAACCTAAAAGCGGTGCCAATTCAACAGAGCCATCAATTTTAATACACTCTATCTCCCTGCCCTTTTCCATAAAATATGCCTTAGCGACATTGGGGTACTTTGTTCCGATTGTGATATGACCTAGCTTATCAAAAGGATTATGCCCCTTTAAACCACCTAAGATAAAGCGACACTTCCCAATGTTTAAATCAAGCAGCTCATAGTAGTCATCACTTCCCTCCATTAAGGTATCCTTACCTACAATTCCAATATCCGCAACTCCATGCTGCACATAGGTAATGCAGTCATTGGGCTTTACAAGAAAATAGCGAATGTCCTTTTGCGTATCCTCGAATACTAAGGTGCGTCCTTTCTCCTTCAAGGCTTCGACTCCATATCCTTCCTTCTTTAGCATTGCAATGCTTGCTTTTTCCAAACGTCCCTTGGTAAGCGCAATGGCGATTGTCATACAAATCCCTCCTTTACTAGCAGCAGTGTTTCAACCTCCCTTGGATATAGCTGCACACGATGAAACTTTCGCAGCTCTCCAGCATAACGCAAAGCCTCCAATGTCTTTGCCTTCGGATAGTATAAAATCCATGGCTTTTCTAGTGGCACTTCTTCAAGCACCGCAAATACGTAATCCAATTTGACGCTAAAGCCGATGGCATACGCCGGTTTACCGAATTTTTCCAACAAATGATCATAGCGGCCACCACTTAAGACACTTGTGCCACTTCCCTCCATAAAGGCTTCGAAAATAATACCACTGTAATAATTCAAGTGTGCGATCTTGCCAAGATCAAAGCTTACCTCATAACCTAATGAGCGAAGCTGTTGATCCAATAGCTTTAAACCAAACAGAATTTCCTTAACCTCATCGTCCTGACAATATTCAAGAGCTTCTTGCAAAATATCCCCTTTTCCAAATAGCCAAGGCAGCTTTAAGAAGAACGTGCGATAGGTGATAGGAAGCTTTAAGGTTTCTAAATAATTTGCTAAATCAAGCATGCTTTTACGGTCGATATAATCTGCCAGCGTTTCTATTTCCTCCTTAGATAACGCCAGCTTTTGACAGGTTTTAAGAAAAATATTTACCTCGCCGATTTCCAACGTAAAGTGTTTGTTTAATGAGCGCATGACCTCCATAGCACATACAATAACCTCTAAATCACTTTCCTCACTGCTTAAGCCAATCAATTCGATTCCACAATCACTAACCTCATTTTGTTTCCCTCCCAAATGTGCTTTCTGTTTATAAACATCAGCACAATATCGAAAACGTAAGGGCTTTTTTACGTTCTTATACTTATTGGAAACAAAGCGGGCAATCGGCACTGTCATATCCATTCGCAAGGCTAAAATACTTCCACTTGAATCAATAAGCTTATACATTGCCTCTTCCTTCAGCTGTTCAAACCCCATTAGATATGTCTGATAATACTCCAAAGTCGGTGTTGATATTTCATCATAGCCAAAGGCATCGAAAACCTTTTCAATTCGATCCTTCACATTCTGTTTGATATGGTACTGTGCAGGTACAAAATCGCGTGTTCCTTCCGGAATCCAATGCATCTTCACTTCCTCAACCTCCTTCAAAAAACAAAAAAGCTTTCATCTAAAGGACGAAAGCTAGCTTACGTGGTTCCACCTTATTTCGCAATCAATGACTGCCTCTAAGAGTAACGAATACTCAGCAGGGTAACGTATGCAAAACGTCTGGGCTACTTTTTTCACCTCAGCACTCCAAGATGTGTTCAAAATACTTCGCATACCTTTTTCCACCAACCAAAGGTTCTCTGTAATGTCCATATCCCTACTATTTCTTTTCCACGCTTTATATGTTCTTATAGTACGACGGCAAACTGTAAATGTCAATCATTTTATGAAATATTTTACAAAACATTATGTAAATAAATGTAAAATATAATTTAGCAGCATTTATGTTTATCTTTTCATAAACAATTACAATATAAAAAATATTGCATAATACTATCAAATTCTTTTGATCCTAAAATAAATACAAAAAAAGAGATTTCTTGTAGGATCGTTTCCTTCCCCCTACTAGAAATCTCCATTTTTTTATTTACTCAGGATAGAGCAAGAATCCCACCCTCATACAAAATCTTTTTTCATTATGCCAAAACATCATGATCCTCATCAATCAGCACGCGCCGTAGGGATTCTAAAAACTTTAAGAATTTCTGTTGCTTTAATCTATCAAGCTTGCGATAGAAACAAAGGATTGTCTCTTCTTCCCTTGATATTTCGATGCTTTTTTTCTCCTCCATAGGCTCACTTCCCTTTCTATTATATAGTAGCTATAAATAAATCATTTGTAAATACGATATACTATATAATTACCGAAAGGTGCTTGCCAATACTTTCCAAATCTTCTATTCTTCGCTCTTTTCCTCTAAAAGCATTTCTGCTTCTCGTAAATAATCCTCTTTTTTATTCTTACGGCGTGGAATAAAGCGATTGATAAAGGTATTCTTTCCACGATACTTCACATAGAAGAAGCCAAAGATACTAAAGGTAACCGCTCCGATGAGATTAACAATCAAATCATACATCGTATCAATCAATCCGATATCCAAATAACCGCCAAGGCCAAGACTTTTCCCATTTACCACGACATCTTTAATACCATCAACAGTGATTGGAATATTGCTTTTAGTTGCATCTAACGTAACGGTCGTAATGTGATGGACAATCGTATCCTTCTGCATATCCAATCCGGCAAATGTATCCGCTGCAAATTCATAGATTTCCCATACGACACCAATGGTCATTGAAAAGCTAAAGGCAACGATTGCCATAAACAAAGGAGATAAGTGAAATTGAATACGCTCATCTTTATTCATGATATCTACCAAAGAAAAGCCGATTGCCGCAGCTAAAAAGCCATTGATGGTATGCAAGATCGTATCCCACATTGGAAATAAAATATAAAATGAGCTGATTTCGCCTAAAATCTCCGCACTGAATATAAATAGCAGAATAATAATTTCCAACAAAGACGGCAATTCGATTTTAAAACGCACCTGGATAAAGCTTGGTACAATAAACAAAAATAAGGTCAAAACACATAAGAATACATGCTCGTAATTACGATTTAACAATGCCAAAATCATCATAGCAATGACGAAAAAGCGAAGCAGCACATAAACCGCAAAAGTTGTACGATGCTGTTTAATTTCCATCTTAATTGCCGCCCAAGTAATTCGCATTCGTTTTTTCATTTTATCACCTCAAAAATTACAATATGGTAAATATTATACCACTTACCGTAATTTATGCCAGCACTTATTACAGTTTTGTCATTGTTTTCTACGATAAATTACAATACCTCCAAACTGCAATGGATTGGAAATATGCGATGCAAGATATCTGATTCTAATGAAAAAAACAGGCAAACGCCTGTTTCTTGATCATTTTCAGCTATTAGGAATTGGAAGCCGCAACCTTTACCTTGCTGAATAGCTCAGAAATGAGCTTACGAGTTGCTTCATCGTAAGTAAATACTTCATCTTTATCATTTCCAGTTCTTGGAACATACGCATTGATTCCTTCATAATCTCCACCAGGTCCGGATAATTCTTCCATAACTTCTTTATTTGCGGAAGTGTAGCCTACTGTGCTTGAATTATCCATAGAACCTTCATAAGAAGCTACATAGTTGATAAATTCATGTGCAAGTTCAACATTTTTAGCATTCTTAGGAATCACCATACCATCGCTCCATAAATTTGTTCCACTTTCCGGTATATAGAAGCCCATATCCTCATTTTCACTCATAACATAAGCAGCATCTCCGGAGTAGATCAATCCTAATGCTTTTCTTCCTTGCGCCATGCTGTCGATAATTTCATCAGTTACGATTTCCGGTTCCATCGTCTTAACGCACTGAAGCAGCCATTCGTATGCTTCATTCAATTCCTTTTTATCACTTGTATTCATAGAATAACCAAGTGCTTTCAATGCCATCATAAAGCTATCACGTTCAGAATCATATAAGTAAATATCACCTTTATATTTGGTGTTTAAGAAAATATTATAGCCTTGTTTTCTCAAATCCTTTTCGCTTACCTTCGTCTTATTATAAACAATGCCAACACTTCCCCAGAAATACGGAATAGAGTATTCGTTCTTAGGGTCATAAGGAAGTCCTTTTACACCATCTGCTAACAAATCCAAGCAATTCAATTTAGATTGATCTAATTTCTGAATCAAGTCTTCCTGAATCAAACGTTCGATCATATAATCACTAGGTACAAGAATATCATAAGATTCTCCGTTAGCAACCTTGATATACATCTGTTCATTGGAATCAAAATAATCAACAACTACCTTGGCACCGGTTTTTTCTTCAAAATCCTGGATTAGATTTTCTCCCATATATTCTCCCCAGTTATATAGGTGAAGCTCCTGTCCTTCATATTCTCCACCGCCGCCATTAGAATCACAGCCGGCTATTGTTACAGCCATAAAGGCTGTCAATACACTAACTAAAAGCTTTTTCATTTTTCTTCCTATCCTTTCTTGCCTTAATAAGCGGCACTACGTTAATCACAATTAGAACAATCGTTATCAAAACAACAACAAGTGTTGAAATTGCATTGATACTTGGATTTACACGCTTGCTCATCGTATAAACCATAATACTTAAATTCTTTACTCCCCCTCCGGTAACGAAGTAAGAGATAATAAAGTCATCAAAGGACATGGTAAACGCAATCAAGGCACCGGATACAATACCCGGAGTGATCTGCGGTACCAATACCTTCGTAAGAGCCTGCCAAGGAGTTGCGCCCAAGTCCATAGCCGCATCGGCCAAGTTCGGATCTAGAGAGCGGATTTTCGGCATGACACTTAAAATCACATACGGCGTACAGAAGGCAATATGGGCTAACAGCATTGTCATAAAGCCTTTTTCAATCTTAAATGTAATAAACAACAGCATTAAACCGATTGCCGTAACAATCTCCGGATTCATGATCGGAAAATCATTCAGCTGCATAACAAGTCTTTTTACCAGCTTCTTTGATTTCGACAAACCGATTGCCGTAATCGTTCCAATAATAGTAGAAACTACAGTAGCGATCAAAGCAATGATGATGGTCGTGTATAATGATTCCATCATATCTCGATTGGCAAACATCTTTTCATACCACATCGTAGAAAAGCCCTCGAAATGCGTTAAGGATTTACTGGAGTTAAAAGAGAAGATTACCATGAATACAATCGGAAGATAGAAGAAGATAACGGTTAATCCCATGAGCAAAGAGCCGAAGATACGTTTTTCCTTTTTCATGCGTGTTTTCTCCCCTTCCCATTGTTTTTATCTTCAATCTTACGAATCAATACCATACTTAACATCATAACCATTGCCATGATCATCGAAATCGCACTACCGAAGTTCCATTCCCCAACGGTAATAAATTGATTTTCAATGACGTTACCGATTAAGAAGAATTGTCCTCCACCTAATAGCTTCGGTATGAAGAAGGAACTAACGGCAGGTAAAAATACAAGTGTAATTCCACTAACCACACCCGGCAAGGACAATGGCAGGGTAACTCGCAAGAAGGTTTGAAGCTTATTGGCACCTAAGTCATTGCTGGCTTCTAATAGCGATTTATCCATTTTACACAAGGAAGTATTGATTTGCAGAATCATAAACGGAATAAAATTATACACCATACCAAGCAAAACCGCTGTTTCGGTATATAAAATCTCACCGGTATCAATTCCAAACCAACTTAATACGGTTTGTAAAATTCCATCTTTGGTTAAAATACCGATCCATGCATAAGTACGTACCAACATATTGATCCACATTGGAAGTGTAATAACCAAAATCAAAATATTTCTTAAGCGATCGGAGCTGCGTGCAATAAAATACGCAACCGGATAGCCCAAAACCACACAAATAAGCGTTGTCTTTAACGCAATCAATAACGATCTCCATAAAATCAAGAGGAAATCCAGGTCGGTAAAAAATTTCTTAAAGTGGTCTAAGGTGAAGGAGAAACTTATGATATCATTTCCCGGCTTTGTGAATGCATACAACATAATCAAAATCATCGGCAATAAGATCATAAGCGCTACCCATACCATGTAAGGCCACGCAAGCTGTGAAAATTTCTTCATCAGAAACTCATTTTCTCCATGACATGAATATCCTCAGGGAAGAAGGTTAAGCCGACCTCTTTTCCTTCCTCTACATAATCGGTAGTATGAATTTTAAATTCACGTCCCGTCGTTGAGAATACAATTTCATAAACTCCTTCTTTAATATCATCAACATCAAAGCTATAATCAACCGAAATATCAACGGATTGTTCATCATCTGACAACTTCCAGCCTTGTGCATTCGCCCATGTTTTTAAATCGGTATCTAATGCAACCGATTCTTTAATCTCATCAACGGTTTTAAAGAAGTTGAACGCCATAACTGCTTCATTTGCTTTTTCATTTTTTACATAGGTTTGATTGACAACAAAGATTTTTCTTTGAATAGAGGTTCCATTCGCCGTGGAGAAGGTAACCGGATATTCACCGATTTCTTCCTTTAGATCGTATTCGATCTTATTGATGGAAATATATTCATCGGCTTGCGGATCCCATGCCTGTGCATCGGCACGCGCAACGATTTCCTTATCATCTAAATCCTTTAAATCCTCAATATCCACATAGAAATCATTTGCACTGATTTTTTCTTTTCCATCATCGGAAGCTACATCGTGGTTGCGAATGACATGCATTTTCACCTTAACCGTTGTTCCAGGCACCGTTTCTACGATAACCTCATAATGTACACCCTTAAACAATACACTCAGCACTTCTCCTTGAAGCTTGCCCTCGTTGCATTCGACAATATCAATATCCTCCGGACGAATAACAATGTCCACCGGTTCTTTTTCTTTAAAACCGAAATCAACACAATCAAACACTATATCATCAAATTTTACTTTATAATCCTCTAGCATGATACCGGATAGGATATTGCTTTCTCCGATAAAGTTCGCAACATATTTATTTTCCGGCTCGTTGTAAATATCTTGGGGTGAGCCAACCTGTTGAATTTCGCCGTCCTTCATAACAACGATTTTATCTGACATCGTAAGTGCCTCTTCTTGATCGTGTGTAACAAAGATAAAGGTAATTCCGACTTCCTGCTGAATACGTTTTAATTCATACTGCATCTCTTTTCTCAGCTTTAGATCAAGAGCACCTAACGGCTCATCTAACAAAAGTACCTTTGGTTCATTCACCAATGCTCTGGCAATCGCTACACGTTGCTGCTGTCCACCGGATAACAGGGTAACATTCTTATTTTCATATCCTTCCAAACCGATCAACTTCAGCATTTTCATAACCTTTTGTTCAATAACGTCCTTGCTTACCTTTTTTATCTTCAATCCGAAAGCAATGTTTTGATATACGCTCATGTGCGGAAACAGAGCATATTTTTGAAATACAGTGTTTAATTCTCTTTTATAGGGTGGCAGCTTACTGATATCCTCCCCATCGAAAATAACACTTCCCTCCGTAGCATCTAAAAAGCCTCCCAGAATCCTTAACAGCGTAGTTTTTCCACAGCCGCTAGGTCCAAGCAGTGTTACAAATTCATTTTCATAAATATCCAAATTGATCCCTTTTAATACGATCTGTCCGTCAAAATCCTTAACGATATTGCGGAATTGGATCAGCTTTTTCTTTTCCATACCTACAGCTCCTCCGTTTTAAAACATAGGGGGTGTCGTAACCCATAGTATCTTGGCGTCCCTAGACGTGTTATTTTCCAAATAATGGCTCACCTTACCATCTAAATAGAAGGTTTCATTTGCTCGCACCGCCTGTCTTTGGTTTCCACGTACAAGGATCACGCTTCCCTTCAATACATAACCGAATTCTTCTCCGTTATGACAATCCATAACCATACTTTTCTCATGTGGGTGGAGAGTTAAAAGAATCGGCTCCATTTCATTCTTCTGCGCATTGGGAATGATCCATTCAATCGTATATTCGTCCTTTACGCTCTCAAAGAAGTCCTGTGTTTGAAAGACAATCTGTTCCTCCTTCTCCTCTTTAAAGAAATCCGCGAGATTGGTTCCAAGTGCCTCCAACAAATACTCCAACGTCGAAATGCTGGGACTGGTAAGATTTCTTTCCACCTGCGATATAAATCCCTTGGTCAGCTCGCTTCGTGAGGCAACCTCTTCCAATGTCAAATCATTACGAAGACGCAATGCCTTCAGCTTTGCTCCGATATCCAAAAATCTCCCTCCTTTTCATATACTAAACATTTGTTTTAAAAAATCAAACATGCTTATTATACCCTATTTTTATTTTTTATCAATATATATTTAACATTTTTTTTAATAAATAATACATTACATTTCAAAAAGAAACGACCTGCGCATCATCACAGATCGTTCCCGTTCTTAGCCTTACATCCTACACTCTTGTCGATAGCCTATCCAGTGATTCTTCGCTATTTTGCTGCTTTCGCTCACTTACCTGCATCGCCGTAATTCTTGCCATCTTATATACTTCTTCACTCGTACAGCCACGCGACAAATCATTTACCGGTTTATTCAAACCCTGAACAATCGGGCCGATAGCCTCATAGCCTCCCAATCTGGCAACTAGCTTATAGCCGATATTTCCTGCATCAAGTGATGGAAAAATCAATACATTGATATTTCCCGCTATCGTGCTGTTAGGTGCTTTTAAAGCCGCCGTTTCCTTTGATAGTGCCGCATCAACCTGAATTTCTCCTTCCACCTCAAAGTCAAGCATCATTCGTTTCAAACGTTTGGCTACCTCACGCATCTTATCCACACTTTCTCCCTTTCCAGAGCCAAGTGTAGAATATGATAAAATACCGACTTTAGGTACAATGCCCAATTGATTGGCGCTCTCTACGGTTTGTAGGGTTATATCAACCAATTCATCAGCACTTGGATTGATATTTAAGGAACAATCACTGAATAAAAACACCTTCTCGTCCTTTACCATCAAAAAACAGCTTGATACTAAAGACGATGTGGGATTGGTTTTAATCAACTGCAAAGCCGGACGTAAAGTATCTGCTGTCGTTGTCGTTGAACCACCCAATAAGCCATCAACCAATCCAATCTGCAAAGCCATGGTCGTAAAATAATTGGCATGTTCAAGCTTTTCACGACACATTGCCTGATCCCATTTCCCCTTGCGCAAATGAATCATTTCCATAACCATCTGTTCCTTGATCTCATTGCTGATGTTTGACGGATCCATGATTTCGATTCCTTCCAGCTGCTTACCTTTTTGTTTTGCAATCGTCATGATTTGATTGTAATCACCGAACAAAACAGGTTCTACAAATCCTTCTTCATGCAAATGAACTGCCGCCTCCATCATACGCTCATCATTGCCTTCCGCAAATAAAATTCTTGTCTTTCCCATATCTGCTCCTCCTATTTATTTTCCAAGCTGCTCCTGATTTGTTGAAACACCACACAGCGACACCTTGGTGTTACTGTTTATTACTTTAGGATTTTATAATAGCTAATGATAGATGAATACTACAATACTCTCTTTATGATTTTATCTACTTGTATCATATCATATTTTCTTAGCTTTGACATCAACACCATTTAAAAAGATATATGTCCTTTGACTTACCTCTTATCTTATGAGCATTGATTCGCGTTTTCCATCACATTCTCAATAAATCTAACAGTATAGTTCACTAACCTAATTAGAAGAATATCCTTGATAAACAGTCTATTTTTTACTCATATATTCTTTATTTCTATTTATAAAATTGATATTCCTAGATTTCAGTATCCTATTTTTCCATGTAAACTCATAGATGATAGACTATATAGTTATCTTACAACCTGTTTATACAAAAAAATTAAAATTTTTCAAATGATTTGCATTTAATTATTGACAAATATTATTTTAAAGTTATATCATACATATAGTTAGATTGAGCTAACTAAAAGAGTGAGGTGAAGCATTATGAAATTAAAAGATGCTATTGAAGGTCAAGAGTATATCATTCAACAGATTGAAACTGATGATAATGATCTTAATGCTTTCTTGTTTTCATTAGGATGTTATAGTGGTGAAGCAATAACTATTATTTCCCACTTAAAAGATAGCTATGTCGTCGCCATTAAAGACGCCCGCTATAATATTGACGTTCAGCTTGCTGATGCAATCGTTGTGTAATCAGCATATTTTTTTAGCCGCTAAGTTAGTTTAAGATAACTTTTTTTGATAATAGGGAGGAATAACTATGAGAATCGCACTTACCGGAAATCCGAATTCAGGAAAAACTACGATGTATAATGCTTTAACTGGTAGTAATGAAAAAGTTGGAAATTGGGCTGGAGTTACCGTTTCAAAGAAAGAACATGCAATAAAAAAGTTTTATAGCAACAATCAAGAGTTAATGGCAGTAGACTTACCTGGAGCTTATTCAATGTCTCCATTTACTAGTGAAGAAAGTATCACAAGTACATATGTAAAAAGTGAAAATCCTGATGTCATTATTAATATTGTTGATGCAACCAATTTAAGTAGAAGTTTATTTTTCACAACACAATTATTAGAATTAGGTATTCCAATGGTCGTTGCATTAAATAAAAGTGATATTAACGTAAAAAAAGAAACCGAAATAAATGTAGAGCTGTTATCGAAGGAATTAGGTTGTCCGGTTATCAAAACTGTTTCCACATCAAAAGAAGGATTAAATGACTTAATTCATACAGCAATAAAACAGATGAATAAAGCTCAAAATGCTCCATACCATCAAAAGAATATTGATTTAACAAATAGAAATGAAGTTGAAAAAGCAGACAGAGAACGATTCAAATTTGTAAATGAAATTGTTAAAAAGGTTGAAAAACGTAATATGTTAACAAAAGAGAAAAATATCAATGATAAAATTGATACCATTCTTACAAATAAATGGTTAGGAATACCTATTTTTGCAATGGTTATGTATTTCGTCTTTGAAATTTCCCAAGTTTGGATAGGAAAACCTATTGCTGATTGGTTGGTAGGCTATTTGGAAATGTTCCAAGGTTGGGTAGGTGCACTGATTGCAAATGCAAATCCTCTATTATCTGCCTTGCTTGTAGATGGTATCATTGGCGGAGTGATTGCTGTTATTGGATTCTTGCCGCTTGTTATGGTTATGTATTTCTTAATCGCGCTTCTTGAAGATTGTGGTTATATGGCAAGAGTTGCGGTTGTGTTAGATCCGATTTTTAAAAAAGTAGGATTATCCGGGAAATCTGTCATTCCATTTGTTATTACAATCGGTTGCGCTGTCCCAGGTATTATGGCAAGTAGAACAATACGTAACGAAAGGGAACGCAGAGCTACCGCAATGCTTGCACCATTTATGCCTTGTGGAGCAAAGATTCCTGTAATTTCTTTATTTGCCGGCGCTTTCTTTGATAACGCAGGCTGGGTAAGCACGCTTATGTATTTAACAGGTATTATTCTTATTTTCTTTGGCGCTCTATTAATCAATAAAATCGTAGGATATAAAGCAAGAAAATCTTTCTTTATCATTGAACTTCCCGAATATAAAATTCCTTCATTATGGCAAGCATTTAAATCGATGTGTAATCGTGGTTGGGCATACATTGTAAAAGCTGCTACTATTATCTTATTATGTAATACCGCAGTACAAATTATGCAAACATTTACATGGAGCTTAACAGTTGCTGAAACTGCAGATGCCTCAATTCTTGCCTCTATTGCTTCTCCTTTCGCTTATATCTTATTTCCAATTGTTGGTGTATTAAGTTGGCAACTTGCAGCAGCTGCAGTCACAGGATTCATCGCAAAAGAAAATGTTGTTGGTACTTTAGCAGTTTGCTTTGTCGGATTAGAAAACTTAATTGATACAGAAGAGCTTGTTTTAATGCAAGGAGCTGGTGAAGAAGTAGCCGGAGTTATCGCAATTACTAAAATAGCAGCACTTGCTTACTTAATGTTTAATCTCTATACACCTCCGTGCTTTGCAGCAATTGGCGCAATGAACGCAGAAATGAAAAGCTCTAAATGGGTATGGGGAGGCATTGGATTACAATTTAGTGTTGGATTTATCGTTGCTTATCTTGTTTATACCCTTGGTACTTTAATGACTGCTCCGGAAACATTAAATTTAGTCGGAGCATTAGCAGGATTGGGAATTGTCTGCATCATCATAATTACAATCTCCATCTTGATAAAAAATACTAATCAAAAATTAAAAGATGAGTATTCCTTAAACAATAAGTAATGGTTGGTAAAGTTATGATAGAAAATCTAATAATTATACTCCTGATTTCTTCCATAGTTTGTGCTATCTTATTCTATCTTTATAAATCAAAAAAACAAGGAAATAATTGTATTGGCTGTCCTAATGGAAGACAATGTTCTAAAAAAACATGCAAATCAAAATGCTGATAAATAATTACGTTTCGTAGAAAAAACTCTATGCAAAAGAAGACTATGACAATAGATAAACCAACTTCTACTTGTCATAGTCTATTTTTATAGCTCTACCGCTTCTTACTTATTAATCACTCAAAAAACAGCATACTTCTCTTCAATCGGTTCTATTATCTACATATCCATAGAATCAAGAATACTATCTACAAAGGTATCCATTTCAGATTTATTATTATCATTCAATGTACTAACCATCGCTACTTCACTATTTAAAACACTCATCTGCTTCATTTCCTCATCTAAGAAGCGTTTCATCAAAGCACCTGATTTCGGTGCCCAAGAGCCGTTTTCAATCAAGCCTATGGTGCGCTTTTGTAAATTCAAAGCCTTCATGTGCATCAAAAAATCATGCATGATTGGATAAATCCCCAAGTTATAGGTTACAGAGGCCAATACCATATGACTGTATTTGAATGCATCAGCAATCAAATAGGAAACATGGGTATTGGAAACATCATGAACAACAACATTCTTCACACCCTTTTCCACTAGCTTAGCAGCTAACACCTGTGCCGCTGATTCCGTATTTCCATACATAGAGGCATACGCAATCATAACCCCTTTTTCTTCCGGCTCATAGCGACTCCATTGGTCGTACTTATTAAGCAAATAGGCAAAATCATTGCGCCATAGCGGTCCATGCAGCGGGCAAATCACTTTGATATCAAGTGTTTTTGCTTTCTTAAGCAAAGCCTGCACATGAGGACCGTATTTTCCAACGATATTGGTATAATAACGGCGTGCATCATCTAGCCAATCACGATCAAAATTCACCTCATCATTAAACAGCTTACCATCTAAAGCCCCAAAGCTACCAAAGGCATCGGCAGAAAAGAGGACACCATTTGTTACATCAAAGCTAACCATCGCTTCCGGCCAATGAACCATAGGTGCTTCGACAAATGTAATCGTATGCTTTCCGAATGTTCGCGTATCGCCTTCTTTAACTTCATCAATATGTCCGTCGATCGAAAAGCCAAACTGACGCATCAACAGAAAGCTTTTTTCCGTTGAAATAATCGTAACATTCGGATAACGAAGCAAAATTTCTTCAATGCTTGCGCCATGATCGGGCTCCATGTGATTGATAATTAAATAGTCCAGATCACGACCATCAAGCAAATGCTCGATATTTTCGATAAACTGCCGACATATTTCCCAATCAACCGTATCAAATAGTACGGTCTTTTCATCTAATAATAAATAGGAATTATAAGAGACTCCTCGGGGAATGGGGTGAATATTTTCAAACAATGCCAGGCGATGATCATTTCCCCCTACCCAATATAAATCATCAACAACTTTTCTTACACAATACATAGTTTTATAACCTCCTATTTTAATCTAATGTTTCAATGAACTGCGTTTTATCTTCACCACATTCCGGACAAACCCATTCTTCCGGAAGCTTTTCAAACGAAGTTCCTGCCGCAATATCATTTTCAACATCACCAAGCATTTGATCATATTCATATCCACAGCCACTGCATACATGACGCATATAGGAAGGGGCTTCTTTTTTCATAAACGGTCGCTTCATTTTCTTCATCGGTGGTGCCGGTTTCTTTTCTCCGGTATCAAGTGCTTTGCTTAACAGTGGTAAAATTTCCATCAAATCGCCTACAATACCGTAATCGGCATTTTTGAAAATAGGCGCATTGGCATTTTTATTGATGGCAACGATCGTTGTTGCATCTTTAATGCCCTTTAAATGCTGTCCGGCACCGGAAATACCACATGCGATATACAAATTCCCGTTAAACTTTTGACCGGACATTCCCACATAGCGATTGATTGGCAAATATTGTAAGCTTTCCGCAACCGGACGTGAGCTTCCGATTGCCGCACCCACTTGTTTCGCCAATTCTTCAATCAGCTTCATATTTTTCTTTTCTCCGATTCCTTTTCCTACGGAAACCACACGCTCGGCATTCGCAACCGGTGTATCAATATCAATTCCCACCGTAAAATCATAGCCATCTTTTTTCAATGCTTCTACCAAGGCAAGCACCTTATGTTGCGCATCGCCGTCTTTAAAGATTTGTTTTTTTCTTTCTCCGGTTATCGTTCCTTTTTTCTTAGCAACCTTTTGATTTTTCGGTTGTTTTCCGATAAGATGAGATGCAATAACTACTCGTTGAATTTCATTCGTCCCTTCATAAATCGTTGTAATTTTCGCATCGCGATACGCACGCTCTACGTCCATACCTTTTAAATATCCACTGCCACCGAAAATTTGCAACGCATCATTACAAACTTCTAAGGCAATATCACTGGCATATAGCTTTGCCATTGCCGATTCCATACCATACGGTTCATGCTGCTCCTTAAGCTCAGCAGCTGAATACACCAACATACGAGCACAACGAAGCTTCGTTGCCATATCAGCAAGCTTAAATGCAATCCCTTGCTGTTGAGCAATCGGCTTACCGAATTGTTCTCTTTCCTTTGCATACGCAAGTGCATTTTCATACGCTCCTTGAGCAATTCCCAAAGCCTGTGCAGCAATACCAATACGACCGCCGTCCAAGGTTGACATGGCAATTTTAAAGCCTTCTCCTTCTTTTCCAAGCAAGTTTTCCTTCGGTACTCTAACATCGTTGAAAATCAGCTCAGCGGTTGAAGATGAACGAATTCCCATCTTGTCATAATGATCACCAAATGTAAAGCCGCCCATGCCTTTTTCAACAATAAATGCAGAAATTCCTTTTGTTCCCAATTCCGGGTTCGTGGAAGCAAAAACGACATAAATATCTGCTTTATCGGCATTGGTAATAAAGATTTTATTTCCGTTTAGAACATAATGATCACCTTCTAAGACAGCAGTTGTTTCCGTACCTCCGGCATCACTTCCAGCATTGGGCTCCGTTAAGCCGAATGCGCCGATTTTTTCTCCTTTTGCTAACGGTACCAAATATTTCTTTTTTTGTTCCTCATTTCCGAATGCAAAAATCGGATAGCTTCCTAACGATACATGGGCAGAGAGAATCACACCGGTTCCTCCATCAACACGTGATAGTTCCTCTACTGCGATTGCATAGCTTAATACATCTAATCCGGCACCTCCATACTCTTTAGGATAAGGAATTCCCATCAATCCCATGTCTGCAAATTTCGCAATTTGTTCACTTGGAAATTGATTCTCCTTATCAAGCATGAATGCGATTGGTTTGATTTCGGTTTCCGCAAAGGTACGTACTTGCTTACGTAGCTCCTCTTGTTGCTTTGTTGTCGTAAATAACATAATCTACCTCCATTTCTTCCTTTAAGAATTATATTTACGCCTTATTTATATACTAAGCTAACGTATATATTTATATGACACTACCATCTTATCTAACCGCTTACATTTTGTCAAAGCAGATGCTCATGAATTATAAATGATAGATTATACGTATTCAAAACGAAAAAAATCAATCCCTTAAATATGGAGATTGATTCTCTTTGTATCTTGCTTTTTACTTCAAATATTAGCAAATAAAAGTTTTCATTATAAACAGTCTAATGTATCATATCAATATCACTTGAGGTTATAGCTCCACTTGTTACATCTACTTCCGCAGAATATTCTTTTCCATCATATACAAATTCAACATCATAAACCTGTATTCCATCATCATTTTCTTGATAGATCTGAAGATTGGTAATGGCAGCTGCATCTACTTTAAAATGAGCAATTGCCTTTTCTAACGCTTGCTCCTGGGTAAGCATGGCAGCCTCTTTATCCGCTGATGGAGCTTGTGTTTGCTGATTTTCATTCGTCTTATCGTTTTGGGGTGTAGTATAATTCGATGTGCTTATTTCCTCAATTTTTCCTCGCTCACTAATCTCATAAATATATGCCTTTTTATCGGTGTGAAAAGAAAATTCAAAACCGTCATCATCAATTTTTTCTGATGTAAAGCGCACCTCTTTTTCAGATAAACCGGCGTCCTTTAAAGCAATATCTCTTGCCTCTTCCGTTGTAACCTTTTTCCCACAACCGGTAAGCACGAAAGAACAACCAATAGCACCTATCATAAGTAATCTCATTGCTTTCATATCCTTGCCTCCTAGCCTTTTATAGTTTAATACTAGCAAATGCTCCTCTTTTTTTCAAATCGTATGCATCAGCTGAAATCCTAGAAATCACCAATACATATATAAAAATAACAAATACTTCCTCGTTTTTTGCTCATCGTTCTCTTTATGCAGGTAAAGAAGTTAGATTACGGATTTTATAAAACATTTTATAATGAAGAAAAACCACATTCAATTCTATGTGGCTCTTCATAAAACTATTTTCTTGGGCTTTCTACATCTACTGTATCTATTATTCAAACAGCTTAATTTCATACGTATGCTGATAATCCATTCCCATTGATACGGTTGCTGTACGTTTTGTATTGTTATATACAACGGACCATTGTGTTGCGCTTATGCTTCCATCTTTTGTTTTATGTGGCTGTTGGGAAACTGCCTTTAAAAGATTCATTGCTTCTTTTTCCGATAATACTCCTTGTTTCTTATCTAGGGTAGTCATTAACGTATTGTATCGATCCTGACCATGACCGAAATCATAATCTCCCGGTGTTAATAGGAAGTTGGTCGCTGCTTGATATGCTTGCTTCGGTTCAACCAATTTCATCTCATTGTTAATATATTCCACCACAACGGAAGTTCCATTGGCATCGGCTATTTGAAAATGATAACAGCTATTTGCACTTGAATGCATATCATATTGCGATAACAAATCAACAGCCTCTTCTACCGTAGCACAGGTATCTAAAATCATTCGAATTGCCGTTGTTGTCGTAATATCCACTTTATTCGTTGTTTGGTTCGTTTCTTCTGTCGGAATAAGTAGCACCCCTACACTTAAACCTTTTTCGTTCATTCCGTCAAGAGGGGCGTATGGTCCTGCCAAAGTTGTTATACTATTGAAAAAATTATCGGGTAACTTATCTTTTCCATATCCGATAAAGCCTAAATTTACCATGGAAACAGATTCATATCCTTTTTCCGGTTTTGTACGAACCATCATAGCCGGTGAATAGCTTAAATCAAAATTACGGCCGAATAAGTATTCATTTTCGGGAGTTACTGCTGTGAAGGTCGAACAGCCTAAGCTTGGAATATTGATTTCTATAGGCAATCCTTTCATTAACCTTTTTACCACAAAGGAAACCAATTCAGAATCGCTCGATGCGCCTCCTTGTTCTAAAAATTCATCAAGACCATAATCACCATAATACTCCATCATATAGAATGGGTAATCATCAAGCTTCTCAATCGAGTGAAGCGTCTTGATTTCATTGTGAAACATCATATAACCTCCGAAACAAATTGTTATCGCAAGCGTTACAATTGAAATCACTACTATTTTAATTATTTTTTTAGCTTTTTTACTCATAGTATCCTCCACGTATAATTCATAAATCACAAGAAACCAGCAATGAAAATCGCTAGATTAAGTTCATGTTGTGAACGGTTCATATTATAAACATTTTTGATTTTTTTGTCAAATGTAATTTCGCATTGAACTAGCCTTAAAATAATCAGGAGATTACAATGTTCATGATTTCTTTGTGGTTACGGTTAGTACACTGCTATAATAAACTATATCAATTAATAAACAAAAAAGATTGATTTTATTGTAAGCATCAAATAAAAAGTGTATTGAATAAATATAAAAAGCCGAGTAAGGTGGTCATTCTAATAACCATCGCTATTCGGCTTTCTTACATATTGTTTGAACTTGTTCCTCCCATGGCAATAGATAATTAATAAATTCAGAATTTTCCTTGGGTAACCAAATTTAAATAGGGTTTGCTTTAGTAGGGTCTTTTAATAGGGTCTATTAGCAGGGTCTAAAATTTTAATCAAAATCACGTTAAAAAGAGGACAACTACACAATGTAATTATCCTCTTCTTTTTTCTCCATTGTTATTAGATTGCTTAATTCAAATAGAAATGGAGGATATATGAATGATATCATAAAAGCTTTAAATTTAGAAGATGATACTATTCGCCTTGTCGAAATCATCACCAACCAAAACTCTCTTACAAAAACTGTTGTAATCGAGAAACCTTTAGTACCACATGTATGTCCTATATGTGGTTTTTCTATGTACTCTAAGGGTATCTCACTCATCGTAAGGCAAAACATCAAATATTATTAGTCTGTTCATCGAGCCTAGAAAAAGAATCACAAATTTAATACCATTCCTTATCATTAACGAATTAAAGGATATTAATAAAACATGTTCTATGGTAGCTGCACATTTTAATGTATCAGATACCTATGTTCATGATACATTTACTAAATTCGTTGATATGAAACGTTTACCTCTTCCTAGAATATTAAGTATAGATGAAGTCCATTTAGATATTAATGAAAAGACTAAACTGTGTTGTGTACTTATGGATTTTGAAACGAGAGAAATCGTTGATATTTTACCTAATCGCTGGGAAACGACACTCGATGCTTATTTTTATTCTATTAGTTTTCAAGAACGTGGAAACGTAGAATACATAGTAAGCGATATGTATAGCGAATATCTTACATTTCCTGATAAATACTTTAGAAATGCAAAGATAGTAATTGATAGTTTTCACGTCGTTTCTTATTTAAACCAACTGCTAAACAATTATTTAGTCAGTGTCAAAAAGAAATACCAAAAACGAGATAAAGAAAGACTAAAAGAAAAGAACGAATTAAATAATCTTGCATATTCATCAATCAAATAATCGAAAGAACTTATATTATTAAACCATTACAAATTCTTTCTATTAGCAGATTATGAAGATATTCAATGGAATGATAGTCCTACGAAAAGAAACAAATATTTTCATATTTATTTAAGTACATATCAATTAGATGAAATATTTTATGAAGTTGATGACAAGTTTGAAATATATAAAAACTAGAAGCAAACATATATTGATTTTAATAAAACTAAGTTCGATACAGTTCTAGGAACACCTAAATCAACCAAACAAATTCATAGTTACAAAGGAAAAAAAGAAAATCTTATAATAAAAATAGATAAAATGAAATAATTATTATTATTTGAATTAAGCACTTAAAAAGGATAGACACAGTAATCGAATTGTTTCTATCCTTTTCTTTATTTTATCAGTAAACCCTATTAAAAGACCCTACTGAATTTTACACTAAACCCTGCTTAATTTTGGTTACCCCTATCTTCTTGGTGTTGTATGGTATATGTCAGTATGTCGTATCTAGTGAAAGTAATACTTAAAAATATAGCAGACTAATAATACAGAAGTAATTAGTAATATATTACATTCCTATAATCTTCATTATGAGCAGATAGGTAAAGAAGTACGATGTATTGAAGATGAATTGCCATTTGAGATACCTGATAATTGGGAATGGAAGTCGTGGGGAGAAGTTTCGTATAAAATCCAATATGGATATAATGCACCTGCAAAAGATACAGGAGTAATCAAAATGGTTAGAATTACGGATATACAGGATAATCAAGTTTTATGGGATAGTGTTCCTTTTTGTAATATTAAAGAAAATGAAATACCTGATTATTTACTACATAATTTTGATATATTGTTTGCTCGAACGGGAGGTACAGTTGGTAAGTCGTTTCTGGTAGAAAATATCAACGAGGACTCTGTATTTGCAGGATATCTAATTAGAACTGTTTATAACTATAACGAAATTAATCCCAAATATCTTAAGTATTTTATGGAAACTTCTTTATACTGGAGTCAACTAAAAAAAGGAACAATTGCAACTGCCCAACCTAACTGTAATGGACAAACACTCTCAAAAATGATACTGCCTATTCCCCCACTCCAAGAACAACATCGAATAGTTGCAAAACTTCAAGAATTAGAACCGTTGATTGAAAAATACAGAATTGCTGAAGAACAATTACATGAACTAAATTCAAATATCAAGGATCAATTAAAGAAATCGATTCTTCAATATGCAATCGAAGGTAAACTAGTACCTCAAGATCCAAATGATGAACCTGCATCTGTATTATTAGAGCGTATTCGAGAAGAAAAACAACAACTTATCAAAGAAGGTAAAATCAAAAAAGATAAGAATGAATCCATCATTTTTAGAAGGGATAATTCTTATTATGAGAAGTTTGGAAATACAGAGTTCTGTATTGATGATGAAATAAAATGTAGCGTTCCAATTAATTGGATTTTAACAAGACAAAAGAATCTTTGTTGGCTTAATAACGGGAATTTATCAAAAGGTGAGATACTTCCTTATTTAGAAGTAAAAGTTTTACGTGGAAATAAGGAAGCAGAAACAAAAGATAGTGGAGTGATAGTGACCCGTGGCACTAATGTTATTTTAGTTGATGGTGAAAATTCGGGAGAAGTAATGAAAATAAAATACCGAGGGTATATGGGAAGCACTTTTAAAATATTACAAACTTCTAATTTTGTTAACGAAAAATATGTAGACATCATATTTCAATGCAACAGAATTAAATACAAACATAACAAAAAAGGCGCTGCAATACCTCATTTAGATAAAGAACTATTTAATAATACGCTTATCTTTTTGCCACCAATAACCGAACAACAACGAATTTTAGAAAAAATTAATCTCATAACACACTTACTTTAATATTTGTACTTATAATTTTCTTCCGAAGGAGGATTGTTATGAGTAAACAATTTAAAGAATATTTAGAAAAAACAAATTTTTCAAAAAATACGATTGATTCGTATGTATTTGCTGTTGATCAGTATTTTATACAGTATGAGGATATAAATAAAAAAAATTTAAAACAGTATAAAACTTGGTTAATAGAAAACTATAAGCCTAAAACAGTGAATCTTCGTTTAAGAGCTATTAATTGTTACCTAGAATTTTTAAGTAAAGGAAGTTTGAAATTACCATTTATCAAAATTCAACAAAAAACTTATCTTGAAAATGTTATTAGCGAAGCAGACTATAACTATTTAAAGAATTGTTTGAAAAAAGATGATTTGGATTGGTATATGGTAGTTAGATTTCTAGCTGCTACAGGCGCTCGAGTGAGTGAATTGATTCAAATAAAAGTAGAACATGTGCAATTAGGCTATATCGATATTTATTCAAAAGGTGGTAAATTAAGACGAATATATATTCCTGTTAAATTAAAGAAAGAGGCATTGATTTGGTTAAAATCTAGGAATCAGGAAACAGGATTTATATTCTTAAACAAATATGGGAACAGAATTACTACCAGAGGAATTTCGGGGCAATTAAAAAAATTTGCTTTGAAATATGATATTAATCCTAATGTGGTATATCCGCATTCGTTCCGCCATAGATTTGCAAAAAATTTTTTAGCAAAGTGCAATGATATTGCTTTTTTAGCAGATTTAATGGGACATGAAAGTATAGAAACCACAAGAATATATTTAAGAAAAACTTCCACAGAACAACAAGAACTTGTTGATAATTTAATTGATTGGTAAAAACAATACTCCATTCTAACAATCTAGAATGGAGTATATTTTGTTGATCGTATTAACAATTTTAATTTGTTCTTCAAAAGGAGGTAAAGGAAGTAATTGATTTTGTAGATTTTTTTGCGTGATTTGATTTATTGTTTCTGTTTTGACATTATCTAATTGATTTCTAAAAGTAGGTGAATCTAAAAATATTTTTATATAAGGATTAAATTTACTACTAAATTTAGTCATAAAAGCCCCAAATGATGCTTTTTCAATATCTACAATCGCACACTTTCCAACTAAAGAACGACTTCCGTTTCTAGCACAAATAAGTAGATCATTTTTATATATCATTGCTTTTTGTGGCACTTCACATGAAACATATAAGTTATCGCAATATGACATTTTTCCATTTTGAATATTTCCTGATCTTAAAACTAAAATTCCTTTTGAATTAGTTATATCTGACGATTTATATGTTAAACCAATATTTGATTCACCTACAGTACCTAATCTAATCCATTCCCAAGTATTTGGAATTTCAAATGGTATAAGATCATCAATTTTATTTGTAAATTCGGCAAACTTCTCATAATAAGAATAATGTTAAATAACTTTTCCTAACAAATTTACTATTCTTATTTGTTCTTTGAGAGGCGGAACTGCTATAAGTGTTTTTATGATTTTTTCTTTTGAAATATTAGGTTGAGCCCCTCCTTCACCTTTTTTGACAAAGTTTCTTTTATTAGCTAGTAAATAGAAAAATAAGTATTTTGAATAGAATGGTTTGTATACTAAGCATGCGCAACATGCTTGATTTGTAGTTGCTGGAAAAGTCAGTATTCCTAACTTTCCAATTGTTGCTCCATACATCGCAATTAAAACAGAACCAGATGGATTAAGTTTAACAGAAGTTTTTTCTAAAGCTAATTCTGTTATATGATTTGGAATATTTGTGATATATCCGTCATTCAAATCTCCAGTTAATAACCAAGGTATTGTACCATTCGAATAATACTCGTTATTTGATTTGCTAGGAGTAGCGCCTGCTCCCCAATTCCCAATATTGTTAAGTCTTGCCCATTGCCATGAATTTGGTATCTCAAACGGGATTTCATTGTCTATACAATACTCAATTCCGTTTATCTTTTCATAATAAGAATTATCCCTTCTAAAAATGATGGATTCATTCTTATCTTTTTTGATTTTACCTTCTTTGATAAGTTGTTGTTTTTCTTCTCGAATACGCTCTAATAATACAGATGCAGGTTCATCATTTGGATCTTGAGGTACTAGTTTACCTTCGATTGCATATTGAAGAATCGATTTCTTTAATTGATCCTTGATATTTGAATTTAGTTCATGTAATTGTTCTTCAGCAATTCTGTATTTTTCAATCAACGGTTCTAATTCTTGAAGTTTTGCAACTATTCGATGTTGTTCTTGGAGTGGGGGTAGAGGAAAATAAATTGAAAATAATGATTTTTGTACAAAATGCTTAATAGTTACACCTTTAAAATAATTATCCAATATTTTGGAGACTTTATAAAAAGATAGAACTCTTTGATAAAAAACTGGATTAAGTTTTTCATAAAAGCGAACACGATGTAACGCATTTTGATAATACATTGTTTTATTTTTGTTCCACACTGCTGACCTTCCTGCATCTCCACCTTCACAAATTAATAAATCTCCATCTTGAAGCAAATATTTTTGTTTTTCTGCCTCATTAAATTTTGCAATCTTGATAGTATTCATATCAATGTAATCTGATTGGATATTAATACTACATAAGTATGGAACAGATTCACCAATATCTTTTGTTTTATTTAGTGTTTTTCCTAAATAAGATTCTGCAATATCATTAATGTGTACCCATTCCCAATTATCAGGTATCTCAAAAGGCAATTCATCCTCAATACATCGTACCTCTTTACCTATCTGCTCATAATGAAGATTATCGGCACCACGAAAGATGAAAGATTCTGTTTTACTTTTTTTAATCTTCCCTTCCTTAATTAGTTCTTCTTTTTCTTTTTTTATTCTTCTAAGTAAAACTGATGCTGGCTCATCATTTAAATCTTGAGGTACAAGTTTTCCCTGAACAGCCATTTGAAGAATTGAATTTTTCAATTGTTGGGCTGTCATTCTATCTTCCATTA
>NZ_DS483462.1:1208-2422 GCF_000154285.1 Amedibacillus dolichus DSM 3991 | reverse complement strand
TCTAAAGATATCCTGAAAGAGATCATCTCTTGATACCTCTGTAAGTTGTTTTTTCGATACGCTTATATACCGATGCAGGTCTATGATCGAAGTCTGTTACTCGATGCATATGAGATCGATTCTTAATGATCCTGATATGATAGTTCATTATTGTCTCAGCAATCTTATTTTTCATCACGGTTTAATCTGAAGTTTGCAACTATTCGATGTGTCCTGAGTGGGGGTAGAGAAAATAAATGAAAATAATGATTTTGTACAAAATGCTTAATAGTTACACCTTTAAAATAATTATCCAATATTTTGGAGACTTTATAAAAAGATAGAACTCTTTGATAAAAAACTGGATTAAGTTTTTCATAAAAGCGAACACGATGTAACGCATTTTGATAATACATTGTTTTATTTTTGTTCCACACTGCTGACCTTCCTGCATCTCCACCTTCACAAATTAATAAATCTCCATCTTGAAGCAAATATTTTTGTTTTTCTGCCTCATTAAATTTTGCAATCTTGATAGTATTCATATCAATGTAATCTGATTGGATATTAATACTACATAAGTATGGAACAGATTCACCAATATCTTTTGTTTTATTTAGTGTTTTTCCTAAATAAGATTCTGCAATATCATTAATGTGTACCCATTCCCAATTATCAGGTATCTCAAAAGGCAATTCATCCTCAATACATCGTACCTCTTTACCTATCTGCTCATAATGAAGATTATAGGAATGTAATATATTACTAATTACTTCTGTATTATTAGTCTGCTATATTTTTAAGTATTACTTTCACTAGATACGACATACTGACATATACCATACAACACCAAGAAGATAGGGGTAACCAAAATTAAGCAGGGTTTAGTGTAAAATTCAGTAGGGTCTTTTAATAGGGTTTACTGATAAAATAAAGAAAAGGATAGAAACAATTCGATTACTGTGTCTATCCTTTTTAAGTGCTTAATTCAAATAATAATAATTATTTCATTTTATCTATTTTTATTATAAGATTTTCTTTTTTTCCTTTGTAACTATGAATTTGTTTGGTTGATTTAGGTGTTCCTAGAACTGTATCGAACTTAGTTTTATTAAAATCAATATATGTTTGCTTCTAGTTTTTATATATTTCAAACTCGTCATCAACTTCATAAAATATTTCATGTAAATGCTATGTACTTAAATAAATATGAAAATATTTAGTCGAATTGTAGG
>NZ_DS483462.1:0-1108 GCF_000154285.1 Amedibacillus dolichus DSM 3991 | reverse complement strand
GTAAGATATCGCTATACATATCGCTTACTATGTATTCTACGTTTCCACGTTCTTGAAAACTAATAGAATAAAAATAAGCATCGAGTGTCGTTTCCCAGCGATTAGGTAAAATATCAACGATTTCTCTCGTTTCAAAATCCATAAGTACACAACACAGTTTAGTCTTTTCATTAATATCTAAATGGACTTCATCTATACTTAATATTCTAGGAAGAGGTAAACGTTTCATATCAACGAATTTAGTAAATGTATCATGAACATAGGTATCTGATACATTAAAATGTGCAGCTACCATAGAACATGTTTTATTAATATCCTTTAATTCGTTAATGATAAGGAATGGTATTAAATTTGTGATTCTTTTTCTAGGCTCGATGAACAGACTAATAATATTTGATGTTTTGCCTTACGATGAGTGAGATACCCTTAGAGTACATAGAAAAACCACATATAGGACATACATGTGGTACTAAAGGTTTCTCGATTACAACAGTTTTTGTAAGAGAGTTTTGGTTGGTGATGATTTCGACAAGGCGAATAGTATCATCTTCTAAATTTAAAGCTTTTATGATATCATTCATATATCCTCCATTTCTATTTGAATTAAGCAATCTAATAACAATGGAGAAAAAAGAAGAGGATAATTACATTGTGTAGTTGTCCTCTTTTTAACGTGATTTTGATTAAAATTTTAGACCCTGCTAATAGACCCTATTAAAAGACCCTACTAAAGCAAACCCTATTTAAATTTGGTTACCCAAGGAAAATTCTGAATTTATTAATTATCTATTGCCATGGGAGGAACAAGTTCAAACAATATGTAAGAAAGCCGAATAGCGATGGTTATTAGAATGACCACCTTACTCGGCTTTTTATATTTATTCAATACACTTTTTATTTGATGCTTACAATAAAATCAATCTTTTTTGTTTATTAATTGATATAGTTTATTATAGCAGTGTACTAACCGTAACCACAAAGAAATCATGAACATTGTAATCTCCTGATTATTTTAAGGCTAGTTCAATGCGAAATTACATTTGACAAAAAAATCAAAAATGTTTATAATATGAACCGTTCACAACATGAACTTAATCTAGCGATTTTC
>NZ_DS483463.1:58341-60196 GCF_000154285.1 Amedibacillus dolichus DSM 3991 | reverse complement strand
GAAAGAACAATTGCATTAAATGAATTTCCAACTTCCGAAGAATTGCTAAAGCGATATAAAAGTGAATTAAATAAAGGAGCAGGAATATCGCGTGATGAAGAAACGGTTTTAGAGCAACCTTTCTATTCGAGTCAAAAATCATTTGATCCAAGATATTATCAGAGAAATGCAATTAATAGGACTTTAGAAGCGATCGCAAAAGGACAAGATCGTGTTTTGCTAGTTATGGCGACTGGTACTGGTAAAACATATACAGCATTTCAAATTGTATATCGCTTATTAAAAAGTGGGTTAAAAAGAAAAATATTATATTTGGCGGATAGAAATATTCTTGTGGATCAATCAATTGATCAAGATTTTTCGCCTTTGAAGAGAGTAATTCATAAAATTAATTTCAATGAAGATGATCCAAATACAATAACATCATATCAGGTATATTTTTCACTTTATCAACAACTAGCAGGAAATAGTGATGATAGTGATGACGAAGAAGTTACATCTAAACTTGCCAAATTATTTAAGAAGGACTTTTTTGATTTAATCATTGTCGATGAATGTCATAGAGGTTCAGCAAAAAAGGAAAGTAACTGGAGAAAAATTTTAGAATATTTTTCGTCTGCAGCTCAAATTGGTATGACTGCTACTCCAAAAGAAACAAAAGAGATTTCCAATATCGATTACTTTGGTGAGCCAGTGTATACTTATAGTCTAAAAGAAGGTATTGAAGATGGTTTCCTTGCTCCATTTAAAGTTATTAACATTATGACAGACATTGCTGAAGGATGGAGACCACTCGCAGGTCAAACTGATATTAATGGAAATATCATAGAGGATAGAATTTATACAAACAGTGACTTTGATTACAATATCGTCATTGAAGATCGCATCAATTCTGTAGCAAGAGAAATAACAAATTATTTGAAAGTACTGATCGGATGCAAAAGAACATTGTATTCTGTGCGATGAGCTCATGCAAACGGATGAGATGCACTTCTATTTAATAAAGATATGAATCATGATGACTATGTTGTTAGAATAACTGGCAGTGATGAATATGGAAAAAGTAAATTGAAATATTTTATCTCAACATCTCAAGAGTATCCTGTAATTGCGACAACATCCAAGCTTTTATCAACAGGTGCAGACTGTAAGATGACAAAACTGATAGTTTTAGATCAAATGATAGGATCTATGACAGAGTTTAAACAGATCATTGGTCGTGGTACGAGAATTAGAGAAAAAGATGGTAAAACACATTTTGTAGTAATGGACTTTAGAAATGTGACTAGACTATTTAGCGATCCTGAATGGGATGGACCGATTGAAGTAAACGAAGGTTATACAAATGAAGAAAAACCTGGACGACCAATAAAAGAAGTTGATGGAGATAATCCTAATGGTAAAGGTGAAGATATTATAAAAACAAAACCATTTATAGATGCGAATGGTTGTAAAGTAGAAATTATAAATAAAAAAGTTTCGGTTTATGATGCTGAAGGCAAGTTATTAAGAGTAGAAAATATTATAGATTATACAAAGACCAATATCAAAGGGGAATTTGCATCTTTAGACAATTTTATTAACACTTGGACTTGCAATAAGAAAAAAGAAGAAATATCTAATTTATTGTTACAGCAAGGCATTGACTTAATGCATTAAAGAGAAAGATATGTCAGATGTAGATGATTTGATTTATTTGTCATATTGCTTTGATCAAAACCATTACTAGAAAAGATGGCAATAGTGTGAAAATCGACTTCTTGTAGTATAGCGAGTAGCTCGTGAGTATAGATACTTTAGAACTATAAATGAGCATTATGATTGAACTACGGAGTATGAATAAACATCCAAAGAG
>NZ_DS483463.1:0-58241 GCF_000154285.1 Amedibacillus dolichus DSM 3991 | reverse complement strand
CTGATCAATTCAAGTGGTCTAATTGGGCACATGATGATGGTTCAGGTAAGGCGATTACTGGTGATGAATTACTAGATTTCGTTAATATTGAATTGTTCCCTGCATTAAAGAATCTTGAGGTTAATAAAGAAACACCAATCAAAAAATCGATTGTTAAAACTACTTTTGAAGATGCAAATAACTATATGAAAGATGGTGTTTTGCTTCGTCAAGTTATTAATGTAATTGATAAGCTGGATTTAGGAGATTATGAAGAAAGCCATGCATTTGGAGAAATATATGAATCTATTCTGAAAGAACTTCAAAGTGCAGGTTCTTCAGGTGAGTTTTATACACCTAGAGCAGTTACCGATTTTATGGCTAAAATGATTGAACCTAAAATAGGAGAAACCATGGCAGATTTCGCCTGCGGGACAGGGGGATTTTTGACTAGCTGGATTAAAGAGTTAGAGAATAAAATACAAACAAATGAAGATAGAAGAAAATTCGATTCTTCAATTTATGGAATTGAAAAAAAGCAATTTCCTTATATGTTATGTATAACAAACATGCTTTTGCATGGTATTGATATCCCAAGAATCGAGCATGATAATTCTTTATTATATGATGTTTTAGATTATACAGATGATGACAAATTTGATGTAATTTTAATGAATCCACCCTATGGAGGAAATGAAAAAAGTGATGTGAAGAATCACTTTCCATCGGATTTAGCTAGCAGTGAAACAGCTGACTTATTTATGTCTGTGATTATGTATCGGTTGAAAGAAAATGGTAGAGTAGCAGTTATTTTACCTGATGGTTTCTTGTTTGGAACTGATAATGCAAAAGTTTCGATTAAAAAGAAATTATTGAATGAATTTAATTTGCATACAATCGTAAGAATGCCACATAGTGTATTTTCACCATATACTTCAATAACAACTAACATTTTATTCTTTGATAAGACAGGAAAAACGAAAGAGACATGGTTCTATCGTTTGGACATGCCAGAAGGATATAAGAATTTTTCTAAAACAAAACCAATGAAACTTGAACATTTTGATCCTGCGATTAAATGGTGGAATAATCGAGAAGAAATTTCAATTGATGGTTTTGACAAAGCAAAAAAATACTCAAAAGCTGAACTAGAAGAGAAAAATTACAATTTAGATTTATGTGGTTATCCTCATGAGGAAGAAGAAATATTACCTCCTAAAGATTTGATTAAAGAGTATCAAGAAAAGAGAAAAAGTTTAAACGCTGATATAGATAGAATTTTAGGACAAATTTCTGAAATCCTTGGTTTTGATTTTGAGGAGGAAGAGTAATGGAAGATAGAATGACAGCCCAACAATTGAAAAATTCAATTCTTCAAATGGCTGTTCAGGGAAAACTTGTACCTCAAGATTTAAATGATGAGCCAGCATCAGTTTTACTTAGAAGAATAAAAAAAGAAAAAGAAGAACTAATTAAGGAAGGGAAGATTAAAAAAAGTAAAACAGAATCTTTCATCTTTCGTGGTGCCGATAATCTTCATTATGAGCAGATAGGTAAAGAAGTACGATGTATTGAAGATGAATTGCCATTTGAGATACCTGATAATTGGGAATGGAAGTCGTGGGGAGAAGTTTCGTATAAAATCCAATATGGATATAATGCACCTGCAAAAGATACAGGAGTAATCAAAATGGTTAGAATTACGGATATACAGGATAATCAAGTTTTATGGGATAGTGTTCCTTTTTGTAATATTAAAGAAAATGAAATACCTGATTATTTACTACATAATTTTGATATATTGTTTGCTCGAACGGGAGGTACAGTTGGTAAGTCGTTTCTGGTAGAAAATATCAACGAGGACTCTGTATTTGCAGGATATCTAATTAGAACTGTTTATAACTATAACGAAATTAATCCCAAATATCTTAAGTATTTTATGGAAACTTCTTTATACTGGAGTCAACTAAAAAAAGGAACAATTGCAACTGCCCAACCTAACTGTAATGGACAAACACTCTCAAAAATGATACTGCCTATTCCCCCACTCCAAGAACAACATCGAATAGTTGCAAAACTTCAAGAATTAGAACCGTTGATTGAAAAATACAGAATTGCTGAAGAACAATTACATGAACTAAATTCAAATATCAAGGATCAATTAAAGAAATCGATTCTTCAATATGCAATCGAAGGTAAACTAGTACCTCAAGATCCAAATGATGAACCTGCATCTGTATTATTAGAGCGTATTCGAGAAGAAAAACAACAACTTATCAAAGAAGGTAAAATCAAAAAAGATAAGAATGAATCCATCATTTTTAGAAGGGATAATTCTTATTATGAGAAGTTTGGAAATACAGAGTTCTGTATTGATGATGAAATAAAATGTAGCGTTCCAATTAATTGGATTTTAACAAGACAAAAGAATCTTTGTTGGCTTAATAACGGGAATTTATCAAAAGGTGAGATACTTCCTTATTTAGAAGTAAAAGTTTTACGTGGAAATAAGGAAGCAGAAACAAAAGATAGTGGAGTGATAGTGACCCGTGGCACTAATGTTATTTTAGTTGATGGTGAAAATTCGGGAGAAGTAATGAAAATAAAATACCGAGGGTATATGGGAAGCACTTTTAAAATATTACAAACTTCTAATTTTGTTAACGAAAAATATGTAGACATCATATTTCAATGCAACAGAATTAAATACAAACATAACAAAAAAGGCGCTGCAATACCTCATTTAGATAAAGAACTATTTAATAATACGCTTATCTTTTTGCCACCAATAACCGAACAACAACGAATTTTAGAAAAAATTAATCTCATAACACACTTACTTTAATATTTGTACTTATAATTTTCTTCCGAAGGAGGATTGTTATGAGTAAACAATTTAAAGAATATTTAGAAAAAACAAATTTTTCAAAAAATACGATTGATTCGTATGTATTTGCTGTTGATCAGTATTTTATACAGTATGAGGATATAAATAAAAAAAATTTAAAACAGTATAAAACTTGGTTAATAGAAAACTATAAGCCTAAAACAGTGAATCTTCGTTTAAGAGCTATTAATTGTTACCTAGAATTTTTAAGTAAAGGAAGTTTGAAATTACCATTTATCAAAATTCAACAAAAAACTTATCTTGAAAATGTTATTAGCGAAGCAGACTATAACTATTTAAAGAATTGTTTGAAAAAAGATGATTTGGATTGGTATATGGTAGTTAGATTTCTAGCTGCTACAGGCGCTCGAGTGAGTGAATTGATTCAAATAAAAGTAGAACATGTGCAATTAGGCTATATCGATATTTATTCAAAAGGTGGTAAATTAAGACGAATATATATTCCTGTTAAATTAAAGAAAGAGGCATTGATTTGGTTAAAATCTAGGAATCAGGAAACAGGATTTATATTCTTAAACAAATATGGGAACAGAATTACTACCAGAGGAATTTCGGGGCAATTAAAAAAATTTGCTTTGAAATATGATATTAATCCTAATGTGGTATATCCGCATTCGTTCCGCCATAGATTTGCAAAAAATTTTTTAGCAAAGTGCAATGATATTGCTTTTTTAGCAGATTTAATGGGACATGAAAGTATAGAAACCACAAGAATATATTTAAGAAAAACTTCCACAGAACAACAAGAACTTGTTGATAATTTAATTGATTGGTAAAAACAATACTCCATTCTAACAATCTAGAATGGAGTATATTTTGTTGATCGTATTAACAATTTTAATTTGTTCTTCAAAAGGAGGTAAAGGAAGTAATTGATTTTGTAGATTTTTTTGCGTGATTTGATTTATTGTTTCTGTTTTGACATTATCTAATTGATTTCTAAAAGTAGGTGAATCTAAAAATATTTTTATATAAGGATTAAATTTACTACTAAATTTAGTCATAAAAGCCCCAAATGATGCTTTTTCAATATCTACAATCGCACACTTTCCAACTAAAGAACGACTTCCGTTTCTAGCACAAATAAGTAGATCATTTTTATATATCATTGCTTTTTGTGGCACTTCACATGAAACATATAAGTTATCGCAATATGACATTTTTCCATTTTGAATATTTCCTGATCTTAAAACTAAAATTCCTTTTGAATTAGTTATATCTGACGATTTATATGTTAAACCAATATTTGATTCACCTACAGTACCTAATCTAATCCATTCCCAAGTATTTGGAATTTCAAATGGTATAAGATCATCAATTTTATTTGTAAATTCGGCAAACTTCTCATAATAAGAATAATGTTAAATAACTTTTCCTAACAAATTTACTATTCTTATTTGTTCTTTGAGAGGCGGAACTGCTATAAGTGTTTTTATGATTTTTTCTTTTGAAATATTAGGTTGAGCCCCTCCTTCACCTTTTTTGACAAAGTTTCTTTTATTAGCTAGTAAATAGAAAAATAAGTATTTTGAATAGAATGGTTTGTATACTAAGCATGCGCAACATGCTTGATTTGTAGTTGCTGGAAAAGTCAGTATTCCTAACTTTCCAATTGTTGCTCCATACATCGCAATTAAAACAGAACCAGATGGATTAAGTTTAACAGAAGTTTTTTCTAAAGCTAATTCTGTTATATGATTTGGAATATTTGTGATATATCCGTCATTCAAATCTCCAGTTAATAACCAAGGTATTGTACCATTCGAATAATACTCGTTATTTGATTTGCTAGGAGTAGCGCCTGCTCCCCAATTCCCAATATTGTTAAGTCTTGCCCATTGCCATGAATTTGGTATCTCAAACGGGATTTCATTGTCTATACAATACTCAATTCCGTTTATCTTTTCATAATAAGAATTATCCCTTCTAAAAATGATGGATTCATTCTTATCTTTTTTGATTTTACCTTCTTTGATAAGTTGTTGTTTTTCTTCTCGAATACGCTCTAATAATACAGATGCAGGTTCATCATTTGGATCTTGAGGTACTAGTTTACCTTCGATTGCATATTGAAGAATCGATTTCTTTAATTGATCCTTGATATTTGAATTTAGTTCATGTAATTGTTCTTCAGCAATTCTGTATTTTTCAATCAACGGTTCTAATTCTTGAAGTTTTGCAACTATTCGATGTTGTTCTTGGAGTGGGGGTAGAGGAAAATAAATTGAAAATAATGATTTTTGTACAAAATGCTTAATAGTTACACCTTTAAAATAATTATCCAATATTTTGGAGACTTTATAAAAAGATAGAACTCTTTGATAAAAAACTGGATTAAGTTTTTCATAAAAGCGAACACGATGTAACGCATTTTGATAATACATTGTTTTATTTTTGTTCCACACTGCTGACCTTCCTGCATCTCCACCTTCACAAATTAATAAATCTCCATCTTGAAGCAAATATTTTTGTTTTTCTGCCTCATTAAATTTTGCAATCTTGATAGTATTCATATCAATGTAATCTGATTGGATATTAATACTACATAAGTATGGAACAGATTCACCAATATCTTTTGTTTTATTTAGTGTTTTTCCTAAATAAGATTCTGCAATATCATTAATGTGTACCCATTCCCAATTATCAGGTATCTCAAAAGGCAATTCATCCTCAATACATCGTACCTCTTTACCTATCTGCTCATAATGAAGATTATCGGCACCACGAAAGATGAAAGATTCTGTTTTACTTTTTTTAATCTTCCCTTCCTTAATTAGTTCTTCTTTTTCTTTTTTTATTCTTCTAAGTAAAACTGATGCTGGCTCATCATTTAAATCTTGAGGTACAAGTTTTCCCTGAACAGCCATTTGAAGAATTGAATTTTTCAATTGTTGGGCTGTCATTCTATCTTCCATTACTCTTCCTCCTCAAAATCAAAACCAAGGATTTCAGAAATTTGTCCTAAAATTCTATCTATATCAGCGTTTAAACTTTTTCTCTTTTCTTGATACTCTTTAATCAAATCTTTAGGAGGTAATATTTCTTCTTCCTCATGAGGATAACCACATAAATCTAAATTGTAATTTTTCTCTTCTAGTTCAGCTTTTGAGTATTTTTTTGCTTTGTCAAAACCATCAATTGAAATTTCTTCTCGATTATTCCACCATTTAATCGCAGGATCAAAATGTTCAAGTTTCATTGGTTTTGTTTTAGAAAAATTCTTATATCCTTCTGGCATGTCCAAACGATAGAACCATGTCTCTTTCGTTTTTCCTGTCTTATCAAAGAATAAAATGTTAGTTGTTATTGAAGTATATGGTGAAAATACACTATGTGGCATTCTTACGATTGTATGCAAATTAAATTCATTCAATAATTTCTTTTTAATCGAAACTTTTGCATTATCAGTTCCAAACAAGAAACCATCAGGTAAAATAACTGCTACTCTACCATTTTCTTTCAACCGATACATAATCACAGACATAAATAAGTCAGCTGTTTCACTGCTAGCTAAATCCGATGGAAAGTGATTCTTCACATCACTTTTTTCATTTCCTCCATAGGGTGGATTCATTAAAATTACATCAAATTTGTCATCATCTGTATAATCTAAAACATCATATAATAAAGAATTATCATGCTCGATTCTTGGGATATCAATACCATGCAAAAGCATGTTTGTTATACATAACATATAAGGAAATTGCTTTTTTTCAATTCCATAAATTGAAGAATCGAATTTTCTTCTATCTTCATTTGTTTGTATTTTATTCTCTAACTCTTTAATCCAGCTAGTCAAAAATCCCCCTGTCCCGCAGGCGAAATCTGCCATGGTTTCTCCTATTTTAGGTTCAATCATTTTAGCCATAAAATCGGTAACTGCTCTAGGTGTATAAAACTCACCTGAAGAACCTGCACTTTGAAGTTCTTTCAGAATAGATTCATATATTTCTCCAAATGCATGGCTTTCTTCATAATCTCCTAAATCCAGCTTATCAATTACATTAATAACTTGACGAAGCAAAACACCATCTTTCATATAGTTATTTGCATCTTCAAAAGTAGTTTTAACAATCGATTTTTTGATTGGTGTTTCTTTATTAACCTCAAGATTCTTTAATGCAGGGAACAATTCAATATTAACGAAATCTAGTAATTCATCACCAGTAATCGCCTTACCTGAACCATCATCATGTGCCCAATTAGACCACTTGAATTGATCAGGAATAATAGAAATGTAATCATCTTCATCCATTTCCCAGTCTTGTTCTTTTGCATCATATACCTTTAAAAATAGCATCCATGCAATTTGTTCAATTCTTTGAGCATCGCCGTTGATACCTGCATCGTTACGCATAATATCTCGGATACTTTTTACAAATCCTGATAAATTACTCATATTAAATCACTCCATATATAACATTTTGTAAACTTTGAACTGCATTTATATAGCCAGTTTTCCCACCAAAATAACTCGCAATTTTTGAAGGTGTACCATACTTTTTGAATGGTTCTAATTTCAATACTTCCGTAGTTTCAATTTCATAAATGCCTTCATTTTTATATGTTTCTAAAAGTATTTCTAATACTTCACGAGCTACTCCGCTATACTTACCAAAGAAGTCTGATTTTTCAACACTATTTGCCCTTTCTTTTCTAGTTAATGGTTTTTGATCAAAAGCAATATGACAAATAAAATCAAAATCATCTACATCTGACATATTCTTTTCTTCTTTTAATGCATTTAAGTCAATGCCTTGCTGTAACAATAAATTAGATATTTCTTCTTTTTTCTTATTGCAAGTCCAAGTGTTAATAAAATTGTCTAAAGATGCAAATTCCCCTTTGATATTGGTCTTTGTATAATCTATAATATTTTCTACTCTTAATAACTTGCCTTCAGCATCATAAACCGAAACTTTTTTATTTATAATTTCTACTTTACAACCATTCGCATCTATAAATGGTTTTGTTTTTATAATATCTTCACCTTTACCATTAGGATTATCTCCATCAACTTCTTTTATTGGTCGTCCAGGTTTTTCTTCATTTGTATAACCTTCGTTTACTTCAATCGGTCCATCCCATTCAGGATCGCTAAATAGTCTAGTCACATTTCTAAAGTCCATTACTACAAAATGTGTTTTACCATCTTTTTCTCTAATTCTCGTACCACGACCAATGATCTGTTTAAACTCTGTCATAGATCCTATCATTTGATCTAAAACTATCAGTTTTGTCATCTTACAGTCTGCACCTGTTGATAAAAGCTTGGATGTTGTCGCAATTACAGGATACTCTTGAGATGTTGAGATAAAATATTTCAATTTACTTTTTCCATATTCATCACTGCCAGTTATTCTAACAACATAGTCATCATGATTCATATCTTTATTTAAATTATGAAGTGCAATCCTCATCCGTTCTGCATGAGCTTCATTCGCACAGAATACAATTGTCTTTTGCATCCGATCAGTACTTTTCAAATAATTTGTTATTTCTCTTGCTACAGAATTGATGCGATCTTCAATGACGATATTGTAATCAAAGTCACTGTTTGTATAAATTCTATCCTCTATGATATTTCCATTAATATCAGTTTGACCTGCGAGTGGTCTCCATCCTTCAGCAATGTCTGTCATAATGTTAATAACTTTAAATGGAGCAAGGAAACCATCTTCAATACCTTCTTTTAGACTATAAGTATACACTGGCTCACCAAAGTAATCGATATTGGAAATCTCTTTTGTTTCTTTTGGAGTAGCAGTCATACCAATTTGAGCTGCAGACGAAAAATATTCTAAAATTTTTCTCCAGTTACTTTCCTTTTTTGCTGAACCTCTATGACATTCATCGACAATGATTAAATCAAAAAAGTCCTTCTTAAATAATTTGGCAAGTTTAGATGTAACTTCTTCGTCATCACTATCATCACTATTTCCTGCTAGTTGTTGATAAAGTGAAAAATATACCTGATATGATGTTATTGTATTTGGATCATCTTCATTGAAATTAATTTTATGAATTACTCTCTTCAAAGGCGAAAAATCTTGATCAATTGATTGATCCACAAGAATATTTCTATCCGCCAAATATAATATTTTTCTTTTTAACCCACTTTTTAATAAGCGATATACAATTTGAAATGCTGTATATGTTTTACCAGTACCAGTCGCCATAACTAGCAAAACACGATCTTGTCCTTTTGCGATCGCTTCTAAAGTCCTATTAATTGCATTTCTCTGATAATATCTTGGATCAAATGATTTTTGACTCGAATAGAAAGGTTGCTCTAAAACCGTTTCTTCATCACGCGATATTCCTGCTCCTTTATTTAATTCACTTTTATATCGCTTTAGCAATTCTTCGGAAGTTGGAAATTCATTTAATGCAATTGTTCTTTCTTCGTTTGACAAAAAATCATATTCTTGAAACCCATCTCCATTTGAACTATATGCAAAAGGAACATCCATCATTTTTGCATATTCTTTCGCCTGTTGCATACCATACGAAATACTGTGATTATTATCTTTTGCTTCTACAATCGCAATCGGTTTCCCCTTATTTAACCACAAGACATAATCTGCTTTCTTCGGAGACATTCGCCGTACTACATTTCCTTTTAAATTAATTCGACCATCTGTGATTCTATACTCCATTGTGATTTTGTTCTTATCCCATTTTGATTCAAGAACAGGGGTAATATACAATCGCTTAACATCTTCTTCGGTCATTTGTTTTTTAGTTAGTATCATATAAATCACCTCTTACACGATCGATGAATCATAATAAACTATTAGAAACTTCAAAAAACACTTCTCCCACTATGTGCATAAAATAGTTTATTCACACATACCCAATTCAATTTTTTCAAATCATATGACATAGTTCAAAGATTCAATATAAATATTATAACATTTATAACTTTTCAAAAGAATATACTACACTAAAATTCAAGTGTTATGTTACATTTTTTGATTGTTTTTTCTATCAAAACCCATAATATGATAACAATTCATCTAAACTAACACCTATTTTTTTATTCTTCAGTAATTTTTTTCTATCGTTATATAATTTCTTTATTAATGCATCAGCATTTTCACCATGATGTATTTCTCTATGACATTGACTGCATAATGAAACAATATTTTCTTCAACATCAAGTGAATACTCGAATAAATCTTGTTTTGACATAGGAATTAGATGGTGTGCTTCCATATATGGAAACCCATCATTTTTACGCTTGAATGAAATATGCTTTGCATCAATTTCGCACTGATGTTTAGAATGAATGATGGCATTATTTGCTCTTTTTCTTTCTCTTTTATATATTAAAACACCATGAAATGAAATTTTAGGTTCCTGCTTTTTAACTACTTCCTTTGTATATTCAAATGTTTCATCCCCATTAAATCTATGATTCGTTATTTCTTCGTTTAATTCATCATCTTGAGTTAAATTCTCTTTTGAAACATCTTTTTCATATTTTTCTTTTGTATACGCATCAATATATTTTAAGACTTCATCCACAAAACTTTTATGCTCGTTTTTATTTGCGTACCATATATTTGCTTGACCAAATCCGATATTATCATCATTCGATTTCGCTCTTGGTATTTCAAAAGTTCTTTCATCTTCAGACAATAAGATGGCATGTTCATATTTCGTTTCAAGATTAAAAGGTCTCTCTAAATATTCTTTTCGATTACGATATACTTTTGCATTTTTATACCATCCAACAATTACGGTCTTATCAATATTTTTATCAGGATTTTTCGCACAGAAAACAACTGTTACATAATCAATCTCATCTTGTTCTTTATAGCTAGGATCAATATTTTCTATATGTAATTGTTTAGGTGTTCTGTTTCCATTTTTATAACCACCAACATATTTTGTTTCAACAAAACCTCGTACCATGCCATCTTCACATCTATGGAAATTATATTTTTCAAAAGCATCTCCAGTATCGATAATATATTGTCCACCGTTGATTGGTTTTTCTTCATAATTCAAACAATCATAGTGCTTCATATAAGCGATATTGCAGAATAACACTCTTTCATTGTTGCTTACGATTCCTAGTTCTTCCATAGCTTGAGCAAGTTCATCTCTTAATACCCAACTGAACTTCCCTTTATTTTCAGGAAGATTATTTAATTTTTCGTTAGAGTAAAAAGGAATGTTCCATGAGCGATCAGTTCCTGAGTCGTCTCTAATTTGTTCTTCAAATTCCACTATATGAGATTTACAAATTCGATTCCTAAAATCACCAACCCTTAAATTAATTCCACCTAAGCCAATTTTCTTTTCTAAATCACGACAAAAAACTGTTTTATTAGGCGAATAATATGTTTCTACTAAAACATTGCCGATAAAATCAAATCCCTTTTTATTGGAAGCTAATTCATTACGCAAAATAGCTTTCCAATCTTCAACCGAAGATATTCTAGGTTTATTTAACTCATAATACTCTTTATCTTCATAATCCTGCTCATAATATGCTCTCTTTATCATCTATTTCAATCTCCTTGAATGTAATATCGTTACTACAATTATAACAGTTTCAAATATGCCTAACTAGACTATAAATTCACTATCCTGTGAATATGACTATTTTGTCACTAGATATCAAAAACTCCTAGTTTTTTAATGTGTTAAAATTAAGGTGTGAAAGGAGTTTAAAATTCAGTAACAAATCGCTACTTGTATCAAATATAAACAGTATCAAAAGCCCAAATATAGTAGAAACCAACTTATCATATACACTCGTATATTTTTAACACGCGTTTCTAAGATAGGAGGGCTTTTTTATGTTTCTAAAGCCTCATGCACGCTCTCCGCCTCTGTTTCGAATCAAGAAATTGATTGCAGAAACGGAGGTATAAAAAATGGAAAACAATAAAAAGTATGCAATTTATGTCAATAAGCAAAAAGTTGAAGTATCAAAAGAAGTTTATCAAGCCTATTGGAAAAGCGTGGAACATGAACGCTATCTTATTCGTCAAATCAAAAACACTTGCATCTATCTAGATCATCTTTTAGATGACTATGAAAGAAATTCAGTAGAACTAGAAACTGTGAAAGATTTAGATCCAACGCATGATAATGCTATGAAAAATATCATGATTGAAGAATTAAGAGATAAATTAGCTTCTTTATCTGATGAAGAAAGAAATCTCATTCAAGCTGTTTATTATGATGGAATGTCTGATCGTGAATATGCTAGAAAGACCAACCAAAAACAAACAACCATCAGCAAAAGACATCGTGCATTACTTCGTAAATTAAGAAAGTTATTAAAAATATGAAAATAAAAGTACTCACTTTGTCTTGAAATTCCTTATCTACTTGAGGGGGAATTTCCCCATTACTCCCTCTCCTCTCTTCTTTCAAATGAAATAAGAGTGTGGTTCTTTGACATTTTGAATAGCCATGGTTAACTACATACAGTTCGTAGCTGTTATAAGAGAGCGACTTTCGTTTGTACGCCAAGACCTAATAGTATTAGCGAGCGATTCATACAAGACGATGAAATAGATTGGTAATCTATTTCGCCATGACCTTATAGTAATGATACTCCACGAAAGTGCCTCCTAGGTCGGGAGTGGTGTAATTCCAGTGAAATGATACCCATCATTGATTAGTCATGCCCAAGATCGAGGGACACGAAAAATATCGATTATTGATAAGCAATCAATTATTTTGATTTGATAACAGATTAAACAGGCAGAGTTTATATAGATTCTGCCTGCTTTGTAAGTTATTGAATTCTTTGCGCTAGATATATACAAAGTGTTGTGGTATATGTTGTATTGCCAAAGGCAATAGTAACGAAAGGTGATGACGAAATGACGACAAGATCGCATAAAATGGTATTCGACCAAGAAGAAAAGACTCTAATACAGGATTTAGGAATACGCATTGCGAAATTAAGAAGCGAAAAGAATATGGCAAGAGCTGAACTTGCAAGACAATGTGATCTACATGTTCAATACTTGTTTGATGTGGAAACTGGAAAACGAAATATGACCATTTATGTTCTATGCAAAATCGCAAGAGCTTTGGGTATTTCTGTCAGCGAACTAGTAAAAGAGTGTAAATTAAGCACCAAGTAATGATTCTTTCTTGCTGGTGCTTTTTTAGTATCAGTAACAAAGGAGGTTAACATTATGATTACTGTATATGAAATTATGGAATTACTAGGTGTCAGTAAAGCAACTGCATATCGCATTATCATTATCTTAAATACCAAATTAGAAAAGAAAGGCTATATGACAGTTCGAGGTAAAACATCAAGAAAATTCTTCTTCGAAAACTATTATATTAACAGCAATTAATGGAGGTAATGTTATGTCGGTTTATAAAGATGAAAAACGAGGTACATGGATTGTTACCCTTACCTATGAAGATTATTATGGTGAAAAGAAACGAACAGCCAAGCGTGGTTTTAAGACCAAGAAAGAAGCAAAAGCTTGGGAAAATGATTTTCTAGCTAACCATACAAATGATGTTGATATGACAATCAATCAATTTTATGAAATCTATTCCAAAGATTTAGAACATCGCATTCGATATAATACCAAAGAAACAAAAGATGCTATTTGTAAGAAATATATCTTGCCCTTACTTGGCGATAAGATCATGTCAAAAATATTGGTATCCGATATCATACGATGGCAAAACTAAATCTTAAGTTTAGGATTAGCACCTACTTATGTCAGAACGATTTATAATCAAATAAGAGCCATCTTCAACCATGCGGAAAAGTTCTATGGATTAACTAATAACCCTTTACGAAAAGTACAAAAGATTGGCACAAAAAATCCACAAGCCATCAACTTTTGGACAAAAGAAGAATTTGATCGATTTATCGAAGTAGTAGATGATGAATCCTGCTTCATCCAATTTAATGTCTTATTCTATACTGGACTACGTGTTGGCGAACTCATTGCATTACAACTAAAAGATATAAATTTCGCCAAACGATATATTGATGTCAATAAATCAGCACAATATGAGCATGGACAATATATCGTAACCGATACGAAAACACCAAAGTCAAAACGACATGTTACTATGCCTAAATTCTTGAGTGATATGATCAAACAATACATCGATAAGTTTTACTTCATCGATCAAAATGAACAAGTCTTCATGACCAATAAACAAAGACTCAAAAGAGATCTTGATTATTATGCTGATAAAGCAAATGTAAAACATATCAGAGTTCATGATTTAAGACATAGTCATGCCAGTTATTTAATTGAATTAGGTATGCAACCAAATCTTGTGCAAGAAAGATTAGGACACGAAAAGATTGAAACAACACTTCAAACTTACTCGCATTTATATCCTAATAAACAAAATCAATTAGCAGATTACCTTGATCAAATCATTCAGATTAAAGATCAAGAAGCAATCGATTCTCCACCTACTTCCCCACTCTTAATTGAGCAGGCAAGATAGAGCATCTATAAAGGCTTAACCGCCTTCTTTTTCGTTTGTTAATTTCTAATATATCAATTTTGTCACAGTGGTATCTATGATAAGTTAGATTTGATATAATATAGGCGACTCATTAAAGTTAAAAAATAAATCATATTTTATGAAAAGTAAAAAGGAGATGAAATTAATGAAGAAAATTAAGTGTCCTAATTGTGGATGCATCGTGGAGTATGAAGATAAATCTGTTTGGGAAGGAAATCGAGATTTCGAAGATGTAAATTGCCCAAAGTGTAACGAATTACTTACTAGAATATTTACTGATGGATTCCCAAATCCACATATAGTTGAAAGCAACCAAAAATAAACACCAATTCGGTGGATTATTATTTGTAAGTCAGAAGAAAATCATCATGGTTTTCTTCTTTTTTATCTCCATTCTCATGGCTATCAATATTTTTTACATCACATTTACATCACGAGTACATTTCCTGTACTCACAACACTTTAATTTTTGGGATATCTACATTAAAATCAGATACTTTATAACAGGTATCTCCCACAAACATAAGAAAAAAGCCCAGTATTTTGGGCTTTCACTATAAAATATAAACTATGACGGTCTATTCCCACTCAATCGTTCCGCATGGTTTCGGTGTCAAATCATAGCACACACGATTTACATTCGGTACCTCTTTCAAAATACGATCTGTAATCTTCTCCAAGATTGCCCAATCAATCTGTTCAATAGAAGCCGTCATCGCATCAATCGTATTCACCGCACGCAGAATCACCGGATACTCAAAGCACCTAGCATTATTCTTCACACCAACGGATTTAAAATCAGGAACAATGGTAAAATACTGCCAAACCTTTTGATCCAAACCACTCTTCGCAAATTCTTCACGAAGAATCGCATCAGATTCACGAACTGCCTCCAAACGTTCCCTTGTAATCGCTCCAAGACAGCGAACACCTAAGCCCGGTCCCGGGAATGGCTGACGATATACCATATCATGAGGTAAACCTAGCTCCACACCACATGCACGTACTTCATCTTTAAACAGATAATACAATGGCTCTACCAATTCAAATTCCAAATCTTCAGGAAGACCGCCCACATTATGATGTGATTTAACTACCTTCGCAGTCTTTGTCCCACTCTCCACAATATCCGGATAAATCGTTCCTTGTGCTAAGAAATCAATTCCTTCCAATTTACGAGCCTCTTCCTCAAAAACGCGAATAAACTCAGCACCGATAATCTTGCGCTTTGCTTCGGGATCGTCAACATTTTCAAGCTTTTTCAAAAAACGTTCACTTGCATCAACATAAACAAGATTTGCGTCCATTTGATTTTTAAATACTTCCACAACACTTTCAGACTCGCCCTTACGCATCAAGCCATGATTTACATGCACACACACCAATTGCTTACCAATAGCCTTGATCAGCATTGCCGCAACAACAGAAGAATCCACTCCACCGGATAATGCCAACAATACTTTTTTATCACCAACCTGCGAACGAATGCGTTCCACTTGATCCGCAACAAAGTTCTTCATATTCCAATTCGCTTCTGCCTTACAAGTAGCAAACACAAAATCCTTCAGCTGTTCTTCTGTTGGATAAGCACTTAATTTTACCTCGCAGCATGCCAAAGCATGATCAATCGCAATCACAGGATAGCCAGCTTCATAAATTTCCGGCAAAACATCAATATCCTTACCATCAACATGACGATGCTCTCCACCATTCAAAATTACACCCTTAACATTTGGCAATTGATTTAATTCTTCCTTCGTAATATCATGCGGGTGAATCTCACTGTAAACACCAAGAGCACGAATTTCTCTGGCAAGTGTCGTATTCTCACTGCTTCCTAAGTCTAAAATAACAATCATATCCTGTTTCATTTTCAAACTCTCCTTATGTATGTATTTTACTCCTTTAGTTTACCACAATCCCCTAAAGAGATAAATGTAATTATACTTTTTTTCTACCTTCACAAACTATTATGAAGCAATCCGTATGCTAATTTTCATAAATATCAGCTAAGGTATCGACATCACATACCTCTTTTTCACTTAACTCTACAAACCGACAGCTTTCTAAATGATATAGCGCTATCCCTTTTGCCCCCCGATCACCCGACAGCCTCTCCAATTCCTCACGATAACAAATCGGAAAAAGCATCGGGTTTTGAATCATACCTTGATATCTTCCACAAACAATATGCTCATCGCTTGCTAGCACCATCATACGTACAAGACTTTCCTTCTTAATATATGGCATATCTCCATTCAAAAACATTACTGCATCTGCATCTTTACATTCCTGCAACCCCACCAACAAGGAAGAAGATAAGCCTTTTTGCGGTTGTGGATTCCAAACACAGACAGCCTTTCGTTTGCTTAGCAGCTGCTTTATCTCTGGATACTGCGTAACCACATAAATAGCATGAAAATCCAATTGCTCTACTACATCTAAAACATGCTCCAATATACATTTTCCATGCAAAGAGTAAAGCAGTTTATTTACAGGAAAGCGACTGGCAAAACCAGCCGCCGGAATGATCAAATCAATCTTCATCTTTTTTCAACAGCAGCTTTTCAGCGGTAATCGGTAAGGTACGCACTTGAAATCCGGTTGCATGTGCACAAGCAGAGGCAATCGCTGGAGCCGGTGTATTGATAACAACCTCTCCGATGGATTTTGCTCCAAATGGTCCACTGCTTTCATAGCTGCTTTCAAAATCAACTCGAATCTTTCCAACGTCCATACGTGTTGGTATTTTATATTGCATAAAAGAATTATTACGCATTTTACCGGACGTAGAATATGTAACATCTTCATATAAAGCCATGCCGATTCCTTGTGCAATGCCTCCCTCAGCTTGAATGCGAGCAAGATTACTATTGATGATCGTACCACAATCCACAACAGAAACATAGTCATGTAAAATAATTTCACCGGTTGCCTTATCGACATCAACTTCGGCAATACCTACCATAAACGGAGGCGGTGAAGTTGGTGAAACATGCGATGCACTAGCTATCATCGCAATTCCTTTATGTCCGCCAAAGCATGCATCTGCAAAATCCTTTAGGCTCATTTCTTTATGATCCTCAATGGCATAAATCATATTGCCATCAAAGCTGATATGCGAAGGATCAACCTCCATAAAAACACTCGCTTCAACAATCATTTTTTGTTTTAATTCCTCGCAAGCCTTTACCACAGCCATACCCGTTACATAGGTTGTTGCCGATGCGTAGGAGCCCGTATCATAAGGAGAAGCATCGGTATCTACACCAAGGGTTACGATTTGATCAATATCACATTCTAAACATTCAGCTGCTATTTGCGCTAAAACCGTATCACAGCCTGTTCCCATATCGGTTGCGCCAATGGATAACGTATAAAAACCATCATCTTGTAATTTAATATCTACAGTACCGATATCAATATTAGCAATACCGGATCCCTGCATAGCAAGTGCAACACCTAAACCACGTACCTTATCCCCCATATCACGCTTTAACGGCTTGTTCTTCCAATCGATCATTTCCATCGCTTTTAACAGACAGCGATCCAATGTACAGCTTTGAAGTTTTTCATTGTAATACTGCCCCATAACTTCCCCTTCACGAACCATATTCTTCAAGCGCAGCTCACATGGATCAATTTGCAGTTCATCTGCCAACTCATTTACAATGGATTCTATTGCAAACAAACCTTGCGTTGCCCCATAGCCTCGATAAGCACCTGCTTGCATCGTATTGGTATATACTACATCATACGTAAAACGACTTGCTTCCACATGATTATAAAGTGGTAAAGACTTATGTCCGGATAAACCGACCGTTGTAGGTGCATGCTCTCCATACGCTCCGGTATTGGACAAGGTATACAAATCAATCGCTTTGATGATACCTTCTTTATCAGCACCGATTTTCACACGCATCTGCATTTCATGACGTGAATTGCTGGCTGTAAAGGTCTCTTCGCGTGTATATACAATTTTACTTGGCTTTTTAAGTTTCCATGTTACAAAAGCCGCAAAAATTTCACAGCAGCCGGTTTGTTTAGCTCCAAAGCCACCACCGATGCGTGGCTTTACAACACGAATCTTACTTTTCGAAATTTCCAATGCATTGGATAAGATCCGGCGAACATGGAAAGGAATCTGTGTAGAGCTTACTACATTTAAGCGCTCATAGGCATCTATATATGCATAACTGCGGAAGGTTTCCATCATTGCCTGTGCATTGGCCTTCGTATGATAAACTCGTTCCAACACCACATCACAATCCGATAAAACACGCTCAACATCACCGATTACACTTGCTCCGCTGCAACAGATATTACGCTGACGCTCATTTCCAATCTCACAAAGCATTTTATAGTCATCTTCCTTATGTACGACTACCGAATGATCGATTGCCTGACGAAAATCAATTACCGCATCATATACTTCATAATCAACCTTGATAAGCTTCATCGCTTTTTCGCAGCAACTCTCATCTGTTCCTACAACAATCGCGACTTCATCTCCTACATAACGCACAATTTCATCTAAGATCTTACGATCGTATGGAGAAGGCTCTGGATAAGATTGTCCTGCTAAGGTAAAACGAGATGATGGTACATCTTTATATGTATAAATAGCTACAATACCGGGAATGCGCAAAGCGCTTGTTGTATCAATGCTACGAATTTTGGCATGTGCATGAGGGGAGCGTAAAAGCTTAATAATCAAGCAGTCCTTTAATGCCAAATCATCGCAATAAACCGGTTTTCCACTAAGTAGAGCATACGCATCTTTTTTCACGATAGGCTGGTTGATATATTTCATGATCCTATGCCTCCTTATGACGTGCGAAATACTTTTCCAAAGCTCGCATCTGTCCCATATAGCCAGTGCAACGGCATAAATTTCCTGCTAAGTAATGATTAATTTCCTCACGGGTTGGATTCTTTAGCTCACGTTCCATAGCAAGCACATTCATAATAAAGCCAGGAGAACAATATCCGCATTGTTCAGCACCTTCCTTCGCCATAAACTGTGCGAATTCATGTGCTTCCTTTTCTAATCCCTCTAAAGTAGTAACCTTTTTTCCATCTACACGAACAGCTAACATACTACAAGAAAGAATAGGCTTTTCATCTACCCACACTGTACAAAGTCCGCAGTTTGTTGTTTCACAACCACGCTTCACACTAAAATAGCCATGCGCTCTTAAAAAATCAAGCAGCACCATATCCGGCTGAATATCATCTTTGATAAGTGTTCCGTTTACATGAATACTTACTTGCATACCTTTCCCTCCAATTGCTCTAACACTCGTCTGCATAAAGCCCCTACTAATTTTCGGCGATATTCCTTACTAGCACGCATATTATCATCAAGTTCTACCTGCTCACTTACCACTTGGCAAACCTCTTCGACTGCTAACTTTTCAATCTCGAAACGTACCGCCTTATATGGTCGTGCTCCAACACAAATTACATAGCCTTTTTCATACGTGCTTGCGGATATATTTAATAGTGATAAATCCGTTGCACTTTTACGTACGCAGGCAAATGCCTTTCGCTCTTTGTTTTTATGTACGATCACATGGGTAATGATATCTCGCATATATGGCATCTGTACGAATTTCGCTAATGGTATGACTCCGCCATGATAAAGCACGACATCACAATCCAAGCATAAAAAAGCGGTTAATACATCAGAAAAGCCAAAGCGGGAATACAGGCTGCCACCAAGAGTTGCTAAATTACGTAGCTGTACACCAACGATATCCTTTACACTATCACGAATAATATGATCACACCATGCGTTCAAGGAAGCATGTGTTTCTAAAGTTCGCAATGTTGTCATTGCGCCGATGGTAAATACATCTTCACTTTCTTCAATTTTGTCCAATCCCAAATCACCTAAATCAATCGCACAGGGAATCAGGCGATCCTCCATTTTCAGCCAACACATACCACCAAGAATTTGATTGTTGCGGTTTTTAGTTAGCAATGTATAAGCTTCCTCTAGCGATTGTGCTTTAACATATTGTTGAATACGCAGCATAAGTATCTCTCCTTTTTTATATTCGATCTTCCTTTGTATCAACAGCAAAGCTGCTGCCATACAATTCCTTATAAGCTTCATAAAGCTGCTCTTTCATATTTCCATCTTCCTTACGCAGATGGGCGTATAGACTTCCTTCATGTAAAATTAAAATTTCATCTCCATAAGCTAAGGCAAGACGGGGATCGTGCATGCTCATAAGAATGCTTTTCTCCTCTCCCTTCAGCTCCTTTATCTTTTCCATAAAGACATGCTGCTTATGGATATCCAAATATGTGCAGGGCTCGTCCATCAGCATCACCTGTGCATCTTGTATCAATGCCTTCGCTAAATATACAAGCTGTAGCTCACCGCCACTGATTTCATGTAAATACTTGCCCTTTAAATGCTCAATATTTAATTTTTTCAGCCAGCTGTCCACTGCTTCATAATCCTGTTTCTTAGGCATTGCCAATACGGATAAGCAACGTGTACGTCCTGCTACGATGCAGTCCTCCACAAGCATATCTTCAACCAGCTCTTTCATCTGTGCAGCATAGCTAAAGATTGCCGCATGCTCTTTATCACGTAAGGCAGCACAATCAATGCCACAATATAAAACTTGTCCACCACTTAATGGATAATAGCGCAACATACTTTTTAATAAGCTGGTTTTACCTGCTCCGTTTTCTCCAAGCAGCATAACCATGCGTCCTTTATGAAGCGTAAAGCTAATGCTTTCTAGTATTTTTTGCTTTTGCAAGCAAAGTGATAATTGTCTTACCCGAATCATAATCGCAATCTTCCCTTCACAAAAAGCACAAGCAAACATACCGCCCCGAAAAAACTTGTTAAAATACTGATCGGCAATTCGATTACAAATAACGAACGTGAAAGAATATCACAGACTAATAAAAACCAAGCACCACATAAAAAGGTAAAACCCAGGCTTTTTGAAACCATCTGTTTATGTATTTGACGTACGATATGCGGAATCAGCAGACCTACCCAGCTTACCACACCGGCAAAGCTTATCACACTGGAAACAAGCAAAGTGGCTAACAGCAAAGCAATCACAGTTATCATTCGTGTGGAAATTCCCATGGTTCTTGCTTCCTCACCAAAAGCCAGCATTTGTATTTGCCAACGAAAAAGATACAGCAAAGCAAAGCTAACCGCAATCAAGATGAACGCAATTCCGACACTTGTCCAAGTAGCATTGGAAAAGCCTCCCATCAACCAATATTCTATACTGGCAAGCTCTTGGTTTGGATCAGCACTGATTTTTAAAAGCATCAAAGCAGCACTCATGATTGCTTGTACAACAATACCGATTACAACGAGATTCAACACACGATTTCCTTTTATACGATGTGCCAACAGCATCGTTAATACTACTGCCAGCATTCCTCCAAGAAAGGAATACAGCTGCAAGGCAAACATACCTCCGGCAGTTAAAATGGCAATTGCCGCTCCTAAAGAACAGCCACTTGCTGCCCCAATAACATCACCGCTAGCTAAGGGATTTTTGAAAATCGTTTGAAAGATATAGCCGGAAACAGCAAGGGCTCCTCCACTCATTACCACAAGCAGCATGCGTGGCATACGTATGTTCCATATTAGCCTTTGCGTAAGCATATCTCCTTGCTGCATAAGTGCCTGCAAAACCTCCTCTATGCTGCTGCCATATCGTCCTATAAATAAAGCCGCCAACATTGTTGTAAACAAGAGCGCTGCCATCATTCCCTTTTTCATATCAGAAACCTAATTGTTCTCCTGTTACATCAATATCATAAAACTGCTTGTAGAAGTCTATTGCCTCTTTTTCCACAGCCTCCATAGAAACCTCTTGCGGATAAAGAATCGCAGCACACCATAATGTTCCTAAACAACTGGAAAGGTTTGGGGTATCCCATGTTTCCAAAGCACTGGGAAAAACATATACCTGTTTATTTTTAACTGCCCTCAGTTCTTGCAGACTTTCATCCGCATACACTTCCTCGCTTGTTATTCCTCCGTTTTCAAGTAGGATATAAGCCGGATTTAAGGATAATAGAGTTTCCACATTGATGCTTTGCCAGCCACGATTACCTTCCTGCGCATAAGCGTTGATGCCTTTTGCATCATGAATCACCTCTGCCTGATACATATCCTTACCCGCAGCCTGAAGCAAATCAAGTCCTGCCATATATACTTGCTTACTGTCATCTGCCTCAAAATCCAAATACGTATCATACAATTCCTTACGATAAGCAAAATAATCTTCCGCAGCCTCTTCCTTACCGCATACCTTAGCAATGATTTGAACCGCCTCGTCATACTGCTCCTGGGTTTCCGGATTTAATAAAACCGTTGCGATTCCCAATTCCTCAAGCTGTGCTGCATATTCCTTTAAGCTTACCGGCAAAAAAACAACGTCCGGATCTGCTTTTGCACATTCTTCCACATGAAACATCTTTTTATTTCCCAAAGCCGGCAAATCTAAGAGCTTCGAAGCTGCCGCTTTATAAATCGGGCGCGTTTCCGCCTTCATTTCCACACCGGTAAGCATGTCCTCTCCACCTAAGCCGATGATCGTTGTTGTAGCGATATAATAGCCGCTTGCAACTTTTTCCGCCGGTTTTTCCAACGTTACCTTACGTCCACCTTGATCAACGATTGTAATTCCTTCTACCTGCTGCGCTTGGCTGCAACCAAACAAAGAAAGGCTCATCATGACTGCAAGGCAGAAAGCCGTCATTTTTTTCATAAGCTATCCTCCACATACATTTTCAGTAAGGTCTTAACCTCGTTTTTTGACAGCTTGTCAAAATCCAAAAGCAAGACATCTTTCCGTTTTTTTATCTCTACTATATATTGTATATCACATTTGCGTAAAACACCAATAATGTTATTAAAGGCATCAATATTTTCTTTAAGCTGTGCTAAATATGCTGTTTCATTTTGTTCTAAGAAGCCGATTTCATCTAAAATCAAAAAACGATTCCGATAATGTAAACATTCCTTTAACACCTCAACCCCAAAGCTATTGAAAACATTGGGAATTACCTCTTTTTGTTTTGAAAAACGTACATCATTGATTTCTCTATCCACTAGAGCATGCAACATAAAGCCAACACGCTTATTTTCTTCATAAAAAGGAAGTGTCATAAAGCCACAAACGCTTATCTGACACTCCTTGATAATTTCTTGAATACATGTGGATTTTCCTACTCCCTTTTCACCGGTTAGAAAAATCTTCATCTTATTCCTCGCTTAGCTGTACTTCCTTCGCCTTATCCTCTGCACGCTTTGGCAAAATCAAATTTAATACCGTTGCAATTACAAAGGTCATAATGATACCGTTTTGAGCGAAGATATTGCTTACCCATTCCGGAAGCTGAGCAAGCACCGCAGGTACATTTCCGATTCCAACTCCGATTCCGATTGCCAATGCAACAATCAAGCCATCACGTTCTGTTAGTGGCTGTCTGGTAAGAGATTGAATACCACTTACTAAAATCATCGCAAACATAATAACCGCAGCTCCCCCCAGCACAGACTGTGGCATTACCGAAAATAATGCACTCAGCTTCGGACAGAAGCCACAAAGCAATAGGAATACGGCACCGGTCATAATGACAAAGCGATTAACGACCTTAGTTACGGTTACCAAGCCGACATTTTGAGAAAAGGAAGTATTTGGCAGCACCCCAAAAAGCGCACCGACAATAGAACCAAAACCATCTGCCAATACAGATCCCTGCAATTCACGAATACTTGGCTCACGATTCAAACCACCATTACAGATTCCACTGGTATCTCCAATCGTTTCTACCGTTGTCGCAACAAACATAATTCCCATGGCGATAATTGCCTGCATATTAAACTCAAATCCTACCGGCATAAGCTGTGGAAAAGCAATCCAACTAGCTTCTTTAACCTGTGTGAAATCTACCATACCAAGACAGATTGCCAAAAGATACCCGGCTACGATACCGATTAGGATCGAAGCATTATTGATCGTTCCTTTAAATTGCTTAGCAACCAAAATAACGATAATAACAAAAGTACCAACCAACAAGTGATTCGGTGCACCGAAATCAGCTGCACCGCTGCCACCACCGAAATAGTTAATTCCAACCGGCAATAAGGATAAACCGATAGAAATGATTACAAGACTGGTAACAACAGGTGGAAACAATTTGCGCAATGGCTTAATAAAGAAGCCCAGCACCATCTCGAAAATACCACCGATAAAGCTTGCCCCCATCAAAGCACCGTATCCAAACGATGCACCGATTGCTTTTGCCGTACCGATAAAGCCGGAACTTGTTCCCATAACGATTGGCAAGCGTGCTCCAACTTTCCAAATCGGATAAAGTTGAATCAGAGTCGCTACACCGGCAACAAACATCGCATTCTGAATCAAGGTCATCTTCAATGCACCACTCATTTGCAGCATTCCGCAAATGATGATCAATGGTGAAATGTTCCCTAAGAACATTGCTAAGATATGCTGGATTCCAAGTGGAATCGCCTTTTTCAATGGTACGGTACCATCGAGTTGATAAATTGTGTCTTTTTTGTTTTCTTCCATACTTCCTCCAAAATAAAAATTCTCGCAACCAGATTTACGAGAATCAGCATTCATTACAAAAACTGATTCGTAGTCCCAAAGTGTCTGGCTTGGGGTAGAAACATCTGCACCATACTAGCAGAAATATACGAAACGTTACTATTTTACCATAGAACTTGAAAAATAAGTAACTATTTTTTACATTTTATAATTTCTCCACATAAAGAAAAAGATGTCGCAATCGGACATCTAACTTTCTTGAGTTGCTTCGTTTTCTTTCATACGAATATGCTGATCCAACATCGCCTGAGAAGCAGCCTCGTAAGCCTCTACTTCTTCATAATGCTCAAGCAATTCACTATGAACAGCCGCAATATCCGGATCATTTGCACGCTCCTTAAAGACAAATTTCAATAATACTGGTGTAATTACCGTAGTGAATACAACCATGATGATAACCGGTCCGAAGAATTGCTCCTGCATAAGTCCCAATGCAATTCCTTTAGACGCAACAATTAAGGCAACCTCACCACGTGAAATCATACCGACACCGATACGTACGCTCTGTACATTTGTAAAGCCGCAGCAACGAGCTCCTAAACCACAACCGATAATTTTCGATAACAATGCAGCAACGCAAAGCAAGATAGAGAAGATCAAGATTTGTGTACTTAGTTCTGGTAATACGACCTTCAATCCGATGCTAGCAAAGAAAACCGGTGAAATCAGCATATAAGATAAAGTTTCGATACGTGATGCTACATACGTACATTTACTTGTATTGGAAATAATCAAACCGGCAATAAAGGCTCCGGTAATATCGGCTACACCAAAGAAGTGCTCTGCAACATAAGCGAAAATCAAGCAGAATGCAAATGATAATACGGAAAATCTACGCAAAGTATTATCGTGGCGATCAAACCAATACTTAACAAGCTTTCTAGCAAAGAAGCCAACCACACCACTAAATACAAAGAACAATACGATTTTCAACAATACAGCCATAAGATTTACACTTGTATCTGCCATTCCGGTAATTACAGTTAATCCGATAATCCCCAAGATATCATCAATTAAGGCAGCTCCTAAAATTGCATTTCCACTTGCTGTATTCAGCTTGCCCATTTCCTTTAGGGTTTCAACTGTAATACTTACGGAGGTTGCTGTTAAGATAATACCGATAAACATATTTTCCAAAAAGGCATTTGGACTGGTATTATAGAAAGAAGTCAGCACATAACCGAAGGCAAGAGGTACAAGTACACCGATGACCGCAATTACGAAGCTGGAGCCTCCGGTCTTTTTAAGCTCCTCCATATCCGTTTCCAAACCGGCGGAAAACATCAGCACGATAACACCGATCTCCGCAATCTGATTCATAAATTCTGTTTCATGCAGAATTCCTAACATACCCGGACCTAAAATAATTCCGGCTAACAACGCCCCAACAACCTGAGGCATTTCAATACGCTTTGTTATTAAGCCAAATAGCTTTGTACTTATCAAAATAAGCGCAACGTCTAATAAAAAACCATAAGAATCCATAGTATTTCCTCCAAAAACAAAAACCTATTATACTCGCATTTTCGATAAAAGCAATAAATTTAAAACATAAATTTATATGAAAGCGTTAAGCATTTTCGATTTCCGATATTCGTTATTTTTTTCACAATTTTTACCTGCTTTTTCCTAGTAGGTCTTTTGCATTTCTGATGGCTATGCAATACTCTTATATATTGTTTTTAAAGAAAAGCGTGATACAATAAAGCTAAGGAGAAGTATGGGATTCCATGCTTATGATAGCTATGAAAAAACAAATTGTATTATGGAAAAAACTATTCGTGGTATGCTTTATCGCAGCACTTGTATTCGGACTAGCAGGTTGTAGTAAGGAGGAAAAGCTTAAGCCCGAAAAATCTTCACAGCAAACCTCCACATCACAACAGGAAGCTACCTCAAAGAATGATGCAAAGCAGGATCAAGCAAAGAAGGAAAAAGACAATACCGCTTCCACTCCCTCCAACCAAAAAGAGATAGTAAAGGAGAGTGAGCGAAAAGGTGATTATGATGCTACACTATCCGGCTTGGAGGCCTCTCTTGATGATGATATGCTGCGTTTAGATTTAACTTGCAGCGGAGATGAAAACGGTAAAATTTATCTAACAGATGGTGCAACAACAAACGTCGGTCCTATTGACATTCAAAAAGGCGACTTCACCGTCTACTTTTTACTCAATGCTGATAACACTGCCACCTATACCCTTACGATTGAGGCAGCTTCCGGTAAGAAAGCAGAATTTACCATTACACAAAAAATGATTCATGCGGCAATGGACGAAACAGCAATGGATTCAAACGAAAGCGATGAAGGCAATCAATAACCATATATTATGGATTTAACAGTTGCTTAAACAATGAGAGTAGTAAAAACAGATTTCGTATAGAAAATATACTTCATACATGCCGGACATCACATTGCCATATTTGGTTAAGGATATGCGAAAGCTTAAAAGGTATAGGTCAGAAATAAAGCTACTATAAATACTACTATTATGTAATTAGCAAATGATTGAAATTACGTACTATAAAAATATTGATATTTTTGATAAAAAGGGAAGCCGATATTTTCTATCTGCTTCCCTCTATTTATTCCTAACTTATCATAACCAATACTAAAGCTCTTTTTTTAATGTTTCCAATAATGCATTGCAGCCTTCCCATACATCTTGAAAAGTCGCATCAAAATTGCCGGTATACCATGGATCTGCAATACTATCTCTGCGACCAGCAAAGCTTAACAAGCTATATATCTTATGCTGTGGATCGCCACCGCTAATACGCTGCATATTGCGCAAATTGGCTTCGTCCATACCGATTAAATAATCGAAATCCGTATAGTCCTTTTTCGTCATTTGGCGAGCAGCGTGATGCGTGAACGGTATATTCATTTCCCTTAATTTAGCCTTTGTACCATAGTGTACATCATTGCCGATTTCTTCACGACTGGTAGCTGCTGAATCAATATAAAATTGATCTTGCAGCTGCTGCGCTTCAACTAAATACTGCATCACGAACTGACTCATGGTACTGCGGCAAATATTACCATGACATACGAAAAGCACATGTATCATATTTCTATAACTCCTCACATTTTTAATATTTTTCATGAAATCTATATTATTTCATACCTTGATATTTTTCTTTGCATCAACACGCCTATTATACCATTCCCCATCAAATGTTTCTATATCCGCAAAACATATATCCACCGCTATCCTCTACTTTTTTAGCATTCCAATCAAAAAACTATCGTTTTATCCATATCAATCCATCAAAAGCACTGTCTTATCAAACGAAAATACTCTCATATTCTTGGAAAGGATTGCAGAAAAGCAGGCAATTCGTTATACTAAAAGTAATGAAAGAAAGGCAGGTTTTAAAAATTGAAGGAAATCATAGATGCCTTAGGAATGCAGCGCTCTTTGCGCCGTATTACACATGAAATTATCGAACACAACAAAGGAATCGAGGATATTGTATTGGTCGGAATCAAAACACGTGGTGAGGTATTAGCCAAGCGCTTATGCGAGCATATCGCCCAAGTAGAAGGAAAGCAGCTCGAATGCTACGCCCTTGATGTTTTTCATTGGCGCGACGACCATGTAAATCCATCTCCACTGCCAAAAGCCAAGCTTCCCGTAAAAGATAAAAAAGTAATCCTAGTAGACGACGTTTTATTTAAAGGAAGAACCGTTCGAGCTGCCATGGACGCGATCATGTATTTCGGGCGTGCCAAAGAAATTCAGCTCGCCGTTTTGGTAGATCGCGGGCATCGGGAATTACCGATTCGCGCCGATTATATCGGAAAAAACATTCCAAGCTCGATTGATGAAATCATCAAGGTCAAGGTTAAAGAAATCGACGGCAGTGATGGTGTATATATTTTAAATTAAAGGAGGACATTATGCAGAAAGAATATGTGTTACAATTTGCCAAGGAGTTATTATCCATCGACTCTCCTACCGGTTATACGCAACAAGCAATTTCCTTTGTAGAACAGGAAGTACAATCCATGGGGTATCGTACAAAGCGCACCAATAAAGGAAATCTGCTCATTTATGTAGAAGGGAAAAGTCATGATAAAACAGTCGGACTTTGTGCCCATTGCGATACCTTAGGACTTATGGTACGCTCTATTAAAGCAGATGGAAAACTAGCGCTTACCAATTTAGGTGGTCCACTTATTCCAACCCTTGACGGTGAATATTGTCGTATTTATACAAGAGATGGCAAAGCATATAGTGGAACGATCTTATCCACTTCTCCGGCTGCCCATGTATATAAAGACGCTTCTAGTAAACAGAGAACCATCGACAATATGGAAGTCCGCATTGATGAAGTTGTCAAATCAAAAGAGGATACACAAAAGCTAGGCATTCAAAACGGAGATTTTGTAGCCATTGATCCAAAGGTTCAAATCACCGATAGCGGATTTATCAAATCACGCTTTTTAGACGATAAAATCAGTGTATCCGCACTTATCGGAGTTCTTAAGGAGCTGTATGAACAAAAGTTGACACCTGCTTATGATACGATCATCATGATGAGTACCTATGAAGAAGTCGGTCATGGTATGGCCTATATTCCAAAAGAAATAAGTGAGCTATTAGCTGTCGATATGGGCTGTATCGGTGAAGATTTGGCTTGCAGTGAATACGATGTCAGTATATGTGCCAAAGATTCCAGCGGTCCTTACGATTATGAATTTACAACTCGTTTAATCGAATTGGCAAAAAAAGCAGAGCTAAGCTACGCAGTGGATATTTATCCGATGTATGGTTCTGATGTCAGTGCTGCCCGTAACGGCGGAAATGATATCAAAGGAGCATTGATCGGTCCCGGCGTTCATGCATCACATGGCATGGAACGTACACATATTGACGGAGTATGTCAAACAATGAAGCTGATCTTAGCCTATCTTATCAACGAAACGAAGTCCTAGTGCTTCGTTTTTTTACATTTTCATCTTTATAGGATTATCGCATGATGCCTTTTATTTTATGCTATAATAGATAATACAGACATGAATGGAGGAATGTAATGATGAATGAATGGTCTTTAGATGTCCTTTATAAAGGACTTGATGATCCCGCTTATGCAAATGATATGGAGACATTGCAGAAAACACTTACGGAAATGAATGACTTTGTCGATAGCATGTCGCATGAAAACGAAAAGGAAACATTGGTTCATATCATTGAATTGCAAGAGCGCTTGCTGCTAAGCGCCTATAAGCTAAGTGAGTATTTAAGCTTACGTCAATCCACTAACACCAAGGACGCTGATATCGCCAGTGAATTGGAGAAGGTTATGCAGTTACAAAGTCGAGGTTCAAAAGCCATGGCTGCCATGAATCGCTTTGTCGCAGAAACCAAAGAACTAGATGCTTGCATTGAAGCTGATGATTTGTTAAAGGAATATAGCTTCTATTTACACGAATTAAAAGGAGACGGTGCTTATTTGCTAAGCAACGAAGTAGAAGAAGTACTTACGAAAATGGACATCAGCGGAGGAAATGCTTGGGGAAATCTTCAAAGCTATCTTACAAGTACACTTGAGGTCGATTACAACAATGAAAAAACCAACCTTTCCCATATTCGCAACCTTGCCTATGACAGCGATGCACAAGTACGTAAAAGTGCCTACGAAGCGGAATTGGCCAGCTATCAAAAAATACGTGATGCCATCGCCTTTTCCCTAAACAATATCAAAGCACAGGTCATTACGGAATGTGATTTACGTGGATATGAAAGTCCATTGGATATGACGCTAAAGCAATCCCGCATGCAGAAAGCTACACTTGACGCAATGCTTTGCGCAATGAAGGAATACATGCCGATCTTCCATAAATACTTACGCCGTAAAGCAGAGCTGCTAGGTCATAAGAACGGCTTGCCTTGGTATGATCTATTCGCACCATTACCATTTGGCACCAGCAACAAAAAGTTTAGTGTGGAAGATGCTAAACAATATCTGATTTCTCATTTCCGTCCATTTGCTCCGGATATGGCAGATATGATGGAAAAAGCCTTTGATGAAAAATGGATCGATTTCTTTCCACGAAACGGAAAGGTCGGAGGAGCCTTTTGTGCCAACCTGCAATTCGCTAAGCAAAGCCGTATTTTAACAAATTTTGATGGTGGATTGGGTGATATTGTTACATTGGCACATGAGCTAGGACATGCATATCATGGTATGATGAGCGAGAATCATCGCCCGCTTAACTGGGATTACTCTATGCCGGTTGCCGAAACAGCTTCAACCTTTAATGAAAACATCATCATGAATGCTTTAATCGAAGAAAGTGAAGGCGATGAAAAAATCGCTCTTATGGAAACACAGCTGCAGGATCTTGCTCAAATTATGTGTGATATTTATTCTCGCTATGTATTTGAAAGTGAGGTATTCAATCGCAAGAGAAACGGCTTTATGTTCCCAGATGAATTAGAGGCAATTATGCTCGATGCACAAAAGCAAGGCTATGGTGATGGATTAGATGAAAACTATATGCACCCATATATGTGGATCTGTAAATCTCACTATTATTCTTCGCACCTAAGCTTCTACAACTTCCCTTATGCCTTCGGTGGTTTATTCGCAAGAGGTTTGATCGTCAAATATAAAGAGCTAGGTGATGGCTTTGTGGAAAAATATCGTAAGCTATTAAATGCTACTACGGTTTCAAGTGTTGAAGATGTCGCACGTATTGCCGATATTGATCTTACAGATGTAAGCTTCTGGAGAAGTGCTTTGGAAACATGCAAAGCGGATATTGAAAGCTTCTTAGCCGCTACGGAAAGCAAGCTCTCTTAAGTATTTATAAAAACGTGCCCGTGCACGTTTTCTTTTTGCGATATTTTATTGTTCTTCTACATTTCAAAGAAAAAGCAACACTTTTACATCTTAAATAGCTTGACAAGCATTTTTTTATCCCTTATAATTCTCATGAATTTTATGTAGAATAGATATTGCTAAGCATATGTGATCTTCATTGTTCCAAGGAAGAATAGCTGCTGTCTGTTTATAAATTTATAAAAACAAATTGTCTCCTTTTAATTTGGTTATGGACAGCACTACTATCGCAAAGTATATTGTTTATTCTTACATAAAATAACTTCTAAAATCCCCCGTTTTAGAAGCGAAAAGACCTCAATCCCCCTGAGGTCTTTTTATTTTATATAGTGATCTCAATTCGTTTCATTTCCGGGTGATTGTAGGATTTAATATAAATAAACGGCCGACCGTCTTTTTTATGAATCAAAGAATCAACACGAATAATCGGGGTATTGATTTTCAAATGTAAAAGACTTGCATATTGTGTGGGTATCATCATCGGTAGAAAGGTTTGTCGGATACTTCCTTTTTGCGTATATTGATCCATGTTTAAAAATGCATTTAAATTGCCCAATTGCTCATCACTGATATTTTTACGCGCACAGTAGATTTCTTCAATACACACCGGTATATTCTCATTTAATACCAAGCGTACAACACGTAGTATATATTCATCGAAAGCAATTTCCAAATTGTATTGAACATCACTTTCACTGCGTTCCTTAATATCAAAATATAAAATTTTATAGCGATAGCAGTGATCTGCTTCCAAGCTGGGAACGATATTAGCCTGCTTACGCAGTTTCTTATCCGCTACAAAGGTTCCGCGATTCATCTCGCGATATAAATACCCTTCCTGCTCCAGCTGAGCTACCGCTTTACGCAAGGTCATACGTGAAACATGAAATCGCGCTGCCAGCTCCCGCTCTCCCGGAATAGGCGTATTCGCCGCTAAACCTTCAATATATGCTTGCAATTCTTCTTTGATTTGTTGATAAATCGGCTTTTTCATATCCATACAATACCTCTTTGCATTCATATCTATTTATTTCAGAAATTGAAAAGTTTGCCATGGCTGTAAATAGTCAAGTAAAAACAGTTCATTTTCCAAAATATGTCCTACTACATTTTTACGACCATCATTTTCCATATCCTGCAGCACAATGTGCAATTCCCCCTTATAGCGAGAATCCGCTTCATTCACAATAACAATATCCCCTCTTTTCATTGCGCGTGTATTTCCACTTGGTAGCTTTTCTGATGCATAAGTTACACGTGTTTGGGTAGAGCGATACATATATTCACTTACATCACCTCGAACAAAATGCTCGCTTTCATATAAGATTTTATATTCTACTTCACTAAGCTTCTTTTCCAATGCAATACGTAAGCTAAACACCCCACCATTCAGCTGTGCAAGTTGCTCTAGCTCCTCATCATACGCCATCGCATTTGCAATGATAATATCATCTACCTCTCCCATTGCCAAGAGATGACGAACCTGTACATCTAATGGTAAATTGCGATGCATTTCCAAAGTACATAAACCGTTTGTCAGCGGCCAAGGTCCATACGCATTCGGGTTTTGGGAACCTACAAAGGCAGCAATCCTTAAACCTAGCTTTCGGATATCGGCATTACAGCTTTGAAAATGCTTTAATGATAAACCACTGTATCGCTGCGGATAAAAATTATGACAGGTTGTTAAATGACTTTTATCCGGTTGATGCGAAACCACATTCGCAATCATACCATTATGTAATGATGCGTTTAGCTCTATTATCAGCTTTTGTGGATTATGCGTCATTTGTGCTTCCTTTAAGCCACCAAACCCTTCATCTAATCGAATCCCATCTACCTGTATGCTTTCAAAAAAGCTTAGATCCTCATAGCTGATATGCAGCTTTGCGAACACTGCCGGTGATACATCGACAAAGATTTCCATTCCACAGGTATGCGCCTCCTTAGACAATGCTAAAAACATACTCTTAATTTCTTCATCGCTCTTATCTTTCAAGCTTAACAGGCAGCTGAATATTCTTGTAAAGCCACACTTTGCTGCTTTTTGAATATAGCCTATATTTTCCTCTAAGCTTGCATGCTCCGGATAGATTGATATACCTAGTCTTGCCATTGCTTCTCCACCTTTCTTTATGCTGCTTGTTGCTTCAATGCATCTTCCATATATTGAAGAACTGTCTGCATGCGCTTTTTATTATTACGCTTATATAGAAAGGACATGAGGTGAAAATTCCAATCATTTGCTTTGGTATTTGCCTCATACGCTTCCTCATAGATAACCTCTACATGCCCCTCATCTATCACCTTCCAAGTATAACGTAAGGTATTTTTCCCCTGTGCACTAAAGAAGGAGGCTTGATAGGCATAGGTACTTAGCTCATCAATGCTTGCCTTCACTTTTCCCATCTTTCCCATACGGTTCTTTAATGTTTTTTGATATTCAAAAGGAGCGCTAAGCTTGTCGGCAGATATACGCTTTCCGGTGGATTGATAAATATCTTCTAAAACATTCTCTTGGATCAGCTGTTGTATCTGCTTGCACGATGCATTCATGATTCTTGTTGCTTTCATTGCTTCTTTGCCCCTTTCTCTTTATTAAGGAGACTGCTCCCCACACCATGAAAGCAATCCCACCAAGCATTAAATATAAGGAATTTGACATGGTCGATGCCAATAATACAAATAAAGATCCAATGCTTAATACGAAGCAAGCATTTTTTGAGCTCATACTATCCCTTCCTTTCTAGGCTATCTGAAAGAACAAAACATGTCCTATCTCTGTTTCTTTGATACGTTCCTTTGCCAAACGAATCGCAGCTTCTTGATCACTTCCGCTATGCTCAAACAAAAGCTTCATTCCATCTTTTTGTTTAAATGTATAATGGATTCCATCAAGTGTAACATCGTTAAGCAATTCAATAATGAAGTCCTGCTTTATCGGACATGTTATCGTAATCATCATTTACCCCACCTTTTCTAAATCTTGATACAGTTCCATAAAGCAATCAGCGAGAATGCGGAAGGTTTCCGCACTCATCAGCTGATCCTCGGCATGCATCAGTAATAAGGAAACATTTACCCCCTCTTTCGATGCTTCCTTTTGAATTAAGCGAGCATGTGCTTGATGCCCTGCCAAAAAATATTCTTCCCCCTGCTTAACGCTTGCCTGTGCTTGTTCAAATTCACGCTTACGAGCCAAATCAATAGCTTCGATATAGCTGGAACGAGCACCGCCTACATTGGATATGATTTCAAAACAAATTTGTTCTAGCGCTTCCACTATTCTTCACTCCCCCGATGCTTCCTTAAGCTCTACCTTATTGGCAATGATAACAAATACAGACCAAATAGAAATCGCTATCACTAGGTTTAAAAGTGCCACACCGGCTGCGATAAGATTTCCACCTGTCGCAAAGAAGGCATACAATACCGGCGGCATAATCCAAGGCACTGCATTGAATACCGGTGGAATTAATCCGATAGCCGTTGCTCCATAAGCAATCAATGTTAAAATGATCGGCACAATGATCCAAGGTATAAAATAAATCGGATTTAATACGATCGGCATGCCGAACACTACCGGTTCATTGATATTGAAGGCTCCCATCGGTAAACTTAACTTCGCAACCGCACGGGAATCTTCACGTTTTGATACGATGAGAATAGCAATGATAAGAGCCAGCGTACAGCCTGCTCCACCTAACCAAACATAAGCATCAAAAGATCCTCTTGTCCACAAATATTCAAAGCTTTCTTTCATCACATAAGCGGAGTTGTTAGCTGCTGTTGCGGAAAGATAAACACCATCTAGAATCGGACCTAGCACATTGGTTCCATGGAGTCCAAAGAACCAAAACAGCTGTACGGCAAGTACGATGATCAATACGGCAACTAAGCCTTGTGATAATCCCAAGAAAGGCATTTGCACATATTTCAAAATCAATTCACCGATGGATAAGCCGGATAGGCTGGAAACGATAAAGGCTAAAATACCGCTTAAATAGATTGCTACAATTCCGGGAATGATTGCCGCAAAGGCTTTAGAAACAGCCGGTGGCACTGTATCCGGTAATTTAATCGTAATGTTACGATTCATCAGCTTCGCATAAATGATAGTTGAGAAGAAGCCGATAAACAATGCGGTGAACAAACCTCGTGCATCAAGCAATGTCCAATTCAAATTTCCCCAAGCACTGATAACCTCTCCGGCTTCACTTGTTACTTCAATAGATTGTGGTGTAACCGCAATAAATGATGCAAAAGCAATCAATCCTCCCGCTAACGGCGGTGTACGATATACCTTTGATAGCTGATAGCCTAATGCAAATACAAAGCACATTGATAAAATAGCTAATGTGCCCCACCAAACATTACCATTTACGGTAATAACCGGCTGCATAGCTTCAACAAAGCCTGTCCAGCCCCATTCCGTTGGTAGATCGCGAAAAAATACATTCAATAATGTTGAAAATGCCCCTGCCATAGTAATCGGCATGATAGCGATAAAAGCATCACGAATCGCAACCAAAAATTTCTGTGAACCAATTTTTGCCGCAATTGGTACGAAATGCTTTTCCATCCAATTTGTAAACCCGTTCATAATTGTCTCCTTTTAATTTGTTTTTTAATGTGCTACATTGTTATACAGCTCAATAGCAAAATCTAAAACCTTGGCCCCATTCATACAGCCATAAGATTCCATGTCGATTACCGCAACCGGTTTCCCCTTCGCCATGTCCTCGATACTGCTTTTTTGAAAGCGTATTTGTGGCCCAAGCAAAACTACATCGGCAGCATCTACAGCTTCTCGCGCATTTACGCCACCGACCGCCCAGATGTGTGCTTCTACTCCCCTAGCAGAAGCCTCGTTCTGCATCTTACGCATAAGCATACTTGTACTCATGCCTGCAGAACAAACAAGTAAAATATTGATCATAACATTGTTCCTTTCTGTGGTATATACCACTATGGTTACATTATACCACCTGAGTTTAAAAATGCAAGCACTTTCATTTATTATTCTTCCATTATTTTCCAAATTTTGATTCATGAAATTAACTTTGATTACTTTCTAAGGCTTTATGACAATATGATTTTTAAAATAAATATAAGTATTATGTTCTAAGGATTACATATATTCCGAAATAATGATATACCAATGGTATATACCGATAGAAAGTTACCAAGTCCTTATCCATAAAAAAACACTCCCTTATGATAAAGGAGTGTTTGGTATATTACTATTCAACGCTAAAACTAAAACTATTTATCCACAGTTTTCTTAACAAGCTCTAATACTTCTTCTGCGGTAGATAGCTTCAATGCTTCTTCTGCAAGCTTTTCCATTTCCTTTTTGCTTAGATTGTTTACCATCTTACGTGCCGGAAGGATAGAAGTAGCTGACATAGAGAATTCATCTAATCCCATTCCTAGCAATAATGGTACAGCGTATGGCTCTCCAGCCATTTCTCCGCACATACCTGCCCATTTTCCTTCCTTATGAGCACCTTGAATCGTCATATTAACAAGACGAAGGATTGATGGGTTATATGGCTGATACAAGTAAGAAACATTTTCACTCATTCGGTCTGCTGCCATGCTGTACTGAATCAAGTCATTCGTTCCGATAGAGAAGAAATCTGCTTCCTTTGCAAAGTTATCTGCATTCACTGCAGCAGCAGGAATTTCTACCATCATTCCGACTTCAATGTTATCAGCAACCTGCACGCCTTCTTTAATTAAGTTTTCTTTTTCTTCATTAAAGATAGCCTTTGCTTGACGGAATTCATCAACGGTCGCAATCATCGGGAACATGATGCATAATCTACCGTAGATGCTGGCACGAATCAATGCACGTAGCTGTGTACGGAAGATATCTGTACGATCTAAGCATAAACGAATAGCACGATAGCCGAGGAATGGATTCATTTCTTCTGGGAAAGTGAAATAAGAAAGCTTCTTATCTCCACCGATATCCAATGTACGAACAACGACCTTGCGTCCGCCCATGCCTTCTAATACTTCCTTATAAGCTGCAAATTGCTCATCTTCTGTTGGGAAGTGATCAGCGTCCATATATAAGAATTCTGTACGGAACAAGCCTACACCTTCACCACCGTTGTTCAATACACCCTCAACGTCTTTAGCATTTCCGATATTACCGGCAAGTTCAACCTCATGTCCATCGGTTGTAATTGACTTCGCATTTTTTAAGATCTGAAGTGCTGCTTTTTCTTCTGCGTATGCTTTAGCTTTTTCTTCGTATTTCTTAATTGTTTCTGCATCTGGATTTACAAATACTTCACCTGCAAGCGCATCAAGAATCAACATATCTCCATGATTCACTGCTTCAAGTACACCAGCACAACCTACAACAGCAGGAACTTCCAAGCTTCTAGCCATAATTGCAGAATGAGATGTTCTTCCGCCGATCGCTGTCGCAAATCCTTTTGCATATTCGTTTAACTGCGCTGTATCTGATGGTGTTAAGTCGTGTGCAACAACGATAGAATCTTCACTCATCAAAGAAAGATCCGGAATATTCAATCCTAATAGATTACATTTCAAACGATAGGTAACATCTTTTACGTCAGCCGCTCTTTCACGGAAATAATCGTTATCCATTGCCTCAAACATTGCAACGGTCTGATTAGAAACACAATCAGCTGCATATTCTGCATTTACCTTTTCATTTTCGATCATGGCGATAATCTGTCCGGCGAAATCCGGATCGCTTGCCATCATTAAGTGAGCATCAAAAACTGCCAATTCTTCTTCAGATAAACGTGCAGATGCTCTTTCCTTAATCATTTCAATATCCGCTTTTGTTTTTTCAAGAGCCTTGTTGAAGCTTTCTACCTCAACTGCTGGATCAGCATCTTTTTTTACAATTTCAACCGTTGGCTGAACAAGCTTGTAAACCTTCGCAATTGCTACACCGCTAGATGCTGCAATACCTTTTAACATAATCATGTCCTCCTAATTCATACTTTTACTTTGTTTAGTGGTAGTATCCTTTTTATTTTCTACCTCTATTGTTAATAATAACATTTTTTATGCATATTATCAATGAAGAATGCCTTTACATTTATGTTTTTGGTAACCTTTTCATACTACTTTAACAAGATATACCTAGCTAAGAATTTCGTTAAATTCCTTATGCTGATTTATATTAAAAAAAAAGACGAAATTACTCTTCGTCTTTTTTTACAAATTTTACAATGAAAGTAACTACCATTACTACAATAATTGAAATCAGCAATGCAATTGCCGGTCCAAATTGAATGAATAACCAAATAAATGCACCTAAGGCAATTGCGAAGCCTAGAATGATTGGTACAAATACCGATGCTGCCGCAATTAAGAGTGCCAGAAAATCATTCTTTTCTAACTTAGTCTCTTTTCCATACTCCACTTCTTTTTTCTTAAAAAAACTGCGAAGTGTTGGCTTACTTTTCATTAAACTCCCCACCAAAATGACATAATGTGAAATGACCTGGTCGGATTTCTTTACTTTCTGGTGCTTTTTCCTTACAAATATCCTTTGCATAAGGACAGCGAGGGTGGAATTTACATCCACTTGGCACATTTACATTACTTGGGATTTCTCCTTGAATTGCCTCCATACTTGAGCGCTGTGTAGGATCTGGCTTTGGAATCGCCGCCATTAATGCTTTTGTATATGGATGCTGAGGATTGTTAAAGATTTCATCTTTATCCGCAAGTTCTACCAAGCTTCCCAAATACATTACACCAACACGATTGGAAATATGCTTAACAACACTTAAATCATGGGAAATAAAAATATAAGAAATTTTCTTTTCCTTCTGCATATCCATCATCAAGTTTATGATCTGTGATTGAATAGACACATCTAGCGCAGAAACTGGCTCATCGCAAACGATAAAACTCGGCTCTAAAGCTAATGAACGCGCAATACCGATACGCTGACGCTGTCCACCGGAAAATTGATGAGGATAGCGATAGCAATAATATGGCGGAAGACCGCATTCTTCCATTAACTTAAGTACGTAGTTTTTCAGCTCATCACCTTTTTTATAATAGCCATGCGCCACAAGCGGTTCACTTAGAATGTTATATACATTCATACGTGGATTCAAAGAAGAATATGGATCCTGGAAAATAATCTGCATATCTTCACGTAGCTTACGCATTTCCTTACGGCTTTTCTCAAGAATGTTCTCACCGTTGAAATAAACTTCACCTTCTGTTGGCTCATGCAAACGCAAAATTGCACGTCCAAGGGTAGATTTACCACAGCCAGACTCACCAACAAGCCCTAAGGTTTCTCCTTCATAAAGCTGGAAAGAAACTCCATCAACAGCCTTAACATATTTTTTATTACGGTTTAATTTACCTTTTCCAAGAGGGAAATACTTTTTTAGATCTTTTACTTCTAATATAACTTTCTTATCTTCCATAACTAATCATTCCCTCCTTCATTTTCATATAAGAAACAGCTAACATGATGACGACTTGCTACCTTAACGTCCTTAGGCTGTGCCTTTTTACATTTTTCCATGCAATTCGGGCAGCGATCAGCAAAATAGCAGCCTTCCGGTAAATTGATTGGATTCGGTACATTACCTTCAATGGTTTCCAAACGCTCTCCACCTGTACTTAGAGATGGCATACTTGCCATTAAACCCTTTGTATAAGGGTGCTTGGGATTTTTAAAGATTTCGAAAACCGGTGCGGTTTCTACAACCTTACCTGCATACATTACATTCACATGGTCTGCCATTTGCGCAACAACACCCAAATCATGTGTAATCAACATGATGGAAGTACCTGTTTTCTCCTTCAAATCATTCATCAGTTTCAAAATCTGAGCTTGAATTGTAACATCAAGTGCAGTCGTTGGCTCATCGGCAATCAACAGCTTTGGATTACATGCCAAAGCCATTGCAATCATAACACGCTGACGCATACCACCAGAAAGCTGATGTGGGTAGTTTGTTACGATTTTTTCTGGTCTAGCAATACCAACCATTTCTAATAACTTAACAGCACGCTCATTTGCTTCTTCTTTGGAAACATCTTCATGTAATAAGATATTTTCCGTAATCTGGCGTCCTACGGTAAACACCGGATTTAAAGAAGTCATCGGTTCTTGGAATATCATAGAAATATCATTACCACGGATCTTACGAATCTCATCATCACTAACCGTAGCTAAGTTCGTATCACCATACATAATTTTACTACCTTCTACAATTTTACCCGGTTCATCAACTAAACCTAGAATAGACATTGCAGTAACACTTTTACCACATCCTGATTCACCAACAATAGCTAAGGTTTCATTTTCATACATGCGGAAATTATTTCCATCTACTGCCTTTGACACACCTCTTTGTGTGTAGAAATATACCTTCAAATCTTGAACGTCTAAGATTTTTTTATTTTTTACTTGTTCCATAACTCACTACTCCTATCGTATATCCTTTGGATCGAATGCATCACGCAGACCTTCTCCAATTAAGTTGATGGAAACAACGGTCAATAGACACATGATTCCTGCAGGCATCCATTGCCATGGATAATTTTGAAAAACAACAGAGGTACGGGCTAATTCCATAAGGTTCCCCCAAGATGGTGTTGGCTGTGTAACACCCATACCTAAGAATGACAAACCTGCCTCCGTCAAGATCGCACTAGCCATTGATAAGGTCGCATTTACAATAATCATAGAAAGCACGTTAGGAATTAAATGTTTGAAAATCTTAGAGAAATCACTCAAACCAAGAGCTTCGCAAGCCTGCATATACTCTTGTTCTCGTAAAGATAAAATCTGTCCACGTACTAAACGTGCAAGTCCCGGCCAAGATAAAATACCAATTAGAAATGAGACTAAATACATCTTAATTTCTGATGGTGTCCACATCATAATGCTAGCTATTACCAAGATTAATGGTGTAAATGGAAGAGAGTAAACGATTTCTGCAAAGCGCATCAATAGATTATCAATCCAACCACCATAATATCCAGCAATACCACCAATCACACAACCAAATAGAACAGTCAGAGTGGCTGCAAAAACACCAACTAAGATGGAAATTCGTCCACCTAGAAACAAGCGGAAAAATACATCACGACCCTGTTCATCAGTTCCTAACCAATGCTCTGCACTCGGTGCAAGATTTTTAGCAGCAAAATCATAATCATTTACATGTACTCCGGAAAGCATTGGAACAAAAATAACCGCCAATACGATTAACGCAAAAATAATTAAACCTGCCATTGCAATTTTATTTTTGCGGAAACGGTTCCAAGCGATTTGCCATGGTCCCATTGTATCGCTCTTATCCAAAACCACTTGGTTCGAGCTATTTACTTCAACTACTTTTTCTTTTTTTGCCATTACAAATCACCTCTATTCAACCTTAACACGTGGATCTACCACAGAATATAATACATCAGATAACAAGTTGCCAAGCACCATCAATATTGCTGAAAACAATAGACATGCCTGCATAATGGCTTGATCCTGGTTCGTAATTGCATCGACTAAGATTTTACCCAGTCCCGGCCATGCAAATACACTTTCCAATATCATTGCACCACTAAACAAAGATGGTATGTATAATCCTAATAATGTAACTAATGGAATCATCGCATTCTTAAATGCATGTCGATAAATAACAACTTTCTCTTTTAAACCTTTTGCACGAGCAGTACGAACATAATCTTGGTTAATAACATCAATCATTGCACTTCTTACATAGCGAGAGAAGGTTGCAAAATTACTAAATGCCAATACCGTAACTGGCAATATCATATGTACCGCCACATCTGCAATTTCTTGGAAAATATTATCATAGCCAATCAGAGCCATACTTGCATCACGCATACCACTAACTGGCAATGCTCCTGTTGGAATTGCAATATAGAATACTAATAATAACGCAAAGAAGAATGTTGGAACAGAAACACCCAACAACGAGAATACCGTCCAGAAATTATCAAATTTCGAGAATTTCTTCACTGCTTGACGTATTCCAATCGGTATAGATAATGCAATACCAATAATTAATGCAACTACATTTAACAGGAATGTATTCCAAACATATTCACCGATAATATCGGCAACAGGCTGTTTAAATTTTGTTGACTGCCCTAAGTCACCTTTTGTTACCATATTTTTTACCCAAGTAACATATTGCTCAGGTAATGGACGATCAAGTCCCCATTCTCTACGGATAGAATCTTTTTGTGCTTCCGTCGCACGAGAACCTGCACCTAAATAAGCATTGACAGGATCGCCAGGCATTGCCTTGACGGTTCCAAAAATTACGACTGAAATGATAAAAACTACGGGAATTAGATTAATTAGTCTTTTAAAAATATACTTTACCATGAGGTCACCTCCATTGCAATAACAAGACGCAAATAAGAGCAAGGAACCCTTGCCCTTATTAAAGCGCTTTGTTACTTTGCGTTACAATTATTCGATTGTAGCGTCTTTTAAACCTTTAACCCAACTATATAGAGAATTAACTTTCATATTTTTAATCTTCTTGTTATAGAAGTCAAAATATCGGTTACCATATACTGGCATTACAGCAGCATCATCATTGATAATCTTAGCAGCTTCTGCCCATGCAGCAGGAACTTTAGATTCATCAAGCTCTGTCATTGCTTTATCCATTGCAGCATCTAGTGCAGGATCTTTCAAACGAGAAGTGTTATCGTTATTTTCTCTTGCATAATCAGAATGGAAAGTTGTATAGATATCAGACATACCATCAGATGTGTAAGCAGTTGCTAAGAAGAACAAATTCCATTCTTCTAGTGCAGCATCTGAATAAATTTTATCAAGCAATGCGTTGAAATCAACTTCTGCAACATTCAATGTTACTCCTAATTCACTTTCCCATGATTTTTTCCACATCGGAATCAAATTAGAAAGAATATCATGATCTTTAATAGACATAACATTAACCTTTAATGGCTCACCGTTCTTAGAACGTTTTCCATCTGCGCCAACAGTCCATCCTGCTTCATCAAGAAGTGCTTTTGCTTTTTCTATATCATATTCATAAGTTGCAAGACCTTCTAATTTTTCAGTACCTTGAATAACTCCTGATAATTTAGAAAGTGGGTTCTGATATGTTGTAGGAACATAGCCGATTGCTACGCCTTCATCTAAACCTTTGCAGTCTTCACATTCATAATAAGAATCAACGAAAGACTGACGGTCAAATGCATACATCAACGCTTGACGTACCGCTTTATCAGCAGTTGCACCACCGGCAGTGTTGAATGTGATATATCCCATACCACCACGTGCATAATTTACAACTTCTAGATCATCATTTTGTGTAGCAGGACCGATTTTCTTAGGTTCAATCTGTGCAGCCAAATAATCAATACTTCCTGACTTCAATTCTTCAAATTCAGTTTCCATTGCAACTGGCTTAATGATTACATTTTCAATTGCATAGCCTTCACCTAACTGATCAGCAGAATAGAACTCGTTTTTAGAGAAAGATGCACCTGCTCCTGAACTCCATTTATCTAATTTGTAAGGTCCGGTACCAATTGGTTCTTTAATCAACTCTTCTACCGGTTTTGTATTCTTATAAGCATAACCTTCAAATTGGTCTTTATTTACAATACTTACACTTAGCAATGTAGACAAGTTATCATTTCTCAACTCATCAAAGTTAAACTTGATTGTATAATCATCAATAACTTCAATACCTGGATATTCAGGTTCCTCAACAGCCTTCAACTGTTCTTTCAATTTGTCTAATTCGTCCTGAGCAGCCTTTTGAGCATTTTTATCTTTAGCTTTTTTAGCAGCATCTACCTCAGCTTCCTTAGTGCTGATCTGTCCCATCAAATCTTGCTGAGAATATTCAGCATAGCCTACTAAGTGTTGGCAAGTTGCACCATAACGTCCGGTGTAGCTTGGGTCAGAAATAACCTTGTAAGTGAACTCAACGTCATCTGCCTGCAATTCTTGTTCATTAGAGAATTTAATTCCCTTTTTCAACTTGAATGTCAAGCTCATTCCATCTTCGCTAACTTCATAGCTTTCTGCCAATGCTGGCTGCAATGTGTTATTCACATCATACTCATACAATTTGTTGTACACTAGGTCAACAGCGTATCCGTCATATGCTGATGAATAATACAGAGGTGAGAATGTTCCTGTAAGCTCTTGAGCACCAACAACAATTGTATTGTCGCTTCCACCATTAGAGCCACAAGCTGTCAGCGATACTGCACAAGCAGCAGCTGCCATAACTGTTAAAAACTTTTTCATCTAATTTCCTCCTATCATCCCTGATAATGACATTATTATAATACACATCACATAGAATTACAATAATTATTCCATGAAAATTACAAAAAATTTTTGAAAAGTTTTCATATCTATGAAAATATTGTAATTCAATTACAAATTAGAAAGTTTTTTTTCACATTGTTTCTCATACGCATACAATTCATTTAAACTGTATTAAATATAGATTACAATACTTTCCATTTCTGATTTATTGAAAAAATAAAAAAGAGCGTTTTTTACGCCCAAAATGTAACAAAATTGAAATTTTTAACGAAAAAACAACAATTTCGTTATTCATTATCTTTTTTCTTCAACTCATTTAATAAGCAAATGCCCTCTAAAATGATATCGTTGATAAATAAAATACCGGCAAGCTCACTGTTCAAAAACAAAAGAATCAGCAAACCAAATAGAAACAAACCTTCAACAAAGAAAAGCCGATACATTTCTTTACGATGATTTTCATCTTCCTGCATTTTCAGCAGTGCCAGCAATTCCATTCGTTTATATAAAAAAACGTCCATTGCATACAATAGGCACCAAAACAAGAAGCCGTATGCATCATATACCCAATAGAACACCGGAAGCATTAGTACCTCCAATGCAGGGCAAGCATCATATTACGATATGCATTCTCCATTTCTATCACCTATTACTATTATAACACGATTTATTTAGAATGCATGCTAGCTTTATTGCCTAGCTTCTTTCTTATAAAGATCCGTTTAAACGCTTTGGCTTGAAAAGGAAATAAAGGATAAAAATAGCTGGTTTTCGTTACTGTCTTATTGGATAGCATAACAAAAAGCATGCAAGCAAGACCAACATAAAATCCGACACGGGGCATCAACGCAGTGAAGATCAACAGCATTACCCGCATAAATTTGATCGCATAGCCCAATTCAAAGCTAGGCTGTGTGAAATCAGCTAAGCCTACAAATGCCATATATAAAATAATTTCCTCCGATAGCCAACCGGCATTGATCGCAAATTCACCTAAGATTAAAGCTCCGATAATGCTAAAGGTACTATTCAAGGAGCTAGGCGTATTCAAAGATGCCATTTTTAAGGCATCGATACCGAATTCTAATAACAGAAGCTGAGCAATCAAAGGAATATGTGCCTTACTGTCAATCAAAGTAAAAGCGAACCAATCGGGACAGAGCTGTGGGTTACAGTTGAAATAATACCAAATCGGTGTAACCAATAGGGTTACGAAAAAGACCGCTATGCGAATCATACGTAAATAGGTTCCGGTAATCGGCGGCAAATAATAATCCTGTGCTTCTTGAATAAAATCAAAAAAGCTTGTTGGTAAAATTAAGGCACTCGGTGAATTATCAATCAATAAAAGGATTTTTCCTTCTAAGATATTGCTAGCTGCCGTATCGGGACGCTCGGTATAACGTACCTTCGGAAAGGGATTTAGCCATTTATGTGGCACAAGTGCTTCGGCTAAACTTTCATGTGCCATCGTCAAGGCTTCTACATGAATCTGCTGCAAGCGTGTTCGAATATAATCAACAAGTGAAGGCTCAGCTAAACCTTCCATATAGCATAACACAATATCACTTTTGCTCATCGAACCGATACTATGATACTCCATCGTCAAATGCGGATCGCGGATCCTTCTGCGAATTAACGCCGTATTAAAAATCAAGGTTTCCACAAAACCATCGCGACTGCCACGCAGCACACGATCATCTTCCGGCTCTTCCATGCTTCTGGTCGGATAGGTTCTCGCATCAATCAAAATACCTTCCGTATATCCCTCAACCAATAATAAAACCGTTCCACTCAATACCGCATTTACCTGCTGCTTGATATCCCTGCTGATTTCCGTTTCCAAATACGATATATAGCGTTCACAAAAACGGCTGGCAGCTTCCGTTTCAACACATTCCCGCAATTCCGCTTTCATCAAAAACTCCAGCATCTTTTCTAAAATTTCGTCTTTTGCAAAACCATCAACGAAATAAAGGCGCATGTTTATCCCTTGCACACATAATGGTTTTACTACTAGATCGAAGCTTTGTCGAAGCCGCAATGCTTCTTCAAACTGTTGAATCTGTTTTTGGAATTCTTTTTTCATGCAATCACCTAGTAGTAGCATGAACTGCATATAACACTTTTATACAAAAAGACCTTGCTTTCAGATGGAATAGCACCTACTTACATAAGAAAACAATCATCAACAACGATCTATTTCTTATATACAGCCAATCCATAAGCAAGGTATATCCTGCAATTTTTATAGCGGCATATTTTTACATTCCTCGATTGCAGTTCAATTATGAGCGTTCCTGCTGCTCACTGTATTCCTCCCATTGTGTCATGAGATGCTCGATTTCATTATGAATATCATCAATCCTACTATCCAGTTCATTCATTTTTTGATAATCATGATAATACTCCGGTTCAAAACGCAGCTCACGCAAAGCCTCCAACTCTTCTTCTTTTTTCGCAATCATAGCTTCCAGTTTTTTAATTTTAGAAGCATAATTGATAGGCTTCGTCGGTTTAGGTTTCGTTGTTTCTATTTCTTTCGTTTCTGTCTCTATCGGTGTTTTATTGCTGTATTCTGCATAGGTTAGCGGATAATAGGTTGCTTTTCCCTCATCGATCACAAGTATTGCCGTTGCCAGCTTACTGATAAAATAACGATCGTGAGAAACAAAGAGCATCGTTCCTTCATAATCCTGTAAAGAAGCCTCCAAGGCCTCCTTGCCTGCCAGATCCAAATGATTCGTCGGTTCGTCCATAATTAAGAAATTCGGATGCGACAGCATCAGCTTCACAAGGCTTAAGCGTACCTTTTCTCCTCCGGAAAGACAATCCACTGTTTTAAACACATCTTCTCCACTAAATAAAAAGCAACCAAGAGCAGTTCGAACCTCACTTTGTGTCAAATCACTGAAATCGTCCCAAACCTCCTCCAATACGGTTTTCGTGGTATCGAATTGCGCCAGCTCCTGATCAAAATAGCCGACCTCAATCTGATGACCGAGCAAAAAACTTCCGGATAGTGCAGGAATGCTTTTCATCAAGGTTTTCACAAAAGTTGATTTTCCCTTCCCATTTGGACCGATGATCGCAATGCGCTGCTTCTGCATTATCTCTAAATTTACTGTACAAAGCGGCTGATCATAGCCAATCACCAGATCAGCTACTTCCAATACCCGTTTGCCGCCACGCACACGAGGTTCGAAACGTGCATGAAAACTTCGGGCTTCTTTTTTCGGATCTTCAACTCGCCCCATACGATCTAAGTATTTGATTTTCGATTGCGCAAAAGCCGCTTTATTTTTCTTATAGCGGAATTTTTCAATCAGCTCCTCCATTCTTTGAATTTCTTTTTGTTGGCGAGCATAGGCACTTTTTTGCTGTTCCAAATCACTTTTCTTCGTATGGATATAATGAGTATAGTTTCCCGGATAGCGACGCATTACTCCATATTCTAGCTCATACACCACATCGGCAACATCATCTAAAAACATACGGTCATGGCTTACCATCACAACAGCCTTTGGATAACGCTTCACATACCCTTCTAACCATTCGATCGTATCAATGTCCAAGTGGTTGGTCGGCTCATCTAGTAATAAAATATCCGGTTTACTTAATAACAGCTTTACAAAAGCCAACCTTGTCTTTTGTCCTCCGGAAAACGAACCGATCGTACGTGTTAAATCACTTTCCTGAAAGCCAAAACGTGTAAAGACATTCATCATTTCACTTTCATATATATACCCACCAGCTTCCTCAAAGCGTTGCTGTAAGCGTGCATAAGCATTTAATACTTCTTCGCTGTGATCCTCTGCCATCTTAGCGGTTAATTTTGCAAGTTCTCTTTCCATCTCCTTAAGATGCGAAAAAGCCGCCTCTAGTTCTTCTTTGACAAGTGCTTCGTCATGTTCAAACGTTGTCTGTGCCAAATAACCGATGCGAATACCATTCATTTTATGAATTTCTCCACGCTCCAATTCTTCAACACCGGCAATCGCCTTTAATAATGTTGTTTTTCCACAGCCGTTACGACCGACCAAAGCAATTTTTTCGGTATTTTTAATTTCAAATTGAATATTCTCGAAAATCGTATTGGCACCATACATTTTCGTTCCATTATGAATTTGATAAATCATTTTCTATCACACTTTCTATTTTCCTTTTTTCAACCCTCTTGCTTCTGCGAAAGAATCCGCGACCTGCTTTGCGATTTCCTCTTTATGTGCCTTCCAAAAAGCAGCATCTTCGCTATTCGTTACATAACCGAAATCAATTTCCAAGGCGTGCATTCCATTCGCATCTTTAAAAGAAGCATTTTCTTCTCTGGATAATTCGGAATACATTGCCGCAAAGGTCGCACGTCCACCGGTTTCTCGCAAATAAATGTTATTGTCAAAATACTGTTTATCCACATAGCTTTGGCCTACTCCCGAGCCATCGGGATTGACATAGGTGCTTGCCTTCATACCTAGATTTTTTTCCAATCCATACATGATCTGCCGTCCCAAAACCGAGCTGGCATGCGCACTATGCCATATCTCAACACCACCAAGATTCATTTCACTTTGATTCATTCTTAAGGAAATATAATAGCGTGCACCACTCTCATAAGCTTGCGCAAAACGACCGTCCTCACCATAAGCCGGAGCAGCGGTTTCATCTACATCGGCGCGAGATATTGCCACCTTTAAGCCATAGCTTTCCAACTGCTTTTTGATTATTTGGGCAGCCTCATAAGTTTCCTTATATTCCTTTAATCCATGTCCGCTGCTTCCTTCATCAGGTACATATTGAAAATCGGTATTCATACCATACGGATCTAAATACACATCGACCACATCTTCGTCCGGTTTGCCACTCTCTACTTGTAAATACAAATAGTTTTCCTTCCAATGAATGCCCTTATCCTTCAACAAATCCTTATTGGCAATCAAGGTCGCATGTTTGACCTGCTTATTGCGTCGAATGGTCGTAAACGGTTCACTTTCCAAAGTTTCTTTATAAACCAACTGCTTTTCCACCAAATCGTCAATGACTGTAATTTCATAAAATCCCGGCTCTAAATCACTCAAGGAGATCTTTAAATCAACATCGGCATCAATCGTCATCGTTGCGACTTTATCATTGCATAAATTATGTAGCTGTAAGGTTTTTCCTACTAACTCATCATTACTTTCCGTATCATAGGTATCCGTATATAAGCCAAGGGATTCCCCATAATATGTGTAATCTTGAATTTCATAGGTTTGGGCATTTTGCTTATTTAATAGTTTCGCGCTTTCTTCTTCATTCAAACCGCAAATCGTATAGCCGTGCTCATCATCAGTATCCGGAAGCAATACAGTAACAATTGCATATAGGATAAGCGCAATAAGAAGCAAAAGCGGTATAACCAGATTCCAGCGTATTTTTCTTTTTTGTTTCGGCGCATAAGCCATAGCAATTCCTCCTTATGAAAGTTTGGCATCTTTTAAATGCTTAGGCTGTTGATCCTTAAGCGGCGGATAGCTCATAAAATTGCAAGATACCTCATTATCCAGCATCGGTTTAGGATCCTTCGGTATCGGTAACTTCGTATCCTCAAAAGGTACATATCGCAAAGGGAACACACTTTCCTTCGGATAAACAACCGGGTGGAAAAACGAATTAAAGGTCCATGTCAAATCATATCCGATCATCGCATTTCCTTGATTAAGTTGTCCATAACGCTTTGCATTACGCAAAAAGCGACGTTTCAAAGCCTTTGGATTGAAATGCAAGTTTTCCAACAGGGTAATCACAACCATTAAAAAGCCATTGCGCATTCTCCATATAAAATCCTTCCATTTGCAATCATTTACATAGTCTAAAACAAAAATATCAATAAACAATCCATCGCACTCCGTACATTTGTTTTTCAAAAGACTGTTTACCTCTTCACAATAGGTTCCTTTTTTTCGTACCTTCATCGGAACCACAACATTATAGCGCTCATCAATATCGAAGTTCTGCGCTACATATCCATCACCAAGTTCATGAACAACCTTCACAAAGCGTTCATAATCCTCACGCATCATACCGATATCTGCATCATCGTCCCATGGAATAAAGCCTTTATGACGTACTGCCCCTAAAGCACTTCCACCGGTCAGCCAATAGTTAATATGATGTTTTTGACAAAGGGCATCAATATCCTTTAACATTTCCAAAAGCACAAGCTGCACTTCACGAACCGTTACTTTTGTGCCGTCTTCATGCTCTTTTATGATATATTCTTTCATAAAAATCACCATTATCATTATAGAAGAAAACCGCTCCTTAGACAATCCCTTTCCTATTATCTGTTTATTTCTTACGCTTTTACGTACTATCTTTCGTTTATTTATCCTACCATTACGCTTATGCGTAATAAATATGCCGAAAATACGTATTACAATGATAGATAGTACACAGAATATGTATGGAGGTCGATCAATGGATACACTCACACGTTTGAAGCAGCTCATGAAACAAAAGAAAATGTCAACCTATAAGCTTGCACAGGAAAGCGGGCTTCCATTGAGTACCATTACCTCTTTGTTTCGCAAGGGAAACTGTCCTACCATTCCCACCTTGGAAGGACTATGTGCGGGATTGGGAATTTCTTTAAGCGAATTCTTTTATGAACCGGGTGATGAAATTCCAAATGATGAAGAAACCAAGCAGCTTCTAGCAAAATGGAATATGCTTTCCTTAATGGAAAAGAAAGTCATTTTTGATGTTATCAATATTGTTATTGATGATGAAAATTCAAAAGAAAACCTCTAATCACTGTGATAGAGGTTCTTTTCTTTATTAGAATACAAGATTTCTTGGGGTACGTGGGAATGGCTCCACATCACGAATATTTTGCATACCTGTAAGATACATCAACAAGCGATCAAAGCCCAAACCGAAGCCTGCATGACGACAGCCTCCGAAACGACGAAGATCCATATACCACTGTAAATTATCCTTCGTCATTCCCATTTCACTCATGCGCTTATCCAGCACATCATAGCGTTCCTCACGCTGCGAACCGCCAACTAACTCTCCAACTCCTGGTACTAATAGATCACAAGCCGCAACCGTTTGGTTATCATCGTTTAAGCGCATATAGAAAGCTTTGATATCCTTTGGATAATCGGTTAGGAAAACCGGACCATCAATGATTTTCTCACAAATATAACGCTCATGCTCACTGTTTAGATCCATGCCCCATTCCACTTTGTTTTCGAACTTCACATCAGCTTGCTTTAAAAGTTCGATAGCTTCGGAATAGGTCATACGTTTAAACTCGCTATCACGTACCTTGGCAATACGTGCGATACATTCCTTATCGATCATACTGTTAAAGAATTTCATTTCTTCCGGTGCATTTTCTAATACATAATCAATACAGTATTTGATCATATCTTCGATTAGATTCATATTATCTTCCAAATCCGCAAAAGCAATCTCCGGTTCGATCATCCAAAATTCACTGGCATGACGACTGGTGTTGGAGTTTTCCGCACGAAATGCCGGACCGAAGGTATATACGTCGCGGAAAGCCATCGCAAAGGCTTCCACATGCAGCTGTCCTGTAACGGTTAAGAAGCTTTCTTTACCGAAGAAATCATTTTCGAACTCAGTGTTATCAATGGTCGTAGCTCGAAACATTTCTCCGGCACCCTCTCCGTCATTTCCGGTAATGATCGGTGTATGCACATACACAAAGCCTTGATCCTGGAAAAATTCATGAATCGCCATAGATAAAACCGAACGCAAACGGAAAATAGCATAAAACGTATTTGCACGCGGACGAAGATGTGGAATCTCACGCATATATTCAAAGCTGTGGCGTTTCTTTTGAAGCGGATAATCACGATCGCAATCACCCTCAAGCACAGCCTCGGTTACTACAATTTCAAAAGGTTGCTTTCCTTGTGGTGTCAACTTTAGTTTTCCGGTTATCGTAACCGCTGCACCTGTAGGATATTTTTCAACTTCGCTAAAATTCTTCAGCTCTTGCATATAAACAAGCTGTGCATTGCGGAAATAGGTTCCATCATTCAACTCGATAAAGCCAAGCTTACCACTGCAGCGATTGGTACGAATCCACCCCTGTAGCTGCACATATTCCATGCTGTCAAGCTCTACATGAGAGCCGCTCATGACGATTTCATACAATTCACGAATAGTCATAAATTCAAACATCATAATCCCTCCATTTTGATAAATAAAAAAACGTCCCCTTAGGAACGTATGTTTACGCGGTGCCATCCTAATTCCCACTCTTTCGAGTGAGCAGCTCACTTAACGGAAATAACGCTTTCCCTGCGAAGCCGTCTACTTACTTTCTCCGGCTTAGCTCCACGGCTGTTCATCATCGGTAAGTCATGTACCGCCTTTCACCAACGCGGCTCGCTTCTCCATGCTTTTTCCCATGCGTTTCCGTATCAACGCTGTGCATTTAAGTTGTTTGTCTCAAACACCAACTCTTGTATAGATGATACCACATCTACACTCTTTATGACAACCCCTTTTGGCACTTGAATATGCTCGTGAGTAAAATCTACAAATCCGACAATGCCGCAAGCTATCAAACGATCTACGGTTTGCTGGATATTATCGGAAAAAGCCAAGATCGCAATACGACAGCCTTCCGGTATTTTCTGTTCCATTTGGTTGATATCATATACCGGAATACCAAAGCGAACCCCTTGACGATCCGGATTGATATCAAAAGCACAGGTTATTTCACCAACAACATGATCCCACTTATTATATTTCATCAATGCGCGTCCCATATTCCCCGCACCTACCAAAATAATCTTTTCATCAAACTCCATTCCAAGCTGTTGATTAAAGATTTCAATCAAATTTTTTACACTGTATCCATATCCCTGTTTACCTAAATTCCCCAAGAAAGAGAAATCACGACGAATGGTTGTCGGTTCAATATTGACAACCGTTGCCAGCTCCTTTGACATGATGCGTTCAACTCCATGATTGCTAAGCTTCCTTAAAGCTTTTAAATAAATCGGATAGCGCTGTAAGGTTGCACGTGGTACATTTTTATCTGCCATTTTTATCACCCTACCAAGTATAGCACAGCTTTGCTTATTTGTGAATATTTCCTTTTTTTTAACATTTATATAATAGAAAAGCCTCTGCATTATACAGAAGCTTCTTCTACATTTTCCAGTTCTAAGCCGGGATCGGCGCTGCAATCATAGCTTGCACGTACTCCATGCTTATAAGCGACATAACCTGCCGCGCCTATCATAGCAGCATTATCCGTACAATAAGAAAGCGGCGGAATTACAAAATCAATCGTTGGATATTCGATTGCCAGCTCTTCCTGTATTTTTTCTCTTAAGCGTGAATTTGCCGCAACACCACCCGCTAAAAGCATTTGCTTCGGCTGATACTGTGTAAGTGCCTTTCTTGCACGCAACAGCAATGCATCAAGGGCTGTTTCTTGATAGCTGGCAGCTAGATCAGCTGCATTAAATTCCAATCCTTGACGCTTTTGACGATCGATAAACTGCAAAACACTGCTTTTTAATCCACTGAATGAAAAATCAAGTGCTTGCTCGGTCTTAGGCTTGCTTAAGGTATATATCGGTTTTCCTTCCTTTGCCAGCTTATCTACATAAACACCGCCCGGATATGGTAAGCCAAGGACTCGCCCTACCTTATCTCCGGCTTCTCCGATTGCATCGTCCTGTGTAGTTCCGAGGATTTGAAAGCTCCATTCATCTTTCATATACACTAATTCCGTATGTCCTCCGGAAACAACAAGAGCAAGCAGAGGAAATGCTAAATCCGTCAAAAAACGATTGGCATAAATATGTCCTGCAATATGATGCACCGGAACAAGCGGTTTATCAAATGCCCAAGCAAGTGTTTTCGCCGCTTGAACACCGATGTGCAAGCAGCCAACTAAGCCCGGTCCTTGCGTAAATGCTACCGCATCAATATCCGGCATATCTAATTCGGCCCTTTTTAATGCTTCTTCAATCACCATTGATATATTTTCCACATGGATTCGACTAGCAACCTCCGGTATTACACCACCAAAATCCTTATGCACATCAATTTGTGTTGCAACTACACTGGAAAGAATTTTATTCCCGTTTTCTACAACTGCAACTGCCGTTTCATCGCAGCTGGACTCTACTGCTAGTATTTTTATATCTTTCATGCATTTCCACCTCCTAATGCCTTGCACATAACAAGTGCATCTTCTCCATTATCACTATAATAGCCTTTGCGAATATTCAATTCCATATAATCATAGTGCGCATATAAGCTTCTTGCTGCTGTATTGCTTACTCTTACCTCTAAAGTAATTCGCTCACAGCCTTCTTGATTGGCAATACTTTCCATTTTTTGCATCATCAAATCGGCAATTCCTTTTCTTCGATGCGAAGGGTGTACTGCAATTTGAGCTAATTGACATTCTTCAAAGGTAATCCAAAAATCAATAAATCCCACAATCTCGTTAGCAGCTTCATACACATAAAACGAAGCGAATTCATTTTCCGACATCTCATAACGCAGCATCGTTTCACTCCAACGGCTTGTAAAGCAAAGCTCTTCGATTTCCAAGACTGCTTGGATATCTCTTTCTTCCATTTTACGCAGCATTTATTTTACCTTATAAGCATCTTGTTCCTTGAGATAGCGTGGAACAAGGGTGTGAATATTTTTTACCTCACGTACGAATGGACGTAGCTCTAAGAAATTTAGCAAAAAATCTGTTTTTGCTGCCTGACAATCAATCAAATCGGCATCACCATATACAGCAAACTGATGATCTTTCTGAATTTGCTTTAACTCCTCCAGTGTTAAAATTTCTTCTTTTCCAATTAGCTTCCCTTCACTGTAACGTGCACAATAAGCTCTGTTGCTACGTGCGTCCATCACTGCTAAAGCATGCGCATGACTGCCTACCAACAGCTGCAAACTTGACAGTACATATAGTGGAATATGCTTTATGGTGCATAGCACCTTAGCAATGCTCATCGCAATGCGTACTCCAGTGTAGCTCCCCGGTCCATCTGTGATAACGACTTCATCAATATCATCACTTTTCCAACCAGCTTGTTCACATAAAGCAATCAACTGCGGGAAAATCATTTCAGATTGATTCTTCCAAGATTCCTTTGCATATCCTGCTATTAGCTGATTATCCTCATATAAACCCAAAACCAAGTATTTATGTGAGCTATCCATGCATAATGTTTTCATACACAGCCTCCTCTATTTCTTTGTAATGTTCTCCGATACCATTTATGACAAATTCGCGTCCTTCCTGCTCGTCCATGCGATATATCGATAATTCCAAGCGTGCTTTCGGTAATTCTTCCTCTACAAAATCCGGCCATTCCACAATACAGACGCCATCACCTTCATAATAATCGCTAAAACCTAAATCTTGAGAAATACCTTCCAAACGATAGGCATCAATATGATAAAGCGGCAAGCGACCATCACGATAAATTTTTAAAATTGTAAAGGTTGGTGAATTGATTGTTTTTTGAATTCCAAGTGCCTTACCAAATGCTTTTGTGAAGGTTGTTTTTCCCGCACCTAAATCACCTTTTAAAGTGATTAGTGTTCCAACATTTGCGTAAGTAGCTATTTTTTCGGCTAAATGCTTAGTTTCCTCCAAAGAAGATATCCTTAATTTTTTCATTCTATTACACAAATCCTTTCCTAATTAACGACGCAAAATCTTATGTTTAATTTTTCTTAGCATCTGATATTGCTTATACTGTTTCGGATCAGCTATATAAATAAAATCTCCTAGCAATTCAACCACATCGGCATGGAATCCTTTTTTAAATAGATAAACACCATAATCTTCCGCATCTTCATGGAAATTCCCACTAATACCATAAAAGTTATAACGTGGAATTTTCCTATTTATACATTCCTTAATCATATCCCACTGAATTGCATAAGAGCCCTTAAATTGGTGAAACTTTTCATAGCTTCCACCGAATAAATATAAAATCTCACTATCATATTTCAAAAACATTGCAGCAGCTAGATACAAAGTATCCCCATGCTCCCTTTGAAGCTCTGCGGCTTCGCATAAGCGCTTCTTAAGCACTTCTTGCTGTCTCTTTAAATCCTTTAGCTGATTCGTTTTCTTTTTAGCATCCGGATTTTGAGCGCATGCAATTTCAAGCTTATCAATTTGTGCCGATAAATTAAGAACTTCTCCTTCTGTTTTCGTAATATATGTTGGAAAATAAATATAAGCAGCTTTTGCTTCAAAATGTTCCTTGAAACAATCGTACATGGAGGTATAGTAAGCTAAATTCTGCGAATGAAAGTTTTTTCTACCTCCAGTTTCTCTGATGACATCATCTAAAATAGATAATTGATCTCGTTCAAGTGTACAAACTTCAATATTATTCTTTTTCGTAAAAGCAATATTTCTTTTTGTCATCGAGTGCATATTTTTCAATATTTCTTCTTCTGTTGTATTTGCTGTATTTAAAACAGAAATCCATCGTGGTTCAAATTCATCATCATGGTATGTTCGAAACCCTTGATGCACAAATCCATATTCTTCAAATAAGGCAATCAATCCATCTTCCTTTTTCCCATTAGGCATCGCATTACCGTCAATATCATGTGGCTGATAAGAAATATATGGATCAATTTTCATATATAAGCATTTATTATCATTCACATAGGCTTTAACATTTTGAATAAAAAAACGTAAAAGTTCTTCATTATGATAATCAACTAGAAATCCCCTCAAAGCCATGAAAAGCTTATATCCGCGATAAACCTGAAGGGATTGCAAAGTAGCTGCGCATAAAAGTATGTCATTTTCTTTTACTCCGACATAATGTATTTCCCATCCGCGACTTTCACGCATTTTTGCCATTTCCACAGACTGCCAAAAATTTTGAAGATGGGAGGAATTGAAAAAGGAAGAGTATTCTTCTTTAGTAAGTACAACAAATTCCATAACGATTTCCTCTCTTATCAAACGCATATTATTATAACACGATAGAAAAGGAAGATAAACAGATTCACATGG
>NZ_DS483464.1:1342-2214 GCF_000154285.1 Amedibacillus dolichus DSM 3991 | reverse complement strand
CTTCTTACAATGAAACAGCATATTATTTTTCCACAAGCAACGACATCAAAAAGCCATTGGAATTGTTGATGAATTTTGTACAGACGTTACAAATTTCTAAAGAAAGTGTAGAAAAAGAAAAAGGGATTATCGTACAAGAACTGAATATGTATCAACAAATGCCGGATAATCGTCTTTTGATGGAAACTTTTTCTTCGCTATTCCAAAATCACCCGTTAAAATATGATATAGGTGGAGATGCGGAAAGTGTCTGTGCTACGACACTTGAAGAACTACAACAATGCTACTGCCGTAATTATCACCCAAGTAACATGGTGTTGTTTGGTATTGGTGATTTTGATGTGGAAGCAGTGATGCAGCTTATTCGTGAAAATCAAGATAAAAAAGAGTTTTCAAACCAACCTCGGTTATATCGAAAAGAAGTTGTAGAGCCCCATGAGGTTGCACGTAAGGAATATCGCTTTGCAATGGACATATCTATAAAAAAACAAGCGATTGCTTATAAATTAACAGGTTTGAAAGATTCTAGTATGCGTAATCGAATGGAATGGTGCTTTAAAATCATGCTAGATGCTTATTTTTCTTCATTAAATCCGGAGTTTCAAGCATGGATTGATGGAGGCATTATCAATGATTATATTGGCAGTGAAGTAGACTTTGGTGAAGATCATGGACTGATTATGTTTTATGGAGAAAGCAATGATGAAATGCGTTTTAAAGATATTGTTGCGAAAATATGGAAGCGTATGCAGCAGGAAGCAGTGGATAAAGAAATGGTAGAGCGTTTAAAGCGTCGTTATTTCGGACAATCGCTTCGAAGCTTAAATAGCTTTGATGATATCGCCATTACGTATATTCGTAATTATTTTGAA
>NZ_DS483464.1:0-1242 GCF_000154285.1 Amedibacillus dolichus DSM 3991 | reverse complement strand
GTAATGATTTCTCTGATAATAACCCTAGCCTTTAGGATAGATAGCATCTAGTGTTTCTCATATCATAACATTTCTCACAGTAGAAGGCACTTGATTTATCGTACATCATCATCCTTTACGTATAAATAATAGAACATAATGTTACCGATAGGTGTACAATAATAAAAAAAGTTGCAATTTTATATATTATTGCAACTTAGTTAGAAAATAAACTGATTTTGTTTCTATATCCTTCCATAAGATAGGGGTAATATCATAGTTTCTAAAGCTTTCTAATACTCCTTTATCTATAGGATTACTATCATTTATTATCACATACATTTTTTCCGTATGATTTCTTTGAGAAACTGTATCTAACCAACCGAATGATGTTATCATACAATTAGATTTAGAAGCTTTATTAATAATATTAACCCAACGTGTTGGATTATCCTTTGTCCTTTGGAAAGAGAGATCGATTTTAAATTGATAACCAGACTGCCCCATTAAAGATATATTTTCGGTGAAGTACAAATTATTTTTCTCGAAGTATTGTTTCACATCTTCATCAAAAAAACTTGCTACACTTTCTCTTGAAACATAGCATAGATCATCAATTTTTACAATACATTGTAGCAGTGAGTCTAATTTAAGACCAAAATTATTTTTATCGGTCTTAACAAATATTTCTTCATTTTCAACTTTTACTCCAAATTGTGCGCAGACACCAGCTACCACTTTATTTCTCTTGTCAGAAAAATTTAATCCGCAAGCTTTTAAATTGCTGATTGTATAGGAATCATCAGTTATTGTAATATCGTCATTATCAATGCTAACATAAACTTGAATAAAATCATTCGAATGATCAAGCAGAGGAGTGGTAATCTCGTGGTAACCATGAATCTCCTTTACTTGGATATTTGATTTTATAAAGTCATAATAATTTTGAATCAAACTATCAATCACGGTTTCACTTCCTCTCTATATTTATATTATACACAACAACATTGTGAAGTAAATACAACTAATTTAATAATAGAGCAGGCTGTTCAATTAAAACAGGATATTCTATGACATTAAATTCTTTTAGGAAAGCTATGCAATTTTCCATTAAAGAGGGGTCGTTTATATCAAATTCAATAGCATAGGGTAAGTTAGTATTTGTGTAATAATATTCTTCTTTATAAATATGCAAATGTGGTCCATTTAAAACTGTTCCGTTAGGATTTCTGTGAGGGCGCGGAATCCACCACAGTGGCGTAT
>NZ_DS483465.1 GCF_000154285.1 Amedibacillus dolichus DSM 3991 | reverse complement strand
TGGAATATGATTGATTATACTTGCATTTTTCTTAAATTCCCATGTTCCAATGAATGTTATATTCCTATCAACATCTGCACTATCTGCATCTACCACTTTATCATTCGCATCATATCCTTTAAACTCCCATACTCCATTGGATACGGCAACTTCTGTTTCTAATAATTTGATTGCACTAATTGTATCACCTTCATAATATTTATTAACATCTTGGGGTAACAAACTAGTTACTTCAAACGGAAGTGTTTCACCATTTTTGCTTTTAAATTCATATTTTACTGAATAATATTTCTTTTTTTCATTAGTTACAATCGTACCTACGCCAAATGATTTATCATCAGAAATAGTAAATTCTCCATTTTGGCTAACCTTTTGTAATAATGAATTTGAAGATTCTTTATACGAATTATTATCAAATATATATCCATTAGCAGTAGATAATTGAACAATTTTATAAGTTCCATTAGGGAAATTCTTTATTTTTATTTTTCCATCGCTATCCGTTACTTTTTCTATCTTAGTATCAATCCATTTGTTGCCAACTTTTTGTTGGATTTTAAATTTAGCATTACTAATAGGCTTACTATTATCTTCTTCATCAACTAATAATAAACTTAATTCATTTTTGCGTATAGTACCAAATCCACCACCATTATTAATTTCAAATGCTGCTGTATTACCACCTATTTTTCTTTTATTTGTTGGTGTAACATCATAGCACTCCACACTATTTTCAACATTCTTTACACCTTCTACATCAGGATAATAGGAATTATATTCGATATAATAACTTACAATATTACCTGCAGTTGGTCCAGTATCTGATAAAAAGTTTTTATCCCCCAATGCTTCTCCTCTATCTTGAATACCATAATCACTATATTTAATTCCATTATTTTTAATAGGATCCTTATGTCCTATACCGCCAAAATTACACAAAAATGTTTCAGTATTGGTTTCAGAAGAATAATAAATTCCCCACTGTAATGGATTAGAAACAATTCTATTATAAAATTGATCATAAGTTTCATTAGGACTTTGCGTTAAATAAGTTAACCTTTCTCTCCCAAAATCTTCTACAGTGTTTTTATCTATGCGATATCTAATAGTACCTTGTCTTGCTGCATAGTATGTTCCTGCAGGAACTTTATACCAACCGTTGTATGTTGCGTTCACATTTTTTACACCTATATCAGGTACTGCAGCATATATTTTTATACTGTTTTTATCTATATACCCTTGATCTTGAATAATATCTTTAACTAAAAAGTTATCATAACTTGTAATCTGTGGATTTCTGTTAGGTTTCTGATTCTCAGGATATGTATAAAACCCATACAAATCCATAGAGCCTATAGGATTAACTTCAATACTAGTTGTAGCACCTGTTTTTGAATTATTAGACCAAGCATTTTTCCAAGATGTATCAATATCTACAGGGCTTTTATCACTAGGAGTTATCGGGTTTTGATTAAAATATTTAAAAGTAACATTCCTTTTAGCATTCCCAATAATCAATTCTTTTTTCACATCTTTATCTTTTGTAGCACCTACGTCTTTAGCGGTTAATTTTTCAACAGAAATAACTTGACCTGATAACGCATCAGAATCTACCGCCCCATCTTTTATAACAAAAATTATTTTTTTCTCAGTAAAAGAAACCGTAGCCAATAATTTATTATTATCATCATTTATTTCGATATTAGAAAAATCACTCCAATTAGCATCAAATAAATCGCCGATATTTGTTTCAATTTCTATTTCCTCATTAAGCTTAAATACATCACCGATATTTTTTTTAACGATTTTAAAATCAAAAGTAACTCGAGTATTATTACCTTGATAAATCTCATAATCTGGTTTTGAAACATTCATAATACTAACTTCAACATCATCATTTATCTCATGTAGAGCTTCATCTTGAAATAAAGAAGTAGCTGTTTCTAGGGCAAATACCGATCCACTGAATTGTGAAAATATAGAAACAGTCATTACTATCGCGAATAACACAGCACCTAATTTCTTCATTAAACCTTTTTGTTTCATTCCTTTTCTTATCTCCTTTCTCCCGCTTGATAATGTACTTAATTTCTCTATCTAAATGCAAAAAGCACCATTATATCTAAAATCAGAGGGTATCCAAATCAGACATGATAGTGCTTATATTTTCGCTATTTAATTGAACGCTAAAAAGGGCAAACTTATTTG
>NZ_DS483466.1 GCF_000154285.1 Amedibacillus dolichus DSM 3991 | reverse complement strand
GCTAGAGGAAGGTACTCAAATCGGAACTACGCTAGGAACCGTAAACCTATTAGCCCTACTAATCAAGCAGAAATTCGCTATTGATGCAAAAGAGTGGCTATCCACCTTACCTTTATCTCAACTCTATAAGCTTTCTGATAATATTCTTTCTTATGATACATGGGAGGATTTTAAAAATTGTATAAATTCGTAGAGTCTTTTTTGATTTATATTTGTGTATGTATAGACTTAAAATGGAAAAAAAGCTTGCTGTGAGGTATAATATAGATTTTATGGTATTTTGAATGCTACAAGTACAGTAGCAATCGACATTAGAGGAATGTCGTATATAGTTATTCGTAAAGGTAGGTAGTTATGGAAAAAATCGTATCAAAAACAAATGCTCGTGTAAAGAAATGGGCAAAATATAAGGAAAAAAAATATCGGGATAGCGATCGATGTTTTCTTGTTGAAGGTGAACATTTATTGGAAGAAGCGATTCGCGCTAAATTACTAGATTGTATTTTAGTGGAAGAAGGTCATACTTATGATACGGGAGCTTATCCCTGCTATGAGGTAAGTTCTATGATTATGCGTAAGTTATCCGATAGTGTAAGCGGAACTTGGTTGATTGGCGTTTGCCACATGCCATGCCCTATGGATTTTGTGATGGGAGAAAAAGTCATTTTGTTAGATGATGTGCAGGATCCGGGAAATGTAGGGACAATTTTACGCAGTGCATACAGCTTTGGGTTTGATACAGTGGTTTTATCAAAACATTGTGCAGATGTTTATAGCGATAAGGTTATTCGTTCTACACAAGGTGCATTGTTTCACATGCAGGTTATACGGACCGATTTATCACAAATCATTGATCAGTTGAAGGAGAAAAAAATACCGGTAATCGGAACTGCGTTGGAGAATGCTTCGGCGATGAGTACGATTGAAGCGGTGGATCGAGTCGCGCTTTTGTTTGGAAATGAAGGAAACGGTGTTTCTAAGGAGTTGCTAGCGAAATGTGATGAAACCATGTATATCGAAATGCACGCTTTTGAATCGCTGAATGTTGCAGTGGCAGCCGGTATTGCTATGTACAAATTTCGTAGGTAAACAACAAGAAAGCATCTATCTTACATTTGTTTGATGGGTGCTTTTTTTGTGGAAGGAGAGGATAAAATGTTTTATTATATACTGTTTGCAGGACTTTTCGGAATGTGTATTGCCAGCTTTGTTAATGTTGTGATCGATCGCTTACCGAAAGGTATAGGGGTTGTTAAAGGACGTTCAATTTGTCCAAAGTGTAAACATAAATTATCATTTTGGGATATTATCCCCGTATTGTCGTATTTTTTGCTTAGAGGGAAGTGTCGTTATTGTCATGCTTCCATTGGAATTCGTGATACGATAAATGAAGTTTTCGGTGGATTATGGGCAATTTTTTGTTTGTTGCACTATGGTGGAGGAGAGGTAGTTTTGGTGTTTTTACTAGGAATGGTATTGCTATGTATTTCCTGTATTGATTTTGATACCATGCTTATACCTAATCGTATATTGGTGATATTTGGTATTTTGGTTATAGCTCTTGCTGAAATAGAGCCACTGCCTTCGTTTAAAGAACGTATTGGCGGAATGCTTATCGTTAGTGGTTTTATGCTTGTTATGAATCAGCTGATAGAATGCTTTGGTGGAGGGGATATAAAGCTCATGTTTTTGGTTGGATATCTTTTAGGAGGAAGAGCTTGCGTGTTTGCTTTTCTAATAGCTGTTTTAACGGGAGGAGTATATGCAATACTTCTTTTGCTTCTGAAAAAAGCAAATCGCAAGTCATACATTCCATTTGGACCATTTTTAAGTTTGGGTATTTTGGTTGTTTTTTTGTGTTACAGATAAGTATATTTCATAAGTTTATTAAAAATAGCGAGAATGCCATAGCTTTGTTTTAAGAAATTTTTGAATGTGCAGATAACAAAAGCGTTTGAATCATTGTTGAATGGTTAGGTGGATAAGAGTCTGATAGGATACTTTGATCGTATTTGATATATCTATGAAATTTCTTTACGAGGTATCGGGTATGTGCACAAGGATCGATACTACAGTCTTTTTTATTTGACTAGCTTATTTGGACTACATAATGTAATCTACAATTTTGATTAGCTCGTGAAACTAATTCTTGAATTTATAAAGAAATTTACGTATAATATATGCGAAAGTGTTGATCAGGATAAGTAATAAGTGAGTCGGCTTAGGGAGAGAGGATCAAGGACTGAAAGTCCTCTTGTTGGATAGCTTATGAAATTCACCTAGGAGCGAGATTAGACATCTCCCGTATCCATGACGGTTATCATGAAAGTAAGGTGTGTCGCAAGACGAAACAGGATGGTACCGCGCTGCATAGCGTTCCTGTGGTCATGCGATTTTTTTTATGGAAAGGAAGATAGTATGGAAAAGTTAGAAACAATACGCAAGGAAGGTCTTGAAAAGATTGCGGCTTGTAAAGACGTAAATGAGCTACAACAGCTGCGTGTCCTTTATTTAGGTAAAAAGGGACCGATTCAAGAAGTTATGAAATCTATGAAGGATTTGAGTGCTGAGGAGCGTCCGATTTTCGGTCAAAAGGTAAATGATGTAAAAAAACTGATGAGTGAGGCTATTGAAGCACGTAAGGAAGTGCTTGAATCAGAAGAAATGGAGCGACGTATCGAAAGTGAAAAAATCGATATTACACTCGATGGACAAAAACCAAGCTTAGGCAATCTTCACCCTTTAATGCTTGTGCAGCAAGAAATTGAGGATTTGTTTGTTGGTTTAGGTTATCAGGTAGGAGAAGGTCCTGAAGTAGAGCTTGATCTATATAATTTCGAACGTGCGAATATTCCAAAGGATCACCCAGCAAGAGATATGCAGGATACTTTCTATATCAATGCAGAGGAGCTGTTAAGAACTCATACAACAGCAATTCAGACAAGACAGTTGGAAGAATTCGCAAAGGAGGATAAACTGCCAATCAAAGTAATTTGCCCGGGCAAGGTATATCGTCGTGATGACGATGATGCTACACATTCGCATCAATTTATGCAGTGTGAGGGTCTTGTTGTAGGGGAAGGCATTCGCTTATCTGATTTGAAGGGAACATTGCTGTTTTTAGCCCAGTCGATGTTTGGAAAAGAGCGAACAATCCGTTTTCGTCCGAGCTACTTTCAATTTACAGAGCCAAGTGTTGAGGTTGATGTGAGCTGTCATGTTTGCGGCGGTAAGGGGTGTCCTGTATGTAAGGGTACCGGTTGGATTGAAATTTTAGGTGCTGGTATGGTGCACCCGAATGTATTGACGATGGCAGGTTTTGATCCCAAAAAGGTAAATGGCTTTGCTTTCGGTATCGGTATTGAACGTGTGGCAATGTTAAAATACGGTATTAGTGATATTCGTAATTTTTATACCAATGATATACGTTTCTTAAAGACGTTCAGCCGTTTTGAATAGGAGGTAGTGTATGCAAATCAGTAGAAAATGGTTACAGCAATATGTGGATATTTCAGATTTATCCATTGAGCAGGTGGCGGATAGATTAACAAACAGCGGATCTGAAGTAGAAGGCATTGAAAAAATGAGTCAAGGATCCAATCTTGTCATTGGTGAGGTAGTTTCCTGTGAAGATCACCCGGATAGTGATCATCTGCATGTATGTATGGTAAATTTAGGTGATAGTGTGGAACAAATTGTTTGCGGAGCACCGAATGTAGCAGCCAATGAAAAGGTTATTGTAGCACATGTCGGTGCAAAGCTTCCCGGGGGCGAAATTAAAGAAAGTGTCATTCGTGGAGTAGAGAGCAAAGGAATGCTATGTTCTTTATTAGAACTTGGTGTTGATGCGCATCATTTAAGTGAAGAGAGTAAAAATGGAATTGAATTATTGGATAAAGATGCACCGATTGGTTGTGATGATCCGCTTGGATATTTGGGACTTGATGATGAAATTATGGATATTGGCTTGACACCGAATCGCAACGACTGCCTTGCGGCTTGGTCGATGGCTTTGGAAACCGGAGCGGTATTGGAACGTGAGGTTCATATTCCCAATGCTGACGGAGCATCTGATGTTGGAAAAGCAACGAAACTAAAGGTAAGCAGTGAAACTGATAAATGTCCTTTATTTTTAGGAAAGGTAATCGGTAGTATAAAAATCGGACCTTCTCCTAAATGGATACAGGAACTTTTAATGGCTGCTGGTATCAAATCTATTAACAACGTAGTGGATATTTCGAATATCGTAATGTTAGAAACAGGACAGCCACTGCATTTTTATGACATTGATGCTCTGCCTGCTCAGGAAATAACGGTAAAGGATCATATTCATGAAGCTTATACGGCTTTAGATGGTATCAAATATGATTTATGCGATGAGGATATTGTGATTACGACGCAAAATAAACCGATTGGTATTGCCGGTGTTATGGGGGGCGATGATTCCAAAATTACAGATGAAACTAAGGGGATTATTATTGAAGCTGCAATTTTCGATCATGTCGCTATTCGTAATACGGCACGTCGTTTAAACCTTAATACCGATGCATCAATACGCTATCAAAAGGGAATAGAACCGATGGCAACCTTTAAGGCGATGGATCGTGCTGTTCAGCTATTGGTGGAATATGCAGATGCAAAGGATTTAGAAGAAACCGTACAGTTTGGTAGCAATCATTACACGCCTACGGAAATTGATGTAAATGTAGAGCGTATCAATACTTTATTAGGAACTGACTTTCAGGAAGATGAAGTTGTAAAGGTATTGAACAATCTGCATTTGAATCCTCAAAAGCAGGATAAGGATATTCATGTCATTGTTCCAAGTCATCGTACAGATTTGATAATTGAAGAGGATATTGCCGAGGAGATTATTCGTATATTAGGGTATGATCGTTTACCGATTACGATGCCGCAAACAACTTCTACCTTAGGATCTTTGAATAAACGTCAAAAATTAAGGAGGAGATTACGTACTGCTTTGAGCGATCTAGGCTATAATGAAGCTATTAGCTATACCTTAGTTAGCAAAGAAAAGATCGATCAAGCCGTGATGGGACAGTGCGAGGTTGTAGAGTTGGCATCTCCAATGAGTGAGGATCGCCGTTATGTACGAAGTTCGATTCTTCCTAGCATGTTGGATTGTGTTGCTTATAATCAAGCACGTAGCATGAAGGATATTGCGTTGTTTGAAATCAGCAACACGTATGGTGTCCATCACGTAGAAGAACGCTTATGTGTAGCGGCAAGTGGTGCTTTGCATAAAAATCGTTGGCAGAAATTCAGTGTTGAAGTAGATTTTTATACGCTAAAGGGTGTTTTGAGTGCATTGTTGGAAAGTCTTGGATTTGATGGAAATCGTGTAAGATTTAAAACAAATCAAATAGATACAAAGAATTTCCACCCATATCGAAGTGCAGAAGTTTACCTTGGTAAAGAATTACTTGGAATGATTGGGGAAGTGCACCCACTAGTTTGTAAGCAATATGATATCGAACGAACAGTAGCAATGGAAATCAATCTTGAAATACTTTTAAAGAATAAGGCAAGTAAGGTGAAATTCACTGAAGTATCCAAGTATCCTTCCGTAACACGTGATTTTGCTTTTGTTGTGAAGGAAGAGGTTATGGTCGCGGATATCATTAGCAGCATTAAGAAAAACAGCCGTCTAAACAAAGAAAATATCATTCAGCAGGTAGAAGTATTTGATGTTTATACAGGGGAACATGTAGAAAAAGGATATAAATCAATAGCATTAAGCGTTACGTTCCAATCCTTTGAAAGAACCTTAAAGGATAGTGAAATTACAGAGATTTATAATAAAATATTAGAAACACTGAAGCAAGATGTGCAAGCTGAGCTTCGCGCATAAAGTTGTTTATAAGGGATATCGAATGGTCGATATCCCTTATATGTATTAGAAAGAAACTTTCATCAGACAGATTTTTTAATAGTACTTTCATAAATGAGATACTATCTGCTTATTTTTATAGAAAGATGCCTGTTGCAATAGAGCTTTAAGAAAATATTGATAAAATGTGTTATTATATAAGAAAAGCTAGTTCGCAATAGGACGTGAACTAGCTGTTTATTTCGTTTGTGTTGTTCCATGCTCTAAACGGAAAACCAAGATTTCAGGAGGGCAGAATAAGCGCATATCAGTATCAATGGTACCCAATCCATTGGAAACATAGAGCTGGGTATTTCCAATGGTATAAGAGCCATGATTGTAGGTAACCGCTCCTTCTATTGTCTTAATAGGACCAAACAAAGGAAGGTAAATTTGTCCTCCTAAGGAATGTCCCGCTAACGCCAAATCAATATAATTTGTATTGACCTGTGTGCTTTTTAAGGTATCCGGACAATGTGTAACGAGTAGGTTGAAATCTTCATCGTTAATTTTTGAAAAAGCAGTGGTACTGTCAATCGTACCGTTTATTTGTGAATCTAATCCAATGAGAGTGATGCTGGCATTGGATTGTTTGCGTAAACGGACACTTGTATTTGTAATAATTTCAAAATCGCTTTGATAAAGAATATCGCTTACCATATTTTTGATTTCCTCATTGATGAGGTCTTGATCTCCTAATACAGCAAATTTTCCAAGCGGAGCCTTGATTTCTTTTAATAATCCTATAAGCTCTTGCTTTGCAGCTTCATTAGGAGCCTTGGAGGCGAAAGAATCAAACATATCGCCTCCGAAGATGACGATATCGGCATCAGCTTGATTCATTTCGTTTAGCATGTTGCTTAAGCGCTCTTTATTCATAAAAGAATTATATTTTATATCACTAAAAAAAGCGATGCTGAGATTGTTTAGCTCTTTAGGGATTTTTGTGCTGACAATACTTTCATAGTGAAGTTTTACGTTTTCAACTGAAATATAAATAGAGTAGAAAAAAATTGTTGCACCGATCAAACATAAAATGATTAGTATGGATACGATTTTAATGAGTCGTTTTATCACATTTTCACCTCATTTCGTTTTTATTTTATCATACTTTATAAGTGAAAGAAAAGCATATCGCGGGATATGCTTTAATTTGGCATCGGTTTTCTTCGTTGTGTCGGTCTTGCTGCTCTTGATTGTTGAAGAGCCTGCATTGCAGCCTTAGAATTGATAATAACCGGAATTACAATTGGGTTTCGATGAGTTTTATTGTAAAGGAATGGTTCTAAAGTGCCACGCACACAATTTTTTAACTCGGAAAAGGTTGTACGTTGCTGCATTTTTTCATTTAAGGCATTATATACAATCATTTCCGCTTCCTTTAATAGTCCCTGTGAATCTTTGATAAAGACAAAACCGCGAGATACGATGACCGGTTTCGTTAAGACTTTGTTTTCACGGGAATCAATCGCTATAATAACAGCTACTAATCCGTTATCGGCTAAAATCTTACGATCTTTTAAAACGGCAGTAGAAACACCGCTGATATCATTTCCATCAACATAAATGTCATCTGCCATGATACGCCAACTGCTTTCAAAGACCTGATGATTGCGTAAAATAAGCACATCACCATTTGCACAGGTGAAAATATTTTCTGATGGAATACCGGTCTCAATCGCCGTATCCTTGTGTTGCTTCAACATCTTATATTCTCCATGAACCGGCATGAAGTATTTTGGCTTAATTAGCTGTAGCATAAGTTTTTGTTCCTCTTGAGAGGCATGCCCGGTCGTATGAAGATTTCCTAAAATAGATTTTGTTAGGACGTTAGCACCGGCACGGAACAACTTATTGATAACCTGATTTACACTTGCTCCATTACCGGGAATTGGGGAAGAGGAGAAGATTACCGTATCCCCAGGAATCAGCTTGATATAGCGATGGGTTCCATTCGCAATTCTCGATAGTGCCGCAAGCGGTTCTCCTTGGCTTCCGGTACACACAATACAAGTTTTGTTTGCCGGTGTGTATGCTAACTGCTCAGGAGAGAGGAAGTGCTGCTCTCCTACCTTGATTTTACCGGTTTTACGCCCGATGGTAACGACATTTTCCATACTGCGTCCAAAGATGATGACCTTGCGTCCGCAGGCAATTGCTGCTTCGATAATTTGTGCCACGCGATAAACATTGCTGGCAAAGGTTGCAACAATTAAGCGTCCTTCGGTCTTTTTCATCGTATCAAGGATTTCAGCAGCAACCTTTTTTTCGGAAATGGAGAAATCTTCAACACCGGAATTGGTAGAATCGGATAGTAATAAATCAACACCGATCTGTCCCATATAAGCCATTACTTGATAGTCAGCATTGGAGCCGATCGGAGTAAGGTCAAATTTAAAATCACCGGTATGCACAACACGTCCATTTGGAGTATTGATTAAAATTCCCAAAGAATCCGGAATGGAATGAGTTGTGTTGAAGAAGCCACAAGTGAAGTGATGCATTTTTAAAGAGCTGCGATCACTGATCTCGATGAGCTTTACGCCCCGAAGCATTTTGCGCTCCTCTAGTTTTTTTGTAATCAAGGCAACGGCAAATGCCGGTGCATAAATAGCCTCGATATCAACGGTTTTTAATAAGAAGGGGATACCTCCGATATGATCCTCATGACCATGGGTGATTACTAGCACCTTCCGCTTGCGATTATTTTTTACCAAATGGTTATAATCGGGGATAACATAATCAACACCGAGTAAATCCTCCTCAGGAAAACGAACACCGGAATCAACGATTAAAATTTCGTTTCCGTGTTCAAAGCAGTACATGTTCTTACCAACCTCACCAAGACCGCCAAGGGCATAGATCAAGGTGTCATTGCGTTGAGTATTATTCTTATTATAACTGTTTGTCTGATGTTCCTGACGAGTTCTCGGTGCATGGCTGCGATTTTGATTTACGTTCATAAAAACTCCTTTCACTTTCTTTGATATGCACCTCATATCTATTTGTTATTATAGCATATTTTCTAAAAAATAAACGCAATTTGCGCATGCATTTTGATGTAAGCGTGTATCATTTGTGAAGAACAAAGAAAAATGCTCGTTTGTCGAGCATTATTCGATGATGATGCTGTCTTTTTCGGCATGCCATGGATCATTTTGATTGATACGATCGTAAAACAGTGTACCGGAGAAGTGGTCAATTTCATGCTGAAGCACGATTGCTAAATAATCACTTGCTTTGATCGTGATTTCCTTATTCTGTAAAAGATCATAAGCCTTTACGGTAATACGGGCATGACGTGGGACAAGTCCTTGATGCTCCTTTTCAACAGATAAGCAGCCTTCACCGTTTTTTAAATAGGAAAGCTGTACGGATTCACTGACGATACGGGCATTAGCCAATGCAAATTCTTGGCTATTTCCTTCTTCATCGGGAACCACAACAGCTAACATTTTCTTTGGTATACCAAGTTGAATGGCGGCAATTCCTACGGCCGGACGCAAACCGTTTTGTTCGGCAAGCTCATTATCCTGTGAATCACGTACATATTGCAACATATCCATCAAAAGCTGTTTGTCCTCTGCGTTTAAAGGCAGTTCGACATTGACACTTTTTTTTCGAATGACAGTATCGCTATCCTGTATGATATCTTTATAAATATAGCTCATATAGTTTCCTCCAGTGCTTACCAATTTATTTTAAACAAATTCATTGCGAATATCAAGAGCATCTGCAAAATAAGAAAATCGGAAATGATATGAAAAAGAAAAAAAATATGGTATTATTGTACTACGAGAAAGGAAGGAGTCTGACAAGCGTGCGGATTAAAAATGTAATCATTAGTTTAAAACTTCCTAAAAAATACGATATATTGATTCAGGCTACTGTTCTTTTGTTAATTGCGTTTGGAACGCTTATGATCTGTTCCACTACGGTTGGAAAAACCGCGCAAGATACCATGGCGTTACCTAAGGCGATGCTGAAGCAGGGAGTCTTTATTTGTGTTTCCTATTGTTTAATGATGTTTTTCGCAAATAATTTCTCTTTATCGAAATTTCGAAAACATTACTTGATTGTCGGTGCAGTTATCCTCATTGCTTTATTTTCTACACGTTTTTTTACGGAAGTTTACGGTTCAAAGGCATGGATTCGTATCCCGCTTCCGGGTATGGAAGTAACCTTACAGCCTAGTGAATTTGCAAAGGTTTATTTGATTGTTTTAATCGGTTTGTTTGTGGAAATGGCAGGACACAGACGTTTGGATTTTTGGAGCATTGTAAGGATACCGGTTCTTTTCTTTGCGGCGATGTTAATTCTTATTGTTCTCCAGCCCGACTTAGGTGCAGCGGCAATTTTATGCTTATTGGCTGCTATCTGTTTTTTGATTCCTTCACATCAAGGCTTGCGACAAAAACAGAAATGGGTGAAGTGGCTGCTTGTCATTGGTAGTATCCTTGCCTTGTTGTTCACCAGTAATATAGGAATTAAAATATTATCTGAAATACCGTTTTTAAGCCATGTTGCTCAGCGTATCGAAAATACGATCAATCCTTTTAATGACCCTTTTAACACCGGGTATCAGGCAATCAACGGATTGTATGGTATTGCACGAGGTGGTTTGACCGGTGTTGGTTTAGGACAATCCATTCAGAAATATGGCTATTTAACGCAATCGGACAATGATTATATTTTATCGATTATCATTGAAGAATTAGGGATTTTCGGTTTTCTGTTTGTCGTGCTTTGCTATGGCTTACTTATTCAGCGTTTGTTTTATTATGCTTTTCGTACGAAAAGTGAAGGATATAAGGTGATTTTGATTGGTTCGGCAATGTATATATTTTTGCATTTTGCTTTGAATGTCGGCGGTGTGTCAGGATTAATTCCTTTGACCGGTGTACCATTGCTGTTTATTTCCAGTGGCGGATCTTCTTTAATGTCAATCATGAGTGCTATGGGAATTTGTCAAGCAATTATATCACGTATTCGTCGGCAGGGAGCAGATCAGCTGCCTAATCAACGGATTAAGAAAAAAGAGTCCTAGGGGAATAGGACTCTTTAAGAAAGGGAAGAGGAGAAACAAAGATTTGGGGGTACAGCCTTATCGGCTGCATTACTATCATGCCCTTGGAAAACGGTTTTATACATGAGGAGTGAAAAAAATATGCGCATTGTTGCAGGAAAATTTGGATCGAGAGTGATTCAAGCAGTGGAAGGACAAACGACAAGACCGACTACGGATAAAGTAAAAGAAGCGATTTTTTCGCGAATCGGTCCTTATTTTGATGGCGGAAGTATCTTGGATTTATTTGCAGGGAGTGGCGCGATTTCTTTAGAGGCTATTTCACGGGGTATGGAACATGCTGTTTTGGTAGATATGAATGGGAAAGCAATCTCTACAATTACAAGTAATATCAAGGCATTAGGCGTACGTGATGCTTGTACGGTATTAAAAATGGATTATAAGACCGCTTTGCATAAGCTTGAGGAACAAAAGCAAAGCTTCGATGTGGTTTTTCTTGATCCACCGTATAAAAAACAACAGATCAGCAGCATTTTACAGTATTTAGATGAACATGATATGGTAAAGGAAAATGGCGATGTTATTTGTGAAAGCTTAAAAGAGGACATCTTTGAAGATGCTGTTGGTTCTTTGCAAAAGGTAAAAGATGTTACCTATGGGATTACTCGTATTACATATTACAGAAAGAGGTAATTATGAAAAAAGCAATTTTTCCGGGCAGCTTTGATCCATTGACACGTGGACACATGGATATCATCAAGCGTGCCTGTAAGCTTTTCGATGAGCTTATCGTTGTAATTTTGAACAATTCTAAAAAGACAAGTATGTTTACAGTTGAAGAACGTATCAGCTTTTTGCAAGCTGCCACACAGGACTTAGATAATGTTCGAGTGGCTGATTATGAAGGCTTAACCGTAGAGTTTGCAAGAGCGGTAGGTGCTTGCTGCATGGTGCGAGGTGTACGCAGTATAAAGGATTATGAATATGAGATGGAAATTGCAGCTATCAATCAGCACATAGCTTCAGAAATCGAAACGCTCATCTTATTTGCCAATCCACAGGATAGTTTTGTATCTAGTTCGGCAATTAAGGAGATGGTTGCCTATGGGCAAAGTGTTGAAGGTTTGGTAAGCGAAGAAGTATATGCGGCTTTATTAAAAAAGTGCTGAGAATGCTCGACTTTTACGAACATAGCAAAGCGATAAGTTTCATGATATAATGACAATTAGATGAAGAAGGTGTGCTATGAAAAAAAGAATAGCGATAAACAAAGAAAAGTGGAAGGGTAAATATATCACCATTGTAGCGATGCTTTTGATTATCAGCAGTCTGTATGCTACTAGCTATTTATTATTTTTACGTGTTATAGATGTCGATGTTACCAAATATGCATCAATTATTTATCATGGTGAAACGGGTAGTGCAACGGTTAAGGTAAATAATGATATGCGAGCCTATAATCAGCGTATTCAGGAATTCATGGACTCTATTACTTATACTGTTACACCGATAGATAAGCTTTCGAATGAAGATGTTATTACAATACGAGCAAGCTACGATGAGGAGTTGGCACATCGTTATAATATCCACCCTGTAAATATCGAACGCAAGGTAACAGTGAGCGGGCTGCCTGTTCGCTATGAGCATGTTGAAGATATTGAAGAAGATTATTTGGAAGCAATTGAAAAAAGCGGAGAAGAGTATTTAGAAAAGCATCAGGAGATGATTTTGTTAGAGGATTTTACAACCTTTTTACGTGATGAAGAGCCTGAACTGAAAGAGCAAAAGCTAAGCTATCGAGTCTTTTTAGATGCTTTTGGTGCAGAAAATAAGGACAAGATTGTAGATGTTTATGCAATTCAAGCGTCTGGTTTCGTAAAAGGCGAAGAATCAGATGAGACAAAGGAAATTCGTGATGAAACAATTTATTATATGGTAACCTATAATGAAATCAATACCTCAAAGCAGGTGTTGGAGGAAAATATCTTTGGTGAAAAAATGCTTGCTTTAGGAGCTTATGATTTTAGTCAGCCGGAAAGTTTTATGCAGTATATGCAAACAAAGTATGGAAAGCAGTACCAGATTTTTGAAATGTCATTAACACAAGAAAAGGGAGAAAAGTAGTATGTTGGAATTTCGATACGATACGCAGCTCTTGATTGAGGGAGAGCATTTAGATGAAGCAGCAATCAACGACCCTTTTTTAAATCATTTTCAAGGTGATTGTTTGTTGGCAGTAGGAGATGAGGAATTGATCAAAATTCATTATCATACCAATGAGCCTTGGAGAGTTTTGGAATACTGTGCCTCTTTAGGTGAGATTTATGATATCGTTATTGAGGATATGGAACGTCAGTCAAAAGGATTAAAGGGGTAGGCTTTGGCGGAAACGAAAATATAGGAATAGCTATTTTTGTAGATCTATAAATTTATATTTTAAAACAGCATTATTTCAGCCATATGATGGTGAGATAATGCTGTCTTTTTTATGTTATGAGTGTAAGATTGTTTTTAATTCATCTAAGTTTTGCGTTTCACTTTCATTAAAGGTAATCTTACAAGCATCGTCAGAGGAATAACGAGGAATGAGATGAAGATGGAAGTGATGTACACTTTGACCTGCAATCTCATTCACATTGCTTAATATATTCATGCCCTTTGCACCAGTACGCTCGATAATCCGATTTGCTAGCATTTGCGCAACTTGAATCAAATGCGCAAGAGTTTCTTTATCACAATCCAAAAAGCTATCATAATGCTTTTTCGGAATGACGAGGGTATGACCCTTGGTAACCTGCGAAATATCTAAAAAAGCCATAACGGTTTCATCTTCATAAATACAGGAACTTGGAATTTCGTTAGCAACAATTTTACAAAATATACACATATATTCAACCTTCTTTCTATGCATTATTATATCATAAAAAAGCAGAAATCAATGAGATTTCCGCTTGATTGTTAGTCTACATATTTTTCATCAATTGCTTTTAAGCCATCATAGATATCTTTGTCATAAACATTAAATTCATATTTATCTAACCAATAAACATTTGATGCATTTGTAATTTCACTGGATCCGGTAGAAACGATAGCATCAATTGCATCGTCCTCAAATTTATTTGGATCTACTTGTGTTACTTTAAATACATAATATTTACTGCTTGTTGTATCCTCGATAACTTCCTCGATCAAACCTGGTTTTTCCATTGCTTTGATTTTATCGAAAGCACCGGTAGGAAGAGAACTCTTTGTAGTGTAAGTTTCTTCTAATTGCGAAGTGCCTGATGAAGTGTTGACTGTAGTAAATTCTTCAATCGGCTTTCCGTTTTTGATTTCCTCTAACGCTTTTTGTGCATCTTCTTTTGAGGTAAATTCCAATTTCTGTGCTTTTCTTGGTGAATAGCTGGAGAATAAGGATTTCTTATTGTTCTTCACATATTTTTTAACAAGTCCTTGTTGCTTTGTATTTGGGTAAAGGACCTTTTCCTTGTATTCTTCTTCATTCTTATATCCGGCATCTTTTAATTGCTGTTCAAAGTTTTCACCGGCACTGCTCTTTAAAATTTTTAATTGATCCTCAACGGATTTTTTCATTTCATCAGTTAGCTTGATTTCTTCTTTTTCGCTAATTACATTCAGAGCTTCGTTTAAGGTAAAGCTAGCACCATAGGTGCGTTTAGCAACATCATAAACCTCACCCTTGGTGATTTTGGTATCACCGATCGTAACAAGAGCCTCATCGGATTTAGAAATGGAAGTAGAGGCATCTGCACAGCCGGCAAGAGCTACAGCTACTAAGCAAGCTGTTAAAATCGTACATTGTTTTTTCATCGCTTATGCCTCCTATTTCAAGCCTAAAGAAGCTTTTATTTGTGCTTCCAGGTCTTTGTCGTTATATTTGATATCCAACTTTTTACTTGCTTCCCAAATTGCGTTTCCGTAAGCGTTGCTGGTATCGGAATTAAGAATCGCATTCACAATCGTATCCTCTAAATCTTTATCCTTTAGCAGCTTATCTTTATCTGTTTCATGTACCTTGATCATGTGCCAGCCTTTATAGCTGCTGTTATCTTCCTTGACCCATTCGCTGACTTCGCCGCTCTTCAATTTAAAAGCAGCGTTTTTAAAGCTCTCTACATATTGTGTATCCTTATCCATCAAACCAAGATAGCCGCCGTTTTCTTTTGAACCGGTATCATCGCTGTATTTCTTAGCCACTTCAGCGAAATCTTTTCCGGCTGCCAATTCCTTCTCAACCTTTTCGATTTTTTCCTTTTCTTCCTCTGTAGGATTTTGCGAATCTGCCATCTTAATAAGGATATGAGAAACAGTACGAGGCTGTTTAGCATTGTAATAATCAGTAAACAGGGTATCAAGGTGTGCCTTGACATAATCGCTTGTTAATTTGTTCATCTTTACCGCTAACATAGCATACTCGTCCAATGTATCATAATCATAACCTAGTGGATTGAGCTGTGCATTGATATACTCCTTAAGATCGGTATACCCATACATAGACATATTGCTTTCCGCCTGTGTTATGAAGTTGGCCTTGTAATTGCTGGCCTGTGTTTTTAGCTCATCGTTTTCTTTGACGGCTTGAGAAACTACGGCAATCTGAAATTTTGTAGATACAAGATTGCTGCCATAATTATTGTATAAGATCTTATCCAAATCATCTGCGTAAATATACGTATCATCTTTCATGGCCGCAACTACATCTTTGCCGTCATTTGTTTTGCCGCTGACACGATCTTTATTGGAATCATAAATGCAGAAAACTGCAAAACCGATAAAAATCAGTGCTACAAGTACGACAAACCATTGTCTTTTTAGCATTTCTATCATAAATATCCTCCTATTTGCGATTCTGTATTATTATAGTAGATTTGAGGCTTGATTGCAATTTTTCTATGCGTTTCACGTAATTTTCCATAGTCTGATATATATTTTCCCAAATTCTTTGAGGGTATTTAACGCAAACAGGAAAGGAATTTTTATAATCTTGCAAAAATTCTTAAAAATGGGTGATAATGAATTGTATATCGTTTGAATTGTAGAATAGCAAAAAATTTGTTATGATAATAAACGCTAAAAGGAGTGATAAACGTGAGTTGTTTACGTATTGAGGATCTACATGTCGATGTAGATGGAAAAGAGATTTTAAAAGGCTTGACCTTAGAAATACATAGTGGAGAAACCCATGCTTTGATGGGTCCAAACGGGAATGGGAAATCTACCTTATTGGCGGCAATCATGGGGAATCCCAAATTTCATGTATCCAAGGGCAGTATTACCTTAGATGGTAAGGACGTGTTGGCAATGGAGGTAGATGAGCGCAGTAAGGCCGGTCTTTTCTTGGGAATGCAGTATCCAAGTGAAATCAGCGGAGTAACCAATTCGGATTTTTTGCGTGCGGCAATCAATGCCAGAAGAGAAAAACCGATCCCGTTGTTTAGCTTTATTAAAGAAATGGAGCAATCTATCAAGGATATGCAAATGAAGGAGGATTTGGCACATCGCTTTTTAAATGAAGGCTTTAGTGGCGGAGAAAAGAAACGTAATGAAATCGTGCAGATGAAGATGCTGAAGCCAAACTTTGCGATGCTTGATGAAATTGATTCCGGTTTAGATGTCGATGCGTTAAAAATTGTTGCCGATGCGATTTGCAGCTTACAGCAGGAAAATGGTTTAGGATTGCTGATTGTTTCGCATTATGCGCGGTTTTATGATTTGCTGAAGCCAACGCATGCACATGTTTTGGTTGATGGACAGATTGTTGTAAGCGGAGGAAGCGAGCTTGTAGAACGCATTGATCAAAACGGATATGAATGGATTGAGAAAGAATATCATGTTCAGGTAGTTAAAGAGGAAGAAAAAGAGGTGGAGCTGCTCGGCGTTTGTGCGGCGAACCATGGGTAAGCAGGTTTTGCTTCTACGCTCCGGTAAGCAGGAGATGAGCGTATCGAAGGAAACGGAATGCCTGCACATTGATGTATGTGATGGTACAAGTGCACAGCTTTACTTGGATATAAAAGCAGATGTAGCTAAGCTATGCATTGAAATGGAAGTCGCAAAAGGCAGCGAAGCTTCTCTCTTTATTAAAAATGATGCACTGCAAAAAATGCAGTTACAGCTTTTGGCAAATGTGCGAAAAGGTGCCACGATGCATTTTGGCTATTGTGATTTAGAGTGTGGACAGCGTCAGGTTACAGGGCATATTCAGCTTTTAGAGGAAGGTGCGAATGTAGATATGAGAAGTGTCAGCATAAGTCAGGATAGGAAGTGCTATGATATTTGTATTGAGCATTTAGCTCCTCATACAAGTGGTGAAATGCAGCATTACGCACTTGTTGAAGATGCGGGCAGCTATGTGATGAATGCTTGTGGCAAGATCATTAAGGGAGCATATAATAGTGTATCCCATCAAGCAACACGTGTGTTGACGCTAAGCGAGGAGCATCACTCAAGTGTAACGCCGACATTGTTGATTGATGAAAATGATGTGAAAGCCAGTCATGCTATGACCTTGGGGCAGCCTGATGAAAATCAGCTGTATTATTTACAGACGCGAGGCTTATCCCGCAAAGAAGCCTTAGGCCTTTTAAGTATTGGCTATTTGCTTCCGATTGTGGCGTATGTAAATGATGTGGATAAACAGCAGGAGTTGAAAAACGAAATTGAAAAGAGGGTGGGACTGCATGCTTGATCTTCAGGAAATACGCAAAGACTTTCCTATGCTTAACAAGAAAACGATGCAGAATAAGCCGTTGATTTATTTGGATAACAGCGCAACGACATTAAAACCCCAATGTGTGATTGATGCCGTTGTAGACTATTATGAAAATTATAGTGCAAATGCACATCGTGGCGATTATGACCTTAGCTATCAAGTGGATCAAAAATATAGTGCTGCACGTAAGGCAGTTGCTGATTTTATTGGTGCAAGGAAAGAAGAGATTATTTATACCAGTGGTGCCACAGCTGGTTTAAATATGGTCGCAATCGGTTTTGGCATGTGCTATTTACAACCCGGTGATGTTATTTTGACCAGTGAAGCGGAGCATGCCTCTAATCTTTTGCCATGGCAGCGTTGTGCCATGCAAACTGGTGCTTCTTTAGAATATATTCCGCTTTTGCCAAATGGTCGCTTAGATATGCAGGCATATCAGAAAATGTTAAAAAGCGGACGCGTGCGAATTGTTGCCTTGGCACAGGTTACCAATGTATTGGGGTATCTTTTACCAATGGAAGAAATTTGCGCCTTGGCACATGCATACGGTGCGTATGTGGTTGTTGATGGAGCTCAAAGCGTTCCACATATTCCGGTAGATGTAAAAGCTATGGATTGTGATTTTCTTGCGTTTTCGGCGCATAAGATGTGTGGTCCGACAGGTATCGGTGTTTTATACGGAAAAAAAGAATTGTTAGAGCAAATGCAGCCGATTTATTTAGGCGGCGACAGTAATGCCCGCTATGATCGGAATGGAAATATGATTTTAAAGGATATTCCATATCGCTTTGAAAGCGGCACACAGCCAATCGAAGCTATTTTCGGTTTGCATGCTGCAATTCAATATTTAACAGCTAAGAATTTAGCAATGTTACATGAATATGAATGTGAGCTTCATCAATATGCAGTAGAGGAAATGCAGAAGATGGATCATATTATCTTATACAATGCGGATAATGATACCGGTATTATCACATTTAATGTCAAAAATGTGTTTGCGCAAGATGCAGCCAGCTTCTTTAATGCACAGGGAATTGCGGTTAGAAGCGGACAGCACTGTTCAAAGCTACTAGAACAGCAGTTAGGTTGTATGGCAACCATACGAGCTAGCTTGTATTTTTATACAACAAAGGAAGAAATTGATACGTTTTTAGATGCTTGCCGTAGGGCAAGCATGGAAACGTGTCTGGATATCTTTTTTTAGGAGGTAATTTATGAATGATGCATTAAAAGATCCGATGGTTTTACGTTCTATCATTATGGATCATTATGAATATCCGCGAAATCATACATTAAGTGATGATGCGACATATTTACAAAAGCACATGGCCAGTGAATCTTGTATTGACGATATCCATGTACAGACACTCATTGAAGATGGCAAAATCAAGGATATTCGTTTCGATGGCGTTGCTTGTACGATTTCAACTGCCTCTACTTCTATCATGAGCGAGCTTTTGCAGGGCAAAACAATTGCCCAAGCAAATCATATCATTGAGGAGTATTTCGCGATGATCGATCAAAAGGAATATGATGAGGAGCTATTACAGGAAGCAATTGCTTTTCAAAATGTTGGGAAACAAGCTAATCGCATTAAATGTGCAACGATTGGTTGGAAAGCGATGAAGGAAATGCTAGAGGAAAGCGAGGACAAGCAATGACAAAGAATGAACTGCCCTTGCAGGAAGAATATAAATACGGTTTTCATGATAAAGACACAAGTGTTTATAATACCGGAAAGGGCTTGACAAGAGATACGATTGTTGAAATTTCAACGATCAAAAAAGAGCCACAATGGATGTTGGAATATCGTTTAAAGGCATTTGAGGCATTTGAAAAAATGCCGATTCAAACATGGGGACCTGATGTTACGAATTTAAATTTTGATGACTATACATATTACATCAAGCCTAGTGATAAAACGGAGCAAAGTTGGGAAGAAGTACCAAAGACGATTAAAGATACTTTTGATAAATTAGGGATTCCCGAAGCGGAAAAAGAGTTTTTAGCTGGTGTTACAACACAGTATGACAGCGAGGCTGTATATCACAATATGCTTGAAGAGGTAGAAGAAAAGGGTGTGATTTTTCTTGATACCGATACGGCTTTAAAGAAGTATCCGGATTTATTTCAAAAATATTTCGGTAAATTGGTACCTTATACAGATAATAAGTTCGCAGCCCTAAACAGTTGTGTTTGGAGCGGAGGAAGCTTTATCTATGTGCCAAAGGGGGTAAAACTGGATAAGCCTTTACAGTCTTATTTCCGTATCAACACCGAGCGTATGGGACAGTTTGAAAGAACTTTGATCATTGTTGACGAAGGTGCGGATATTCATTATGTAGAAGGCTGTACCGCTCCGATTTATTCCAAAGATTCCTTACATGCGGCAGTTGTTGAAATCTTTGTGCATAAAAATGCACGTTGTCGTTACTCTACGGTACAAAACTGGAGCGATAATATTATCAATTTGGTTACAAAGCGAGCGAAGGTGATGGAGCATGGAAGCATGGAGTGGATTGATGGAAACATCGGTTCTTTGACAAATATGAAGTATCCGGCATGTATTTTGGCGGAACCGTATGCGAAAGGAACTTGTATCTCGATTGCCGTTGCAGCAAGAAATCAAATTCAAGATGCCGGCGCAAAAATGATTCATCTAGCACCTTATACATCTAGTAATATCATTTCCAAATCTATTTCCCGTTTAGGTGGCGAAGTCAATTATCGTGGGATTGTCAAGCATGGAAAGCATGCGGTATATGCAAAAAGCAAGGTGGAATGCGATACATTGATTTTGGATAAGCAATCACGCAGCGATACGATTCCGACAAACAGCAGCGATAATATGACAAGTCAGATTGAACATGAAGCGACGGTGTCAAACATCAGTGAGGAACAGCTGTTCTATTTGATGTCGAGAGGTTTATCACGCGCACAGGCTACTGAAATGATCGTTATGGGCTTTTTGGAGCCATTTACAAGAGAGTTGCCAATGGAATATGCAGTAGAATTGAATCAGCTGATGAAGCTTGATATGAGCGATTCCATCGGTTAATGAAGAATCAACAGCGAAAGTGTGCACTTGCGAAAAGGAATGCACTTTCAATAGCAGAGCGCAAGGTATTTAATCAAATCATAAGCAAAAAGTTAATGCCTTATTTGGGAAATATCAATGCAATCTATTTGCCCTATGGAAGTGAAGTAGATATAACAGCGGTTATGGAAAACAGTAAGCAGAGCTTTGCTATTCCGAAAACATATCCGAATCATCGCATGCGTTTCTTTGCCTATGAGCCTGCAATGCCGCTTGAAAAAAGCCGTTTTGGCGTGTGGGAGCCAATTGCCGGTAAGGAAATTACAGAATTTGATGTAATGGTTGTACCTCTTGTTGCTTTTGATGAGGAATGCCATCGCTTAGGACATGGTCAAGGATTTTACGATCGTTATATAAAGGATTTTCAAGGGTGTGTGATCGGTGTCGGATACGAATGTCAAAAGCTAGAGCATATTATATGTGAGGAACATGATCAGTCATTGGATATGGTAATCAGTGAAACAAGCGTCTATATAAAACATTGAGAGATTTTCTTCTTTTACGATTATGTAAAGAGGAAAATCTTTTTCATAGTGTAAGTCAGCCATTTCACTGCTATTTTTTAAGGATTTCGCTATTCGTTTTATGTTGGAAATAAAGGTGTTTATGGGACATGCTTTTTATCTTCTTACAGGAGAAGATATGCTTTGATGATAAGATTTGTAAAGTTTAAATAAATACAGTCTTTTGTATTGACGAAATTCTAAAGGAAAAGGTAAAATAAGGTTGTTAAACTAAGAAATAGAAATGAGGGATAAAGATGAAGAAGTGTTTAGCTTACATGATGTTGGCGGCTCTTACAGTCGGTATGACAGTTAGCGGCGGATATGTAAAAGCCGAAGAAAAAGGAATTGAACAAGGATCAAAAATTGATGAGGCTGCGGTGGTTGAAACCAAGACAAGCGATGAAGCGGTTGAAGGTGTAAAACCAGAGGATACATCGGCAAACGATGTCGTGCAGGAGCTTGTTGATGATCCAAGCAGTGATGCGGCTGTGAAGGATAATGGTGTTGCGATGATTGGGGATACGGCATACGCTACTTTGAAAGATGCAATTTTCAATGTAAAAGCAGGAGAAACCATTTTACTTACGAAAGATGTAATGGATGCCGAAGAAATAGCGGTTACAGGTGATAAGGATTTCACGATTGATTTTAATGGGAAAACGTATACTGTTGTTGGTCCGGGAGCAGGCTCCAGCAGTACCGAAACCAATTGTTTTCAATTGTTAAAGGGTTCTAAAATTACCTTTAAAAACGGAACGATCAATGTAGGACAGAATGCCTCTAAAAATAATATCAAACGCATCATTCAAAACTATGCGGATTTAACATTGGAAGATATGACGTTTGAGACGGCAAACCTTAATGAATATGAAGATTATGCATTGTCTTTCAATAACGGAAATATCACTTTTAAAGGAAATACCAATATTTATACAAGCAATCCGGAGGTAATCGCATTTGATGTATGTCAATTCGGTAGTGGCGAATATCCAAGCTTGAATGTTACATTTGATGAAACCTTTATGGGAACCATTAGTGGTAAAATCGTTTATGATAGCCCGAATGCCGAAACACATAAGCTAGTAATTAAGGGAAATGGATCTTTTGGTGGTATTGATGCTTCTAAAGGAAATGAAGGAATTGCAAAAGAAGCTGTGGAAGTTTTCGGAGGTTCCTTTAGTGAATCCGTAGAGGAATATCTTGCAGGCAATTTGAATGCGGAGTTAAAGAAAGCAGTAGAAGCATATCCTTACAGCTATTATACGAGTGTTGAAGAAGCGTTAGGACATGCTGATGCAGGAGATGTTATTAAAGACTTAAATGTAGGAAATGAAGGAGAAAAGGTTTTTAATATTACATTGGATTATGGATATGAAAATAAGGTGGTTACCGTACAGGGAACATCTATTACGCTTTTTGAACTCCAAAGAGAAGGATATAATTTCCTTGGTTGGTTTGTAGGAGAAGAAAAATATCCACTTGAGGAAGTTCAGGTTACAGACGATGTAACGTTTGTAGCTAAATGGGAAAAACAACAGACACCGGGTACAGATCCTGAAGATAAGCCGGATTCTGAGCAAGGAAACGGACAGGGTTCCATTTTGACACCAAAGCCGGAAGTAAATGATACAACATCTCCAAACACAGGAGATACTACAACGGTAGTAGGTTATATGGCCGCTATGGTAGTAGCTATTGGTATCATGTTAATTGCTTTGAGAAGAAAACAAAAAAGTAATTAACAAAAGAAAAGCTGTATCTTAAAATGATTGATGATTAAGATTCAGCATGTATTGTGGTTTAAGGAAAGAAGGAAATAGAAATATCTTCTTTGGAAATCCTTGAGCCACTTTTTTTATAAAATTTTTTGACTTTTGCAGTAGTTCCAAAGCCGAATTGCTTTTCTTAGGCTTTCTTATCATTTAAAAAGAGTGTTATCAACTCCAAAGGTAATAAAATATGATATGATAATACGCGGTGATAAGAATGAGGATAAAATTACTAGACAGCAAACGTCAATTGGATATACAGCAAAACTTTCATTTACCATATCTGGCAGCCAAGGTATTGGCTAGTAAGCAGCTTTGTGATGAAGAAATTAAGGAACTGTTAGCTTCTCCGATTTTAAGTGATCCCTTTCAAGCGAAGGGGATTCAAGAAGCAGCGGATCGGATATATCTTGCTAAGCAGCAAAAAGAAAAGGTGTTGGTTTGTGGAGATTATGATGCCGATGGAATTTGTGCCACAGCAATCATGGTAGACGCTTTACAACGCTATGGTGTGAATGCCGGCTTTTATATTCCCAATCGTTTCAAAGAGGGCTATGGATTACAAGTTCATACTGTGGAAATGGCAAAACAAAAAGGTTATTCCTTATTGATCACCGTAGATAATGGAGTAAAGGCTTTTGATGCTTTAAAAAAGGCAAAAGAGTTGGAGCTAGATGTGATCGTAAGTGATCATCATGCTATGGAGGAGGACTTTCCTTGCTTTTGTTTACTACACCCTCAACTGATGGGAGAGCAGTTTTCTACCTTGAGTGGTGCAGGAGTGGCTTTGACTCTTGCCAGAGCTTTGATTGGTGATGTTGAGGAGCACATTGTTTATGCGTGCGTTGCGGCGATTGCAGATGTCATGACGGTGAAAAAGGAAACTAGAGCGATTATCAAACTGGGTTTGCAATATCTGCGCAAAGGGGCTGCTTTACCTATCCAAATGCTAGCCAACGATCGTTATCCGCGGTGGAATGAAACCTTAATTGCTTTTCAAATCGTACCGAAGCTGAATGCTACCGGTCGCTTAGCGGACTTAGCGAATGCGAATAATACCGTTCGCTATTTGCTTCTTCATAATCGAGAGGATATTTCACGTATGGCAAAGCAAATCTGTGATCTTAACGATAAGCGAAAAGCAATGAGCGATGAAATGGTAGAAACTGCACGCTCTCTAGTTCATGATGAATATGATTTTCAATTGTTGTTTCATGAGTCCTTTCATGAAGGAATGGTAGGAATCGTTGCCGGTAAACTGCAAGAGGAATTGCAAAAGCCGGTCATGGTTGCGACTTTGCGTGATCATACATTTAAAGGTAGTATCCGCAGTGGAAAGCTGTTGGATTTAACTGATTTTTTTCAAGGGTGTAAACAAGATCTTACTGCTTATGGAGGTCATGTAGCTGCGGCAGGTATTGGCTTTCCTTTTGAGAAAAAACAAAATATTCAGGATTATGTAAATAATCGTATGAAAGATATTCAGCTGCAAAAAGAAATAGTATATGAGGCAGTAGCATTGGATAGCAAAGAAATTTCCATGCAGGAGGTAGAAGGTCTCAGTATGCTTGCGCCATTTGGAAACGGCTTTGAGGAACCGTTGTTTTTCTTACAAAATCAGGATATTTTAGAAGAAAAGCTGTTGAAAAAGGGGATTCATCGCAAATGGCTTTTAAAAAATGATGTAGAAGCTATGTATTTTAATTGCCAAGATATGAAGGAATGCTTGAGTGAAGGTGCACAGCTTTCTCTTTTAGGAAATTTACGTATCAATACCTTTTTGAAAAAGCGAAATGTTAGCTTATTTGTGGTAGAAGCATTTGATAAGCAGATGCAAAATGAAATAGAATTTGATATAATAAATAAAACTGTAGAATAAATAGGAGGCAGAGCTATGAATTTATATGATAAAATTGCACACATTCCCGATTTTCCTAAAGAGGGAATCTTGTTTCATGATGTAACACCATTGATGGCAGATGGAGAGGCCTTTCGTGAGGCTTGCCAAACAATGATTGAATTTGCTAAAAAGGTAAATGCCGATGTTATTGTCGGACCGGAATCAAGAGGCTTTATTTTCGGGTGTCCGGTTGCTTATGAGTTGGGTATTGGATTTGTACCTATCCGTAAGCCCAATAAGCTTCCAAGAGAAACTTTGTCTGTTTCCTATGATTTGGAATATGGAAGCAATGAGCTGCATGTTCATAAGGAGGATATCCAAAAAGGACAGCGTGTTTTAATTATTGATGATTTATTGGCAACCGGAGGAACAGTTGAGGCAACCATTCAAATGATGGAAGAACTTGGTGCTGAGGTTGTAGGCTGTGCATTTTTGATTGAATTAGAAGAATTGAAAGGTAGAGAATTACTAAAGGATTATGATGTTTTAACCATGCTGAAGTTTTAAAAAATAAAAGAAAGAGGGGGTGGTGAGCGTATGGTAAGCAAAAAGGTTGTAACCTTTCATGAATTGCTTGATGAAGTAAAAAAATACATCAAAAAAGAAGAAAATATCGATCTTATTACGCGAGCCTATCTATTTGCGGAAAAAAATCATTGCGGGCAATTTCGTAAAAGCGGCGAGCCATACATTATCCATGCCATTCAAGTTGGATATATTTTAGCTTTGCTTAGAACCGGACCGAAAACGATTGCGGCAGGCTTTTTGCATGATGTGGTAGAAGATTGCAATGTCAGCAAACAAGAAGTTAGTGAGCTGTTTGGAGAAGAAGTAGCAACCCTAGTTGAATCGGTAACTAAAATCAGCAATCTTAAATTTCAAGATGAAAAGGAATATCTTGCCAGCAATCATCGTAAGATATTTATTGCTATGGCAAAAGATGTTCGGGTAATCTTGGTGAAACTGGCAGATCGATTGCATAATATGCGTACACTGCAATATATGCCAAGTGCAAAACAACAAAAAATCGCCAATGAAACCTTAGAGGTGTATGCACCGATTGCTCACCGTTTAGGTATCAGCGATATTAAAAACGAGTTAGAAGATTTGAGCTTTCAATATCTGAAAAAAGAAAAATATTATGAAATTGCGAAGCTTGTAGAAAAACGTAAGGCAGAGCGAGATGAACAGGTACAGCGTATGATTGCGGATATCAGTGCTATGATGGAGGAACATCATATTAAATATCGTATTTTCGGGCGCTCTAAGCATCTTTATAGCATCTATAAGAAAATGGTAACAAAAAACAAACGTTTTGAAGAAATTTTAGATTTGTTAGCCATTCGAATCGTAACGGATACCGATAGTGCATGTTATGAAATCTTAGGCTATATTCATGCGAAATATCGACCGATTCCCGGACGCTTTAAGGATTATATCGCAATGCCGAAGGTAAATATGTATCAATCCTTGCATACGACCATCGTAGCTGATGACGGAAATATTTTTGAGGTACAGATTCGTACTGAAAAAATGGACGAAATTGCCGAACAAGGTATTGCGGCACATTGGCGCTATAAAGAAAGTATGTATGGTGGAAAAGAAATCAGACAGAAGGAAATCGAAGAACAGCTGCATTGGTTCAAGGATTTCAGTGTGATGAGTGATGAAGTCAATGATGATGCTTTGGAATATATGAACCTTTTGCAGAAGGATATTTTTGAGGCAAATGTATATGTAATGACACCAAAGGGAAAAGTAATTGCCTTGCCAAATGGAGCTACGCCGATTGACTTTGCTTATCGTGTGCATACGGAAATTGGTCATCATACGGTTGGCGCAACTATCAACGGTGTTATTGTTCCATTAAATACAGTTCTGAAAACCGGCGATGTTGTGAGTATTCGTACGAGCAAGCAATCCAGTGGACCAAGTGAGGATTGGCTAAAAATCGTACGTTCGGCCCATGCCAGAAATAAGATTCGCTCTTTCTTTCAAAAACAGGAAAGCGAGCGTCGCAGCTTAGATGTGAAAAAAGGAGAGGAATTGCTGAGTGAGGAACTGAAAAAACGTGGCTTAGATGCTTCACAGTATATGGATAATAAAAAGTTGTCGCAGGTAGCTGCTTCGTTAAGCTACAATTCTTATCAAGATTTGTTGTATGGTATTGGCGCAAAACAAGTAACGATTGCGGCTGTCATCGAGCGCTTGGTAAAGCATAAGGTGAGCATTCCCTTGGATAATGAGGAACTTGCGAAAATGTTTAATCGACAGGATCGTAAGCACAAGGTTTCTCAATCCGGCATTCGTGTTGAGGGTGTGGATTCGATGAAAATTACACTTGCTGCTTGTTGCTCTCCTGTTCCTGGTGATGAGGTAGTAGGCTATATATCCAAAGGACAGGGAGTCAAAGTGCATCGTCGTGATTGTCCGAATATTCAAAACGAAAAAGCTCGTCTTATTGATGTAGAATGGGACGAAAATCGAGAACAGCGGACGTATGAGGTAAAGCTGGTTGTACGTTCTACCGATCGCAACTTTTTGTTAAGTGATATTGTAACGGTTGTATCACAATGTAAGGCAGGGCTTCAGCATGTGGATTCCTCTGTTAATGAAGATGGAATCAGTGCTACAACAAAAATGACAGTTGTTGTCAGTGATGCCGAGCATTTGCGTACATTGTGTGCAAATTTACGTAAAGTAAACAGTGTATTAGATGTAGAACGTGTAATACAATAGTATATTTTAAAAAAATAACCCGGCATTTGTCGGGCTATTTTAATTTCCATTCATAATAAAGGGTATTCCACATACGTAAATATTCTGTAATAAAATATCTTTGATTTTCTTTTTCTGATACGGGATAAAAGGTGAAATCTGTAAGAAACTTTTGAGCAAAGAATCCGGCACGACGAATATGAAAGCCGCTAGTTACTATGATGGTTTTTGAAAAGTGATGCTTATTGCATAGGTCTGCTGCATACTTTAGATTTTCATAGGTGTTTTTTGCATACTTCTCTAAAAGGATATCTTTTTCGGGTACGTTTTGTGCGATGGCATAGTCTTTCATTACCTCAGCTTCTATAAAGCAGTTGGCAACTGCTGCGCCGCTGATTAGTATCTTTTGAATACTCCCTTTTTGATACAATGTAATTGCATGATCCATACGCTGCTTTTGTATGCGAGATAAGGAACCGTCTGTATTGGAGGGACTTCCTAAAACGATACAGACATCATAGCCTTGATGTGTTTGTTGTATGTATAAGGGAAAGCGATGGTAGGGATAACAACTGGCAAAAAGAAAGAAAAGACAAATGATGATTATCATCATAAAACCTCCGCTGACAGGCGCTCACGTTGAAGAATATGTTGACGCTTGGCAGCATCAAATGGATATGCGTAAGCAATTGTTGAGCGCATTTCTAATTGACGATAAGGCATTGGAATATCTTTAAAACGTGAAGCAATGGTTATTCCTTGCTTAGATAATGTACGTAAATATGCTTGTCCTTTAGCATTAAAGGCAAGTGGACGTAAATAAGAGATTGGCGCAAGTGCATTGATTTCCGCCTTTGTGGTTTGGGTTAAAAGATGCAGCAGTGTTCTTTGGATTTTTGTGCGTGTATAACGCTTGGATATACATGCAGATAGAAAGTCATCAAAGGTTGGATGTTGAATTTGTCTTTTAAATAAGTTTTCGATTCCCTCGTCCATAAGAAAGAAAGAGGCAAGATGCTTGTTATCTGCAGTAGCTAAGAACATTTGCAAATAGCTATAATAATCATTCCATGTATGCTCATGAAAGCTATCGGTTTTCATAGGAGTATAGTCTTGAATAGAACGATGCTCTAAATAGGCTTTACGAATTGCGGTTGCACTTGCAATAGAAGAGTGTAAGCTAACATCATGATATTGATTGGTACGTTGAAGCGTATGAGGGATAATACCATATTGTTTTGCTTCTTGGATATAAAACACACCGAGCATATCGTTACTGGAAAGCTTATCATTCAAGGTGTTTTCCAAGGCTTTGGCATAGCTGATATCCTTTTGTGTAACAGTGGACCTCTTTTCTAAATCTTTTGCCATTTGCTGTAACAGATGGAGATCGTTGCTTTCGCTGCCGAAAACAAGTTCCTGTACGCCGGCTAATGCCAAAATACGTAAAGCGCCATGAGCGAAACGATCGCCACGTTGTACCACATAGGGATAGGGAAGCTCGATAACCAAATCACAGCCAGCTTCTATCGCAGCTTTAGCACGTGTCCATTTGTCCGCAATCGCAAATTCTCCGCGCTGCACTGCATTACCACTCATAACACATAGCAACAGTTCACAGTTGGTAATCTCGCGCGTTTTTTGGATATGATAGACATGCCCGTTATGGAAGGGATTATATTCACAAACAATACCACAGATTTTCATATCGCACCTCACTAGCTATTACTATACCATAAGATTCGCACATTATATATCCTTATTGCCATGAAATGATGGTTTGTGTAGAAAACTATGATAAAATAGAAATAGAAAAGAGGGAACGCTATGCATACATATACGACATTTACCATGGCTTCGGCATGTGATGGCTTGGAATTAAGTGTTATGCTGATGAAACCAAAGGGAAGAATTGAAGCAATTGTTCAGCTTGCTCATGGCATGGCGGAGCATAAAGAGCGCTATTTGAAATTTATGGATTTTTTAGCTAAACATGGGATTATGAGTGTGATCATGGATCATCGCGGGCATGGGGCAAGTATCAGAAGCAAAGAGGATTTAGGATATTTTTATGATGAAAGCGGAAGGTATATTGTCGAAGATACCCATCAGTTAACACTGCTTATAAAGCAAGCCTATCCAAAGCTGCCCTATGTGCTGTTTGGACATAGTATGGGCTCCTTAGTCGTACGTGCATACAGCAAACGCTTCGATGAAGATATTGATGGACTGATTGTATGCGGATCGCCAAGTAAAAATCCGCTTGCCCCACTGGCACTTCGCTTTGTGAAGCTATTGGAAAAGATAAAATCCGACCATTATCGCAGCAAGCTTATTCAGCATTTGGCATTTTCGGGTTATGAAAGGCGCTTTGTTAATGAAGGAAGCCGAAATGCGTGGTTGAGTGCAAATCAGGAAAATGTAAAGCGCTATGATGCCTGTGAGCTGTGTGGCTTTATTTTTACACTCAATGGCTTTAAAAATTTGTTTTCATTGATGATAGAGGTTTATGATCGTGTCGGGTGGAAGTGCTTGAATAAAAAATTGCCGATTGTTTTTATAGCTGGAAGTGATGACCCATGTATTATAAATGAGGGAAAATTTTGCCAAGCATATACTTTTTTACAGGACATCGGGTATATGAATATGGAGCATAAGCTGTTCGATAAGCTGCGTCATGAGATCTTGCTAGAGAAGGACGCAGACATGGTTTATGAATATATCTATGATTGGATTGTAGAAAAAGTGTTGAAAAAGCACAATTAAAATTAAAAAAGTCTTTTCAATTAAGGGAAAATATGGTTTAATATATAAGCCTACGTTGTAAGAAATATTTGACTTTATGTGCAGTTTTTCTTATAATGAGATAGGTTAGACAACGAGGTGATTCTTTTGAAGTGGTCCAGATTGCAAATATTACAGGCTGAAAATCAGACGATTTCATTTGACGAGAGCATTGATTTTGAACCTGCAGCATTTGCGAAAATGACGCAGATAAGAGGATTACACGATGTTACGGTATCAGGAAATGTTCATTACGATAGTTCCAGTGATCGCGTATATGCTCACTTGGATATTGAAGGCGTGATGATAGTGCCGTGTTCTATAACTCTTGAAGATGTAGAATATGATTTCCATACAAAATCTTTGGAAGTGTTCTCCTTCGAAAAATGTGATGATGGAGATATACACGAAGTAAAAGGTGATGTCGTAGAGCTATTGCCGGTGATCTTTCAATTGATACTCATGGAGGTTCCGTTGAAAGTAGTCAAAGAGGGACTGAAAGAGTATCCTAAAGGTGACGGCTGGGAAGTTGTCAAAGAAGAGGATTATGAAGCATCGAAAAAAGATGAGATTGATCCACGCTTAGCGAAATTGAAAGAATTTAAATTAGAAGATTAAGTAGGAGGTGCTAACATGGCTGTTCAGCAGAGACGCGGTTCAAAAACAAGAAAAGCAAAACGTAGAACTCACTACAAATTAGCTGCGCCAACATTGGTAAAATGTCCTGCTTGTGGTGAATACAAGGTTCCTCACAAGATGTGTGCATGCGGTGAGTACAACGGAAAAACAATCGTTGAAAAATAAAGAACTGTAAAAATACAGTGATGGAGACAAGTGGTGATTAGCCATTTGTCTTTTTTTTACATTGATAAAGTGTGAGTTTACGGTACATGGAAGATGGTGAAATACTTATGGATTGTTTATTTTGTCTAGTAGCAATATAGGTCATGTTTATGTTTTAGGTGCAACAGCTATAAAAAATGTACAATCTATAAGCTTTTCCGTGAAAAAGCCTTGCGAAGTATGCGGATTAGTGTTATATTAAAGAAGAAAACAAGGAGTGGGAGATCCCACTCCTTCATTATATTTAAAAAGGAGAATGTTATGGAGCATAACGAAAAGATCAAACAGCTTGTAAGTGATGTTCTTGGCGATGAGCTTGTGCTGTATGATGTAGCGTGGCATCAAGAAGGAAAAAATAAAATTTTACAGATTGCCATTATGCGCAAAGATGGAACCATGGACATTGATACCTGTGCGGAGGTGTCAGAAAAAATATCCGCGAAGCTTGATGAAGAAGATTTTATTCAAAGCGAATATTTTTTAGAGGTTTGTTCACCGGGAGCGGAACGTGAGTTGAAAACCTATGAACAGATTAAAGATGCAATCGGAGAGTTTGTATATGTAAAGCTAAAAGATCCTAAAGCAGGTATGTGTGATGTGAAAGGAACCTTACTTTCTTGTGAGGAAAACAGCATTCTTATACAGTATATGGATAAGGCAGTAAAGAAAAAGGCAGAAATTGAAATAGCAAATATTGCGCTTATTCGTTTATCGGTAAAAATTTAGAAAGGAATATAGAAAATGAAGTTAAATGATTTTATGACAGCGATGCAGGCGATTGAAAGTGATCGTCAATTATCAAAGGAAATCGTTGTAGATGCTTTACAGGAAGCATTATCAAAGGCATTTCGTAAGCATATTGAAATTCCCGATGCTTTGGTTCGTGTGGCGGTAGATGATGAAAACGGAGAAATTAAAGTTTTCCAACAGCGTGCAGTTGTGGAAACGGTAGAGGACGATGAGTTGGAAATTTCTTTAAATGATGCGAAGCGTATCAATGAAGCCTTGGAGCTTGGTGATGTTGTGGAAGAAGAAGTCAATATTGCCGATTTTGGAAGGGCAGCGGTAATTCTTGCCAAAAACGTAATGAAGCAGAAAATACGTGAGGCTGAAAAGCTGGCAGTCTATGAAGAATATTGCGATAAGGTAGAAGAAATGATTTTTGGTACCGTTGAATCGGTTGAAGAAAAATTCTGTGTGGTTAATATCGGAAAGACACTTGCGATTATGCCGAAAAATCAGCAGATCCCTAATGAAACCTATCGTGAAGGATCCATGATTCGTGTAGTGATCAGCGAGGTTAATAAGGAAACGAAGGGCGCACAGGTGCTTGTATCACGTGCAGACGCGACTCTTGTAAAACGCTTGTTTGAAAAAGAGGTGCCGGAAATCTATCAGGGAATTATCGAAATTAAAGCCATTGCCCGTGAAGCAGGAGAACGTACCAAGATGGCAGTTTATTCTCATAATGAAAACATTGATCCGATTGGGGCTTGTATCGGTCCTAGAGGAACACGTGTTCAGGTTATTATTGATGAATTAAAAGGTGAAAAGATCGATATTTTCGAATGGAGCGATGATGTTAGCGAGCTTATCAAAAACGCACTTTCTCCAGCTGAGGTATTGGCAGTTATTCCTAATGAAGCAAGAAAAGATGGTTTGCTAGTAGTTGTACCGGACAATCAGCTGTCCTTAGCTATCGGTAAACGAGGAAAAAATGCGCGCTTAGCAGTGAAATTAACAGGTCATAAGATTGATATCAAATCAGAGAGTGATATCAATGAAATGGGAATTGATTGGAAAGATGCCGCAATGCGTTATCGCGCTGAATATTTAGCAAAACAGCAGGCAGAAAAAGAAGCTGCACAGCAGGAACGCTTTGAACAGATGAAAGAGGAAGAAGCACTTACCTTAGATGATGCCGGAGTTGCTTTTGATGAATCTGTTTATGAAGAAGAAACAGAGCTTGAAGAAGAAGCTGTTAGTGAAACAAGTAAGGTAGAAGCACCAATTGTAGAGGAAGCAATGGAAGAAAAGCAGGAAAGCGATTTGGAAGAAGCTGCACGTATAGCGAAAGAAAAGCAGAAATCCGAAGGCTTGAATGTAAAGGAAAAACAAGAATATAAGTCGAAGTTTGAAAGCTTGGCAGATGCTTCCAATCGTCAGGAAGCAAAACCAATCACAAAAGCGAAATATAAGAAAAATGATGATAAGGAAGAACGTAAACCAACCTTTAACTTGAAGGATATTGATTATGGTATGAAACCGATTTATTCTGAGGAAGAATTGGAAGAAATCGAACGTAAGCAGCTTGAAGAGGAAGAAAACGATTGGATTCACGATGACATCGACTTTGATGAATACGATAAGTATTACGATGAAGATTAAGCAGGGAGGAATGCTTGATGAAAAAGATACCGATGCGCAGATGTGTCGCTACCATGGAAAGCCTTCCAAAAAAAGAATTGATCCGTATCGTACGTACACCACAGGGAACTGTTGAAATTGATGAAACGGGGAAAAAGAACGGACGTGGAGCATATCTTAAGCGCAGTGTGGAAGCCGTTGAAATTGCAAAGAAAAGAAAAGCATTGGCACGCTCCTTGGAATGTGAGATTCCGGAGGAATTATATGTTGCCTTAACGGAGATGTTTCAAACACATGAATGATGTGCAAGGCTTATTGGGACTTGCGGCTAAGGCACGCAAATTGTCCTTCGGAGATAGCGGAATGAAGGATATTCGTGCTAAAAAAGCAAAGCTTGTAATTATGAGTGCGGATATCGGAGAAAATTCTCATAAAAAATTAGTAGATAAATGCACATATTATCATGTGAGATATGTGTATATGGACGATGACAAAATGAATATGGCGATTGGACAAAGAAATCGCAAATTCATTGTTATATTAGATGAAGGTTTTGCGCAAAAGCTTCATACTTGCTTGAAAGGCTAGGTGATTATATGGCAAGACAACAAAAAAAAGGAAAAGGAAATCGTAAGGGAAACAACAAGGGGAACTTTGCGCCAAAGGCACCTCGTGTGGAAGTAAAGGAAATTACGTATAGCCTCCCGATTACGGTGGGAGAATTAGCGGAAAAATTGAATCGCAATGCGAGTGAAATTATTAAGCTGCTATTTATGATGGGAACGATGGTTACCATCAATTCTTCCTTGGACGATGAAACGATTGAATTGATTTGTATGGAATTCAATGTGGAATGTGAAAAGGAAGTGGTTGTAGATGAAACCGATTTTGAAGAACTGTTAGAAGAAGAGGAAGATTCAGATAAGCTAGTAGGGAGACCGCCGGTTGTAACAATCATGGGACATGTTGATCACGGAAAGACGACCTTGTTGGATACGATTCGTAAGACACATGTAACACAAGGTGAATTTGGCGGTATTACGCAGCATATCGGTGCTTATCAGGTCAATGTAGGCGGAAAGAAGGTTACCTTCCTTGATACACCGGGGCATGAAGCCTTTACAGCTATGCGTGCGCGTGGAGCTAAGGTTACCGATATCGTTATTATCGTTGTTGCTGCAGATGACGGTGTTATGCCACAAACAAAGGAAGCAGTTGATCATGCGAAAGCAGCTGGTGTTCCTGTAATCGTAGCAGTCAATAAGATGGATAAGCCGGAAGCTAACCGTGATCGTGTGGTAAGTGAAATGAGTGAGCTTGGGCTTATGCCGGAAGAATGGGGCGGCGATACGATTTATGCGAATATTTCAGCCAAAACCGGTATGGGCGTTGATGAATTATTAGAAACGATTTTGGTTGTAGCGGAAGTACAGGATTATAAAGCGAATCCGGATAAGCTTGCAGTCGGAAGTGTAATCGAAGCTAAGTTGGATAAGGGAAGAGGTCCGGTTACAACATTGCTTGTTCAAAGCGGTACTTTGCATACAGGAGATGCGGTTGTTGTCGGAACTGCTTATGGTAAGGTTCGTAAAATGACGGACGATCGTGGTCGAGAGATTAAAACGGCGCTTCCTTCCATGCCAGTTGAAATTATCGGTTTAAACGATGTTCCGATTGCCGGTGATATCTTTAAGGTATTTGAAAGTGATAAGAAAGCACGTCAGATTGCCGAAGCACGTTTATACAAACGTATTGATCAAGAACGTAATGCATCAAGTGCAATGTCCTTAGATGATTTGGCTCGTCAAATCGAAGAGGGAGAAGTACAAGATGTAAATGTTATTATTAAAGCCGATGTGCAAGGTAGTGCGGAAGCAGTTAAAGCGAGCATGGAAAAAATTGATGTTCAGGGAGTAAAGGTTAATGTTATTCGTTCCACTGCAGGAGCAATTACAGAATCGGATATTTTGTTAGCGAGTGCTTCACGTGCGGTTATTTACGGATTTAATGTTCGTCCGAGTGCATTAGTACGCAAGAAGGCGGAAGAAGAAGGCATTGAAATTCGTTTGCATAACATTATTTATAAGGCTTTAGAGGAAATGGAAAATGCGATGAAGGGTATGCTTGCACCGGTATATGAAGAAGTTGTTATCGGGCAAGCAGAAGTTCGTCAATTATACAAAGCTAGCAAGATCGGTACGATTGCAGGCTGCATGGTTACCGATGGTGCACTTCGTAAGGAATGCGGAGTTCGTTTGATTCGTGATGGGGTTGTTGTTTATACTGGTAAGCTAGGCTCTTTGAAACGTTTCCAGAATGACGCAAAGGAAGTTACAAGCGGTTTTGACTGCGGATTAACAATTGAAAACTTTAACGATATCAAGGTTGATGATATCATTGAAGCATACGAAAATCAGCAGGTAGATGCAGAATAATATAGGTGATAATATGACGTTAAAAACGGAAAAGATTGCTGGGATTATTCAAAAAGAAGTATCGGAAATCATTCAATTTCAATTAAAGGATCCCAAGATTGGCTTTATTACGATAACCGATGTGGTTGTTAGCGGTGATTTATCAATTGCAAAGGTATATGTTTCCTTTTTAGGACAGAAAGCACGTGAAGCAGCCGGTATGAAGGCGTTAGAGCGTTCAAAAGGCTTTATTCGCAGTGAATTAGCAAAACGTATGACAATACGTAAGGTGCCTTCTCTTGTTTTCTTAATTGATGATTCTTTAGAAAAAGGAAATAAGATTGAAAATATTATTAAAGAGTTGCATAAATAGTATAAGCTGATTGCTTATGATGCAGATAAAAACGCACAATATGATGTG
>NZ_DS483467.1 GCF_000154285.1 Amedibacillus dolichus DSM 3991 | reverse complement strand
CGCAAGCGTAGCAATTTCTAACCACAGCTGTCAACCCCTTTTTTATATGTTACTGTACTTTTCAAGCGCATATAAATTAATTTTATAATATTTGATTTACATTGTCTATGTATTTTAAACCTTTGATAACAGAAAATGGAAATTTTCATTACATGCTATATTAGCACCTCTGCTTTTTTTATTTTATCATCGCAAAATGATAAGCAATTAAATCCTTTAATAAACCGATAGAAGCCTGCATCTGTCGCTCATTCATCGTATGAATAATTTTAAAATTATGCGCCAGCATTTCCTCATTCAACCCATACTCCTTTGCCAAATAATCCGCCCATTGATCAGCTTCTTCCATTTGCTTTTGTGCAATAATACCTTCGGAAACAATCACACAATGCAAATCGTTATAATTTACCGGCACTGCCCATTTAATCAAGCCCGCATGACAAGAATAAATACGCTCCTTATTTTCATCATCAGCTTCTGCAAAAACATCTAGCGTACAACGCTCACACTTTTTAAGTGCCTTACTTGAAAGCTTCAAGCACTTACAGAAATAGTTTTTTTCACTAGCACTCTTATAATCTTCTTCATTATAAATAATATAACTTCGTAAACCGGTAATACATTGGTATTCCTCCAATACACTTTTTAAAACTTGTTTTGCCTCCATTATCATAATCTCCTTTACTATTACTTAAAATATAGCATATCCGCCTATAAACTTCCATATCCTTCACGTCGTTTTCTTTTTTTCATTAGTAAAATACATACATAAAAATACACAATCACAAAAATTTGCAGCTTGTTTTTTTTATATCTACTGCATATAATAAAAACGAAAGAAGGTTGAAATATGAATACGATTACACCGGAACAACTGCAACGCTCAGTTTTTACGATGATTGGTAAGGAATGGTTGCTGATTACCGCAAAAAAAGGCAATCAGGTAAACACCATGACTGCTTCTTGGGGTGGTATGGGTATCTTATGGAATAAACAGGTTGCCTTTATTTTTATTCGTCCTCAACGCTACACAAAGGAATTTGTTGATGCCAGCGATACTTTAAGCTTAAGCTTTTATGATGAAAGCTATCGTAAACAGCTTTCCTATTTGGGAACAGTGAGCGGTCGTGATGAAGATAAAATCAAAAAAGCAAATCTGCATATTACCTTTGATGAGGATACACCTTACTTTGAAGAAGCCAATACGATACTGATTGGTCGTAAACTTTTTACACAACAGCTTGACAAAGAAGGCTTCTTAAACCATGAGCTAAGGGATAGCAATTATCCTAACGATGATTATCATTGGGTGTATGTAGTAGAAATTGAAAAGGTATTGACTAAGTAAAGGGCTGTGAGAATTTCACAGCCCCCTTTTATTAAGAAGTCGAGTTCTAGCAATCACAACCCCCATTCCAGCTTCCCCAATGATGCTGTTGACAGTTACGCATATTACGCACAAATTCACAAGCTGCTCGATTTTCACAATTGCGACGTCTGCGTGCTTGACGGGCGATACGTTCTACCTCACCAAACGGATCGTTGGCAGAGCAGCCACAACCGCAGCCTCGCGTATTCCAATGATTCCAATTTTCCCACCCATTCCAATTATTGCCATTGTAGAAAAAGTTACTGCCGTTGTTGCATCTGTTACACATAATAATTCCTCCTTATCGTAGTGATACCTCTTCGTATCACATTCTACTATATGCTATAAAAAAAGCCTACTTTAGGCCACTAACCGACTCTTTTCAAGTTTTCATAAAAGGATTAACAAACTCGTGATAATATTACCAATACGTTTACCCAACAAACAGCTTGATAAAATTCGCAAAGAAAAAGTATGCGCATCATAGCCCATACTTCTTTCTAATTAAAGCTTTGCTGCCGCTGCTTCATCAACGATAACAACAACATCAGCGTGATTTTGTAAAACACTTGCCGGACATACAGGATCAACCGGTCCGTTTACCATTGCCGCAACCGCATCTGCCTTGTTTGCACCGGTCGCAACCAAAAGAATTTTCTTTGCTTTCATGATTGTCGCAATCCCCATGGTAATCGCATGTGTAGGTACTTGGTTAATATCGTTATCAAAGAAACGTGCATTATCAGAACGTGTCTTTTCCGTTAATTCTACGATATGTGTTTCTTCAGTAAATGGTGTTCCCGGTTCATTAAAACCGATGTGTCCATTTGCACCGATTCCCAAAACCTGAATATCTACACTGACATTTTCCATTGCCTTTTCATAGGCTTCGCAATCTTCCTTTGTATTTCCATAAGGAACATGTACCTTATCTTCCGGTAAATCAATTCCATGGAACAAGTTTTTATGCATAAATGTCCAATAAGATTCAGGGTGATTGCGATCAATTCCCACATACTCATCTAAGTTGAATGACTGACATTTTGCATAGCTTGTTCCGTTTTCTTTATGATCCTGAATCATATTTTCATATAATCCGATAGGACTGGATCCGGTCGCAAGACCTAATACAGCATCTTCCTTACCGGTTACAACTTCTTTCATAACTTCAAATGCTTCTTTGCTTACTGCATCATAATCTTTAACTACAATAACTTTCATTCATTTTTCCTCCTGCTTACATGCTATCTATATTATACCGCTTATACTGTATTTTTCAAATATTAAAACACTTGAATGCTATAAGATGTTGAAAAAGTTTCTTGCGGCTGTAATAGTTGTGTATCCTCACGCTCATAAAAATCAACATCTAATGGCGAAAAATCCCCATGCCCATACCAAGGCTCCAAGCAAATAAACGGTGCATCGGTTTTGGCTGTCCAAATGGCAAAATACGGAAAATCCTTAATATTCATACGAACGCCATGTCCCTTAGGACCGGATAAGGTAACCTCATCACTCTTTATTCCTTTATAAATTATCGTTGCATATTTAGAAATTTCTTCATAGCTGCATTGTAACGTATCAAAGCTTCGCTTTTCCATATGATATGGAACTTTCCCACTTGGATCAAATACCACCTGTTCTACATTCTCCTGTTTTGAAAACTTTAATGTATAGTCGATAAATTTCTCTCCCTCACAAAGCGGACAGCGAAATCCTGGGTGTAGACCGAAAATAAAGGGCATCACCCGATCTCCGATATTCGTAATTCGATAATCAATATGTAAAGTATCTTCCACAAGTGTATAAGCAATTTCATAATGAAACGGAAACGGATACTTTGACAAGGTTTCCTCATCACTATCCAAGCTCATGACTAGCTTTTGTTCATCTTGATAGGTACACTTTAAATTCATTTGACGAATTAAACCATGATTTTTCATAGCATATTCTTTACCATCAATTGTGTATGTTTTAGAATATGTATTCCCAACGATCGGGAAAAGCGTTGGGTTTTTTCCTGTCCAATACGCTTCATCACCCTGCCACATATATTGCAAGCCGCTTTGCAGATCCGTAAAGCTTAAGATTTCTCCTCCCTTTTCCACAAAACAAACCTCATAGCGTTCATTTTTCAGTTTCATTCTTTTTCCTCCTCTAGCATTCCTAATGCTTCAAAAGCCTGTTGAATTCCGTTTTCTTCAATATCCGGACAAATCATATCCGCAGCTGCTTTCGCACGCTCATCACCATTTCCCATGGCAATTCCGATACCTGCCATTTCCAGCATTCTTACATCATTCACACCGTCTCCGACACAAATCGTATCCTGTAAAGGGATTTGCCAATAGCTGCAAGCAGCGTTCACACCAACACTTTTATCCACACCCTTAGCCGTAATTTCATATACCTCATCACTATGCTTGGTAAGTAGAAATTCATCTTCCAATTCATGAATTGCCATACGATGCTTCTTATCATGCACATAAGCTAAAAGATTAAAGGTTTCTTCGTTTTCATATTCCTTAACTAAGGGCATATTTAAGTACAAATGAAAAAAAGAATCACGTACTTTATGCGATACTCTTCGATCATAATAATCCTCATCAAAGGTTGAATAACGCAATACAAAGTCTAGTTTTCTTGATAGCTGCACCAGCTTTTGTACGGTTTCTAAGGCAATTGGCTGCGCATGGATAACATTACCATTCACGATAGCCAAAGCACCTCCATCGAAAATATAACCATCAAATGGAAATTCGCGAAAAAACTTAGGTAAATTGGCAATTTCATAACGACAGCGACTCGTTGCAATCGCAACATAATGTCCCTGCTTTTTCAATTTCCAAAGCGTTTGCTGAGCACTTAGGGGAATTTCATGCATGCGATGTGCATACAATGTAGAATCAATATCAAAAAAGATTGCTTTCTTCTTCATCATAGTTACCTTACATGATGATTGCATATCTAGATAAGCAAACCATCACCTTTCTCACTTCCATATTTATTATACCGCAAAGTGTCTATACAGAAAAGATACAGTTTCATGCTTAGAATAATCACATGAATTCACATAGTTTCTACATATTTAAAATACTATTTTTTTATATACTATAGTCAGCAAGTAGGAAATACTTGCTGTATGAAATTATCCCTCAATATTTTTCATACTTTCTCCCTTTCATAAATGATATAATAATTTCTAAGGAAAGACAGCGATATGCTGTTTTTCTTTATATATCTTACTTTTACCAATCATAGACATTAAGAAAGCAGATGATAGATAGGTATACAACCTTATGATCATCTGCTATTCAATCTATATAAGATTCTTTTCAATAAAAACTACCGTTTTTTATATTTCACTGCTATTTCTTACCTAAAACATTATCCATAGCATCTTTTGCGGCATCATCAACTAAAATTTCGCGCGCACTTGTTAAAAATGAGGCCATATTCTGTATTTCACTAGGCACAACGATCTTCGTAGCCTTTCCATCTGCCATTTTCTCATAGGTCTCTAAGCTTTTTAAGCTTAAATATTCTTTGGTAGGATTTGCGTTCTTAATCATTTCAATACCACGTGCCTGTGCTTCATAAATTCGTTCCATAGCCTGTGCCTGACCTTCTGCCTCCGCAATCATAGATTCCTTCTTTGCATTAGCACGAAGCACCATCGCTTCTTTTTCACCCTCTGCGGTTAAAATATTGCTGCGTTTTTCTCCTTCTGCACGTAAGATAGACTCTCGACGTTCACGTTCCGCACGCATCTGCTTTTCCATCGCCTCTTGAATATCACGAGGAGGAATAATATTTTTAACTTCCACACGATTTACTTTGATTCCCCATGGGTCGGTTGCCTCATCTAAAATCGCACGCATTTTCGTATTGATAATATCACGTGATGTTAAGGTTTCATCTAGCTCCAAATCACCAATGATATTACGTAATGTAGTAGCGGTTAGATTCTCGATTGCGGTGATCGGTCCCACAACTCCATACGTATATAATTTAGGATCGGTAATTTGAAAATAAACTACGGTATCAATCTGCATCGTTACATTATCCTTTGTAATAACCGGCTGTGGTGCAAAATCCTTGACCACCTCTTTTAAAGTGGTTTTATTAGCGACGCGATCTACAAACGGAAACAAGAGATGAACACCGGTATTCCACGTTGTATGATATGCCCCTAAACGCTCAACGACATAAGCATTAGACTGTGGTACGATACGAATAATATATGCTAATATTCCAACAAAAAGTCCTACAACAAGAATTGTTAACAGCAATGTAAATATATTCATTTTTTTACCCTCTTTCTTTTCTATTTTTCTACTTTTCTAACGAGCAGCTTAGCGCCCTCAATCGCAACAATCTTTACTTTAGCACCCTCTTTAATCGTTTCATCTTCGATTGAAACCGCATGCCAAAGTGTCCCGCTGATCTTTACTTCTCCCCATTCCGCTTTTGTGATCGGCTTAATTACGATTGCTATTTCGCCGATAAAACGATCCGCATTTGTCGCAACGATATTTCCACGTAAATAACGAGCGGCAATTGGTCGCACAATCAGCATACTTACGATCGACACAATAACAAAGCATGTAATTTGTACCCACAGAGGAAGAGCAATACATGCAGTCAAGATACCGATTGCACCGCCTACCGCAAACCAAATGGAAATCAATGCCGTTGGTGTAAGCAATTCCAGCAAAATCGCTATGATACAAACCGCAAGCCAAACAAATACCATACTATTTTCACCCCTTCCCAGCAGTTAATTCAGAAAGGTCCGCAACCAACATATTTTCCTTTTCATCATACTCTGCATTGATTTTTAATCCGCTGATTGATTGGCTTATCATATTACCGATTTCTTCCATGATCATCTTATTGCTGATTCTGGCATATCCTTTTCCAACAGATACTTTGTGCAATTCGTCCATAGAAACTAAACAAAGATCAATTTCACGCTTGGTGATCGGACGAATTCCTAATTTCATATTTTCCTTATCCAATCCGATCATGGCCCATCGTACATCTTCAAAATAAGATGCTGCACTACTGTTAAGCGTAATATTATTAGGATACAATGTCAATACCAACGTGTATGCATTGCCCTTAATCCACGTAAACATGCTGCCACTCCTTTCTATCTCTACATTTAAAGTATATACCTCCTTTTTCTATTTCACAATACATTTTTGCATTTTTCTTATTTTTCTTATTATTTATTCTTTTTCTTATCGCACGTAGAAAAATATGTAGCACCCTTTCCCTTAAATCTTCCTTTTCTATTTTAAACTTTACTATTTTCTGCTTCTAAACAAGTTCCATAACAAAATATCTTTTATTTTTCCTATAAAACGATATGGTCTTTAAAGGCATAGCTTCCTGTTCTAAATATATTCAAATCTTTTTCTTATTTTACCACTACATTGAAATGGCATTGTAAATACAGCGTATCCACTATGTATAGCCTATATCAAACAGCAATACATTCAAAGGAAATATAGGGAATATTTAATATCATCTATGAATCGGTACTTTCATTTCCTACATAATACATATAACAAAAAAAGCAGCCTTTATAGACTGCCTTTCAAGTATCTTTTCTAAAATGCTTCTTTCCCTTTTAGATATGTCATTTCTACGGAATAGTCATCATTTAAAACAACCAAATCCGCATCATATCCGGCAACAATTTTACCCTTGCGATCATCAACGCCCAATAAGCGTGCCGGATTTAATGTACAAGAATTTAAAGCATAGTCAAATGGTACATTAGCACGTTCCACCAATACTTTAATTCCTTCGTTCATACGTAAGGTAGAGCCTGCAAGACCCTTGGTATCTGTAAGATGCGCACTTCCATCTGGATATAGCTCGATTTCATTTCCACCGAACAACACCTTCGTACCAACCGGAAGTCCTTTAACCATTAAGGCATCGGTAACCATGACTGTATAATCACGTCCTTTAGACATAAACAAATCATTCAATGCAGCCGGTTCAGAGTGATTTCCATCACAGATCACTTCACCGAAAGTATCACGGAAACGCATTGCCGCACCTACAAGACCCGGTTTACGATGATGGAACGGTGTCATACCGTTGAAAATATGCGTCATTGATTTTGCACCGTTGGCAATTGCCATACTTGCTTCCTCATATGTAGCAGCAGAATGTCCAATGCTTACTACAACTCCGTTTTCCGCACAATATTTCGTAAGCTTGAAATCATCGTCTTGCTCAGTTGCCATTGTAATAACCTTAATCAAGCCGTTTGCTGCTTTCTGATAACGTTTGAACTGTTCAACATCTGGCTTTAAGATATGTTGCTGTGGCTGTGCTCCTTTGTAAACCATATCCAAATACGGACCTTCAAAGTGGATACCTAAAATTTCAGCACCTTCATATCCTTCTTCAACTACTTTCGCAACATTTGCAACTGCTGCCGTCAATACTTCTTCACTTTGTGTAATCGTTGTTGGACAAATACCGGTAACACCTTCCTCCGGAATATTTTTCATCCAATTACGAAGTCCATCTGCTTCGGCATCATTGGTGTCAAAACCATAAGCACCATGCGTATGGATATCAATAAAGCCCGGAACGATTCGCTTATCTCCATAATCCTTATCAACCGGCTTTGTTCCATAAGCCAATACATTTTTAATTTTACCATTTTCTAATTCAAGTTGAGCTTCTAGAAACTGTCCTAAAACCCATACTCGTTTACTCTGAATAATCATTGGTAGAGTCCTCCTTACTGATACTTCTATTATACTACCTCAAGCTTGAAATTCAAATGGAAAGCGCTTGATTTTCATAAATATGTGAAAAGAAATACCCTTCGGGCTAGGACAAATGAATTGACAACCCTTTACGACCATATTAAAATAAAATATAGTAATATAATATGAGGTGATATAAATGAAAAAAGCAATTCAAATAAAAGATAATGTATATTGGGTAGGTGTCCACGATTTTAACTGTCGTCATTTCCACGGTGATTTATTTCCAATCGCAGAAGGCACGACCTATAATTCCTATTTGATTGTTGATGAAGAAATCACATTGATTGATACTGTTGAGGAAGAATTCTTTGATATCATGATGGAGCGCATTCGCTCTGTTATCGGTGATAAGCCTATCCACAACGTTATTGTTCAGCATGCAGAACCTGACCATTCCGGCGGCTTTATAAAGTTTATGCAGTGCTATCCAAATGCTAAAGCGTATGCAAGCAATGCCGGTGTAAATATCATGCTGAAGCAATATTTCCAAGACTACAATTATCGTAAGGTAAAAACCGCTGATACACTTTGCATCGGTAAACATACCTTGACTTTCGTAGAAATGCCGATGATCCATTGGCCGGATAATATGCTTACATATATTGATAAAGCCAATGTTGTTTTCTCAAACGATGCATTTGGGCAGCATATTTGCAGCTATGATATTTTTGACGATGCACATGGACTTGCGAAATGTTTGGACTGTGCCAAAGACTATTATGCCAATATCGTAATGCCGTATGGAACACAGGTTGCTAATAAATTAAAACAGATTCAGGAAATGAATTTAACCATTGATATTATTGCTCCTGCGCATGGAATTATATGGCGTAGCTATATTCCGGAAATGCTTTCCGCTTATGCTGATTTTGCCAATATGACAGCACAAAATAAAGTCGTTATCGTATACGAAAGCATTTGGAAGCACACTCGTATGATGGCAGAAGCTCTTGCGGAAGGGTTGGGACGCAACGGTATTTGTGTAAAGGTATATCAATGTTCAACCACTTCTCCGGCTGTGTTAATGAAAGAAATTCTTGACGCAAAAGCAATACTAGTCGGTAGTGGAAACTATAACAATGCCATGGCAGGAAGTATTGCCGGCTTCCTTGAACGCTTGGCTAGCTGTAAAGTAAAAAATAAAAAAGCACTTGGCTTTGGCTCTTACGGTTGGTTCCAAGGCGTTACTGCTATGATCAATGAACGCTTGACAAAAGCCGGTTTAACCCTATTGAGTGATGAAGTATTGACACAGAACTACACTCCAAGCGAAGAAGATCTAGATAAACTAATGGAACTTGGAAAAAATATTGCCGAGCAGTTAAAAAACGAAGCAGAAAAATAAGAGATGCAAGAAACCCGCATCTCTTTTTTAGTGCTTTTTACTGTTTTGCGAAATTTTGCGCATACCTTTTTTTATCATACGTTTTCTTTGGGATTTATTTTTCGCAAAAAGCAAGCCTGCGACAATCAATAAAACGCCTCCTCCTATACCGAGCATCGCCTTCTCCTTCGCGCCTTTTTCCTCATAGGACTGATTGCTCCATATATTAAGCTTATCTGCCTGCGCAGCTTTTTGGGCTTTTTGCAAATCATCGGTATAAGCATAATCACCGTAAATATATTTCACCTCAGCAAGCCCTTGCTGAACCAACTCCATTTGAACTAGGCGATCATCAGCATAAACCCAAGCTAACGTACGACCGTACTTATCTGTCTTTTCACTGCCATCATCATATTCCAATTCGATTTTATCAGCCTCGCTCAATAGCTTACACACACATTCACTTGCCTCTTTGCCATAAGGCTCCTTTTCCTTGGTATATTCCGGAGTATCAATAGCTAAATAGCGAACCTTTAACACTTCATTTCCGACTTTCAAATGAGTTGTATCTCCATCTACACATTTTACAAGCTCTGCTTCTTCTCGCGTATTGGCTTGCAAGCTCATCACAGATATTGCAAACAGCATACAAACTAGCAATAATTTTTTCATGTTATCCCTCACTTCCTATCTATTATACCATTTCTTTTGCCAACGCATAGAAAGGATTTCTAAAATATTGAAATCAGCTGATTGTTAAATAAACACTAAAAACAAATGGCTATAAGGTAAATAAAGTCATACACCATACATTTTTTAATGCCTATTCTTCAATTTCTTCGTATTTTTATGCAATCTTTTTTTGGCATAATGCTTTTATTATTAAAATACAGCCTATAAAGTTTAAAAAACGCACATCGCATTTGCTTTGCACGTTTTTTTCTCTTATTTTAAAGATGGATATTTAGCAGCAAGCTTATCAATCGTTCCGTTTTCCTTCAATGTTTTAATAGCTGCATTGATTTCTTCAACAAGCGGAGATCCTTTTTTGAAGCAAATTGCATTTCCTTCCAAATCTGCCAAACCGTTAATCTTTACATATTTGAAATCCGGATTTTCTTCACTGAATTCCATCGCAACCGCTTTTTCAACGATAGCTGCATCATTATTACCTTTCTTTAATTCCGCAACAATCGCAGCATAATCCTTTTTAGCATCTACCTTTGCTCCCTGTGTTTCCTCAAAATGTAAAGCAGCTTCATATTGTACGGTTCCCATCTGGCAGCCGATTGTCTTACCCTTTAGATCATCTTGAGAAGTAATACCGTTCTTTTCAGAATACAACAAATAATTTTGTGAAGTTTCTCCGGAGAAATAAACCTCAGAGAAATCAACCTTTTTTCTACGCTCTGCACTAGGCGTAATACCGGCGATTGCCATATCGGCTTTTCCTGTTTGAATGGAAGGAATCAAAGTATCAAAATCAACGTCCTTGATTTCGATTTCATAACCTGTTTCTTCTGCTATGGCATTGATAATATCAATATCAAATCCGGAAAGATTTCCTTTATTATCAACGACTTCATAAGGAGGATAACCAGAATTGGTTAGCACTGTCAGCTTTTCTTTTTCCTTGCTTTCCTCACCACCGCAGCCTGCTAACAGCATAGCTGCCACAAAACACATACTCAATAGCTTTTTCATTTTCGTTTCCTCTCTTTCTCTATTTAAATCATATTTGACAAGAATTCCTGTGCACGCTCACTTTGCGGTTTTTCAAAGAATTCCTTGGCATTGCTGCATTCCTCAATGCGTCCCTTATCCATATAAACAACATAATCTGCCACATGCTTCGCAAAATTCATCTCATGTGTAACAACGATCATTGTCATTCCGGTATGGTTCAATCCCTGCAATACTTTCAAGACCTCATTGGTCATTTCCGGATCTAAAGCACTGGTCGGTTCATCAAACAGCAATACCTCCGGTTCCATCGCAAGCGCTCTGGCAATAGCACAGCGCTGCTTTTCTCCGCCACTTAACTGATGCGGATAGGAATCAATACGATGTCCTAACCCAACTTTTTCCAACAATTCCTTTCCTTTTTTGTCAGCTTCCTCTTTACTAAGTCCTTTTACCTTTTTAAGTGCGTAGGTAACATTATCCAATGCTTTCATGTGTTCAAATAAGTTGAAGCTTTGAAACACCATTCCAACCTTTTCACGTACCTTTGCCAAATCACACTTTGGATCGGTAACCTTAATATCATTGAAATAAATATCTCCCTGTGTCGGTGTTTCCAACATATTCAAGCATCGGATAAGGGTAGACTTTCCACCACCACTGCTACCGATAATGGCATACGTCTTAGCGTCCTCAAATGTGAAATTGATGTCGAATAGAACCTTTACCTCCGGTCCGTATTCCTTATATAAATGCTCTACCTTAATCATATTTCAGCTTCCTTTCTACCCATTTCCCTAATAGGCTTAATACCTTATTCATAATATAGTAAGCAACGAATACAACAAGCAACGGTTCAAAGAAAGAATAGAATTTGCTTGTTACCGCATCACTGTAATACATCATATCGTGCAAGCCGATGACACCTACAACCGCCGTTTCTTTGGTTAGGGTTATAAACTCATTTACCACTGCCGGCAAAACATTGCGGAAAGCCAACGGTACAACAATATCCTTTGCAATATCCTTACGGCTGACACCTAAAGCTTTAGCCGCTTCGATCTGTCCCTTATCAATTCCTTCCACACCGGCACGAATTATCTCTGATAAATAAGCTCCGGAATTTAACGAGAATACGATAAGTGCCCAAACAAATGGTGAAACATTGTTGAGTGATGGAAACAGTGAGCATAGCCCATAGCAGAAGAATACCAACTGTACATATACCGGTGTTCCTCGAAAGATGTCAATATAGGCTGCAATCACCTTTTCTAAAATCTTACTCTTACGTCGTAAGAAAGCGGTAGATAAGCCGATAATGGTTCCCATCATTGCACAAATAAACGATATTTCCAAAATCAATGGAATACCGCTGATAATCAGCTGCCAATATTCCGCTATAATCGTAAAGTCAAAATTCATAACTGTTCTTTCCTTCCTTTCCATCGTTATAAAATAAAAAGTCCTTGTATATAATATACAAGGACGTAAATCTACGCGGTACCACCTTATTTCTGATGAATCAAGAACTCATCAGCACTTAACCTATAACGCTAGGCTTGCGGGAATTGCCTCATCAATGATTTCGACAACCCAACTCCCAGACACGTTCTCAATACCCTCCTGCTGTCTTTCACCAACCGACAGCTCTCTACCAGAAGAAATACTGATACTACTTCTGTTCTTCGTTTATATGTTCCTATTATACTTAAGAAATCGAAAAATGCAACACCTTTTTTAGTTTTTTTGAAATATTTTCAACAACATTTCATGAAAACAGTTTCACGATTGCTATTTCAAAAAGCCTTCAACAATGACTTTTTCTGCTTCTTCCACATCTAAACCGAATGTTTGCAGTTTCATCAGCTGATCGCTGTTGATCTTACCGATTGCCGCCTCATGTACGATTTGCGCATCAACATGGTTCGCTGCAATTTCGGGAATACTGCTGATCTTTGCCTGATCCATTAAAATGGAATCACATTGAATATGGGCACGAGAACGTGTATTACCAACGGCAATCGGGTGAAATACCTGAATAGAAGTATCCTTTCCTACAGAGCGTGATACAATCTGCACAACACTGTCCTCCCCATTTAAATTTACCTTGACATCGGAATAAGCTTCCTGCTTGCCATGGGTCATCAACTTTTCATTGATAACCAGCTTCGCATTGGCTCCTACATTGGCTAGCGTATCTCGTTTTGTTGAATCGACTCCTTTAATTTGGCTCATATCCATTTGCGCAAAAGAGCCTTCTTCCATGTGAATGATCGTTTTTGGATTTAAGATGCGCTCTCCACTGCCGTTTCCTTCACCATAATGCTTTTCTACATAACGGATTTTAGCGTTTTTTCCGATATGAAACACATGCACACCATCGTGCTGGCTTGTATCACAGCCATCATTATGGATACCACAGCCGGCAATAATTACAACATCGGCACCTTCTCCGATATAAAAATCATTATATACGAGATCATGAATTCCACTATCTGTAAGTATCACCGGAATATGCACCTCTTCTCCTATGGTATGTGGTGCAACATGAATATCAATTCCCGGCTTATCGCTTTTTGCGACAATTTTAATATTCTGTGTGGAATGACGCTCCACCCCTTCACCGTTACGGCGCAAGGAAAAAGCACTCCCGGGCATAAACCCGGAAATGTCCGCAATCGTTTTTATCAATTCTTTTTCCATCGTACTCATATCATTTACCTCTTATACTCACATGTATCAAACTCACTCATTAAAGATGGAAGAATTTCGTCCTTGCTTCCTCTGGTTTTAATTTTTCCGCCTTCAATGATAATGATTTCATCTGCTAACTGCATAATGCGCTCCTGATGAGAAATTAAAATAATGGATTGCTGCGATTTTTTTTGCAGCTTTTGGAAGGTTTCTACCAATTTCGCAAAGCTCCACAAATCAATTCCGGCTTCCGGTTCATCAAAAATCGAAAGTTCTACATCTCTAGCCAAGATGCTGGCAATCTCAATACGTTTAACCTCTCCTCCGGATAAGCTGGAATCCACATCACGATCAAGATAATCTTTGGAACATAAACCAACATCGGTTAAATAGCTACAACAATGTTCTTCGTCCAAAGCTCTTCCATGAGCTAAGGTAAGCAGATTACGCACGCTCATTCCCTTAAATCGCGGAGGCTGTTGAAAAGCATAGCCGATCTTACGCTTGGCACGCTCATCAATCGTTAAATCGGTAATATCCTCTCCATTAAAATATATTTTTCCGCTTGTAGGCTTTTCAATTCCCATAATCAGTTTGGCAAGCGTTGATTTTCCTCCGCCATTTGGTCCGGTAATGACCGTAAAGCGGTTATCCTCAATCGTTAAATTGATGTCCTCAAGTATATATTTTCCATTTACCGCAAAGGAAACATGTTCTAATCTAAGCATATCGAAAACCTCATTTCTTTAAGCTAGTTTATTTTATCACAAATTAGGAAAATAGTTTATGCTATTATGAAATATATATAGCATTTTTTAAAACAAATGCAATTGTTCGTAGACTTTTGCTTCTTCAAAGCTGTGTAAGTATGCAAATATTTCATCTATCTTATATAAAATATTCTCTTTTTTACATGTATCACAAAACATCTTCATCAGTCGTGCATGATTCGGACTATCCACCTCATAACGATTTCCATACCGTCTGATATATACTTGGCTTAAGCCGGGAAAATGATGATCCAACTGTGAATAAAAATATTCTCGATTTCCTTCTCTTAGCGTCAACCCGAAACCAAAACAGACGATCCCTTTGACTCCTGCATCTATACAATAGTCCAAGATTCCTTTTAGATTTTCCTCTGTATCATTGATAAACGGAAGAATCGGATCAAGCCATACAATCGTAGGTATGCCATGTGCCTGTAAAGTCTTTAATGCTAAATAGCGTTCATAGGTAGTAGAAACATGCGGCTCTAATTTTTTACACAAGACCTCGTCATAGCTTGTTAATGTCATTTGTACAACACATTTCGTCTTTTTAGAAATACGCTCTAATAGATCCAAATCATTCAGCACATCACTTGATTTCGTTAAAATCGTTACGCCAAAGCCATATTGCTCAATCAACATAAGAGCCTTTCGGGTATATTGTAAATGGCGCTCCAACGGCATATAGGGATCACTCATAGCTCCCGTTCCAATCATACATTTCTTTCGCTTTTTACACAGTGCTGCTTCTAAAAGCTGCAAAGCATTTTCTTTGACTTCGATATCCTCAAAGCTATGAGACATTTGATAACAGGTACTACGAGAATCACAATAGATACAACCATGCTGACAACCACGATACAAATTCATTCCATTATGTGCATTTAAGATCGTTTTTGCTTTCACAAAATGCATTGCTGCCTACTCTCCCTTCAAAAAACCTCACAGCAAAGCCATGAGGTTGATCTTAGTTTTTCAAACTTTGAATCGGTGCCGGGATCTTTCCCTTACGATGAATCATGACACTGCAATCCGTTTGATTGATATTCATAATCGGTCCACTTCCCAATAAACCACCAAACTCTAGTTCTTCTCCTGCCTGCTTACCAATCGCAGGAATGATGCGCACTGCTGTTGTTTTCGAATTCACCATACCGATAGCTGCTTCATCTGCAATGATACCGGAAATAATCTCCGGCTTGGTTTCCCCCGGAATTACGATCATATCCAAACCAACAGAACAAACTGCCGTCATTGCTTCCAGCTTTTCCAAGCAAAGCTCACCGCAACGTGCTGCCGCAATCATACCGGCATCTTCACTTACCGGAATAAAAGCTCCGGATAAACCGCCGACATTGCTGCTAGCCATGACACCGCCTTTTTTCACCGCATCATTTAACATAGCAAGACATGCGGTCGTACCATAGGCTCCACACATATCCAAGCCCATTTCCTCTAAAATATAAGCTACGGAATCTCCGATTGCCGGTGTCGGTGCCAAGGATAAATCAACGATGCCAAACGGTACACCTAAACGCTCACTGGCAATTGCTCCAACCATTTGCCCCATACGTGTAATCTTAAATGCTGTTTTCTTAATAATATCTGCTAGCTTATCCATCGGCAAATCCTTTGGAGCCTTAGCTAATGCCGCACGCACGACCCCCGGACCGCTAACTCCGACATTGATTACACAATCGGCTTCACCAACACCATGGAAGGCACCTGCCATAAACGGATTATCCTCCGGTGCATTACAGAAAACAACCAGCTTTGCCGCTCCGATGCAGTTGTTATCCTTTGTAAGCTCACTCGCCTTTTTTACCATACGTCCCATTAGCTCTACTGCGTCCATATTGATTCCTGCCTTTGTAGAACCGACATTAACAGAAGCACAAACATGTTCTGTTTTCATCAAAGCCTCCGGAATGGACAGCATCAATTCTTTATCACCGGCAGAATACCCCTTTTGTACCAATGCGGAATAGCCACCGATAAAATTCACACCTACATCTTGTGCACAACGCTCTAGAGTTAAAGCATATTTAACCGGATCTCCTCCACTGACACCTAACAAAATAGAAATCGGAGTTACCGAGATACGCTTGTTAATAATCGGGATTCCATATTCACGTTCGATGTCCTCACCGGTTTTTACCAAATCCTTCGCTACTCGAGTAATTTTTTGATAGATTTTTTCACAAGAGCGATCAATATCGCTATCTGCGCAGTCAATCAATGAAATTCCCATAGTAATCGTACGAACATCAAGATATTCTTCATCGATCATTTTGATCGTTTCTAATATTTCATGTGCATTAATCATACATCTTCACCTAGATTTTATGCATGGAATTAAAAATATCCTCATGCATGACATGAATGACAAGATTCCATTCCTTTCCTACCACTTCCATGTGGGTCGCAAAATCCGCTAATGACTGCGTTCCCTTGCTGATATCAATCAGCATGATCATCGCAAACATATCTTGCAACAAGGTCTGTGTAACCTCTAATACATTCATGTTTGCTTTTTCACACTCGGCACTTACTTTCGCTAAAATGCCGACCATATCTTTTCCTATAACTGTTACGACTGCTCTCATAAGCATATCCTCCTATGTAAGTATGTTCAAATTATACTTGATACTACCGGAAAGCACAAGCTGAAATAAAAAATTACAAACCACTGTTTATCATTCTTAAACACCTCGACAGCTTTGTTTTTAAAAGGTTTCACTCGCCAATGCCAAAGGCTGCAATTCAAATGGCTCATAAGCCGCCTGCAAGCCCTCTAAATTACATGCAAATTCTTCTTCTACATACGAATGCTCTTTTTGCACCTGCAAGCATTCGGAAATACAATTAGACATTTTTGTTGATAAACAAACCCTGCGCTTTCCTTTCACAACATTCGCTTTATCAAGTAAATATAGAGTACACATTGCACCGCTTCCTTGCTCATATTTCTTCCACAAAGCTGCATCATATATATTATCATGACAGCAAAAAATAAAATCACTTGTATCAATGACATCTTCCACCGTTAATAGAAATATCGCAATATCGTATTTATATACAAAATCAATCGAAAGCGGCTGTTTTTGTAAGGCTTGACATTCATAAGATGTCCACTTTTCATCTTTTATAACAAACACCCATTCTTGATCGACAAAATCCATTACCGTTCCTTCTTCTGTAATCGCTATCGGAAATACCTCATTTACCTCTACCTTCATTCCTGCTCCTCCTTTTTAATATGCTCGGTTGTTATGGGTATCGTTACATAAAAGGTTAATACATCACCTATTGAACTGGCCCGTAACTCCCCCTGCTGCATATCCATGATTTGTTTTGCTATTCCAAGTCCTAATACATGAGATTGCTTCTCACTTCCCTGCACACCCTTTAAGCGGTAATAGTTATGAAAAATATGCGTAATCTGATGTGCAGATAAATGTGCAGCTTCTGCCTGCATGACTACACGATAGATATCCTCTTCTTGACGAATGCGAATTTGAATTTGTGATTTTTCTTTCCCAAGCTGCACAAGATTGCGTAATAAATCCCGCATAACTCTGGCTATCTTATCATTATCCGCATATAGTTTTTGTTGACTTAAGGTGTCTAGCTTAACCTGCATTTGCTTTTCTTCCATAAACGGATAGTATTCATCAATTACCTGCTCCATCATACGATCTAGCAACATGTGCTCCGGATTCCATTTTGCATACTGTAAATTAAATCGTGTAATATCGAAAAACTCATTGATCATATCCTCTAAATCCATAGATTGATACAATACCTTAACAATATAATCCTTACGAATATCCTGTGAAATTCGTTTTTCTTTATCTAAAAATTCCAAATGCATCAAAATATTGGAAAGAGGCAGCTTAATATCTTGTGCTAACAAATATACAAGATCCTTTTTCTTTTCCTCATCTTCACGTGCCTGTGCCAAATAGTTTTGATATTCCTGCGTAATTTGTAAAATCAGTTCCTCACTCTTTTGCATTTCACTTGGAAAGTTGATCTTACTTCTGCCCTTCTGCATGACATCGTCCATACCCTCCATCAAAATGCGCATATATCCGGCAAGATCCTTACATAGATAATAAATCACGATAAAGCCGGTGCCGATAATCGTAGCCGGTAAAACAATGGCATACAGGTTTCGAAAGGTCGTATAAACTCCTTCCGCAGAGAACAAGCGAATAAAATCAATGACCAAGCCGTTAAACACATCATCAAATAAATAGATGATACCGATGCCAAGCAAGGTAATCCCCAAAATTACCATCATATATTTTTGTAGCAGCTTACGTTTTAAATAACGCAGTGGATTTTTTCTCATAGAAACACCTCCTGCGTCAGTGGCAATTCAATCGTAAATACGATGCGTTGCTTTTCCATTGCAGCATGAATATGACCATGGTGCAGTTCAATGATCTCCTTGGCAATCGCAAGTCCCAAGCCCGCTCCACCACTGGTCGTGGTTCGTGCAGTAGAGGCTCGATAAAATTTGTCAAATAAATGTGCAACACTATCCGCATCTATTTGTTCTGCTTCATTGCTGTAATGCAACAAAATCGAGGATTTCTTTTGTGTTCCGTAAATAGCAATCGTCGAATGCTCATTGCTGTAATTGATTGCATTGCGCATGAGGTTATCAAAAACACGCAGCAGCTTATCAAAATCCCCAATAACATAAAAATCCGTTGGTAAATCAACATCTAACTGAATATTGCGTTTTTCGATTAACGGATAAAATCCGGTTAATTGTTGGTGCAGCATTGCATTGATATCGATCTTTGACAAATTGAGTTGAGAAACCTTATCATCATAACGCAAAATTTCACTAAATTCATCTATCAATTCATCGAGTCGCAGTGCTTTTTCATAAGCAATACGAATGGCATTTTGCTGCTGTTCTTCATCTACCTTATGATCTAAAATATGATTGATATAGCCGATCATAGAGGTTAGCGGTGTTTTCAAATCATGAGCTAAATACATCAACAGTTCATTTTTATGTTCATTTTCCTCAATGGCAAGCATTTGAGAAGCATTACGTTTCGACAACATTTCCTTTACCTTTTCCTGTGCCTTACGAAACTGTGGAAATATGTAAAAGGAAATCGGGGTTCTTCTTTCTTCACCTTGAAATGTTTGCAAGATCACATTCATATTATGAAAAAAGATGGATAAAAATAGAATCAGCAGTAGCATCAAAGCAAATACAAACATAAAAACATTGCATTCAAGTGCATGATTGCGATAAAACAGCAAAAAATCAGTGTTGCTTAAAAGTCCCTGACTGCTGTAAAGCTCTGCATAGTAATTGATGATACCGATTGTGAAGCCGATCAGCCCCAATACCAATACGGTAAGAATCATGAAAAACAAGACCAGACGCCTTCTTAATAAACGGTATTCACTATTCTTCAATTTGATACCCTACTCCCCATACCGTTTTGATAAATTTCGGATTTCGTGGCGGCTCGTGCATTTTTTCGCGCAATCGGCGAATATGTACCATAACGGTATTGTTGCTGTCAAAATACTTTTCTTTCCAAACTGCTTCAAACAGTTCTTCGCTTGTTACTACCTTCCCACGATTTTTGCATAAATACCATAAAATATTAAATTCGATCGGTGTCAGCATCAAAGGCTGGTCATACAAGCTTACACGATGGGAATCATTATCAATGATCAACCCTTTAAAGTCAATGATATTCACATTATCATTAGGTTGATTATACTTGGTATATCGCCGTAGCTGAGCCTTCACACGAGCTACCATTTCCAATGGATTGAAGGGTTTGGTAATATAATCATCTGCCCCTAGAGATAAGCCCTGTATCTTATCCATATCCTCTATCTTAGCAGTCAGCATAATAACCGGAAAGGTATATTTCTCACGTATCATCTTACAGATTTCAAAGCCATTGATCTTTGGCATCATGATATCTAAAAGAGCTAAATCTATCGTATTATGCTCCATAAACGCAACCGCATCTTCACTGTCGTAAAACTCATAAATTTCGTATCCTTCATTACGCAAATAGAGTGTAACCAAATCGGCAATTTCTTTCTCATCATCTAAAACAAGGATTTTTGTCTGCATGATAGCGACCTCCTTACAATACACTTCATAAGCTTCCTCTATATTATAGCAAATCTTCTTCATTGTGGCGATGAAAGCGTAAATGTAAGAAAATTGTAAGGGTATTTAAGCATTTATGTGAGCTGTCAATAGGAGGATAAGAAAGGTAAAGAAATCTGTCATCGATAAATAATTTTTTCTATATATTCGCCCAATATATCATATCGATAGATAGTATGTTTATCACTAAAGCTATATCACTTACAAAGTATAATAAAAGTACTCTTAAAATTATGACTGTCAGCTACAATAAAAAAAATAACTCGATCACCATGATCCTTCTTACTTTCAAATTGATATTAAAAAAGAGATCTCTTCTATTTTGAAATCTCCATTTTTATAAATCTACATATTAAAAAACTACCTCTACTAAGTTTTCTATTTTCTTAATATACACTATATAAAAGGAGTGATTAAATAAAATTTCACTCCTTTTTTCTAATATGAATATATTGCAGACGCTTGGTAAATATATTTTATACGTTTTCTTCCACTGCTTTTACAATATTTTCTGCAGTTAAGCCATATTTTTCCAACAATGCTGCTGGTGTTCCACTTTCACCGAAAGTATCTTGAATGCCAACCATCGCTAACTTTCTAGGTGCTTTCTGACTTAATACTTCCGCAACTGCAGAACCTAAGCCACCAATCACACTATGTTCTTCACATGTAACAAACAAATCATGTGTTTCTGCTAGTTTCACTAATAAATCGGCATCAATTGGTTTAATGGTATGCATATCGACAACTGTCGGTTCAAAGCCTTTCGCTTTTAATACCTCATACGCTTTCAAAGCAGCCTCAACCATAATTCCATTGGCAATAATAGCTACACCTTTTCCTTCACGCAATACATTTCCTTTGCCAAGAGTAAATGGAACATTGCCTTCCTCGTAAACATCTTCTACTGCCATACGCCCAAGACGAACATAGCAAGGACCATCATAATCCACAACCGCCTTAATGGCTTCAGCTGTTGAAGCACCATCTGCCGGAGAAACAACAACCATTCCCGGAATACTGCGCATCAATGACAGATCTTCAACACTTTGATGACTGGCACCATCTTCACCAACCGTTAAACCGGCATGTGTTGCGCAAACCTTAACATTCAAATGCGGATATCCGATGGAATTACGGATTTGTTCATAGGCACGTCCACTCGCAAAAATCGCAAAGCTGCTGGCAAACACAATATTTCCACTTGTCGCAAGCCCTGCTGCCACACTCATCATATTGCCTTCGGCAATTCCCATATTAAAGTGCTGATTAGGACAAACCTTTTTTACTTCCGCAGTTTTTGTAGAGCCGGACAAGTCCGCATCTAAAACAATAATTTTTTTATTTTCTGCTGCAAGCTTTGCCAGCGTTTTTCCATACGCTTCTCTTGTTGCCATCTTTGCCATTATTTGCACCCTCCTTCTAATTCCGCAAGTGCTTGCGCACATTGCTCCGCACTAGGTGCAACACCATGCCAACCGGCTTGATTTTCCATGAAGGATACACCTTTTCCCTTAACGGTTTTACCAACGATCACCGTCGGTTTTCCACTCACAGTTTTGGCTTCTTCACAAGCCTTTACAACACTCTCGATATCATTTCCATCTTCAAGCGTAATAACATTCCACCCAAAGGCTTTAAACTTTTCATCAATTGGTGTCGGATTCATAACATCACGTACATTTCCGTCAATCTGCAAGCTGTTATGATCCACAAAAGCTAACAAATTATCTAGCTTATAATGAGCAGCTGCCATTGCAGCCTCCCAAATCTGTCCTTCTTGGCATTCCCCATCACCAAGAATCGTATAAATACGGTGAGCATTTCCTTCGTACTTATTAGCAAGCGCCATACCTACCGCAACAGAAAGTCCCTGTCCTAAAGATCCGGTAGACATATCAACACCCGGAAGCTTACGCATGCTTGGGTGTCCCTGCAAACGAGAATTGATCTTACGGAATGTTTTTAATTCTTCCTCTTCAATAAATCCTCTTTCCGCAAGCACAGAATACAAAAGCGGTGAAGCATGACCCTTGGACAATACAAATCGATCCCTATTCGTTGATTCCAGATTGTCCTTGTTTACGTCCATCTGCGTAAAGTAAATTGCTGTCGCATATTCCACAGATGAAAGACTGCCTCCCGGATGTCCGGATTTTGCTTCCGTAACAGTCTTTACGATGTTTTTGCGAATGTTATTCGCATGTTCCTTTAGAACTTCAAAATCGTACATTCTAATATCCTCCTTATTTTTACAAGCTTTATTATACTATATTTTTACCTTAAGCGTTATGTAATTTTACAAAATTATAGCGGAAGCAGCGATAGCTGTACCTTCTGCTTTTCCTCATCAATGTTACACACCCATGTCTTAACAATATCTCCAACAGAAACCAGCTCACTTGGGTGCGAAATACGACCTTTGCTCATTTTAGAAATATGGACAAGTCCGTCCTCATGCAAACCGATATCCACAAAAGCACCGAAATCCACAACATTACGAACAACACCTTCAAAGCAATCACCAACATGCACATCTTCCAGCTCCAATACATCACTACGCAATACCGGTCCATCGTAACGTTCACGATAATCACGCATAGGTGCTGCAACAGCATCTAAAATATCCTGTAACGTATAAGCATCACAAGCCAGCTTTTCGCACATTTCTTGAACATCAACAGCAGCAATGGCTTTCTTTGCTTCCTCACTTCCCATCAATCGTTTATCAAGCTGCAATTCTTTTAGCACAGCTTCTGCAAGCGGATAGCTTTCCGGGTGAATAGCCGTACGATCAAAGCATTCCTCACTTTTTTCGACACGTAAAAAGCCGGCCGCCTGTTCAAAGGATTTAGCACCGATCTTCGGTATCTTTTTTAATTCCTTACGATTATGAATTTCTCCATGCTCATCACGATATTTCACGATTTCCTTTGCTGCGGAGCTGCTTAATCCGGAAATATTACTTAACAGCTCGGCACTAGCGGTATTCACATTCACACCGACACGATTCACTGCTTTTTGAACAACAAAATCTAAGCGTTCTTTTAAGCGTGCGGTAGGTAAATCATGCTGATACTGACCTACACCGATGGATTGCGGATCAATTTTAATCAGCTCTGCCAAGGGATCAATTACTCGACGGGCAATCGAAATCGCAGAGCGCTGCTCCACTTGTAGATTCGGAAATTCCTCACGTGCCAATTTGCTAGCTGAATATACGGAGGCACCTGCCTCGGATACAATGGTATAAGCAACAGCAAGCTGTTTTTTACGAATCAAATTTGCAATAAACGCTTCGCTTTCTCTACTTGCTGTTCCATTTCCGATAGCAATGATGTCAACGGAATACTTAGCACATAATTCACAAATCGTTTGTTCTGCCTGTTCAATACGTGCATTCGGTGGTGTCGGATATACAATACTGATTGTCAATAGCTTCCCGTTTTTGTCAATTACCGCTAACTTACAGCCGGTACGAAAAGCCGGATCAAAGCCAAGAACCGTTTTATCCTTTAATGGCGGCTGAAGTAATAAACGCTCTAGGTTCATCGAGAAAACACCGATGGACTGTTCCTGTGCCTTTTCGCTTAATGCGGAGCGAATTTCACGCTCTACACTAGGGTACACCAAACGCTTCAAACCATCTTCCACAGCTTCCTTTACCAAATCACTCGCAGCACCTTGACGTTTGCGAGTAAATCGCTGCACAGCCCAATTTTCCATATATTCCTTATCAAAATCAATGGATACACTCACTACCTTTTCCTTTTCTCCTCGATCAATTGCCATGATTCGATGACTTGCTAAAGTGGAAATCCGTTCGCTATAATCATAGTACATGCGATAAATCTTTTTATCATCGCTGTGTTTTTTCTTTTCCTTTGTAACAATTTTACCATAACGCTGCATGCTGTTACGCACTCTTTCACGTATCGCAGCATCATCACTTACCATTTCCGCAATAATATCTTTAGCTCCCTGCAAGGCAGCTTCAACACTTGGAACATCTTGGGTAATATATTGCTTTGCCTCCTGCTCGGGCTTTCCATTTATCTCTTGTTTTAATAGCCAAACCGCCAATGGTTTTAAGCCTTTCGCAATCGCATCGGTTGCACGCGTCTTACGTTTTTGTTGATATGGTCGATAAATATCCTCCACCTGTGAAAGCTTTTCACATGCCATAACCTTTTTTTGCAGTTCTTCATTAAGCTTCCCCTGCTGCTCGATCAAACGCAATACATCTTCCTTACGCTTTTCTAAATTTACCTGATATTGATATTCTTCATTGATGGTACGAATCTGCTCCTCATCTAATCCCTTAGTAACCTCCTTGCGATAGCGTGCAATAAAGGGAACCGTATTTCCTTCCTTTAACAGCTGCAAAGTTTTGATGATCTGCTCCTCTTGGATATGCAAACGAGATGCGATCGGTGCTATGATATGTTCCATAAATCCTCCTTTAATATTTACGATTTATCCTTTAATCGTAAAATAGTTTCCCCTGAATTCATTGTCAGTAGAACTCTTTCGATACGACGATGACGATAGCTCTTTCGTACATATTGCTGTAGCACATTGCCACCACGATAGCCATGAATTACACGCAACTCAAAAACACCCTTTGGAAGAGTATTTAAGGTATGATCTAACAATGTCTTAGCTTGTGTTACTAACAACCCATGAATATCGATTTCTCGCACAGCGCTACCTCCATTTCCAAGTAATTATAAAAGCTTCAAAAAGAAAAAACAAGACTTCACAAATATGGCTATTTGTGTTTACATTATAAACAAAAGAGCTGATACTTATGAAAATCGAGAAACCTCGCATCTTGCATTATACGCCTGCCGATTCTTTAACCGCTTGTCTTGAAGATGATAATTATATTGAAGCACGATCTTTCCACAATATTATCATTCAAGACCAAGATATCAATACCTTGCATCTTGATGGGTGCAAATTTCAAAATGTGCGTATGGAAAACTGTCATTTTGATCATATTGATATGATTGATGTAATCTTTGAAAACTGCGAGCTTTCCAATGTGCACTTTAATGATGGGGCAATTCATCGCTGCTGCTTCAAAAACTGTCGTTGCATGGGAATTGATTTTGCTGATTGCACTTTACACAACATTCGCTTTATTGACCTCAACGCACGCTATGCAAATATGTCCGGTTCTAAATTTAAGCAGGTTATCTTTCAAAACTGTGATTTAACAAAAGGCAGCTTCATACTTTGTAAATTTCAAAAAACAGAATATGACGCTTGTAAGCTGAATGAATGTGAATTCCACAACACACCGCTAGCTGGTATGGATCTTTCCACTAGTGAAATCGAAGGTATCAGTGTAATAAGCGAACATTTGCGTGGCGTTATCGTAAATGAGCAGCAGGCACTACGCTTAGCTGCTTTGCTTGGTATCATAATCAAAGAATAGCCACATAGCACACATCTTGTCATAACGAAAGCGTCCTATCGAAAACCTCGATAAGACGCTTTTTTATAGCTTTGTACTATTTTCTACAATTTTCAACAACAGCCTCACACTGGTTTCCATTTCTTCTACACAAGCATATTCATACTTTCCATGGAAGTTATAGCCACCGGTTCCAAGATTGGGACAAGGCAAACCTTCGAAGGTCAACCGTGCACCGTCCGTACCACCGCGGATTGCCTGTGAGGTCGGCTCTAATCCGATTTCACGCATAGAGTTCTTGACTAAATCCACAATACGCATATCTTTCTCAATTAGCATTCGCATATTGCCATAGCTATCCGTAATATCCACCTGCACTGTATCCTTCGGATATTTTTGATTTAAGTAATCTCTTGCATGATAGAAATCCTGCTTTTGCTTTTCAAAGCAGGCTTCATCATGATTGCGGATAATATAAGATAAAGTCGCTTGCTCGCATTCCCCTTGCATATCCGTTAGATGATTAAAACCTTCATAGCCTTCCGTATAAGCCGGATTCATAAAAACCGGTAACAAGGAGTGAAATTCCATAGCTATGAGTGAGGCATTACGCATCTTTCCTTTAGCACTTCCGGGGTGAATACTTGCACCTTGAATATGTACCATAGCACTTGCGGCATTAAAGCACTCGTAATCCACACTGTTTACTTCACCACCGTCTACCGTATATGCAAAATCCGCTCCGAATTTTTCAATATTGAAATGATCGGTTCCTCTGCCTACCTCTTCATCGGGAGTAAAGGCAATGCAAATATTGCCATGAGGAATATTCTTACTGATAAGCGTTTCTGCCATCGTCATGATTTCCGCAATTCCCGCTTTATCATCAGCTCCTAGCAGAGTTGTTCCATCGGTTACAATCAAGGTTTTTCCGATATGCTCTTTTAAGCTTTCAAACATTTCCGTATCCATGAAAATACCAAGTTCTTTGTTCAATATAATAGCTGAACCATCATATTTCTCTATTACTCTCGGTTTAATATCTTTTCCACTCATATCCGGTGAAGTATCCATATGGGCAATAAACCCGATGCTGGGAAGTCCTTCAACATTAGCACTCAAATTCGCATAAACAATTCCATATTCATCTACGTGTGGATTCTGCAATCCAATTTTTTTACATTCCTCTACTAAATAATTCGCCAATTTTAATTGTTTTAAAGAACTCGGCGTTGTGGCAGATGCTTCCTCAGACATTGTATCAAAGGCTACATATTCTAAAAATCGTTGTTTTACATTCATGTTCCTTACCTCTTTCAATATCATGATTATACAACGATTTTATTTATCAAACCACCCTCCTAACGAAATTCGATTGAAAACTTATGCAGCATGTGGTAACTGCCGGCATAGTCGTCCTGCATAATTCGTACTGTTTTTTCAACATCTTCACGCAGTGTGTAGTGCCGTTCGGTAAACTCCTTTAATTCATCATCTGCCATTTTCAAAGCTTTCAATGCTTCTGATAATATTTCTTTATCACTTGTCAGAGTCATAGATTTAATTGCTTGCATAAGCTGCGATAGTTTTCCTTGCATTCCTAAATCTCTTGGTACTTCTTCATGCTGTGCAATTACCAAGGCAGCCAACGCACGCTCATGTGTTTTAAAATTGTCTAAAATTTGTGCAAATACTTCCTTTAGCTCTTTGCTTTTTAAGTGTTCCTTTAAATTCTCAAATACACTTATACCGATATACGTTCCTCTTAATAATTGTTTTAATTCTTCTGTTTGATGTTGTTTATCCATTGCTATCACCTCATACTTAGTATGATATATAAATAGCTGATACATACCTATAAAAAATAACTTTTAACGTTTTCTTTGATCCGTTATATTCGACATATCTATGTATCTTTCTTTTTATTGGATTTCCCACTTAATTAACATCATCACTCAATTTTATAAAATTTCTGAAACTTTAATTCTAGAATGATAGCATTGTTATGAACAGAGGCAGTTAGCATTTATAAAAATTTCTCTGTGTAAATGTATTTTTATTTATATCTACATTATACACAAAGAAAAAAGCAGGACTACCGTTCAGGCAATCCTGTCCTTTTTTATTTAGAGCTATTTCAACTGTTATAACCCTTTTTTTACATTTTATATACTATTCGAACTCAATCGTTGCAGGCGGCTTACACGTAATATCATACAGTACACGATTTACATGAGCCACTTCATTTACGATACGCGTAGAAATGATATCCAACACCTCGTAAGGAATCTTAGCCCAATCACCTGTCATACCATCAATAGAAGTAACACCGCGAATTGCTACTGCATAATCATAGGTTCTCTGATCCCCCATAACACCAACGGAACGCATGTTTGTAAGTGCGGTAAAATATTGCCAAATATCGCGTTCAAGCCCGGCTTTCGCAATCTCCTCACGTAAGATAAAGTCGGAATCACGAACAATTGTCAGCTTTTCTTCCGTAATCTCCCCAAGTACACGAATTCCTAAGCCCGGTCCCGGGAATGGCTGGCGCCATACCATTTCGCTAGGCAAGCCCAATGCTTCCCCAAGAGCACGTACTTCATCTTTAAACAATGTATTCAGCGGCTCAATCAGCTGAAACTGCATATCCTCAGGAAGCCCACCAACATTATGATGACTTTTAATTGTCTGTGCTGTATGTGTTCCTGACTCAATTACATCTGTATATAAAGTACCTTGCGCTAACCATTTGATGTTTTCACCACTCGTCAATTTCTTAACCTCTTCATCAAATGTATACACAAATTCATTTCCGATAATTTTACGTTTTGCTTCTGGATCGCTGACTCCCACTAATTTAGATAAGAAACGTTCCTTAGCATCAATCTTTACAAGATTGATATTCATTTCACGACCAAAAGTTTCCATTACACTTTCCGCTTCGCCTTTTCGCAACAATCCATGATCGATGAACATACAAATCAACTGATCACCGATTGCTTTGTGCAGCAACGCTGCCACTACACTGGAATCTACCCCACCGGATAATCCCAATAGCACCTTGTCATTTCCGACTTTTTTACGGATAGCTTCGATTTCAACATCAATGAAGCTTTCCATAGACCAATCGTTTTTCGCATGACAAACCTCAAACACGAAGTTTCTTAAAATATCGTTTCCAAATTCACTATGACGTACTTCCGGGTGGAACTGTAAAGTATAAATTTGCTTTTCTAAATTATGCGTTGCTGCAAAGGTACATGTATCACTAGATGCCGTTTTCTGAAAACCGTCTGCCAGTTCTGCCACCTGATCGCCATGGCTCATCCATACAATCTGTTTTTTAGGCAAGCCTTTAAAAAGCGGACAATCAACATCTACACGAATTTCGCAGCGTCCATATTCTTTCGCTTCACAAGCCTTAACCTTTCCACCATTCATTTCATGCGTCATCTGCATGCCATAGCAAATTCCCAAAATCGGAATTCCTGCCTCATAAATCGCAGGATCACACATATATGCATGCTCATCATATACGCTATTTGGACCACCGCTGAAAATAATACCTTTGACATCACCAAATGCTTTGATTTCATCAATGGTCAATGTATGTGGGTGCAATTCTGAATAGACACCGAATTCACGGATACGGCGAGCTATCAATTGGTTATATTGACTTCCGAAGTCAAGCACAATAATTTTATCTGCCACGTTAGATCCTCCTTAAAACAATGATTATAGTATCATTTTTTATGCTAAAATTCTACCTAAATGTTTCACTTTTTACCCATTCTTTATATATTCGCTATCATAAAAAAAGCGAAAGCATAAAGCCTGCGCTTCTTAGATAATCTTAATGGTTAAATCAACCAACCGAAATATAGAATAAAGATAATTACCAATGCCCACACGATTGGATTGATTTGTTTTACTTTACCTGCTGCTACCATTGCAACTGTATAAGCAATAAAGCCCATCGCAATACCGTTAGAGATAGAGTAAGAAAGAATCATAAAGACAACTGTAATAAATCCGGCTGCCGCAAATACCATATCGTCCCAATCAATACCTTTTAGCTGCTGTGCCATCATAATACCAACAACAACCAAAGCAGGTGCAGTTACCGCACTTACAGCAGTGGACAATACAATTGGCGAAATAAATATAGACAACAGGAATAATACACCGGCAGTAACTGCTGTTAAACCGGTTCTTCCGCCAACTCCGACACCACTAGAACTTTCTACGAAAGATGTAACCGTTGAAGTACCAAGTGCAGCACCAACTACGGTACCGACAGCATCTGCTACCAATGCTTTTTCGGCATTTTCCAATTCACCCTTGTCATTTACTAATCCGATACGATTTCCGATTGCAACCAAGGTTCCGGCAGTATCAAAGAAATCAACAAACAAGAAAGAGAAAATCGCAACAAAGGCAGCTCCTGGAACAGCAAATAATTCGCCCATACCGTCCATAAAGGAACCCATTGCAGACATTTCAAAATTTGTGGAAATAAAGCTTGTTGGAAGTGCCGGCATCAATTCTAAACCGTTTGCATCTAATACGCTGACACCGAATGCTTCATGGGCTACGATTCCAACAGCTGCTGTAATGATCATACCGACAAATACCGCTGCCGGAACTTTTTTAATAACTAGGAAAATAGTTACCAAAATACCGAATACAGCTAATAATACGACCGGTGATTGAAAGCTTCCAAGACCTACCGCAGTAGATGCATTCGTAACGATGATACCTGCATTTTTCAAACCGACAAAAGCAATAAAGAAACCGATTCCCGCACCAACTGCCAATTTTAGCTGCTTTGGAATCGCATTGATGATCATTTTACGAATACCGGTTACAGAAATCAATAAGAAAACTACACCGGAAACAAATACAGCTGCCAAAGCCGCTTGCCAAGAAAATCCCATTTTCATAACAACCGTATAAGAGAATAAAGCATTTACGCCCATACCAGGTGCAAGCGCAACCGGATAATTTGCCAAAAGCCCCATCACAATCGAAGCGATTGCCGCAGAAATCGCAGTCGCCATAAAGACAGCCTGTGGATCCATTCCCGCATCTCCTAAGATGCCCGGATTAACGCCCAGAATATACGCCATCGCTAGGAAAGTTGTAATACCTGCGATAATTTCTGTTTTTACAGAAGTATTCTTCGCGTTTAATTTAAAAAGTTTTTCTAACATAAACTCCCTCTCATTCTATCTTATTCTAAAAAAGAAAAGATGTTTTAATTATATTCTAACTGTTATTTTTTTTCAACTTTTTTTAACCTTTGAGATAAAAGCAACCTCTTTATCGTAAATGCGTTAGCATGATTTCATTTTCAAAATATAAAGCCTCACCCTTAAAGCAGGTATATTCTCGAAGCTTGCTTATGGGTGGTATCTGATGTTTGCTTTTGCTTTGTACATCATTGGCATGAGGATAAAAGATTCCCGAAATCACATGCATGCCTTCTACATAAGCATAGACACTGCCATCATCGTATAAATCACTAAATCCATAATCAAACCAAACATTTGCACCAGCGCTGTTTCCAACACAAACAATGCCATTTTGATAAGCTAGCTTAAGTATGGGAAGCAACTCCTTTTCCTTTAAAATCTGCATCAATACGGTTGTATTTCCGCCACCAAGATATAAAATATCGCAGGATAATACACAGTCTTGAATTTGCGCTTTTTCTAGTTTGGTATGCCACAAACGCAATTGCTTTACCTCACAGCCAAGAGAACGATAATACTGTTTAAAGCGCTTGCCATAGCCTTGATCGTCTTTAGCAGCTGCCGGAAGAAACAAAACCTTTGGGTTTTGCTTCCCCGTTTTTTGAATGATAAATTGATCAATTTTCAAAGTTTCTTGTTTTTGAAAACTTCCTGATCCAATCGCAACAAATCTTCTCATACAAACATATCACTCTTTTTTAAGGACGCAATTGCTGCTTCGATTACTTCATCACTTTGCACAAGCGCAATACGGACATAGCCCTCGCCATATCTGCCAAATGCATTTCCCGGAGTTACCAAAATACCTGTTTTCTTCAATAAAGCAATCGCAAAGCCCTCGCTATCATAACCTTTGGGAATCTTTGCCCAAATAAACATCGTTCCTTTCGGTGCTTGGATCGTCCAACCTGCTTCTTTAAATCCCTCGATCATACGATTTCTTCTTCTTTGATAGGTATTGCGTGTTTCCTCAAGTATGCTTTGATCTTGCGTTAAAGCAGCCACTGCGGCTTTTTGAATCGGTAAAAACATTCCGTAATCAATATTGCTTTTTAACTTACGCAAACAGCGAACAGCTTCTTTATTTCCTACACATAGACCAATACGTGCTCCAGCCATGCCATAATTCTTAGAGAAGGAATTAAACTCAATTCCGACCTCTTTAGCACCGGGATAAGCCAAAAAGCTTTTTGCTTTTCCACCATCGAACACCAATTCGCTGTATGCCATATCATGAAGGACTAAAATATCATAATGTTTCGCAAATGCTACCAATTCTTCAAAAAAAGTATCAGTGGCAATTGCTCCGGTTGGATTGTTGGGATAAGATACAATCATCATCTTAGCTCTACGAGCGATATCTTCGGGAATGTCTTGTAGCTGAATTTGATAATCATACTCCTCCAGCATCGGCATTTCATAAACCTCTGCACCCGCAATTCGTGGTCCATTCGCAAAAATCGGATAACTTGGAGCCGGTATCAAAACAACATCTCCCTCATCACATACCGCAAGAGCGATATGTGCAAGCCCCTCTTGTGATCCTTGCAGCGCTAAAATTTCTCTTTGTTCATCAAGCTCAACGTGATAGCGCTTTTGATACCAGTCCTTCACAGTAGCCTTTAACTCCTTACTGTCATGCAAAGCATACATATAGCTTTTAGGATCCATTGCTGCTTGAATCAATGCCTCCTGCACTTCCTTTGAGGGCGCAATATTGGGACTGCCGATGGTAAAATCATAAACAGTATGTCCTTCCTGAATGTATTTTTCTTTTTCCTCATCTAGCTTGAGAAAAACACCTTCCTTTAATCGCTCCATTCGTTTCGAAAATCGCATAGCACACCTCCTTTTATCTTTATTTTAAATGTTTTTCAAACCAATTGGTAATTTCCTCTAAGCGTCTTACACGATGTCTTGGCTTCCCGCTTCTTGACAATTCATGATTTTCACCATGGAACATACACATTCTAGTTTCAATACCCAAATCACATAAAGCGCTATACATCTGATAGCCCTCTGATAAAGGACAACGGTAATCCTCATCGCTGTGAATAAACAATGTCGGTGTTTTTACATTTTGTGCATATTTTAAAGGAGAATGCCACCAAAGCTTTTCATGATCTTCCCAAATATTTCCACCTTGTTGATCTAGTGCAAAGAAATTTCCGATATCAGAGGTATAAGCAAAGCTTATCCAATTAGAAATGGAACGCTGACTTGCTGCTGCCGCAAAACGATTGGTATGCCCGATGATCCAATTCGTCATAAAGCCACCATAGCTTCCTCCCGTAACCCCAACTCGTTGTTGGTCGATAGCAGGATACTTTTCAAGCACACAATCCGTAAACTTCATCAAATCCTCATAATCAAAGGTTCCATAAGCTCCTCGCAAATCCGCGAAACGATTGCCATAGCCATCGCCTCCTCTTGGATTCATAAAGAATACGAAATATCCCATATTTGCCCAAAGCTGCATCTCATGATAAAACACCTTTCCATAAACGGTTTTCGGCCCTCCATGGATATCCAAAATAGCCGGATAAGTTTTCTTAGGATCGTAATCCTTTGGCTCTAATACCCAACCACATAAAGATATCCCATCATTTTCAAAAGCCAGTTCAACGTATGGGCGCACATCTTTATCGACAAAGATTTCCTCATTCCATGTACTTAACTGCCGTACATCGTTTCCAAGCAAATCGCAGCAATAGCATTCCTGTAATTTGCCTTCCTGCATACCAACAAAGAAAAGCTTATCCTTCGTTACATCAAAATCATCAACGCTTCCACTTCCTTCATAAACCGTTGAAATTATCCCTTGTGCATCAAGTCTACGCAATACAGAGCGATGCGTCAAGGTAGAAATGAAATATACAGCATCTTTCCATACCTTGATTGACTTACCTCCGCCATAACGACAATCACTTCCCACACTTGATCCGATTGCATCTTCATAATCTGCGAATAACTTCATTTCCCCACTTGCTTTATCAAGCAGATAGAACTTTGCATTTTCGTTCATTCCATATTCACGCTGTGTACTAGCAACCACAAGCAATTCCCCTTGCCACTCAGCTAAAAAACGAATGGCATACTCTTTTGCGGGCAATAATACGTGAGTAACTTGCCGTTTGAAATCATAGACACAAACAGTGTCCTTATTTTTCGGTTTTTGCACATAAGCTTCGCCGAAATAGTATAGCTTTTCTTTCTTCTCATCAATTGCATAACCGCCTACTTGGAAATTTTCTTCACTTATGCGAGTAATTGCTTCATTCTTACAATCATACATAAATAAGCTATTGCGTGTTTTGTTAATAAAGCCGGCACCGTTACCGTAAAACGGAAGCTCATCGAAAACTTCATAATCGGCATTTTCTTTCTTAGCTTTTAAAAGCCTTTGCTTTTCTACATCATTGCTTTGATACATAGATGAGTAATGTAAATCATAATTTGCTGTAAATACGAAACGTGTATCATCTAACTTTTGAATGGAAGTAACTGTCAAAGGCAGTGTGAATGCTTTTTGGGCTTCTCCGCCTTGTGTTGAGATACGATAAAAACAAGTACGTTCTTCTCCGTTTTGCGCAGCTTCTATATCAGCCTTATCGCGCAAACTAGCAAATAAGATATGCGTATTATCTTCCCATACATACATGCGCTCCTTACCATAGCCGGTAAGAGGCAAGACCTTCTTCTCACTTAATAATGCCAACGTGCTTGTGTATGTGTTATCATTCTCATTTGCCTGCGCAACCACACATGCTAATGTTGTTCCATCAGGTGAAGCCTGCACATTGGATAAATAGTGATACGTTAAAAAATCCTTTAATTGAATTGCTTTTTTCATTATGATTCCTCTTTTCTTTATGTATGAATATTGTAGTACAAATAGAAATAAAAGTAAAAGAAAACCATATCGTTTCGATACGGCTTTCAGGCTTCTTTAACATACGTCTTATACACATAATCACAAAGCTTAATAAGATTGGCATCATTGTCCATTGTGATAACCTTTTTCAATGTCATCAAATTAAGATTTGCTGCTAAAAATTCATTGTTGCGAATACGGAAATTAAAAGTTCCGATATACTTTCCATACGTTACATCAAATACATACGTCTTTTCATCAGTTAGCTCCATCGTATTTTTAAGCGTACAGGAAAATTCCTCTTTATCCTTTAAAATAATTTTTACAGCATTCGCACCACTGATCGGTAAAGTTTTTGCCATCGTTATACACCACCTTATTGTTAATAGTATAGCATGTTTCCGCTCTTTTCGCACTATTTCTTAAGCTTGTTTTTATAACGATCGCCATCTAAGAAAAACATAGTAAAGGTTGCTCTTGATAGGAGTACCTCCTCATCGTTAAAAATAAATACCTCATACACCCCGGTTGTACGCCCTGCCGATATTTCCTGGGCAATTCCAATTAGCTTTCCGCCCTTCCCAGGCTTTATATAATTGATCGTTCCGGCCAATGTTACACTATCTCTTCCCGTCGCAAAGCTTGCGGCACCGGCGGCAGTATCCGCTAAAGAATAAAGCGCACCGCCATGCACAAAGCCATGAACATTTAAGATTTGTTCATCAATTACCATTTCTACCTTCGCATAGCCTTTTTTTACCTCTACAACCTGCATATCGTTACTTTGCAGATACATCGAGCTGGAATTTAAACGCTTCTTTAATTCGCTCATTGATTCATTTTGCATCGTTATCACCATATTTATTATACGAAAAAGCAAAGGGAAAAACAAATCCTCTTATGCTTCCATTTGCTGTTGCAGCTTCTTAAACTCCTTATAAAATAAAGTTACCGTCGTCGCAACTGCAATGACATCGGCAATCGGCTCTGCCAAGAATACCGCAAACACATCATCTTCCAAGATCATCGGTAAAATGTAAATCAAAGGAATTAAAACGATGATTTTTCGGAAAACAGCCAAAAAGGCACTGATTTTAGAATTTCCGAAAGCAATGAAGGTCTGTTGACAAGAAATTTGCAATCCCATCATAAAGATGGTAGCCATATAGATACGAAGTGCCCAAATCGTTATTTCAGACAATGCCGGATCTCCGGTAAAGATGGAAACAAACATTCCCGGGAACAGCATGATCAATGCCCATAAGATAAAGGCATAGGCAAAGCAGCTTATCGTTTGAAGCTTAAAGGCTTTCTTCACTCTCTCGGCATTCTTAGCACCGTAATTGTAGCTAATAATCGGTTGTCCACCCTGAGTAAGTCCTTGCAGCGGCAGCATAGCAAACTGCATTACACTGGATAAAATCGTCATCGCTCCAACAGCCAGTTTTCCTCCATAAGCAAGCAATGAGGAATTGAAGCATAGCACAAGCACGCTTTCCGTTGCCTGCATGACAAATGGTGCAACTCCTAAAGCAATACAAGGAGCTAAGATCTTCCAAGATGGTTTAAAGTTTTCTTTACGCAAACGCAAAACCGTATGCTTGGAGAATAAAAACCAAATGGCCCATGCAGCACTTAAGGCTTGCGAAAATACCGTTGCCAAAGCCGCACCCTTTACACCCATATCAAACAAAAAGATAAAAATAGGATCAAGCGCAATATTGGTAACTGCACCGATAATAACTGTCAGCATACTGATTTTAGAAAAGCCCTGCGCTGATATAAATGCATTTAAACCTAATGTCAGCTGCACAAAAATCGTTCCTACGGCATAAATCGTAATATAATCCATCGCATATCCGATCGTATCCTCACTTGCCGCAAACAAATATAACAATGGCTCTTTAAACAAAAGCACAATAATCGTGAGTGCAATGGCACATACGATCAAAGCGGTAAAACAATTTCCTAAAATTTTCTCTGCGGTATCATTGTCCTTTTTCCCCATATAAATACTGGCACGTGGAGATCCACCGACCCCCACCAAAAAAGCAAACGCCGAAATAATCATAATAATCGGGAAACAAACACCGACTCCCGTTAAGGCATCGGCACCGATTTCAGGAATATGGCCGATATACATACGATCTACCATATTATATAGTGCATTGACAACCTGTGAGGTGATTGTCGGTACTGCCAAAATAAACAACAGCTTACCAACCGACTCTTTTCCTAAATCGACTTCTTTTGACATCTTAATTTTCATGGTTCTCCTCCTTATCTTTGAAGCATTGTAAAATCTTTTTCATCGTGATTTCCAAATGAGCGATATCCGCCTCCGATACGTCCTTTAAAACCTCATCGTTGATTTTTTGAACCTCGTGATTGATATGCTCAATCACAGGAGCAGCCTTCTTTGTTAAATGAATGCGTTGTATCCGTTTATCTCTTTCGTCGCTTCTACATACGATCAATCCTTTTTTTAACAAGGCATCAATGCTGCGACTCACAAGTCCCTTGGAAACACCCAACATTACCCGTAAATCACTGCTGGTATTGATATGCTTATTGTTAGAAAGTAAAATAAGAATATTGATTTCATTGGGTGAAAAGAAATCGTCCATACGTTCATTCAGCTTTACGGCATATATCCTACGTATCTCATTGAAATAGCGTAGCATCGTTTCAACATTCAGCATAGCTCCTCCTATATCGTTTACTTGTAAACCATTTATAGTATAGTCCTTTTTCTAAGAATGTCAATATAAAGCTTACCTCACCTAATAAAAAGGACTGCTTTCGTTTCCAACAGTCCTCTATGTATAATGCCAACTATTTGTATGTACCGTTTCAAGCAATATAGCAATTCCTCGTTTTTTCAAACATGCTTTCTGCTAAAATACTGCATGCTATTTATCTATATCTTAGTATGTATTTAATCCAATGCCTCTAAATAAAAACTGACCGGACGAAAGCCATCATTGCAGGAAATCATTGCCGAATAAGGGTTTTTCATCCACCCATCATAAAAATTTCCCTCTCCGTTCGCCAATTTAACAACAAAGCTCTCCATGCTTTCCCATGCGCTATCGCATAACCCCAGAGGTTTTTGAGCTTTTTGTGAAAGAAATACTCTACCTTCTTCCATATCACAGGCATGCTCTATCGGATTTTCATACAATGCCATTAGATCCTGGTGGCACACCTTCCTTATAACCGTAATACGCACGTCCTTCATGCTATATTCCTCCTTGTTTTCAATGCTTTTCATAAATCATAGCTACCTCTATACCTAAAGCAATCATCACGCTTGTATTTTCGCCGGATCAATCCATTGTTCGTCCTTTGTATAAAACTCTAACGGCTGAATTTCTTGAAGGTTTTTCTGAATTTCAAAATCACGAAGAATATAGTCTTCACTATTCTGTAAATCCGAAGCCGTAAAAGTTAAAAAATCACTTTCAGAAATACGCAGCGGAAGCTTGCAACGCTCTGCCACCACTTTTGTATTATCAATAAAAATCACAATTCGTGTGCTCTTGTCTTGTTTTATTATATATTGCCCATACGGCTTATCAGTTTCAAGTGCAGTATTAAAAATAAAGTCATCTCCATCTTTTTGAAATACAAGCAAAAGATAATTCTCATCTCTTTTTAACAAACGAATTTGTCCGCTATCATCTTCATTGATTGCGACTTGTTCATATTGCGCATAATCCGTTTTAATCATTTCATCTGGATTTACAGTTGCTTTTTGCGAACACCCTACAATTATAAGCAACGACAAAATGCATAACCACTTATAACGATATATCCCGCTTTTCATTTTCCTTACCTCCTTGCAATACTTTCTTCCTAATATTTGCTTCTTTCTTCTTTTATATAATGCCTAGATAAAATAGTCAATAGAAGTGGAAAGATTGGCAAGTATTCAGAAAAATCTGTGCTTTTTTCAACAAAAAGATGCCTTTCGACATCTTTCACACATGATCCTGAACAATAATACGAACCCGTACAATCCCTTTCCGCTGCCTCATACGTTCTAATAATTCCAAGCTGATTTCATCGTTGGTTTCCAAAATGGTATAAGCATAATCTCCACGCCCTTTGCTAACCATATTTTCGATATTGATTCCCTCAGCGGAAAGCTTTGCCGCAACAGAACTAATCATATCCGGAATATTTTTATTGATGATACAAATTCGATACTTAGCCTCTTGTGGCATTTGAACCTCCGGCATGTTTACCGAGTTTTTGATATTGCCATATTGTAAATATTCTATGATTTCATCAGCAGCCATCAATGCACAGTTATCCTCACTTTCCGGTGTAGAAGCGCCAAGGTGCGGCAAGGCAATTACACGTTCAACAGTAAGCAGACGCTTACTTGGAAAATCCGTAACATAAGCAGCTAGCTTCTCTGCCTGTAAGGCTTCTATCAAAGCATTCTCATCAACAAGCTCCCCACGTGCAAAATTGAATAAACGAACATTCTCCTTCATACAGTCGAATGCTTGAGCATCTATCATTCCTTTTGTATGCTCATTGCATGGTACATGCAGCGTAATGTAATCACATTCTTCAAAAATCTGTCGAACGTTTTTCACATGATGAATTCTTGCTTTTAAAGTCCAAGCGGCTTGTACGGATATATACGGATCATAGCCGTAAACTTCCATATCCAAGGCCGCAGCTGCATTGGCAACCTTTACTCCGATTGCTCCTAAACCGATAACTCCAAGCTTTTTACCGGCAATTTCCGGTCCTACAAAATTCGCTTTTCCTTTTTCTACCAACTGAGCGACATCATCTTCTTCACATAAGCTTTTCACCCAATTTATTCCTTGCACAAGCTTTCGAGCGGATAGCAGCAAACCGGCAATTACCAATTCCTTTACGGCATTGGCATTCGCACCGGGTGTATTAAACACAACGATTCCTTCCTCACTGCAACGATCTAACGGAATATTATTTACACCGGCACCTGCTCTAGCAATACACTTCAATTCCTTACTGAAAGACATATCGTGCAGCTTAGCACTGCGTACCAAAATAGCATCATATTCTTCAAATTCTTCTCCATATAAATAGCCTTCCGCATCAAAACGCTTTAAACCATGCAAAGAAATCTTATTTAATAGCTTAACACGCATACTTTCACCCCTTATATCGTTTTTCGAAATCCTTCATAAAAGCAACTAGCTCCTCTACACCTTCCTGTGGCATCGCATTATAAATCGAAGCTCGCATACCCCCAACCGCACGATGCCCCTTTAAATTGCACATACCTAATTCACTGCTTTCTTTTACAAACAAAGCATCTAGCTCGGCATTTGGTGAGCGAAAGGTTACATTCATATTGGAGCGGTCTTTTTTACAAACACTGGTACTGTAAAAATCACTTTGATCTAAACAATCATAAAGCAATTTGGCTTTGGCTTCATTTCGTTTTTGAATCTCCGCAATACCTCCTAGATTTTCCAACCATTCCAAAACTAAATCTAAAATATAAATCGCATACGTAGGCGGTGTATTATACATCGAATCCTTTTCGACTTGCAAAGCATAATCCAGTAAAACAGGTGCTTCCTTACGCACATGCCCTAGCAAATCCTCTCGTACAATGACTACCGTTAAGCCGGCACACCCCATATTTTTCTGTGCTCCGGCAAAAATCAAACCGTAATCAGTAACATCAATCTCCCTCGATAAAATATCGCTCGACATATCTGCCACAATCGCAATCCCGTTTGTATTTGGAACATAGTTATATTCCGTTCCGTAAATCGTATTATTCGTACATAGATAAACATAATCCGCATCATCACTTAACAGTAGCTCCTCCTGCTTCGGAATATAAGAAAAATCATTTCCCTCACTGCTTGCGGCTATATGAATTTCTCCGTATTTCTTTGCTTCTTGATATGCTTTTTTCGCAAAATATCCACTGATAATATAATCGGCTTTTCCTTTTTGCAATAAATTCAGTGGTATAGCAGAAAACTGCATAGTAGCTCCGCCCTGCAAAAACAAAATCTTATAGTTTTCCGGTATCCTCATCAAACGACGCAGGCGATCCTGTGTTTCTTTTAGAATCGCATCATAGATAGCTGAGCGATGGCTCATTTCCATGACCGACATGCCACTTCCCTCATAATTCAGCATTTGTTTCTGTGCCTTCTTCAAAACCGCCTCAGGCAGTTGAGATGGTCCGGCAGAGAAATTATAGATCCTTTTCTCATTCATACGTTTCAACACCTTCCCTTCTTCTAACATTTCTATGTTATGATTTCTCATTATATCACAAATGAAAGATATTGAAATATATTGTGAAAATTTATTTCAAATAAAATGAAAATGTTTTTCATCAGTACACAAATCCCCTTATTTGTCCCTTTATGAAAAACATTCGTTTCTTATTTTTCGTCCTTCTTTTGTCGCTGATCTTTTTTACCCTTGAAATAAACAGCAAGAAAAAGTATCACAATTATAAGTACAAGCAAGCACGCACACCCCCATATCGGAGAAAGCACCCATAGCCATGACCAATCAATATTTCCGGTAAGCTTTAATGCCACCAGCAATAAGGTTAAACCACTGCAAAATCCGATTCCCTCATATTGTATTTTCTTATCATGACTTTTACCCCAGAAATAAAATTTGATGGACATGCTTGATAATAAGAGAAACAAGCCTATACTAATACTAATAAGCATTTCAGCCTGTGTGATGGAAACAAGGCTTGGCAAAAAGATAAGTGTTATCCCTAGTATCGTAAAAAGATACGAGCATATTTTCGCAATCAAATGCACTGTATGATATTTATGGGAATCTTCAACCAATCCGACAATCACCTGATCTGCCTTTTCCACAACCTTATCCTCCGCAATGCGCTCTCCGTCAAATAACTCAATAAGATTGATTTCTAAAATATCACATAATGGTTTATATAAAGAAGGATCGGGTAGACTCTTTCCATTTTCCCACTTGCTGATTGATTTATTCGTAACTCCAAGCAATTCCCCAAGTTGTTCTTGAGTTAACCCTTTTTCTTTCCTACATGTCGCAATAAATATACCGATTTTTCTTTGATCCATCATTTTCACCTCAACTCTATTATAAGGAAAAGCCAAAAAAATACTATCTACCGGAGGTAGAATATATCTAAAATATATTTACGCTTATACCCCTGCCCCTTTCGGTATCAAAAAAAACAACTATGAAAATTACGATGGCTTATCGTTGCCTTATTAAAAGCTTTCTTAATCAGAAAGTGCACGATTCATGTAATTTCTATAAATTTTACATTGACAAGTATAGAGAGTATATGGTATATTATTTGAGCATTCAAATTATGGGGTGTTAGCTCAGCTGGGAGAGCACCTGCCTTGCACGCAGGGGGTCATCGGTTCGATCCCGATACGCTCCACCATATAAAAAATAAACGCCAATCAATCGGCGTTTTTTTGTTTATATCTGTGCTATAATCAAATTACCAAAGACTTTCATGTAGAATACGACAACAGAAGTAAAAGATATTTTATAAGCACAACAAATGGAAGAATCAAAAGAAAAGACATTGTAAAGTGAGATTGACAAAGGAAACATTTCTTGTAAAGAATATATAAATGATAGTTTTAAATTTAAGAAGAAAAAGGAGCAAATTGTATGATTTATGAACCCGAACATCTAAAAGATCGAAAAGCAATGTATGAAAAAAGAGAGAAATGGCTTGTTAGATTCGTATTTTCAGCTTGGGCGCTACTGCTATTCATATATGTAAACATAGCAATCTCTCATGTGAAATCAACCCTAGGCTTCTTAGGTATTATTATCGGTGGTATGGTTATTATCACTGTTATCTATTTCTTTACTATGTTTTTGATTTTGATGCGAAGAGGCAACCAGTTTAAAAAAACGAATAATTCCATTGTAAAAGAATTTCATGAAAGCAAAAATGGTGAGCTCTTTTTAGAAAGACTGCTTGCAATAGAGGCAGCTCCTAAAGATATGAATGACGAAATGATATGGTATCTTAACATCGCAACTGCATTTAATGCGCTAGGTAAAAAAAATGAATGTATTACGTTATTTAAACAATTGGAGGAAATCGCCACAGGGAAAGATAAGGAGTACATTCAAAATAGTATTCACCTGATACAAAAACAGTAACGATTACTTTATTATGATTATAGTCCCTATTTTTTGACCTTATACCTTTTAATATTGCTTATGCTTCTTTTAGTAATTTTAAATTTAATTATGCAAATCTATTGAAGTATCAGAAAAGATAATATCTTAAACTTACCAAAAATATACATTTTACTAAGTGTGTTTTTATTAACAAATATCCCACTATCATTCTTCTTTTTGACATCAAAAAAACTATCCTAGTCCTTTAGGATAGTTCTGATTTTTAATTCATACGGTGTATTCTTCAAAAGAGGAAGAGCATCACGCAGGTAATCACGCATCTTCTTTTTCTGATTGTCATTTCCATACTGCAAACCTAATAGATACATAAACATACCGCGATTCATTTCAGGAAGATCCTCCTGCTTCAAAGCTTCCTCCATAGAAGCAATATATTCAGTTGATTTTTCTAAATACACATCGTACATGATTTTGCTTTCATTGTAATAATCATCACCGAATTTACGCACACGCTCCAACAGCTGTTTTGCACGACGCTTATTCTCATCTTCCATATAGTAATAAAAAGCCTTCATTACAATATCAATTTCCTGTTTCTGATTCATACGCATATTCAGCATCAAATCAAACTGTTCTTCTACTTTTCCTTTTCTTCCCTGCATGATCAAACCATTCATACGCATATATTCACGATTAAACGGCGGAATTAAAAGCTTTGTCGCAAAGCTATCGACCGTTTTATAATAATCATCGAAATCCTGCTTCTGCAAATCCTTGATCAATCGCTTCATAATGGTATTCTTCATAATTTTCATACCGAAAAACCAAAAGATTGTTGCGACCACCATCACAATAATAACAACTACTGTAGTATTCATAAGGCACCTCTTATTCTAAACATTATATCC
>NZ_DS483468.1 GCF_000154285.1 Amedibacillus dolichus DSM 3991 | reverse complement strand
TGAGACCACCTCAGAAGAAGTTCCCTATGAGTATTACATTTTGAATGTGAAACTCACCAGCAAGCCCATTTCCGCTGTGGTGTCGGAACTTCTGACCCCGGAGCAGATGAAAATGTATCAGGTTTACCGGCAGACCATGGGCAATAAGCCGCTGTTGTTTGGCGGCGGCTCCCCTGATACCAGCGGCTCGGAAGATCTGTCCGGTGTGCAGTTCATTAACGGTACCCGCCCCGGCAATCCTCAGCTGGTGGAACTGGCCAAGCGTCAGGTGGGCAATGTGGGCGGTTATCCCTACTGGAGCTGGTACGGCTTTGACTCCCGCGTGGAATGGTGCGCCTGCTTCGTATCCTGGTGCTATAACCAGGCAGGAAAAAGTGAACCGCGCTTTGCAGGCTGTGAGTGGCAGGGCGTTCCGTGGTTCCAGTCCCATGGACAATGGGGTGCAAGAGGCTATAACAATCTGGCTCCCGGAGATGCAATTTTCTTTGACTGGGATTTGGATGGGACAGCAGACCATGTAGGTATCGTGATCGGTACGGATGGCAGCCGTGTTTATACCGTGGAGGGAAATTCCGGCGATGCCTGCAAGATTAAAAGTTATGACCTGAATTATCAAAGCATTAAGGGCTACGGCCTGATGAACTGGTAACAGAGATTTTTAAGAAGGAGTGATAGACGATGGCAAAGAACAAAATTGAGCGCATTGACCAGGAGATTACAAAGGTCCGCGAGAAGATCGCAGAGTATCAGGAAAAGCTCAAGGCGCTGGAAGCACAGAAAACCGAGGCAGAGAATCTGGAAATCGTTCAGATGGTTCGTGCGTTACGCATGACTCCAGCACAGCTGAACGCTATGCTTTCCGGTGGAATGAACCACGGCAGAGATACAGCACTGTCGGAATCAAATAATCAGGAGGCTACCGCTTATGAAGAATAAAAGAATTTGCAAAACACTTTCCGCCCTTTGCCTGACAATGGTTGTGGCATTTGGATTTACGATCCCTGCTTTCGCACAGGGGTCAGAACAGGCTCCGGCGGCACCGGCAGAGGATTCTACCAATGACAGCAATGTGATTGTGGAAGAAGCAGAACCGGCACCGGCACTTACACCAGATGGCAATGCCGCTCTGGTGGATGATTTTGGTGGCAATAAGCAGCTCATTACCATTACCACCAAGGCGGGCAACTATTTTTACATTTTGATCGACAGGGCTAATGAGGATAAAAAGACTGCTGTTCACTTTCTGAACCAGGTGGATGAAGCGGATTTGATGGCACTGATGGAAGATGGAAAAGCAAAAGAGGAGCCGCCTGCGGTATGCAGCTGCACGACAAAATGTGAAGCAGGGGCAGTCAATACGGCTTGTCCGGTCTGTGCAACTGATAAGAGTAAATGTACGGGCAAAGCACCGGAACCTCCGGCAGAAATATCGGAGCCGGAAAAGGAGAAGCCTGCCGGACTGAATCCGGCTGCGCTGGTCCTTTTACTGGCTCTGCTTGGTGGCGGTGGCGTATTTGCCTATTTGAAGCTCGTTAAGAACAAGCCTAAGACCAAGGGCAATGACAGTCTGGACGATTATGATTATGGCGAGGAAGATTCCGAGGAATGGGAAACCGAAAATGAGGAGTCGGACGAGCCGGACGCTGACGGGGGCAGCACAGAAGAAGATGACGAGGACAGCGTGAAATGACCCGTTTCACAGACAGTCCCTATGAACGCATGATGACACGCAGGCCGGAGGGCGGGAGGGAAACTTCCCGTCCTCCTTCTTTACCCCACAACCACCCCTGCTATGGCTGCGGGAGTTATGGAAGCCCCTGCGTAGGCATCTGCCATCGTGAGATGGAACGCTGGCTCAAAGAAAGGAAACGAAAAAAATGAGTGTTCTGATTATATTTATCAAGCTGATTGCTGTTTTTGACCTGCTGGTGATCGCCGTGTATTTTGGCGGCGACATTCTTTCTACCATGTTAAACAAACTTCGGAGAAAGCCAAAGCAAGATGACCCCTTTGATTTCTCCTTAGATACCGTGACAGTTTCATTGTCCATAGATTCTATCCGTCAGCTTTATTCCGGTGACGCGGCAGAGTTTGTGGAAGAAAAGATCCTGCCAAATGCGGAGAAAACAATGGCCGTTTTGACGGAACAAGAACAGACGGCGACTCGTCTGCTCTTATCTGCTCTGATCGGTTTTCTTGCAGCAGAAGCTCCTATGGATGAACAGAGCTTTCCTTTGATGATGGAACTTCTGAACTGCATGGAAGGGGAAAAAGAAGATGGTTGCCAGGATGCAGTAGATAGTTTACTTGAAGATGCCGCCTGCAATACCCGCCGTCACGAAGAATATTACAGCAATTATCAACGCTACCAGCTGATGCAGGTGGATAAAACCCGTGTCATTTTGGCTTGTCGTATCATCATCAATGACCTGCTGGGGAAACTGTACCGCTATGACTACCGGTTTGGTTATAACCTGCTACTGGATGAGGAAAACAGCATAGAGAAAAAACTGCACACGCCTGTGCGGGAAGAATGGGAGGCTGAAGATGATGAGATATAAACTGGTAATCGCTGAAAAACCATCGGTTGCACAAAGTCTGGCCGCCGTGATCGGCGCGACTGCTCGTAAGGACGGCTATCTGGAGGGGAACGGTTGGCGTGTCAGCTGGTGCGTGGGCCATCTGGCCGGTCTTGCGGATGCAGACAGCTATGACCCCAAGTACGCCAAGTGGCGATATGATGACCTGCCTATTCTGCCGGAGCATTGGCAGATGGTGGTGGGAAAGGATAAGAAAAAGCAGTTTGATATTCTCAAAAAGCTGATGAACGCCCCGGATGTGACGGAGGTAGTAAATGCCTGTGATGCCGGACGCGAGGGCGAGCTGATCTTCCGCAGCGTCTATGAGCTGGCAGGCTGCCAAAAGCCGATGAAAAGGCTCTGGATTTCTTCGATGGAGGATTCCGCCATAAGGGAGGGCTTTGCAAACCTGCGCCCAGGTGTAGATTATGATGGACTTCGGGATGCTGCTCTCTGCCGTGCCAAGGCCGACTGGTTGGTAGGGATCAATGCCACAAGGCTTTTTTCCGTGCTGTACCACCGCACCCTCAACATCGGGCGCGTGATGTCTCCAACGCTGGCACTCATTGTCCAGCGAGAAGCTGAAATCGACACCTTTAAGCCGGTTCCTTTTTATACCGTGGCGCTGGAGCTGCCCGGTCTTACCATATCCGGGGAGCGCATAAGTGACCGAGCAAGCGCAGAGCAGCTGAAAGAAGCTTGCCAGGATGCAGCTGTCACAATCAAAAAGGTGGAGTGTAAGGAAAAGCTCGAAAAGCCACCTGCCCTTTATGACCTGACTACTCTGCAAAGAGATGCCAACCGCATGCTTGGATTTACGGCCCAGCAGACCCTGGACTATCTGCAAAGCCTGTATGAAAAGAAGCTCTGCACCTATCCCCGTACTGACAGCCGCTATCTGACCGGTGATATGGCAGACAGCCTGCCGGTGTTGGTGAATCTGGTTGCCAATGCTATGCCGTTTCGCAAAGGGATCGCCATTACCTGTGATCCGCAGACAGTCATCAACGATAAGAAAGTAACCGACCATCACGCAGTAATCCCTACCAGAAATCTCAAGGATGCAGACCTTTCTGTCCTTCCTGCGGGAGAAAAAGCGGTGCTGGAGCTGGTGGCCCTGCGTCTGCTGTGTGCCGTGGCCCAGCCCCATATCTATTCGGAAACCGTTGTGATTGCAGCGTGTGCCGGTAGGGAGTTTACCGCCAAAGGAAAAACGGTGAAGCACCCCGGATGGAAAGCACTGGAGGACGCCTACCGTGCCAAAATGAAGGATGCAGAGCCGAAAAAAGAGGGCGCAGAGAAAGCCCTGCCGGAGCTGACCGAAGGACAGACCCTTTCGGTTGTTGCTGCAATCGTCAGAGAAGGCAAAAGCAGTCCGCCCCTGCACTTTACGGAGGACACTCTGTTGTCCGCGATGGAGACTGCCGGAAAAGAGGATATGCCGGAGGATGCCGAGCGAAAAGGTCTGGGGACACCGGCCACCCGTGCCGGTATTTTGGAAAAGCTGGTATCTGCCGGTTTTCTGGAACGAAAAAAGAGCAGGAAAACGGTGCAGCTTCTCCCTTCCCACGATGCAGTTTCCCTGATCACCGTTCTGCCGGAACAACTGCAATCGCCGCTTTTGACTGCCGAGTGGGAGTACCGACTGGGCGAGATCGAGCGCGGGCAGCTTGCCCCGGAGGAGTTTTTGGACGGGATCAGCACCATGCTGAAAGATCTGGTGGGAACTTATCAGGTCATCAAAGGAACTGAGTACCTGTTCACTCCGCCCCGTGAGGTGGTGGGCAAATGCCCTCGCTGCGGCGGTGAAGTTGCAGAACTGCAAAAAGGCTTCTTCTGTCAGAATGATTCTTGCAAATTTGCAATCTGGAAAAATAACAAATGGTGGGCTGCCAAGAAAAAACAGCCGACCAAGGCTGTGGTGTCTGCACTGCTTAACGATGGCCGTGTCCGTGTGACGGGGCTATATTCGGAGAAAACCGGCAAGACCTACGATGCCACTGTGGTTTTGGAGGACGATGGACAGTACGCCAACTTCAAGCTGGAATTTGATCAGCGGAAAGGAGGCAGCCGATGAAGCTCTCTTTAGTGGAACGGGAAACCATTCTCCTTTATAACCAGGCAGAACCAATGGCTGAGGTCTACACCCACGATCCCCGTCTGATGGAGAAGCTGGAACTGCTGGCAAAAAAGCACCCCGACCAGATCACCCGAAAGGACGCCCATAACTTTACCGTCCCAAAGCGGTGTGTATCAGTCCGGGAGCCATATAGCGCAGAACGCCGCAAAGCCGCCAGTGAGCGTGCGAAAGCTGCCGGATACCAGCCCCCTGTGAGAAAGTCCAGCAGTTAAAGGCACATGACAGAGAATGTATTTGAAGCAGTCAAGCAGTCGGTCAGCACCAGAGATGCGGCAGCGTTTTATGGGATCGAGGTCAAACGAAATGGCATGGCCTGCTGTCCCTTTCACGATGATAAGAACCCAAGCATGAAGGTAGACCAGCGGTTCCACTGCTTTGGCTGCGGTGAAGATGGGGATGTGATCGACTTTACCGCAAAGCTCTTTGACCTCTCCTCAAAAGAAGCGGCGGAGAAACTGGCACAGGACTTTGGCCTGATCTATGACAGTCAGGCCCCTCCCCGCAGGAGGTATGTCCGGCAGAAAAACGAGGCACAGAAATTTCGGGAGGACCGGCAGCGGTGTTATCGCGTACTGTCCGATTACTACTATCTGCTGAAAAAATGGGAGGCCGACAATTCTCCCCGGACACCGGAGGAAGAACCGCACCCCCGTTTTGTGGAAGCAATCCAGAAAAAAACCTATGTAGAGTACCTGTTGGACCTTTTTCTTTATGAAAGTGAAGAAGAACAAAAGGCATGGATTGCAGAACACACAGCAGAAATCACACACTTGGAAAGGAGATTGAAAATCATGGCTGAGAACAAACCCACCAACCGAGAGCGGCTAAGGGAAATCACAGATGGCATCGAGCAGGGGATCAAAGAACTGTTTGAGAGTGAAAAGTATATGCGCTATCTGTCCGTCATGTCCCGCTTCCACCGCTATTCGGTAAACAACACCATGCTCATCTATATGCAGAAGCCGGACGCTACATTGGTAGCCGGATACAATAAGTGGAAAGACCAGTTTGAGCGTTATGTAAAAAAGGGCGAGCATGGCATTACCATCATCGCCCCCACACCGTATAAGAAGAAAATCGAGGAGCAGAAGCTGGACCCGGATACCAAGGCTCCGATTTTGGATAAAGACGGAAAGTTCGTTACAGAGGAAAAAGAAATCGAGATCCCCATGTTTCGTCCGGTCAAGGTCTTTGATGTGAGCCAGACCGACGGGAAACCTTTGCCGGAGCTTGCATCATCCCTTTCCGGCAATGTGCCAAATTATGAGGCATTCATGGAGGCCCTGCGCCGCAGCGCACCGGTGCCGATTACTTTTGAAGCAATGGCCGCCGATACGGACGGCTATTTTTCTGCCGATCATCAGAAAATTGCCATTCGCCAGGGCATGAGCGAGGTGCAGACGGTTTCGGCCACAGTACACGAGATTGCCCACAGCAAGCTCCACAATCAGAAAAAGATTCAGATTGCCAATGACGAGCAATATCAGGAAATCGAGCTGTTTGATAAACCCGGTCTGTTCTCCAATGGGCGGATTGTCCGTGATAATCTGCCGGAGGGCGTTTATTGCTATGACCTGCGCGGTTCTGACTACGACCCCGGAGAGCCGGTCTGTGTAGAAGAACAAGTGGTTGTAAACCATGCAGGTTCCGTTCTGCTGACAGAGCCGCTGGAGCTGGCGGAAGATGGACGCCTGATGCTGACCGAGGAAGAAGGGCTGAATTTTGTTGGCGGCTTTTCTACCCTCACCCAGTTTTTGCAAGAACAGAGGAAAGACCGCCACACGGAGGAAGTGGAGGCTGAAAGCATCTCCTACGCAGTCTGCAAATATTTTGGCATCGAGACCGGAGAAAACAGCTTCGGCTATATTGCAAGCTGGAGCCAGGGCAAAGAGCTGAAAGAGCTGAGAGCCAGTTTGGAGACCATCAACAAGACCTCCGGCACTTTGATCTCCGACATTGAGCGCCACTATAAGGAAATCTGCAAAGAGCGTGGAATTGACCCTCATGCAAAGGTAGAGCCGGAAACCGCCCTGATAGAGCAGCCAGAAGATGCCGCTAAGGTATCTGATAGACAGCAGACCGGCGATCTGACCTACTATGTAGCAGAGTGCATGGAATTTCCAAACCTCGGAGAATACCACGATAACCTGTCTTTGGAGGAAGCAATCCGCATTTATCAGGAGATTCCGGCAGAACGAATGAACGGGATCAAGGGCATTGGTTTTGAGCTGAAAGATGGAAGCGACTATGAAGGACCTTTTCCGATTTTGACCGGGCAGACCATTGACCTGGACACTATTCAGGGAATCGACTATTACCGTGATAATCCGCTGGTACAGAAAGCGGTAACGGAACTGGCTGCGGCCATGCCGGAAATGGAGGTACTAGGGGCGGATGCCAACCAGCAGGAGGCTTTGTTTCTGATCAACGATACTACCTATCTTCATATCCAACCCTGTGACAGCGGATGGGACTACACTCTTTACGATGCTGCGTCCATGAAAGAGCTGGATGGTGGTCAGCTGGATATGCCGGAGCTTTCCTGCATGAAGGCAGTTCTCCAGATTTGTGATGATAACGATCTGGACAGCACTTCGCTCAGACACGCTCCTATGTCCATGATTGAGACCTTGCAGGAAGCGGCCTATCAGCAAATGCAGGCAGAGACCAGTCAGATGACTGCTTCTTCCCAGCTGCCGGAAGCGCAGGAGCAGGCACTGGATGAATACCCCATGCCGGATGAGCAGGTATCCACACCGGATATGCAGGAATATGGCTACTCCTATGATGGGATGCTCCCTGTTACCAGAGAACGGGCGCTGGAACTGGATGCCGCCGGTTTGACCGTCTATGTGCTGCATGAGGACAATACGGAGAGCATGGTGTTTGACCCGCAGGAAATCATGGATCATGGCGGTCTTTTCGGTGTGGACCATGAGGAATGGGAGAAAAGCCCTCAGTTCCACGAAAAGGTCATGGAGCGTCAGGAACATCAGCGGGAACGCGAACAGGCATTTCTCTCCCAGAACAGAGATTGCTTTGCCATCTATCAGGTGAGCCGTGACGATCCGCAGAATGTGCGCTTTATGAATCTGGATTGGTTAAAGTCACATGCCATTTCCATAGACCGCAACAATTATGACCTCATTTACACAGCTCCTCTGAGGGAGTCTGGCACTGTGCCGGAGCAGCTGGAAAAACTCTATCAGCAATTCAATCTGGAAAAGCCCGTGGACTTTCACAGTCCCTCCATGAGCGTCAGCGACATCGTTGCGATCAGGCAGGGCGGTAAGGTATCCTGTCATTACTGCGACAGCGTTGGTTTTACCCAGATCCCCGGATTCCTGCCGGAAAATCCGCTGAAAAATGCGGAGATGGCCATGGAGGACGATTACGGCATGATTGACGGTATCATCAACAATGGCCCAAAAGAGCCGACCGTGGCAGAGCTGGAACAGCAGGCTCGAAGCGGTCAGCCCATTTCCCTGATGGACTTGGCTGATGCCGTTCATCGGAAGGAACGGGAAAAGAAAAAGTCCGTCATGGAGCAGCTGAAAGGCCAGCCCAAGACAGAACACAAAAAGACAGCACCCAAAAAGAGTGCGGAAAGGGAGATTTGATATGGGAAACTTTACCTTTGAGGAAATGAACCTGATGTGCATTTACAATACCGGCAGCCGCACCGGGCTGATTGACAGTCTGCGTGAGATGCGCGGCGAGCTTTCGCCGGAGGAAACGGAACTGAGGGAATTGACCGACAGCGCCCTTACGAAGCTCTGTGCGATGACCGATGAGAAGTTTGCCGAACTGGAGCTGTACCCGGATTTTGACCAGTAAACAACATAACCGCAGGGATGGGGTGGCGATCTGCCACCCCGCCTTTTTACCCCAAAACTGAAAGGAGGACAGAACACCATGCCAACCAAAGCTGAACTATATGCACAGATGGCGGAGAAGGTGACAACGCAGCTCACGGGGAGCTGGCAGGAATGGGCAGGGTTTCTCACTACTGCTTCCCGCCTTTACAAGTACCCGTTCCACGAGCAGCTGATGATCTATGCCCAGCGACCGGACGCCACCGCCTGTGCGGAGTACGATTTGTGGAATGAAAAGATGGGCCGGTATGTAAGGCGCGGCT
>NZ_DS483469.1 GCF_000154285.1 Amedibacillus dolichus DSM 3991 | reverse complement strand
ACGTAAAGTCCTTGTTTTTTTAAGTTATTATTAACTACTAGAATAATTGAAAACCGACTTTCTTTTTTACTTTCATAATTTTCTTATGAGCAATTTGTCGAGCCTTGTCATTTCCCTCGGTAATAACCTTTTCCACCATACCGCTGGCAATGATTTCTTTGTACTTTGATTGAAGCTGGGTTAGAAATTGGTAGACACACTCACCGACTTCCTTTTTAAATTCACCATAACCTTTTCCTGCATAGCGAGCAACAATATCTTCAATTGTTTCATTGTTCAGGGAAGATAAGATTGTTAATAGATTAGAAATACCCGGTTGTTGTTCGGGATCATATTGAATGATGCCGATGGAGTCGGTAACGGCAGACATAATTTTTTTACGAGCTACACTAGGTTCATCTAACAAATCAATCGTTCCTTTAGGATTATCCTCTGATTTAGACATTTTCTTTCTTGGATCTTGCAAAGAATAAACTTTAGCTCCGACTTTAGCTACAAGTGGTTCGGGAACGGTAAAGGTATCGCCATAGCGGTGATTAAAGCGTTCAGCCAAATCACGAGTCAGCTCTACGTGTTGCTTTTGATCAACTCCAACCGGAACATAATCAGCATCATACAACAAAATATCAGCAGCCATTAATGATGGATAGGTAAATAATCCGGCAGTAATACCTGTTTCCCCTTTGGCAGTTTTATCTTTATATTGTGTCATTCGCTGTAATTCTCCTACATAGGAATTACAAGTTAAAATCCAACCAAGCTCGGCATGCTCATGTAAATCACTTTGTAAAAAAATAGTTGCTTTCTTCGGATCTAATCCGCAAGCAAGATATAAAGCAATTAAATCCTTCGTATTCTGCTTTAATTCCGCGCGTTCAATCGGTACGGTAATGGCATGCAAATTAGCAATAAATACGTACATGTCGTAATCCTCTTGATATGCCACAAAATTACGAATTGCGCCAATGTAGTTTCCTAGAGTTAATCTTCCGGTTGGCTTAATGCCACTTAACATTCGTTTCATATTCAACCTCCATATAATAAAAAAAGTACCTGTTGGGACGCATAAGCGTGGTACCACCCGACTTATTTCTGTAACAGAAATCACTACTCGTAACGGTGAGCGCCGTTTCCAAAGGAAAAGCTCCAAAGTTCCAATTCGATAAGCTGCACTTTACCGGTTTTCAGCAACCACCGGCTCTCTTAAAAAGCACAAGCTTTCTACTATATCTTTATCATCGCTATTTTCTTTATTATCATACGCCATTTCTAAACAGTTGACAAGATAAAACCAAAAAATTACTTTCCAATTCAAAATGCTTCTTATATAATAGAAGAGAAGTAAATAAAGGAGGCAGTCGTTGATATGATTATATTATATACATCGCCGGGCTGCGCAAGTTGCCGCAAAGCAAAGCAGTGGTTGAAAGATAACGAGATGACATTTGTTGAAAAAAATATTTTTACTACGCTTTTGAAGGAAGAAGAAATTAAATATTTATTGCAGCGCACAGAAAACGGTACGGAGGATATTATTTCCACCCGTTCTAAGGTATTTCAAGAATTACATACCGATTTAGATGATTTATCAGTAAAAGAACTTGTTGATTTGATTCAGAAGAATCCATCTATTTTGAAACGCCCGATTATGATCAATGAAAAGAATTTTGTGGTAGGCTATGATGATGATGAAATAACAGCCTTAGTGCCAGCGAAATTAAGGGCATTCTCAGACTGTGCATGTAATGAAAGCTGCGCGAATTATCCGATTTGCGGGAAGCTACGAAAGGAGATTCAAGAATAAAAAAGAAAAGAAATTGAGGGCAGGCTGCTTTCAGTTTCTTTTTTTTTTCATAAATGGAAAGATGAAAAGACGATATTAAATACCGTTGATATATTTAAAAAAACGGATACTTTCTAATCTTTTAAAAGTCGTGAATTGTTATTAGTAATAGGATTAAGTATTCATTATAATTGGTGGTTGATATATGTTTATATTTTGTTTACAAATATAATAAAGTAGAAATGTTAAAAAGGAGGGAGAGAGTGTTTTACGCTTAGAGATAGAAGTGAATAATGCTTTAAGCGATT
>NZ_DS483470.1 GCF_000154285.1 Amedibacillus dolichus DSM 3991 | reverse complement strand
AATGAAAAATATTTCAATTCTATAAAAAATGCCCATTGGTATGAGCATTTTTTACTATATCATCATAAATCTTTTTATGCTTTTAATACTTTAGCACAACGTTCGCATAAGCCATCTTCAGCAGTAGAATCTGTAATATTCCAGCAACGTGGACATACATGTCCATCACATTTTTCAACACTTGCACTGCATACCTCATATGGTGTTAATTCATCAACACTAAAGCTTACCTTAGAAACGATCAGCCACTGATGGAAATGACTACCGCAAACCTTTTCGATTAAGGCACGATCTTCATCGCTGACATGAACAATTACATGCGCTTCTAATGATTTACCGATAACCTTTTCTCCTCGTGCTTCTTCGAGTGCTTTAAAGATATCTGAACGAAGCAAAAGCATACGTTCCATATCCGTTTTAATTTCATCAGCATGCTCAATCACAAGATTTGAAGCAAAAGAGCCTAAGTGAACACTTTCTTCTTCACCATGGAAGAAATCATTTACCTCTTCTGCGGTATGTGGAAGAATCGGAGCCCACAAACGCATCAATACATTTACGGCATGATACAATACGGTCTGTACCTGACGACGTCTTACATCGTCTTTCTTTTCAATGTATAAAATATCCTTTGTATAATCCAAATAGTAAGCACTGAAATCATTTGTCATCAAGGTTGTCAGCATCGTCGTAACATCTGCAAAACGATATTCCTTATAAGCCTTTTTAGCCTTATCGTTAACTTCATTTAACTGTAAAAGCATATACTTATCAAGTTCAGGTAATGTAGCAATATCAACTAAATCTTCTTTTGTGAAGTCCTCTTCGTTAATATTAGCCAATAAGAAGCGGAAGGTATTACGTACCTTACGATAATTCTCACTTACCTGCTTCATGATTTCATCGGACATACTGCAATCCGCTTGATAATCAACACTTGCTGCCCATAAACGCAAAATATCCGCACCAAACTTTTTCGTAATTTCTCCAGGAGCAACCGCATTCCACTGAGATTTGGACATTTTCACTCCCTTGCCGTCCATAACAAAGCCATGACTTAACACCTGCTTATAAGGTGCCTGTCCATGCACTGCCGTACCGACAATCAAAGAGGAATTGAACCAACCTCGATACTGATCACTACCTTCAAAATATAAATCAGCAGGATAGCTTAAACCTTTTTTCAACATTGCCCCGGTATGGGAAGATCCGCTGTCAAACCAAACGTCCATTGTATCGGTTTCCTTTGTGAAAATGCCATTTGGTGATTTAGGGTGAGTATAGCCTTCAGGAAGTAAGTCCTTCGCTTCCTTTTCAAACCAAATATTTGAGCCATATTCACCAATCAGCTTAGCAACATGTTCAAACACCTTTTCGTCCATGATCGGTGTTTCATCTTCAGCATAGAAAATCGGAATCGGAACACCCCAAGCACGCTGACGGGAAATACACCAATCTCCACGATCGGCAATCATATTGTGCATGCGTTGCTGTCCCCATTTCGGAATCCAATCCACTTTATCAATTTCATCTAATAATTGTGTACGAATTTTATCAATAGAAGCAAACCATTGCGTCGTCGCACGGAAAATGATTGGTTTTTTGGTTCTCCAATCATGTGGATAGGAGTGCGTAATAAATTCAAGTTTCAATAATGCTCCGATTTCATCTAGTTTTTGTGTAACTGTTTTGTTTGCATCATCTACATATTGACCTTCCAGCCACTCACCGGCTTCCTTCATCATGCAGCCATGCTCATCAACATTGCAATAGGCAGGTAAACCATACTTCTGTCCAACAAAGAAGTCATCAGCACCAAAGCCTGGGGCAGTATGTACACAACCGGTACCGGCATCTGCCGTTACATGATCACCTAAAATCACAAGCGATTCACGATCATACAGTGGGTGCGCACAAGTAATCATTTCCAATTCTTTTCCTTTAAAGGTTGCTAATTTATTTCTAGTTTCCAAACCGAATTTATCAAACAAGGAATCCATCAATTCTTCTAAAACAATCAGTTTACCTTTTTCAGTTTCAACTAACGCATATGTAAAATCCTTATTCAAACAAATTGCCAAGTTCGCCGGAATGGTCCAAGGTGTTGTCGTCCAAATCACAAATGCACAATCGTTATCTAAGATACCCTTACCATCTTTTACCATAAATTTCACAAAGATTGTCGGACTTTTTATATCATGATACTCGATTTCCGCTTCTGCAAGTGCAGATTCACTAGATGGAGACCAGTATACAGGCTTTAACCCTTTATAAATCAACCCGTCCATAGCCATTTTTCCAAAAATGCGGATTTGTTCCTCTTCAAATTCCTTAGTTAAGGTTACGTAAGCATTGTCATAATCACCAACACTGCCTAAAGATAAAAAGCCTTTTTTCTGACGCTCTACCTGTTCTAACGCATAATCATAGCACAGCTTACGAAATTCCGAAATTCCCATTTTCTTACGATCATGTCCAAGCTTTGTAATTGCGGTTTCAATTGGTAAGCCATGTGTATCCCAACCCGGAATATAAGGCGTATAATATCCGTCCATAAAATGACTGCGTACAATAACATCTTTCAAAATTTTGTTTAACGCATGTCCTAAATGAATATCTCCGTTAGCATACGGAGGTCCATCATGCAAAACAAACGGTTCACAGCCCTCACGTTTCGCTAACATCTTTTCATAAATGTGTGAACTTTGCCAACGCTGCTGAAAGTCAGGTTCCTTTGTCGGAAGCTTTCCGCGCATCTCAAAGCCGGTTTTTGGCATCAATAATGTGTCCTTGTATTCCATATCTTTTCCTCCTAAAATAAAAGCGTCCTTATCTAAGGACGCTGATTAAACGTGGTACCACCTTAGTTCTTCTGCTGTATGCAGAAGCACTTAACCTTTTAACGATAAGGGAATCGAAGCTGCCCTACTTCTTCAGGCACTCTGCTCAAAAGTGATATTCATAATACCTCCATGCACCCTTCCACCAACCGCGTGCTCTCTTGAACTTCCGTATTATAAACGTGTCTTTTTCATTGCATTTCTTCTTTTTTCAATAAATCCATTTCCGGAATTTGAGGCGTTTCAAACTCATCAAGCGCCTGCGCGATCCGACTGAGGTCGTCCTTCATAGAGCCTTTCAACAAATTAGCTTCCTTGCCCAAACGAGCAATTTCACTCAATACCTCACGTGCCATCATCAAGGATTCCCGCACGATGACATCAGCATTTTTATGAGCTGTTTCTACGATCATATTGGCTTCCTTCATAGCCATTCGTGTCATATCGTAGGCTGCCCTTTCCTTGATACTCAGATTTTGGCAAACCTCCTCATAACGCTTTTTATAATCCTCTGCTTCCCTTTCGTAGGCTTCTTTCAACTGGTAGGCTTTTTCATTTTTTTCCTTTAAAGCCACAAGCTCAAGCTCCAAGGCTGCGATATAATCATCGACCTGATAACGGTTATATCCTTTCTTCATCGTGTCAAATGATCGTTTTTCCATATCTCACCCTCGCTCACTCATACACGCCAACATCAATTACAAGGCGATCCTTTTTGGTCTTTTTTATCACTTCTCTAACATAAAAGCGTCCATACCCACGAATAGAAATAGCACTATTATTATTGCATACAAATGTACTTTGTTCAAGTACAACATGATTTACTTTTACCCTTTGAGAAGCAATCATTTCCTGTGCCTTTCCCCGCGAAACGTTTGCCAAACAAGCCACGATTGTATCTAAACGCATGCTGGAAACGATTTTATGTTGATAAGGAATACTCGTATTGGAAACAAGACTTCCTTCATAACGTTTAAAATGTACATGCTGACGCTTGATTTTGGTAAGATTACATACAACAAAATTCTCAATGTCCTTATCAACAACAAGATAAACCGCATCTCGCTTTACCAAAATATCTCCACTCATTTCCCGCCGTAAGCCTAAATTCATCAAAGCACCTAGCACATCGCGATGGCTCAGCATACCAAACGTAGCAGAAACTGAGGCTTTCAAAATAACCGTTGGAAATTGATAGTTCGTCGTAAACGGCAAAAAAGCAAATCGCACGCGTTCTGCTCCCTTATAACCACCATCTTCCTTATACATAATTTGCTTACCGCAAATAGAGCGTGTAATTGCACTTTGATCCGGCGAAAAAAAGGGTGTAACGATAATTCGTTTACGCACCTCACATTGATCGATATAATCATAGATGCGTTTTACAAACTCCTCATTACCCCGATAATGCTCAAAAGAAAGTGATGATTTATTCATCTTCTCCGCTGTCTAACGTAATTTGTCCCTGCACTGGAACATTATTTGGTGTGCAAAGAATTACATTATGCCCGATTTTTTGAATACTGCCATCAAGTGCGAAAATTACACCGGTAAGAAAATCAATTGTTCTTTGCGCATATTCTCTTTGCAGCTTATGCAAATTCACAACCGCTGCTTTGTTTTCCTTCAAGCGTCGCGCGATTTCATCTGCTTCATCAAAAGAGCGTGGTTCAAATAATACCATTTTTGTATCATTTGGAAGCTTATTCATACGTGAACGCTGCTGTTCATACTGTGAAATCGTCTGCGCATCTTCTTCCTCTGCATCTTGTTCTACTTCTAAAATATCATCTTCATCTAACGGTGCTAGAAAATGTTTAAACTTCTGTCCAAAACTCATGTACGGATACCTCCTAATAACTAGGTATATCATAGCATATTTTTGAAGGCATAAAAAGTTTTTTTTCTTTTTTGCTCCTTTTTTCCTCAAACTTTCATAGGAATACTCTTTTTTTAAAATCAATTAGCGAAAACGTACCAAAATTACATCTCCGCAAATGTTCTCGATCTCCTGCATACTGATTTCGATTTCTTCACAAGGAAATAGCCATGGCAACATTTTTTTTACGAAAGGTTGAGTAGTTCGTGCGTAAATAGCTAATAGCTTATTGCTTTTCACATCAAAGGCTACGTCATTTACTAAGCCGACCACTCGTCCATCACATAAATTGATGACCTGCTTACCTGCAATTTCACAAAATCTCATCTGCATCACCTATTCCATTATATGCATCGCTGTCCCAAATGTTACAGTTCCCCCATTTCTTTACGCAAAGTCGAAATGGCACTCTTTTCAAGGCGTGAAACCTGCGCCTGTGAAATTCCCAGTTCATTTGCAATTTCGGTTTGTGTCATATCCTGATAATAGCGCTTATCTAAAATTTCCAATTCCTTTTCCTTCAATTGTTTCAAACTGCTGCGTAAAGAAAGCACATTGTTTAATAAATCAATTTCATCTTTTTCATCACGAATCTGATCCAACAAATACAGTTCATCACCATCACTGTTATATACCGGCTCAAAAATAGATAAAACATTTTGTGTAGAATCTAAGGCATCAACAATATCCTTTTCCCTTACCTCCAATTGCTCAGCTAACCAGGTAATGCTTGGCTCTTTTTGATGCTGATGCACATACTCCTCTTTTAAACGAAAGCATTTGTAGGCAAGATCCTTTAAATGTCTGGATACGCGAAGTACCTGATTATCACGTAAGTAACGCTTGATTTCTCCCATGATCATCGGTACGGCATAGGTTGAAAAACGTACCTCATGTTTCAAATCAAAATGATCAATGGATTTCACCAAACCAATACAGCCTACCTGAAAAAGATCGTCCATGTTTTCACAGCGATTCGCAAAACGCTGAACAATTGACAATACCAATTTTAAATTTCCATTGATTAGCTCCTCTTTTGCATTTTGATCTCCTTTTTGCATACGTAAAAACAATTCCTTCATCTGTGTATTGTTAAGTACCGTTAGATCATTGGTATTCATTCCGCTAATAACAACCTTATAACGACTCATAATCACCCTCCTGCTTACAAGCAGTTTGCCCTTGAAAAAGAAGGGTTATACAAGCGGCTGATTGTTAGTATTTGGAAAGGTTTTCCCATTGACAACATGCTCTTGTATCTGATATGAGCCTATATTTTAAATATTGATATAACCGATATTACCGCAAAAAATTCCTTGTGTTACAAAACACAGATAACAAAAGGATTGCCTCCCACAATTCACAGAAAGCAATCCCTATCAACAGCACATTAAGCTTATGAAGGTTTCGCTAAAATCAGTTGATTCCCTACCTCACATCAATAATTTTGCTGTTTCATTTGTAATTTTAATTTATGAATAATTCGTTTTTCCAAACGTGAAATATACGATTGAGAAATTCCCAAACGCTTTGCGATATCCTTTTGTGTAAGTTCTTCATGCTCAATGCCATAGCGCATCTGTAAGATCTGCCGTTCCCGATCCTTTAAACCACGCATAGCCTTTAAAAGCTCCCGTTTGTTTTCTTCCCGCTCAAATTGCTTTGTTACAACATCATCATCGGTACCTAAAATATCCGACAACAAAAGCTCATTGCCATCGTAATCAATGTTTAACGGCTCATCAAAGCTAACTTCCAACTTACGTCGTGATTTTTTGCGCAGAAACATCAAAATTTCATTCTCGATACAACGTGAAGCATAAGTTACCAATTTAATATTTTTATTGCGTTTGAAGGTATTTACTGCCTTAATCAAACCAATCGAGCCGATACTAATCAAATCCTCCATAAAAATAGGATTGGTTTCGTAGCGTTTGGCTATATAAACGACCAATCGCAAATTATGCTCAATCAATGTATTGCGTGCTTCCTCATCTCCATGTTCCAAAGCAATCAACGCCGCTTGTTCTTCTTCCTTTTCCAATGGTTTTGGCAAAACATCACTACCTTGAATATAGAAAACACTACTTTCTTCATTTTTCACAAACAAAAAACGAAACAGCTTCTTGATCATCTTCATTTTCTCACCCCATCGTCATCAGATGCACATTCAATAAAGCCTTACAATGAAACGGCAGCTCCAGCTTCTGCCCACAATATACAAGCACATTTTGCTTTTCGGTATTTGCCAATGCGATCTTACACATATAGCATTTCACTGCTTTTTCATCACCGATTCCCTTCATTACTACCCATTGTATGCGTTCGTTTTTAAAATATGCCTGCATACTACGATCTAGAAAAATAACCGGTATTCCTTGATGGGAAAGTAAATTTCCACTATCCAAATAACCTTTCATCGACAATATTCCAACCTCACTATACAGCTTTACCTCATATACGTAGCTATGCTTTGCGATAATATCTTTCCATTTTGCCGCATGCAGCAAAAACAACAACGCATACAACAGCCACCAATACACAAGCCGATAATCCATAGGAACAAACCACATACCGTTGTGAAAACTCCCATCATAGAGCACCCAGCCACTAAGCATAAGAAGTACACGAAGCACAAAAGCCATCGCATAGGTTTTATAAGCATGACGGAAATATATGAATAAAAACAACATTTCTATACCTGCTATCACAAGTTCGGAGCTTGGAAGCCACAAACATACTGACAAAAAGGAAATACTGATGGCATATCCGTAACAAACCCCTTTTAAAACTGGCTGCAAACAAATGCTTTGCGCTAAACGAAGAGAAAGCAGCATGGTTAAAAGTTGCTGCAGAAAGCTGACTTCTACATAGCTCTCCATTTCCTCATCTCCCGCTTTTAGTATAACGAATCGCTGCTTAGGTTCATGTCGAGAAATTACGAGAAGTTTTTTTGCTTATCGTGGAAATTCGACAAATTAAATAAATCCTATAAAAAAACCGCACAGCTTGTGCCATGCAGTTTCCTATCCTTAGTTTGTGTAATTATCAAAATATCCCTGAACAAGTACGACCGGTGTACCCTTATCCCCAGAGCCACTTGTCAAATCACATAAAGAACCGATCAAGTCTGTTAGCTTACGAGGTGTCGTTCCCTGCGCCGCCATATTTCCGACAAGACTTCCGTCTTTTTCCTTAATTTTATCTTCGATAGCTTTCTTCAACGCTTCTCCGCTCAAGTTTGCAAAATCATTGTCAGCTAAATATTTCAGTTTTAATTCGTTTGGTGTTCCCTCCAAACCAGGTGTATAAGCAGGAGATACACATGGATCGGCAAGCTCCCAAATTTTACCTACCGGATCTTTAAACGCACCATCGCCGTAAACCATAACTTCCACATGCTTACCGGTACGATCTAAGATCTGTTTTTGAATATCCAATACCAAATCATTGCATTCTCTTGGGAACAGCTTAACGCTATCCTCTGTTGATTTATTAGAGCCTAGTAGTCCATATACTGCATTGTATCCGGAACCGTTGATTGGCGCAGTCATGATGTCATCAAGACTGAACACTTTATCCGCACCCGCTTCTTTTAGGATACGCTTTGTTCTAGCACGTGTATGGATATCACAGTTGATTACGTTTTTCGTATAATTCAAAATTGTCTTAGGATTGTTTGCAAATACAAACTCAACCTCGGCACCGCATTCGCGAATCAAATCACCGTAATATGCAACATAATCAACACCGGTAAACTCATGTTTATTTTCGCCGAATAATTCGCGATATCTTTCTAATGTTAAAACATCGGAATATGGATTGATTCCCGCATCATCTAGCTTACTAAGTGATACCAACTCATTTCCGACCTCATCGCTTGGATAGCTAAGCATCAATACGACCTTTTTAACGCCCTTTGCAATTCCACGCAAACAAATCGCAAAACGGTTACGACTTAAAATAGGGAAAATCACACCAACAGTTTCATCATTGAACTTCGCATGCACATCACTTGCAATCGCATCAACAGACGCATAATTACCTTGTGAACGTGCAACAATGCTTTCCGTTACAGCGATAACATCGCGATCACGAATCGCAAAATCCTCGCTTTTCGCTGCATCTAATACACTTTCCACAACAATGCTTGCCAAATCATCACCTTCACGAATAATCGGACAACGAACGCCTCTTGATACCGTACCAATTTTTCTTTCCATCTTACAACACCTTTCTTTTATGGTCTTTCACGCAAAAAACCGTATATCATACGGCTTTTTAGGTTACCAAAAAAAATTGCTTTTACTTTGTGGCAAAAACTTAAATTCAACATCTACATTATCACCCTCCAGCTCCACAACAGCATAGGAAGGCCCTCTGCCGTCTCTGCTTCTCCACAAGGAACCGGGATTCAGCACATGGACACCATCAACCACCTCATAAGCAGCTATATGCGTATGCCCGTAACAAACAATATCGCAAGCAAGCGATTTTGCCTTCTGTGCTAACTGCTCCACACGTCGAGAATACATAAACTGATGTGAATGAACAACATAAATGCGATGTTTTCCAACTGTAACCACTCGTTCCTCTGGATAATCGTAGAAAATATCATTATTTCCACGTACTGTTACCAACTGAGGATATTGCTGTGGCTCAGCCTCGATATCGCCGCAGTGAAGAAAAAGCTCCGCTTGTGGATACTGCTCCAAAACGGCTTGTATTGCACTGTCTTTTCCATGGCTATCACTAACAACGATAACTTTCATTTTACCACCGCTATTATCATACCAAAAAAATGTAGAAATGAAAAGTATTATATCTTCATGAAAACATTTTCATTAAAATTCAACCTCATTATATGTCATTTCAACCAAAGAAACGCTTGTGCTTTCCTCCTTTGTTGGGTGTATGATTTGCTTTCCTACACGAATTTCTACTCGTTCAATCATCGGAATCGATGCCAAAGACAAAACAAACGTATCATAAGCATTCTGTTTCACGCTGGCATCGCTTGCTAGAATATGATCGTTTAGTTCCACCTTTAAAAGTCCGTCCTTCATATTCATATTTTTTATCTCAATACGATCGGTATGCAGCTTTGAGGAAAGACCGCTTGATACCGAAATATCTTCTAGAATAACCGCTACCTGTGATGCAACATCTTGTTTATCCAATCGACAACGACGGCTTTTAGGAACAAGATATTCTCTAGAACCAATTTTTTTGGTCGAAAACACTGTTAAAGAAAACGAATCGTGTAAGGAATCCGTAGCGGTTTCGAAATGATTAATACCGATATCACGATTTAAAATTTCCGGAATCGGTGTTTGCCCTAAAGGCATTTCCTTCATACGCTGTTCATTGAGATATAGCTCTACTTTTTCTACACTTGAAAATTGTGTAGCACCCCAGGTAATCGCCTCTAAGACGCGTAACTCATCTTCTTTTTTATAGTTTTTTAAGCTGGCATCAAAATATAAGCGTGCAACGCCATCTCCCATCTTAACATCATTTAAAAAGCACTCCTTTTGAAACAACGGATAAAAGCCCTCTAATGTTTGTTTCCCACTAAGATAAGCAAACATCAACTTCAGCTTATCTTCTTCACTTTCCTCCTCACTTACCGGTATCGAAAGCGGAACCAAGGTATTGCTTTGATCTTTTAAATAAACCTGCATTATATTGCTCGCATGCTGCGTGGAAATCACACTCGTTGTAACCTCCTCAGTGGAATACAGCCGCATACTGAGATACATAACAAAAGCAATACATGCAAACACGAGAATCATGGGCTTACGAAACCTCATTTTTCTGAACCCCCTTTGTTTCATCAGTATGCCGAAAACAATAAAAAAAGAACGAGTTATCGCTCTTTCAATGCTATCTTTTCCAAATGGCTCATACGCTTGATTTGGGCCTCTCGCTGACAGGCTGCGGATTTACTTTCACAACTTTCATAATAGTAAAGCAAAACCGGCTGATGGGCTCTTGTATATTTCGCTCCTTTGCCAGAAGCGTGAGCTTTGTAGCGTCGAATTAAATTGGTTGTCCAACCGCAATAAAGACTATTGTCTGCACACAGCAATAGATATACATAATACCCATCAATATCCGGAATAGCTCCACTAGCCGAGATCTGCTTTTTCCAAGGCAATGTCTTGTTCATAAATTGTTTTTGCCAACTCTTTTCCTACATATCGCAAAGCAAAAGGTTGATGCTCTTTACCGGTAATATCCTCTTGTCCTAACGGATAACGAATAATAAAACCATATTTATAAGCATTTTCCTTTAGCCATGCCTCTTGCTCACGTCCCAGTTCCTCTTTTGCTTCTGTTTTCTCTTGCTCCTTATGGTTTACCTTAGGCTGTATCTCATTAGGCAAAAGGATCAGCGAATAGCCAAGCTGATATTCACTATGTCCCGGAGCGTCCCAATACTTACTCAATTCTTCCGCATCATATTCTTCCAACGCCTGTTCATAAAGCATTACCTGATCTTCATACGATAAATAACCGGCAACTACTCTCATACCGCCACAGGGCTGATCGTCTATTACTTCCGCGGCTTTGCACAGCTGCTGTAATGGTTCAAGAACTTCCTTTTTTACAAGAATATCATAAGCTTTTGGCACAATAGAGCTGTGCGGAAGCGAGCCAATCGAAACTAAGTCTTTCGGTTCGTATGTATAAAGCGTTCTGCGATTTGCAATCATTGTATATATATCACTTGGATTAGGAATCAAACGTGCACTTTTCTGGTAAAGATCGCCTTCATCAAAAAAACGTATCAGTTCATTATAAGAATAATTCGCTAATAAATATTGCAGCTCATTAAAATTCATTTGTTCCTTATATTTGTTAATAAATGCTACAATAAATTCCTTGCTGACCTTCTCTTTTGTCGTATTTGCCATTTCATCATACCACAGTGTGTTTTCCAAAACAAAGCCATCAACCTCGATATATGGCAAAAACTCTTTTGGTTCGATTTTCCATGAAATCAAGGTATTGATTTCGTCTGTATTCAAATGATGCAAAACCAACTCACGCTGCTGTTCATTCAGCGTATGCGGATAACGCGCCAATTCATCATAGTGCTTGTTCATCATTGCATAGCAGCCGATAAACAAAGCAATCAAAGCTACGATAAGCATACTACGTTTGATTTTCATAGCAACACCTCGATTGTTATTATAGCACACTTTCCGCTCCATCGTTCTTACAATCAAGTATTTCGATAAAAGATTACTACATGCAGATGATAGCTTTGTTCATACATATAGGCAAAAGCAAATTTTGTATTGTCATGACGCATTCCTCTTTTTAAATAGCGTGATAAACAAAGATCATGCCACATCAAGCGTTGATCATAAATCGTTATACGATAATGCTGCATACGATTTAACCGACAATATTCCATATTTCTTTTTTCCAATGCATCAAGCAAATAACATTCCCGTTTGGCAATCGTCGAAACACTGCAACCTTCCTTCATCGCCGTTTCATAAATTTGTTTGGTCTTTTTCATGTGCGAGCATATATAACGCTTCATAGCAGGCGTTACACATAAAATATCATGCTGTTTTATCATTTTGCGCATTGTATCACCTCATAAGGTAATACGTTTACAACCACAAAAAAATTTAAAAAATGACACAAAATTGCGTCATTTTTTAATCTAGCTTTAATTCCTCCAGTCGTAAAAGCTCTACAACCGCCTGCGCTCTTCCCTTAACGCCTAGCTTCAGCATCACATTCGAAATGTGATTGCGAACGGTTTTATCAGAGATATTCATGCGCTGTGCGATTTCCTTCGTACTGTAATTAGCAATCAAAAGCTTAAACACCTCAGATTCTCTTTGCGTCAATATTTTTTGCGTAGCACTTACCCCCTAACCTTCGCCTACCTATCTTATCCTATGCAGGATTTTCATTTTGGCCTGTGTTATGCAAAATATTATAAACACTTTGTGCCACCTGCATCGGTACCACAGCAGCAATCTCCTCGACGCTTGCTTGTTTTAAGCGCTTCAAGGATTTAAAATGATTCCATATTTTTTTCTTGCGGACATTTCCGATTCCTTCTACCTCATCGAGAATCGACTTGGTCATTCCCTTACCACGTAAACGGCGATGATAGCTTATCGCAAAACGATGCACTTCATCTTGCATTTGCGTTAATAGAAAAAATAAAGAGCTTTCCTTCGAAACGGCCAAAACCCGTCCCTCACTATCCATAAGATTACTTGTTCGGTGATTATCATCTTTCACCAAGCCACATACGGTAATTGAAACCTCCAATGCATCTATGATTTCCTTTGCCGCTTCAATTTGCAGCCAACCGCCATCGACAATCAGCAAATCCGGAAATTTTCCTCGTTCCTTTAACAAGCGGACATAGCGACGATAAATAACCTCCTTCATCGAATCCAAATCACTGCGATATTCCTGAAGGCGATAGGTGCGATAATCCTGCTTGCTTGGTTCTCCATCTTTATAAACCACCATACCGCTGACGTTATATGCTCCGGATATATGCGAATTATCAAATAGCTCAATACGATGGATTTCCTTACCTAAAAGCTGACATAGCTGCTGCATTCCTTCCTCTCGTCGATGATCCTTTCTTGAAATCAATTCGAATTTCTGTTCATGGCTGTTTTTTGCATTTGCCAATACCATTTCTACCAATTTAAGCTTATCTCCGCGAATCGGCTGAACAATTTTCGTATCCAAAATTTGTACTAAATGTTCTACATCATATTCCTTCGGCAACAAAATCTCCTGTGGTAAAGGATTGTTCGCATAATATTGCAGCACAAAGGATTGAAACGCCTCCATGGCATCTTCGTAAAGCGGCGTAATTGATAGGGTTCGCTCTATTAGCTTACCACCGCGCATAAAGAAGCCCTGAATAGAAATATACCCTTTATCAACATAATAACCGAATACATCGCGATCCTTATGATCCTTAAAATCAATCTGCTGTCGAGCCGTTACATGTTCGATTGCCTGAATCAAGGAAAGCTTTTCCTGTGCCTTTTCAAACTGCAAGGCTTCACTTGCTTCTTTCATTTCCGCCTTCAAACGCTCAACGATTTCCTTCACATCACCACGCAAAAATTTACGTATTCCTTGCGCCATATCTGCATACACCTGTTCATCAATGACATTTACACAAGGTGCAAGGCACTGTCCCATGTGATAATATAAGCATTCCTTTTTTGGCAAACGATTGCATTTTCGCAAAGGATAAATACGATTTAGCAGCTTCTGCGTATCATAGGCAGCAGAGCTATCCGGAAACGGTCCGAAGTAGGTAGCTTTTTTATCCTTGGTATTGCGCACAACACGAAGCAAAGGAGCCTTTTCCTTCGTTAGCTTTAAATACGGATAGGTTTTATCGTCCATGAACATGATGTTATACTGTGGTGTATGCTTCTTGATCAAATTGATTTCCAACAGCAGTGCTTCCTTTTCACTGCCACAAACAATATACTCAAAATCATCAATATTTGCGACCAAGCGGGTCGTCTTAAAATCATGCGCTCCATGAAAATACTGTCGAACACGATTCTTCAGCTTTTTTGCCTTACCGACATATATGATTTCTCCCTGCTTGTTTTTCATCAGATAACAGCCGGGAAGAGCTGGCAAAATGGCAAGCTTATCTTCGATTTTCGCCATATTTGCCATAACTACTTCGCCCCTTTCTGTTTAAGCGTTACGATACTAGCACCAAGTCCGCCTTCTCCCTGTCCTCCCATACGATAGCTTTCGACGCGTGGGTGTTGCTTAAGGTAGCTGTGAATTGCCTTTCGTAACGCTCCGGTTCCAACTCCATGTACTAAGCGAACAGTTGATGCCTTTGCTAAAAGAGCATCATCTAAATATTTATCAATGATTGGCAATGCTTCATTTACACGCATTCCGATCACATTGCATTCCAAAGAAATCGTTTTGATCCCTTTCGGTGTATAATTTTTCTTTACTTTCTTTTGTTCCTTTTTCTTCGCATGGGTAATATCCGCAGTTGTTACATTCATACGCATTCCATTAGCAAGTACACAAACACGATCCTTTTGTAAGGTAATGATTTCTCCATAGTAATTATATTTCTTTAACAAGACATAATCACCGACAGCAAAGCTTTCCTCACTTGTTGTGCTATTTTCCTCTTCTTCCTTAAGTTTCGCAAGCTGCGATTTTAATGTAATTATCTCATGTGGCTTTGCATCACTTTGTAATTGCTTCAGTTCCTCGATAATACTTTGTGCTTCTTCTTCCTTTGCAGCTAACAGCTCGTTTTGTTCTTGCTTCAACGCTTCGATCAATCGCTGCTTCTCTTGTAAAAAGGACTCTTTTTCATGGGCTAATTCCGCTTGCAGCTTTTTCACATCATCTAAACGGTGATGTAGCTTTTCCTTTTGCTCATAAAGCTCCATACGTGAAGCCTCCAGCTTCATCATCAGCTTATCTTGCTCCTGTAATCCTTCCTCCATTCGCTTTGCGGCATTGCTTAAAATAGATTCCTTCAAGCCATAACGTCTGGCAATTTCCAAAGCATTCGATCTTCCGCTAATCCCTTCGATATAACGATATGTCGGACGCATAGCTTCCATATCAAATTCTACACTGGACAATAGGATATCCTCATGCTGCGTTGCATAACTTTTTAATGCCGAATAGTGTGTTGTCGCGATAATCATAGCACCGCTTTGACGCAGTGCATCTAAAATTGCAACTGCTAGAGCTTCCCCTTCCTTTGGATCGGTGCCACCACCTAACTCATCTAATAAAACAAGTGATTTCGCAGTTACCTGATCACAGATTTTTGCCAGCTTTGATATATGACTGGAAAAGGTAGATAGTGATTCTTGAATGGATTGTGCATCTCCGATATCTACAAATATGGCATCAACCATCGGAATATGCGCACTTTCACAGGAAATCGGCATACCGCATAAGGTCATAGCAACAAACAGACCAATGGTTTTTAAGGTTACGGTTTTCCCTCCGGTATTGGAGCCGGTGATAAGCAAGCTATGATGTGGAGCTTGCAGCTTATACGTATTTGCCACTACCTGTTCTTTGGAAATTAAAGGGTGTCTTGCCTGCTTGATAAGCAATTCCTCCGGCTGTACAATCATTGCTACACAGCCGTCCATTTCCTTTGCCCATAGCCCTTTAGCAAAAATACTATCCAATAAAGCAAAGGTATCCAAATTGCCCAACAATGCAAAAGCATGCTCCTTTACCAATAAAGTTAAGCTATGTAAAATCCTTTCGATTTCACTTTCCTCTTGACTTTTCAAGCTCTGTAAGCGATTGTTCAAAACAATCAAAGAGCGTGGTTCAATATAAGCGGTTTGTCCGGAGGCACTTTCTCCGTGAATAAAGCCATCAATACTGTTTTTCTCACTGATTTTCACCAACACGCATGTTCTTCCGTTTCGTATCGTTGTAACAGTATCCATCAATTTCGCATGATTTCTGCTAATAAAACGGGTAACCTCCTGACTGATATCCTGTAAACAACCGGAAATCGCTTTACGAATTGCTTTTAAAGCTGCACTGGCATGATCATAAACTTCACCGTTCATTGAAACACAAGCATCAATACGTACGGCAACTTTGCGCACATCGCCTAGTGCATCGACTAGTTCTTGCAGCATAGGACCCGATGCCTCGCTTGCTTGAAAATATGCCTGTATATTTTCAACTGCCCGAATTTCATCACTGATGAAACGTAAATCCATTGCACCCAGTGTGCGTCCTTTAGCAGCATCTTGCAGCTGTAATCGTAAATCCTTGATTCCCGCAAAAGAAGGAGCCCCATAGCGTACTACTAAATCATAGGCCTCCTTCACTCTTGCCAACTCTCTTGTTACCCATAAACGATCATAGTGAGGCGAAGCCTGTCGAATTTCTTGGATTCCCATGGAAAAAGCACAATGCTTTTCAAATTGTTTTTTCACAAGTTCCAGTTCTAATATTTCCATTTCTTTTTTCATACTGTTTCCACCTTTAACATATCCATTATCTGTTCAAGCTTATCCTTTTCAATATTCTGCTCCTGCAGCCAAGCCTTTATTCGCTGTGCTTCCTCCTGTGTAAAGCTTTCCTTATGCTCCAAAACGTCCTTTAATTTTGCAAGCTCTTGTATTGGATAGCATGTATAAAACAACAACATATCCGCAAATTCCGTTGTATGCCTAAGCCATGAGTTTTGAACAAGAGCTGCTTTGTCAGCGAAAAAAGGAAGTTCTAAGATCAAAGTTGCAAGAAGAAGCAACAACATTCCTTGCACAAAGCCCAAAATGCTACCGGCAAAACGATTGCAAAACGAAACAACCGGAATATGATTAAAAAGCCTTGCCACCGGTCTTAAAAGCATCAATGCGAATATCAATAACACAAATAAAACTAAGAAAATAACAAGTCGATTATATACATTGTAAAACAATAAATCTACTGTTTCATTTTCTATATGCGGTACCATCTGCAAAAGCTGATCCAGCATACCGGATATTATCCACGCACAAATTCCGGATACAAAAAACGAACATATACTTAATAGCTTTTGGGCAAAGCCGACTTGATAACCTTTGATGATACATAGCAGAAGCACTGCCACAACAATAATATTTACGATTCCCATAGTATGCCCGCTTCCTTTCGTTATCTTTTTCATTTTATCATATTTCTTCTGAAAATGAATGCGATTGCTCCATTTCTTCCTATTCTATGGTAAAATAATTTATATTTATGAGGAGGAAAGAGTATGTCTGTAAAAACGCTAACGATGACAAAAGAGGAAATGTTTGCCTTTAAAGCAAAGCTTTCTACTGCACAAGTTCGCAAGACCCCACCTTATGCCTATTATCAATTAAAAACGCCGGACTGCGTTATTACTGCCTATACAAGCGGGAAAATCGTTTTTCAAGGAGTTGGGGCAGATGCCTATGTAGATCTTCTTGCACCGCAAAAAAACGTTTCAACAAATATCTCCTATCCACAATGTGGCAGTGATGAAGTTGGTACCGGTGATTATTTCGGTCCGGTAGTTGTTTGCGCTTCCTTTGTTAAGGAAGAAGATGTTTCCGATTTAAAAAAGCTCAATATTCAAGATTCCAAAGCCATTGACGATACCACGATTCGTACGCTCGCCCCTACCTTGATAAAACAATTACCACACTCACTGCTTATTTTAGATAATGCAAAATACAATCAAATTCATGCAACCAACAATATGGTAGCAATGAAAGCTAAACTGCATAATCAAGCATACGTGCATTTAAAACATAAATTAGGCAGCCTTCCTAGTTTTTGTGTTGTTGATCAATTCGTTCAAGCTGCTTCCTATTACCGCTATATCCAAATGGAAAAAGAAATCGTACGTAATCTTCATTTCGAAACCAAAGCAGAAAACAAATATTTAGCAGTTGCCTGTGCTTCTATTATTGCCCGTTATGCCTTTTTAAAAACCTTTGATGCGATGGAAAAGCATTATGATTTTCACTTTCTAAAAGGTGCCGGAAGCAAAGTAGATGCCAATATCCGTGAATTTGTCAATCACTTTGGTAAAGAGGAACTAAGAAATGTCGCAAAACTTCATTTTGCCAACACCAAAAAAGCACTTGATGAATAAGCTTATGGCATACTTCCTTATCTGAAATAGCTTCATTACATATTGAAGAAAACCTATAAAAAACGATTGGCATTTACTTTGTCAATCGTTTTTTATAAACCTTAGTTCGCATTCTCAATTCTTTCTTCTTTATATATTTTCCCATCTGGCTGTTCCTTAACTACCTCTACACCAGAATAATTCTCTTTGAATTCATCAATTGCCAATTGATCAGAAAGTTCATCAGCATACATATACAACATACGAGCACTTAAGTTTTTAAAATCTACATCTTCTCTAGTATTGATATCAGTAATAGGAACATAGTAATATTCTACAAACTTTTCAGAGTATTCTTCTTCTGTTTCAAGTAAGCTTGCACGATATAAGTAATACGCCTCACCAGATCGATCATAGTCATTATACATATAATAGACAGCAATCAATTTTGTTGATTCAATAGAAACATCATCATTAAAGAAAGAATCTGTATATTCTTGTTTCAAATATTTATCTAATGCTTTTTGTGCTTCGGATTCAAACTGTCCAGAAACCTTCTTCGGAACTTCCGCAAACTTTTTATATACAACCTCTAAGCCTTCTACAACAAACTCTTTTTCTGTATTTTCCACCTTTAGTTTACAACTATCTGCTGTAGCTTCACTATACTGTGCCTTCACGACAACCTTATCACCATTTTTCAATTTTCCATCTTTTTCAACGGAATAGGTTACATCATTGACAAACATCTCAATATCGGAATTCGTATGATCATAATCAGGTTCACAAGAAATACGCGCCTGTCCTTCCCCAGACACACCTTCAAAGCTTACTTCACACTGCTTAGTCAAATCAATAGGTGTTCGTTTAACCGCATTATAGATACTTACCCCAACAATCAAAGCAACTACAACCAAAGCTCCCGCTCCAATAAGCAAAACATTCTTTTTCCCTTTTTCTGTTTGATAATAAGCCTTTATCTTATCCGACATTTTCGATACATTTTGGCTTGCGGATTCACCTGCCTTCGAAATCGTTTCTCCAGCATTCTTAACACCTTGTGCCAAATCTTCTTTTACATTTTGCACATCAATTTCTTCTGTTTTTTTCACAAATACTACATAGATACTGAAACCAGCAGAAATCAAACAAGCTATTACCATCAAAACTAATATTGTACCACTGTTTGACATACTTCCGGAATATGCCAAAGCCTTTCCCAAATCCCCTTTTGTAAATGCATGAATTCCTTGTACAGCAGGCAAACTAATAAACGCCATCACTAATGCAAAGACATCGCAGCCAAATAATACGCTGTTCGCAAAAATCTTATCTTTCATTTGAAATAAACGAAATGCATAACCAGCTACCAATCCTAACAATAGGATAAAAACTACATAAAATAAATTACACATATTTCGCACAGTAGATAGTGCACCTTGCATATCAGATAAGCTTGATGCATTTCCTACTGCCGTAAAATATAGTAATACAAGAATCAATGCAATGATTCCAAGTGCTAAATTTCCATAAGCTAAATTTTTTCTTGTTACATATTTCTTTAACTTCTCCATAAATTTCTCCCTCTAAACAAAACCTATTTTTTCATACTAATGATAATGATTTCCTTTAAAAATCTGTTTCTTTCAAAAAAGCAACTGTACGATACATTTTCTTTAAAAGAACATATCCACCCTCAAATATACAACTTGCTTTTACTTATTTTCCCTCTTACTGACCTGTAAATCAATCGTATAAGGAATCTGCACCAACTCTACACCTGCAGCCTTCAACATGCGCTTGCTGGCAATCGTACCATCGGTATCTGCATATTTATCACTTTCATAAACGACACGACGAATACCGCTTTGAATAATTGCTTTTGCACATTCATTGCATGGAAACAACGAAACATAGATGCTACACCCCTGCAAATTGGTAGAACTATTTAAAATAGCATTCAATTCCGCATGCACAACATACGGATATTTCGTCGCACAAAAATCACCCTCCCTTTCCCAAGGAAAATCATCATCATGACAGCCATTAGGAAATCCATTATATCCAATGCTTACAACCTTATGCTGATCATTTACAATGGCTGCTCCCACCTGTGTATTTGGATCCTTAGAACGCTTCGCACTTAAATGTGCCAATCCCATGAAATATTCGTCCCATGTTAATACATCTGATCTTTTCATCTTGTTTACCTCACTTATATGCTTCATTATAACATGTTTCTAAATAATCTGCATAAAAATGCAAAGGCATTTTCCGCAGACTCCGTACAACTTCTTGCTCGCTTTGCTGATCGACAAGCATTTCATTATTTTGAAAAATGCCAAGATACAGTAAGCAGCCCACCATCAAAACAGCAGCTATTTTCGTATGATGCTGCAACATACGCAGGCTTTCTTTTTTTACAAATAAAATCCCCATGATTATTCCACATACAAATCCTCCAAGCATTGCCAAAGCCGAGGAATACGGAAGCACAAATAACAGACATAATAAAATTCCATTTCGAACCCATTGTGCACTGATTACAATGCTTCGATACAAGCGTTGAGTTATCGTACGTATAAGAAAAGCTCCGCTTAATCCGAAAAGTGCGGGTGCAAGACCGATAGCAATGGCATTCGTTCCGGTGGCTAATAAAAATAGATTGCCTGTGAAAATCGAAATCAATATAATTGCTACAAAGTGCTTTTTCTGATAATACGGTTCACAGGATTTTGCGATGTAATAAAATGCGATTCCCTGCAAAATCAAACTTAGTAAACTGTCGGATACAAAGACACTCGTAAATAATCGCCAATATTCATGCGCTGCTAAAATATTGATTTTATAAAAAGATCCGGATAATATGAGTGCTGCTGTTTGATCGCTACATAAGGATCGTATCAGTAAGCTAAAAAAACTTAGGGTAACAAAAATACCAAGTGCTATCAAGGTTGCCTTCGGGCGGATTCGCTCCTTCCATCTTTTCATTGCACGCTCATAATTTCGTTGTTGAGCCTCCTCAATCGTACGCATGATACGTACAATATCACCACTGATATCATTGCTTTCTCGTATGATATGCGGCAACTGCTGAAAAGTCGTTAAAATCATAGGATTACTAATTTTGTGCGGTTCACAATACACCTCGATAATTTCTTCATTGTGAATCGGTTCCGCTTGAGGATCGGTTTGAAAAACAACCAACCTGCCCTCACGATGAATCATATCCAACAAAGCAACATGAACATTGCGTAGATATTCTACATTAAGCATTTGCTCATGGCTAGATGCAATACGTACTACCGGAAAATTCTCTGCTTGGGGATTGATAAGCCAAATATCATTTTTATGCTGCATGACCCTGACAATTTGATAGTTTCGCTCACTTATCAAATACTCCATTATCTGATAAGCAAACAAATCATATTTATTGAATTCCATTTATGCACCTGCTTTCTAAGCATTTCGTAATTCTTCTAAAATATCCGCAAACTGTTTCGGTAATGGAGCCTCCACTGTAATTCTTTCGTTGGTTGTCGGGTGTAGAAAGGTTAGCTGATGCGCATGCAAAAGCTGTCCATTCGTTTTCATTGTCTTACGATAGCTATACTTTTCATCACCAACGACCGGGTGTCCGATATATTGCATGTGCACACGAATCTGATGTGTACGTCCGGTTTCCAAACGACATTCAACCAAGGTATATTTCGCAAAACGCTCTACCACGCGAAAATGAGTGCGTGCCGGCTTAGAATTGGTTGCGATGACTGCCATTTTTTGACGATCCTTTGGATCTCTTCCAATCGGTGCATCAATCGTTCCGAATTCATGTTCAATTACACCATGCACAAGTGCATAATATAAGCGATTAACACTTTTATTTTGCAGCTGTTTGGACAAGGAAGCATGTGCCTTATCATTTTTCGCCACAATCAAAAGACCAGTCGTATCCTTATCAATACGATGCACAATTCCCGGACGCAAAACTCCGTTAATGCCGGAAAGATCCTTGCAATGATACAACAAACCATTTACCAATGTACCGCTTTGGTTTCCATTTGCCGGATGCACAACGATTCCTTTCGGCTTATTGATAACAATTACATCATGATCCTCATAACGAATATCAAGCTCCATCTTTTCCGGTGCTGCCTCTAATGCCATTTCATCTTCAAATGCTGCGGTAATGTGGTCTGCCGGTTTTACTTTATATTTTGCACGTATTACTTCACCGTTAACCAAAATACTGCCTTCTTCAATCAAGGAAGCAATGCGACTGCGTGAAAGATCCTCAACAACCATACTCAAATATTTATCAATTCGCTGACTATCCGCATCTTCTGCTACCCAAATATCTATTTCTCGCATTTAAAAAAACCTCCATAACTTTCAAGGAAAACCGATAATATAATAAGTGCCACTCCAATACACAAAGAAATATCCGCAATATTGAAAACCGGAAAATTATATCCCAATAAAAGAAAATCAAAAAAATCACGAACATACTGTAATGCCAGACGATCAATAAAATTACCTACTGCCCCAGCCATCATCAATATCATGCCTAATTTCGTAAATGTATCCGCATCTTCACTCGTTCGATAAAAATAAACCATCGCAATTAAAAATACAATCGTAATTAAGTAGAAAAATATCATTTTTCCTTCAAAGATGCTCCATGCCGCTCCGGTATTATGAACATTGGTTAAACGAAAAAAATTCGGTATAATTTCGATACTTTCTCCCAATGCCATCGTTGCATTGATCCAATATTTTGAAAGCTGATCCAATACAATAATCAATACACCAATCATGCTGTTTCTATATTTCATAATGCCCACCTCGCCTATTTATTCTATCACTGTGTTAAATTCACGCCTTATTATATCAAAAAAAATCGCCAATGGCGATTTTAATATTATTTTTTTCATTTGTTATCTTTCAATAAACAGTTCATTTCAATCATACTCGCATTTTAAAAAATGCATTAATTGTGTAGGCTTCCTTAAAAATTCGATTTGCATCTCTGTAAATAAATGAAACGAAAAGACCTTATCCTATCGACCCTCTCGTTTCTTTATAACCTTAAAAACACTTATTATTTTCTATAAAACTGTTACTTTTTTATTCTATCCCTTTTTATATTATTATTTAGCTAAACCATAATATCTTAACATTTCGATGATTTTTTCATCATCTTCCTTGCTTAGTTCCTCTACAGGCATACGAGCAGGTCCTACCTCGGCAATACCGGCTAGCTCCACTGCTCGCTTCATCGCACTCGGTACCGTTCCTAGCTTTAAAACTCCTCGCAATACATCAATATCCTTTTGCAACTTCTCTGCACTCTCTTGTTCCTTATTTCTCAATGCACGATCCAATGCCACCAATGTATCTGTGATAACATTACTGGTTCCTGCTACCGCGCCGCTTGCGCCTAATTCATAAGCGTAGGATATTTTTGAATCACTGCCTATCAACAGCTTGAAATCCTTTTCTTTCGCAATCTTTGCATACGCCTGTATGCGTTCTTCTTCTCCGCTGCTGTCTTTGATTGCCTTGATATTTTCAATATCTGCCAGCTCATTTACAAGTTCTGGATCTAACGGACAACCGGTTGCTTTGGGTATGTTATATAAAACAATTGGTAGGTTCACACTTTCTGCCACCGCCTTATAATGCGCATACAAATTGGCATTGGTTGGCTTTAAGAAATATGGTGTGATCACACTTAGCGCATCGGCTCCTAGTTCCTCCATTTTCTTCGATAAGCGAATCGTTTCTCTTGTGGAGCAGCAACCGGTTCCGACAAACACCGGTACTCGCTTATTAACAATTTCGATAACCCTTTTCGCAAAGGCAAGCTTTTCTTCTTCATCAATGACATGAAATTCGCCATTGCTGCCGAGGATGAAAATCCCCTTAACGCCATGCTCAATCAAATGATCGATTAGCTGCTTAGTTGCTTCATAGTTGATGCTTTCCTGTGCATCACGATGAAACGGGGTTACGATTGGTGTAATAATTCCTTCAAACATAAATATTCTCCTTTACTTTGTAAATATCGTATAGTCTTTATTATCATAAGGTGTTGTCTGAAAAAACAATTTAATATTTTGCTCTTGAATATAACGAATCCTTTTAATATCTTCCTGCGAAAAATATTCTGTTAATGACTTCAACATCACGCGACTGGCTGGATAAGGAAGTTGAATTTCTTTTGTATAAAATCCTAAACGAACAGCCTTCTCTACAATCTCTAAATTCGGAAAAATAATCATAACTTTAGTATTTGCTTTCATTTGCAGCTGTTCCATTAGCTGTTCTACCGAATAAAAATTTACCTTCATTGTTTTCGGTAAGCAAAGCTGCATCACATTGGCAATGAACGGATCTTCCACATAATGCGGACTTACTACCCACACCTGATCTGCGTTTATAAATTGATTCCAATTTAATTGTACGGTTGCATGCAGCAATCGAGAATCCACACGAACAAGTTTAATATTTATCCCTATCATACTACTCACCCACTTGTACCTTATGATTTTGCTCCCTTAACATATATGAAATCAATATCAAAAGAATCTTCCCTTGAAAACTACCCCTTATGTCTATTTGAAATACCTCTTCATATTTTTTCAATTTGTAGATTAACGTGTTTTTATGTAAAAACAATTCCTCCGCAGCCTGTGTTAAATTAAAATCATTCATCAATAAAGCTTTGGATATTTCTTCTAATTCTTCGACATCGATTTTCTTACCAGTTTCTATATAATAATTATAAACGTTTTCAATATCTTTTACAGATATTTTTGAAAAAAAGTATTCTGTCAAATAATCCATAAAGAAAACCGGTACATTCTTTTCATATTTCGTATGATTTTTCAACCATAAGCAACTTTTATAGGAATTCACATATTGCCGCATCTTATGCTGTAAGGTTCCTACAAAATAATAGCAATCATCAAAGTCCATCTCTTTTAGTTTTTTGATATATTTTAAAATATATTCACGTATTTCTTCATTTTCCTTTATATTTTCTGGAATATCTTTAAAAATCAATAAGCAGCGTTCATTTAGCAAAGAGTAAATAATATCTCTGCTATCCGGATTCATTTTCAATCGCACAACATCTTGCGTATTGATATCCTTATAATCCGACACCATATAAATAGCCACATGTGATTTATTTGCATGAATGCCGAGATCACTCAATAAATCTACAACCTTATTCATATCAAATGTTTTTTCATCTAATAAACATTTTACCAATTCATCGTCCTTGGTAACTTTACGTTTTAAATTCGTTTGGTTAATCTCATACATCAAACGAATCGTTAAAGATTCATGAAGAAGATTCGCAATCATTTGTAAGCTATCATCTTCTCCATGCACCCATAAATAACCAAACTCCTGTCCTTTTACGACAATTTCAAAAAAAACATTGTTTTTATTCGGATAATTATAATCAACAGTTTTTGAAATCATCTTTGTATCACTGCACAAAGCAACCTCTTTATTTTCGTTGATTAAACCGATTGTATATTTTTGATTTTCATGTATAACATGAATAAACTCGTCAAAAATTTCTCCTATTAGCATTTCGTTCACCTCGAAATATTTTATGGATAAAGAATATCATTTTTTTGGTGTAAATACTAATGATTTAGATATTTTTTATTCCTGATTTCCATACAATTGCTGATTGGTATGAACACATGCCTGCATATACGTATTGATGGTTTCCGTAACAAGCTTTTTCGCCTCAATTTCCGATGCATTTGACAGCTTCAAATATAAATCAATCAGCATTGGTAAGTTTAAACCTGTTAAAACATCATAATGGTATTTTTGCGATAAAACAGTAAAAGTATTACAAGGTGTACCACCATACAAGTCCACTAATACAATTGTAAAACCATCGTCTAATTCAGATAATGTTTTATCAACCAGCCTCATATAATCTTCAAAAGAATACTCTGGCAATAAGGAACAAGCTTTCACACGTCCCATATTTCCGGCAATCATAGCTGCTGATTTTACAAGTTCTTCACCGAAACGACCATGCGTACCGATAACAATATTAAATTTTTCCATACGTAAATTTCCTCTTTCTATTTTTCCATTTCTCGAATACTTTTTCCTAAGCTTCCACCCGGGTGCCATTTTACATATTGTTCTAAATTCAAATGCTTATGTTCTTGTAAAAGATCACTCAACAGCTGTAAAACAATGATTTCCGCAAGAATAGATGCACGAGGAGGCTTATTCAACGAATCTCCTTCTCGTCCTACCTGTGCTTTAAGACATACCTCACTGCTTTGTGCTAAGCTAGAGTGCTCATTCCCAGTACAGCTGATGATGCGTGCACCATTTTTTAAAAGCGTATCCACTGTCGCTTTTAACTCCGAAGTTTCTCCACTGTTACTAATCGCAATTACAACATCACCTGTCAGCACTTGTCCGCTTGATCCATGTACAGCTTCAGTTCCATGCAATTCATATGATGGAGTGCCTGTTGAAGATAATAGGCTTGCTATATAGCCGGCCACATGCCCCGGTTTTCCGATTCCGGTTACATGTACACGTTTTCCTTTAGCTTCTGCATCGAGAATGATATTTGCCGCTTTCTCAACAGCCGTTAAATCTACATTTTCAATATAGCTATCCATTTCATTTTGAATGTTTCTGAGAAACTGCTTTCCGATTTCTTCCATTTCTATCCTACTTTCCTAATAGCTGCTCCATCACGATATTTGCTGATATTTCGCAAGTACGTGTTTCCGCTTCCTGTGTTCTTGCTGCTGTATGTGGTGTTAAATAAAAGTTTTCTAATGCTAGCAGCTTATCATTTTCTTTCGGAGGTTCACTGCTATAAACGTCAAAGCATGCTGAACGAATTTCACCAGTTGTTAATGCTTCATACAAGGCTTCCTCATCTACGACACCACCTCTTGCCGCATTGATTATACATGCCGAGTTCTTCATACTTTTGAATTCTTTGGTAGAAATCATATTTTTGGTTGAATCTAACAAGGGAACATGCAAAGATATATAATCACACTCCGCATAAATTTCATCTAGCGATGCAACCTTCACATGATGCTTTTGCGCTTCTTCCTTGGAAATAGGAAAAGCATCATACGCATAAATATCCATTCCCATACCATTAGCATAATCTGCCAAATATTTACCAATCATGCCAAAGCCGATAATCCCTAATCTTTTTCCGTAAATTTCCAAACCGGTTGGCTTTGTCCATTTATGATCCTTTACTTCATTTATTGCATAATATAAATTTTTTGCCTCTGCAAACATCAAAGCGACTACATGTTCAGCAACTGAACGAGAATTTCCTCCCACACAACGTCCAATATAAATATTGTGTGCCTTTGCATAATCCAAATTAATATTATCCGTTCCTACACCGAATTTACATACTACCTTCAAATTCGGACAGTCAGACATCATTTTTGCATCTAGGCAATCAACCCCTACAATAATTGCATCAGCATCTTTGCCTAATTTTTTAAATTCTTCATGGGTATATGCCAAGCCTGTATCGTTATAGTGTACCTCTAATCCAGCATTGCGCATTCTTTCTATCTCTTTTTGACCATATTTAGCAAACCCTCTTGGTGTAATTAAAACCTTCATCAAAATCGTCCCCTTTCTAATTCTAGCTTTCAATCAATGATAGAGAAGGGCATTGCTTCCCTTCTCTATCCTTTTGTATTGCATTAAATAATATGGAAGAAGGTTAATACAATGGCTATTACCATCGTATAGACCATTAAACGAATAAATTTTGGTCCTCGCTTGGTAATATATAAATACATTCCCATAACCACTGCAAACGGAAGCATATTCGGCAAAATACCATCTAAAATCGATTGTACTGTCGTAACCGCTCCATCAGCACCACTTGTGAATTCAAGAATTGTCGAAACCTTTACATAAGATGCTGATAAACACCCAATCATAAACAAACCGACAATACTTGCAATATCTATAACCTTTTTGATTGCACCGGAATGTAAAATTTCCAATACTGAGTTTTTCCCTAATGTATAACCTTTTTTGAAAAGTGTCCATGACCATAGATACGACCAGGCAATATAAATCAATCCGGGAATGAAGGCAGCTATGATTGATCCCTCCTGTGCCATCGGCACAAAGATTGCTAAGGGAATCGTAGCAACAATTCCTTGATCGACACTATCACCAATTCCTGCTAAAGGTCCCATTAAGCCTAGCTTTAAAGATTGAATCATACTAGGCGTAATTTCACCTTCATGTCCTAAAGCACGCTGTTCCTCTAAAGAAATTGTAATTCCATGAATAATGCTTCCCCAATCACAGTTTGTATTAAACATAGAAGTATGTCGCTGCATTGCTTCTTTTAATTCTTCCGGTTTATCTTTATAGATCTTGCGCATCACGGGATTCATAGAGTAACCAAATGCCAATGCCTGCATACGGTCAAAGCTTACCGGAACCTCAACAGCAGTTGTCCAACGCCACCAAGCCTTTACTAAATCGTGCTTGGTAATAAGTGTTTCTTTTTCTTCACGAACCTGTATAGTTGTCGTTTGTTCACTCATCATGCTACCTCCTCATCTGTCTGCTTGAATAATGATACAATTAGTGCCAAACATAGTGCGATAACCGCACCGGTAAGCATTGAGAATCCTAAAATAGAATATAGGAAGAATCCCAACACAAAGAATGGCAAGTATTTTTGTTTTCCCATAACCACAAGTGTCAATGCAAATCCAAGGGCAGGAAGCATGTTACCTGCATTGTTCAAGCCGTTCATTACCCATTCCGGAACTACATTGATAAATGCCTGAACAACATCAGCACCAAATAATGTTGCGACAAATACCGGAGTAAAATACAATACTCCATTTGTTAGCCAAGGAAGTAAGAAGGAAAAAATATTTAATGCGTCATATTTTTCTTCTTCTACGAATTTATCTGCTTTAGCATTATAGAAAGCATTGATTGTACGGCGAACATTATTGATCAATACACCTAATACGCCAAAGGGAACTGCTAAAGCAACGGCAGCCGCAGGGTTTAACCCGGTAGTTAAAGCAGCCGGAATAGCAATACAAGATGCTAATCCTTGATCCGATGGAATATTTCCTCCGGCTTCTATACCTCCCATATACATCAGCTGAATCGCTGCACCATACATCAAGCCGGCTTCTACATCACCGTAAATCAATCCGATAATAACTCCTAGAACAACCGGTTTTCGAATGGCAAATGAAATAAAATAACATGCACGCCCCATTGATAACCAATACACTAAGCCAACTAGAACTGCTTGAATAACCATATCTTTTCTCTCCTTTCAAAATTGTCCTATAATTTAGCTACTGCCTTTTGTAAAGTTTCAGACGGATAGTCCGGTGTCGTTTGAAAATAAATTTCAATTCCTTGCTTTTCAAGTGCAAGCAGTGTATCCGCATCTTTGCGATCCAAAGTAATAGCATTATTGACCGCCTTTCTTCCCGGTCCTCCACCCAGACCACCAATCTGAACCTTATCCAATTGCAATCCTGCCTCCACTGCTACGTTTAATTGTTCGACCCCTTTAAACAACAACATGACACGCTTCTTATCAAATTCTCCTCCTTGCTGTTTTGCAACTGCTGTAGCATCATCTACAATGGTAATTTTCACACCCTTCGGTGCTGCCATTTTAAATACCTCTTGCATAAACGGATCCTTGTTAAGCTCATTGTCAATTGTTACGATTTCATTGATTTGACATTGTGTAAGCCATCGCGTAATCACCTGCCCATGAATAAGTCTAAAATCAACTCTTACTAATTCGATACTCATTTGTATGACCTCCTCTTTACACCAACTATATTACTGTAATCGCTATCATTTTGATATGGTCGAACAAACCAAAGCTTTTTACTATTTTTCGTTCATTCATACAAACAGAAAAAACCTTACCTATTTTGGGATTCTATATATTATAAAAGACACTATATACTTAATAAATAAGCGTCCCTCTCCTCTTGTTCACTTGACCATATTTCAAGAATATCTTTGTGCTATTCGTCCATTGAATAAGTACTTGCTTTCACATACAATCAAGTTATAAAGAGAGAGTGAGGTCATACAAATGAACATGAAAAAAATGAACACAACAAAAAAAATGGTAGATGCAGGTGCATTGGCAATTGTTCGTGCAGATTTAGAAAGAGCTTGTGAGATTGCCGATGGATTGATTATGGGTGAAGTACCTGTCATGGAAATGAGCTATACGTTAAATACAGCCGGTGATGTCATTAAAGGTTTGAAGGAAAGGTATGGAGATACACTCATTGTCGGTGCCGGTACGGTACTTGATAGTGAAACTGCCCGTCATGCTGTTTTGAATGGTGCAGAGTTTATCATCGCGCCAACCTTTGACGAAGGAGTTGCAAAAATCTGCAATCGTTATCAAATTCCTTATGCACCCGGCTGTACTTCTTTAAGTGAAGCAGTTCGTGGTTTAACTATAGGGGCGGCTTTTATAAAAGCCTTTCCTATTTCCGACTTCTATGGTCCAAAGCTTTGCAAGGTTTTTAAAACACCGATTCCAGATATGCCTATTTTAGCAAGTGGTGGAATTAACTTAGACAATTTGCGGGAATGGTTAGATTGTGGTGCCGATATATGTGGGTTCGGTGGTCTTTTAACGAAAGGAACCACACAGCAAATCGCAAATAACGCAAAACAAATCCACGAAATTATTACCAATTTTCGCAACGAAAAGTAATTACTGATTTAAGCTTTATTCTTTACTTATCCAAAAATATCAAAAGGAATCCTATCACTTACGTAAATAAGTAATAAGATTCCTTTTTTCACATATAAATAACACTCAGGATTCATTGATATAAAAAGCAGTCGATTCAAAGATCAACTACATACTTGCAAGAATAGGAAGCTTTTTTTATCTATCGCAAGCTTCCCGAAATCAGAAAGAAAGCTAATAAAAATATCAAAAGAGCAATGGTTTCAATACGCCAATCAAAGTGTTAGAAAACCTCTCTACCATACCCTTCATTCTTAAAAAACAGCATTTCTTTTCCAATGTTCCTTTTTTCCAACGATGAAAAGATGCAACCATAAGCAGTCTGATATTTTTTATGACCGATTTTCAATATATAAGCATTCTTTTTGACAGCAACCCCGCCTATTACATAACCGGCATTCAGACTTGCAAGACCAATGACCTTATCTTTGCATTTTTCACCGGTAACAACAACCCTATACTTTAGATAGAGAAAGTATATTGCTGTAACGATTAAAATAATCACCAGAATCAACATCGAATATAAATCTCTTTCATGAAACTACTCATTTATTTTCTTTGTAAAAAAGCATTTTTGATACCTTTCCATATCAAAAGAGATCCGAATATACCATATATCAAGCGATTGATATTCTCTTTTAGAAAGTCAAAGCATTCCGGTGGATTGATGGCACAATACAGCAAAAGAATACCAATTGCCTCCATCATGATCGTTCCTAAAAGTATTGCCGACTTTCCTGTGATGACTACTTTCTTTTGCCAAAGCTTCAGCATAGCTATTTCTCCGTAATATTCAGACTTTGCTAGTTGGTACTGCCAAAGCCTCCATTGCGGACTCCCTGGCAAGCATCATCTTCACATATCCCAAATGGCAGAAAAATTCCTTGTAACATAGCATCTCCTGCTCGTAAATTAACCGTTTTTCCTTCGTTTGTATCATTGGTCAGCTTCACAAATAGGTGTCCTTCATTATTGGAAGAAAAATAATCGCTATCAATTATACCTACACTATTATCTAGCTGCAAGCGATATTTAAAGCCTAACGAGCTTCTCGGATACAGTGTCAGCACCCACCCTTCTTGAATTTCCACACGAATACCGGTTGGAAGCTTGATCGTATGCTGAGGTGGTAACACAAATGTTATCGGTGTATAAAAGTCATAACCGGCGCTTCCTTTGGTTGCACGTTTGGGAAGCTTTATTTCATCATAAATATTTTGAATTTGCACACTTGTACTATTTGGAAAACACGCTTTCCAATCCTTTAAAAACTGATGAAAGCTGACCTTATAAAATTTTGCTACTTTTTCCACTTGGATCACCTGACTTTCTTGTTTCATTTTAACACAAACGCTGCTTTTTTGCAGCGTTTTCTTACCATTCTATTTTAAATATTCCTTTTCATAAGCATCTAATGCCATAGAAATCTGATCCGGACAAGAGGTCTTTTTCAAGCCGCACTCTACACCACGAAAAGCTTCTCTGACCTCATCAATCGTTTTATCTTTGATAATTCTAGAAATTCCCAATAGATTACCGGCACAGCCACCGATAATTGTTACATCACGGATAATATTACCGTCCATTTCAAAACGCATTTCCTGTGAGCATACACCCTTTGGTTTATATACAAATGTTGTCATTCTGAATCGTCTCCTTCCTATCTTGTTTTAATTCGTGAAATGACCTGCTTAGCTACTAATGCTACAAACAATCCTGTCGGTATGGCAAGTAAGGTCAAAAGTGGTAGGATTGCTTGCATAAAAAACTGTTCATAAATAAATGTAACGGCTACAACCTGTCCTATACAATGAAATACACTGCCGATTACGCTAACTCCATATATCGTCATGCTTGTTTGCTTTCTTGCAACTATACATGCCAAGCAGCTAAAACTCACTCCACATAACGACAGCCAAAATCCGGTACCAAATAAGGTTCCCCTCAATAAGCTAGCAAGCAATACACGCATAAAATTCACTCCGATAAAAACTCGTGAATTGAATAAGTAAAAAGCCACAAGTCCAACGATATTCGCTAAACCTAAACGAAAACCAGGAACCGGCAGTGGTACCGGAATCATTGATTCTACCATATGAAAAATAATACTTAAAGCAATCAACATGGTGATTGTCGTCATTCGTTTTGTCTTACTCATCATTGTATCACCGTATCGACTTCCTCATCTCCATCGCTTGCCTCAATGGAAACTACAATGTTATTAGGTAAACACACAATAGGGTGATTGCTTTGTTCCACCCAACCTTGTATCGAACATAAATGCATCGGACTTGTTTCTTTTTCAACACGCACCGCATCGTTTTTTACCTCAACGGCTACATTTCCAAGTGTACCGGAAACATAATAGGTTTCATCTTTATTTAACGGAACACGTAAAACTTCCTCATTCTTAAAGCTGACTACAACTTCTTTCACCTTATCAGCTTCCTGCATTCGTATCCAATATAGAGGTACATAAAGAAAAAGCGAACAAACAACGACAAGCAATATACATATTTTATCAGCTTTATTCATAATTCCCTCCATTTCTAGTTTATTATACTTCAAAGTAGTGGATTTGCAAATGCTTTATCCATGAAAAAAGCTGTTATATACAGCTCTTTCCTCTAAGTCTTTAACGAACGGACTCTCCCTCTTCTATACAAAAGAAGCTCTTTGCTTCGTTTTCTTTTTCAAACGATGTTTGCAATAGCTTTTTCATGATACTTGTAGCATAAGCATCATAATCAAAGCGTAGTGTAGTAAGCTTAGGAGATGCCATTTTTGTAATTGCATGACCTCCGATACTTATAACCGACATATTCTGTGGCACAGAGATATGATACTCCTTCAAATACCGCTGTAAAGGAATCATCATTTCATCACATTCAAGAATCAGCACATCAATTTTTTCCGACAAAATTTCTTTTAGCTTAGCATACATATCCATCAAACTTCCATCGCATAGCTTAACCGTAAAATCAAGCGGCTGCTTACGCTTATGATAGCTGTCCTTTATACCTTCACAATATGCAATAGTGCCGGCTTCTTCCATGCCTAAATAACGAATGATCATGTGATGCTTTTGTAACAAATACTCTCCTAAAAGCTCTCCACCTTGCAATGTATTTACACAACCGATACCTGTATTAGTACCTTGTTGTAAACTAACATACGGGATATTTCCAAGTATTGCCGTAACCTCATCAGCCGCTAAACAGCTTTCAAGAATCACTCCCTTTACCTGTGCATTTGCCAACATGGACAAATACGCTTTTTCTCTTTCCGCATCACCCTTCGTTTCACAAGCCAGTAACAAATACTGTGAAGCAGCTATTAAACGTTCACAAGCAAGAAATAACGTTTGTGTATTTAATTGTGTAATTTCTTTAGCTACAAAAGCCAAGCAATGCTGCTGGCTTTTACCAGCGAAATCCTCCTGTATGGATTTTGATTCTTCAAACCCTTTTTCTATCACTTCTTTTTCCTTATGTTCTTCAAGTATATATCCGGTTTCCCGAATGGCCATTTCGATTTTTTCTGCCAAATCGTTACGTACCCGTTCATGCTTTAAAAACTTACGTAATGTTGCAGTAGAAACTCCGGCTTTTTTAGCTAATTCCGCCATTGTTATTTTTTCCATACCCTTACTCCTCACTTACTTCCTAATATTGTAATGATACCTTATTTTTTAAAATTTTGAAAGCTTTTTAATACATCGCTACTTCCCTGCGCCTCATTTAATGCCTGCAATACCTTTGCAACCCCATGCTCTGTATTGGAAGCTGTACTATATGATGCGATTGCTTTGATTTCATCACAAGCATTCGCCATGGCAATAGCAAAAGGAAAACGCTCAAACATGGAACAATCGTTCAAGCTATCACCAAAAATAAGTACCTCCTCCTTGCTAAGCCCACGCTTTTCACAATACCTTTCTAAAGTAATTCCTTTCTGTGCACGATTAGAAGTAATCTCAATATTATCATAACCGGAGGTTGTTATTGAAATCCCCTCCATATCTTTTAAAAGCTCTTGCAAGGCTTCTCTTTCATGACCGTTAATAAAAAGTTCGATCTTATAAATACGTGCTTTTTCCTCCAACAAATCCTCCATACGTTCATATTCCACATCAATATGATGAAATTGCCCTTCTTCGATCAGCTGTTTTGCGGCATTTTCAGATAAACCATGATGAACGAGCATTTTTAAGCACTGCTCACAAATGCCTTTGCCATCAAAAGAAGATGTACCATTGCTTCCATACATAAAAAAGCATTGCTTGCACTCTAATAAAATTTCAACAATCGCTTGCAATTGTTCCTTTGAAAACGGTACTTCATCTAATAACTCTCCTGCATCACTACATACTGCCGCTCCGTTTAAAATAATGTAATCACATTGCAAACCATATCTTCCGACGATACCTTTGGCACTGTCATAGCTTCTTCCGCTTGCAACCGCAAAAGCAATTCCCTTTCTTTGCAATTCTTCTAACAAGCGGCTATCACTTTCGTCCAATATATGCTGTCCGTTTAATAGCGTTCCATCTAAATCAGAAATAATTTGTTTTATCATTTAGCTTTCCTTACTTATTTTACCATTCATATCACTTTATTCCTAGCAAAAATTTTGTTAAAATATTACACAAAGGAAGTGATAAAATGTTAGAAATAAATACAAAAGCAATTGATTTTACATTACCGGACGAAAACGGAACGATGCATTCTCTACATGATTTTATAGGAAAAAAAGTTGTTTTATATTTTTATCCAAAGGATAATACACCAGGCTGCACAAAGCAAGCGTGTGCTTTTAAGGAAAACTATGACGATTTCAAAAGCCAAGATATCGTTGTAATCGGCATCAGCAAGGATTCCAGCGCTTCTCATAAACGATTCAAGGAAAAATACGAACTGCCTTTCTTACTGCTTTCGGATCAGGAAGTCGAGGTTATCCAAGCCTATGATGTTTGGAAAGAAAAAAAGCTTTATGGAAAAACCTATATGGGAGTTACCCGTTCAACCTATATCATTGATGAAAACGGTATTATCATAAAAACCTTTGAGAAAGCAAATCCAACAAACAACGCAACCGATATTTTAGCCTTCTTGGCAAATTCATAAAAAGTAAGCCCACTACGGACTTATTTTTTATGTCCGCTTTCTTTGCTTGATTAACCTATGCAACTCCAAACTGTTTAGAAAGCTTATCTATTCAAATACTATGTATCCTGCTTTTCAGCACTCGCATTTCTCTTTATTCTCTACGATTCTCATAATTTCTTTGTTTATATGTTTTGAGCGCTATGTTGGCTTAAATACTTCGTTAGCGTTTATCCTTTATATGCAAACTGAAATTTAGAAAGAAATTTATACGCTAAAACACAAAATAGCAAAGCAAACACTACACCGAATACATTGGTTCCGATTCTTAAAAACAAAGCTTCCTTGAAACCATACAATTCACTTGCGATAGCCAAAGCTCCAAAGGTATTAAAAATTGCTTGAAAATTGTAATGAGCTGATAAGCCAACACCAATACCTCCGATGATTCCGATAAATGCATAAATGGAACTAGGCAATACAAAGTACAAAATCACAAAGACGATAACTCCACAGATATTGCCGATTATTCGCCCGCTTACACGCTTTTTGGTATCCGCCATAAAAGGTAAAATAACTGACATTGCCGCAATCCCTGCCCACATGGAGCGATGCACTCCGCAAAGTTCAACAATACATACAACAAGTGGAACACATAGAATTTGACATACTTGCCAACGAGTTGTATCCGATGCTAAATCAAATGATCGGATAACCGATGCAATCGTTGCTTTATAATCCTTTGTAGAATGTTTAAAATAAAACACCAAACTAATTAAAATAGCTCCTATAAATAAAGCAAACAAGCGCTTTTGATACATAGAGCCTGATACATCATAACCATAAATCAGCAAATAGCTTAAAACTAAGGTGGATTGATTGTATAGCCTTGGATCATGACAGCCTAAAATAACCAATATCGCAATGGAAGCCGTATTGATAAATAATCCAACGATCGGATTGCTTATGTTTGCTAGTCTTGGCATAAATGCCATTAGGAAATAAAATAACCAAATCAGCAAAATGGATTGATTCGTTTTAACTGTAAAATGCGAATTGCGGAAAACTAACAAATACAATAAAACAACAACACCCACGATGCTGTTATCACTACCGAATGCCATGCTGAATGAAGTTACAAACAGGAAACAAAAGCCAACCGTAATGGCAATCTTAAATAAATAAACAAAGATATGATAAAGCTTCGCTTTTCTATCTTCACTTTTTCTAATCAATTCCTTTGAGCCAGCTTGATTAAGCTGCAATTCATCATAAAATCTCATCATTACCTCCAAAAAACATGTAAGAGTATTGTATCTCAAATGCTGTGAGAATGCTAGAAAAAAATAATTTTTACAATAAAAAAATGATGCCTTCATGAAAAGACATCACCATAATCTTCGATTATATTTAATGTGTGCAGCTATGAGAAGTACAGGAATGCTCCTTTTCTTCATGTGAGCAGGAATGTCCTTCCCCCTCATGATGATGGTTACACATTCCGCTAGGATCATCTTTTAAAGTGCCGGCAGTCAGTGCGGAAAGTACATCTTCTATACTTCCTTTTGCTCCAGAGATCAAGCCGATATTAGCAGCAGCCAAAGCATCTCTGGCACCCTGTCCGATACCACCGCAAATAAGCGTATCAACATGATGTTCCTTCAAAAAGCCCGCCAATGCACCATGTCCCTTACCATCGGTAGAAACAAGTTCTTGTGTAAGCTTTCCATCTTCCAAATCAACCATTAAAAACTGTGGAGTTTTACCAAAATGTTGAAAAACCATATTATTTTCATAAGTAATTGCGTATCTCATAAAATCCTCCTATTTCGCATAATATGCGCTATCTAAAGTAATTTTAAACTGTTCTAAGAAAGTGTCAATATCCTTTTTTACAGTATTCGCTTTTACAAAATGAATATTTTGTCGTTTCCATGTTTTTACGGCAATTTCAGAGCTGGGAACACCTAGCTTTTCTGTTGTTGCCGCTTCTACTGCCGTGTTGATTGCCTCTTCTTTCTTTACAGCTGTTTCATTCACAAAGGTAGCTGCTTTTTCTAAATAAGCTTCGCTTTTTTCTAAAGAATCCTTACGAACAAATACCGCTGCCTGCGGATATCCTTCGCTTTCTAGGTTCAGCTTACCGCTATATTCCTTTTGCAAGTCCTTAAGTACCTTCAATTCTATATTTTTCTCTTTTGCTTTCGCAATGGTTGCCGTAGCTGCAGGTTCTGCCAACATACCGATCTTGGCTTTTCCGGTTAATAGCTGTGCCTGCACATCATTTACGGAATTATAATAAGTAATTGTAGGCACCATGTTTTCCATGTCGAATGCCGATGTTAAAACCTTTTGCGGAACCGCTCCTTCACCAAAGGCAGCAAAATTACCTTCCTGCGTAAGTGCTGCTTCATCAGTTCCTACAATATAGAGATTTCCCCAAGTTACAATAGAATGTAAAACATATTCTGTTTTTCCGGTGGAAATCAGCTTCGCTCCTAAATTGATTGGTGCTACGATAACATCATAACCATCTTTTTTATGCAGCTGTGCAGATAATGCATCACTTCCATCTACTGTATCAATCGTTACCTTTTCATCATCGTATAAGCCTAGCATAGAAAGAGCCGTTGCTCCCATCGGAGTCATAACGGTGATTGCTTCACTTTCCTGATTCGTGGCACAAGCAACAAGTGTAAAAGATAGAATACCGACAAAAAGAGCTTTTAAAAATTTCATAAACGTTTTTCCTCCACTTCTTCTTTCAGCATTGCGATAAATGCGTCCAGAGGAAGTGTAGTCGAATCCTTCCCTTGTGCTCGACGAATCGTTACTGTACCGTTTTCTTCTTCGCCATCTCCAAGCACAATCTGATATGGTATTTTCGCAAGCTGAGCTTCACGAATACGATACCCCAATTTTTCGTTTCTTGCATCTAATTTGCTTCTAAATCCGTTTTGTACAAGCATTTCGTTTACCTTTTCTGCGTATGAAAGATGCTTCTCATAGTGAACCGGTACGACCATTATCTGCTGAGGTGCCAACCAAGTTGGGAAATGTCCTGCAAAATGCTCAATCAAAATCCCGATGAAACGCTCAATAGATCCGAAAATAACACGATGCAACATTACCGGACGTGCTTTAGAACCATCACTTTCTACATAGGTCAAATCAAAGCGCTCCGGTAAATTCATATCCAACTGAATAGTTCCGCATTGCCATTCTCTGCCTAGGGAATCTTTGATATGGAAATCAAGCTTTGGACCATAGAAGGCTCCATCACCCGGATTGACCTTATAATCTTTACCTGCATGTTTACAAGCTGCTGCCAAAGCTGCTTCACTTGCTTCCCAAATAGCTAAATCACCGATATATTTTTCTTCCGGACGAGTCGATAATTCAATGCGATAGCTTAATCCTAAGGAAGCATAAATACGATCGATAAAGCTAATTAAGCTCATAACTTCGCTTTCGATTTGATCCGGACGCATAAAGATATGTGCATCATCTTGTGTGAAGGTACGCACACGGAACAAGCCATTCAAAGCACCGCTTGCTTCATGGCGATGTACCTGTCCTAATTCTCCCATACGTAGTGGGAAATCCTTATAGGAATGTAGTCCTGCCTTATAAGCAAGCAATGCACCCGGACAATTCATTGGTTTGATTGCGAATTCTCGATCATCTACCATAGAAATATACATATTTTCTTTATAATTATCCCAATGTCCGCTTGTTTCCCAAAGCTCCTTGCTCATCATAATAGGCGTTTTGATAAACTGATAATGCTCTTTGGTATGCTCCTCATACCAAAAGTTCTCCAAAATATTACGCAAAATCATACCATTTGGTAAGAAAAACGGCATGCCCGGAGCATACTCGCTCATCATGAAGATACCAAGCTCACGCCCTAGCTTCTTGTGATCGCGTTTTTTTGCTTCCTCCAATAAATGCAAATGTTCTTCCAGTTCTTCAGCAGTTGGAAAGCAAACTCCGTAAATACGCTGCAACACCTTATTATTGGCATCACCTTTCCAATAAGCACCGGAATGCTTTAACAGCTTAAAGTTTTTCAATTGTTTTACACTTTCTACATGTGGCCCACGGCATAAATCAATAAATTCTCCCTGCTGATAACAAGTGATATTCCCATCTTCTAAATCTTGAATCAAGTCCACCTTATAAGGATCATCACCAAACATTTCCAAAGCTTCGTCCTTAGAGATTTCTTTACGTACGATGCGCTTTCCGTCTTTGGCAATCTTCTTCATTTCTTTTTCGATTTTTGCTAGATCTTCATCTTTAATAACCTGATCTCCTAAATCAATATCATAATAAAAGCCCTCACTTACCACAGGCCCTACCCAAAACTTAGCCTGCGGATACAATCTTTTTACTGCCTGTGCCATCATGTGCGCACAGGAATGATTCATTACACTTAACTGCTCATGCTCTTTAATATCGATCATTTTCTTTTCCTCCTCTTTTTTCTTGCTTTTTAAATGTATTCTTCTTCCATTAAAAAAAAGACTGACATCAAAGGACGTCAGTCTTCCACGCGGTACCACCTTTGTTCATGCTTCACGCATGCCCTCAAACCTGTAACGTAGGCAAAACGGCTATCCCTTTCGGGAGCAACTCCAAGGGAGTAGATCCATTTTCTTTTCAAAAAGCTTTCACCAACCGCTTTTCTCTCTACATCAATCCAAAAGATCCATATCCTTTTCTTCGTCTTTTTATGTATACTTTATACAACATTCTATCTTGAATGTCAATCTGTTTGCTGCAAAATGCTTTTTTTCGATTATTGGCGGTTTCTTTTTTCTCATTTTATCTAAAGTGTATAGTCAAGATAAAAACTATATCCGCTATTTATTTATCTTACTTCAAATTTTCAAATCGAAATCAACCATAGATATTCACTTTTCAGCTTTAGTCTATATCCTTGCTTGTAACCAAAAAGAAGCAGTGCTAAGATCTGCTTCTCTTTCTTCATTTATTCGATTACAAAATTTCCGTTTTCAAAAATAGTAACTTTCTTTCCATCATGCAAAGTTCCGACAACCTTCATATCGGCAGTTCCAAACATAAAATCCTCATGTACCAATGAAACATTAACACCTAAACGAGCAAAATCTTCCTCGCTTAACGTATCATTATTTTCTACACATGTCGGATAAGCATTGCCCAAAGCCAAATGGCAGCTTGCATTTTCATCAAACAACGTATTTAAAAACAGAACTCCGCTTTGTGAAATCGGAGAATTGTGCGGTACTAAAGCAACTTCTCCTAAACGGCAGCTTCCCGCATCAAAATTGACTAACTGCGAAAGTGCCTCTTTTCCTTTTTTCGCATCAAAATCAACTACTTTTCCTGCCTCGAAAGAAAGCCAAAAATCCTCAATTAAAGAACCATTGTAAAGCAATGGCTTACTGGCATATACGATTCCTTCTGCGACATGGAAATCAGGAACACTAAAGATTTCTTCCGTTGGCATATTTGCATTAAAAGAAATTCCTTGCGGCGTCTTTTCGCTGCCACCTGCCCATAAATGCCCTTCTACCAAACCAATACGCAAATCCGTTCCCATACTATTGGTAAAGTGAAGTGATTGAAAACGAAAATCGTTTAAAATTTGACAGCGCTTTGCAAAAACAGCATCACGCTTCGTCCACAATTCGATTGGATCCTTTTCTCCATCAACATAGACAGCAGCTAAAATATGTTTCCACAAAAGCTCCACTGCTTCCTCTTCATCTTTACAGTTTGGAAACACTTGCATGGCCCATTGCTTATTAGGTACAGCAGCAATACACCACTGTGTCTTGCTTAGCATCGTATACTCGCGTACCTTTTTGCTTTTTAATGCGAATGCATGCAAATGCTTATTTACCTTCTCCACATCTAAGCCATTTAAAATACCGGGAATGCGTGAGATAAGATTCAATATGCAGGCTCCTTCTTCAAAATATTCCAGCTTACTGGCAATTTGAAAATCACGTACAGTAGTCAGCGTATCAAGATCTTGATATTGATAATGGAAACGATCGATTGTTTCATCACGATATGTAACAACAACCTCTTTTGCTCCTGCCTTATAGGCCTCCTCTACACAAGCTCTCGCCATATCTACCGTATCAATATCCGCATTGATCAATAATGTCTGTCCTTTTTGTACATTTACGCCTTTGACAATGACCAGCTTTGCGTATGTTTGTATGATTTCTCTATTCATTGACTTATTCCTTTCTATTTCAAATATGCTTTCGGAAGCATCGCCGCACCGATAATTCCCGGCTCCTCTAACTGAGCTTCTTTAAACTTCACTGTCTGCATGCCCTTATGAATCATTGAACGGAAATCGCGCTCCATCTTTTCAAAGAAAACGTCCTTTCCTTTCATGACTCCACCACCGATAACAAACACCGCCGGATCAACAACATGTGCAATGATCGAAAACATAACAGCAATATCATAAGCCATTTCATCGCAGAGTGCAAGCGCCTCACTGTTTCCTTGGCGTGCCAAAGCAAAAACATCACCTGCATGTGCTATCATATCCTCACCGAAAAGCCTTCTGCCCTTTCTTGTAAGCGCCGTTCCGCTTGCTTCATTTTCTACTGCCCCGATATTTAAATAATTCACCTTTTCGCGATTGCGATCAATGATGATATTGGCAATCTCACCGGCATGCCCGTTCTTTCCGGCAACCACCTTCTTATCAACGACTAGTGCTCCGCCAATACCGGTTGAAATCGTAACATAATAAACAATTTCTTCATCTTTACCGGCTCCTAAAATCGCTTCTCCCATTCCGGCAACATTTACATCATTATCAACAAATGTCGGAAGATGGAAGTGATCTCCTATTTTTTGAGCAATCGGATATCCTTCAAAGCCCGGTAAATTTGTTGCTAAAACCATTTTCCCCTGAACCGTATCTACCGGTCCGGGAACTCCCATTCCGATTCCTTCACAATCCGCATAACGATCGATTCTTTCAATCATAGAAATTATTTTTGCCACAACATGCTCGACACCTTGTTCAATCTCTGTAGCTTCCTTTACCATTTGTAAAATCGTTCCGTTCTCGTCAACCTTAGCAACACGTACATTTGTACCACCTAAATCAACACCAATATATGCTTTCATAGCGTCCTCCTTTACAGATGTCTTTATTTTATCATATTCTTGATTATTTTGTTTCTTATGAAAGCATTTTCAGCATTTTGGTCATTTTCTTCTTGTAGCTCTTATTGTATTGCAATGATTATGTGTTATCGCTTCACTCTGATAATAAGCACAAAGGCAAACAAACTGATGATAAGACTTGCGAAAAATAGCGGTAGGTTGGTGTGATCCGAAGTTGCAGGAAGTTTTGTATTTTCAAAATGGAAGTAATATCCCTGCTCCGTTTTACGTAGTGCTTCTCCGTTTACAAAAACACCCTTTTCATTAACTGTAACTTCAATCGCATCATCTCGCACTTGATATCCGCTCGGTGCTTGAATTTCCTTGACCCAATACTTTCCATAACGGAATGTAAAGGCTGCTGTTCCTTTCTTGGTATCAATGACAGCATCTGCAAGCTTATGGCGGCACTCTTTGTCTGCAAAGGCTTGAAATACAAATTGCTTCGATACAATTGGCTTTTTCGTATCGCTATCTATTTTTACCAACTGAAGCTCAATCTTTAAAGGCTTATTTTCTACCGTAATTGTTATATCCTTATCCTTTAGTGTAAACTCTACAGGATCTGCTGGTACATAGCCATTCGGAGCCTCGACCTCTTGTAGAATATAGCTATGTCCTTCAATCAAATGCTTAACTACATTCCCCTTTGTATCACTGGTAAAGCGATCGACAATCTGCTTTGTCTTTGTATCGGTTACTATAAATCTTGCATTTGCCAATGCTTTTCCTGCTTCATCAACCTTTCTTACCTTTACCTGTATATCTCTCATCGCGACACTTTGTACTTTTTCCGTATTTTCTATTGTAAAATACACGTCCTTTGCTTGCGCATAACCAAGTGGTGCTTCCTTTTCATGTAAGCGATACTTTTTGCCTACCGCTAAGCCTTTTATCGTATGCGGTGCTTGGCTTGTTTTCCATTCGCTAACAAGCGTATCCTTTTCATCAAATACCTGTATCTCAGCTCCTGCGATCGCCTTCCCTTTGGTATCCTCTTTCGTGATTTCAACAATCGTTTGCTTATTTTCTATGCTATCCTTCAGCACATATTCCTTTGTCGTATCGTCCTTCATTTCAAAATCAAATACGATTTTTTTATCACTCAGCACGTATCCGTCAGCCGTTTCGATTTCCTGTAATGCATAGCTTGCTTTTCCGATTCCTAACGGAAGTCCGGCAATGTCCAAAATACCATCTTCATTTATCTCATAGCGCCCGTTTTCAGCCTGACCTACATTTACCTTATCGCCCTTATGATAAATAACGCTTCCGTTTCTCGGATTGATAATTTCGCTATTTGCCGTTAGTTGGAAAACAGCTCCTTTGATTACTTCATCTTTTGCTGCTTCAAAACTCTTTTTCAATACGATTCTTCCTGTCGGCATATCATCATACACCTTTACAACCGTTATCGGATCACCATCTTCATCAGCCTCAAATACTGCCTTTTTTACTTCAAATGGAATTGGAGCTTGATGAATCAAATATCCATTTGGTGCTTTCACTTCATGCAGCTCATACGCTCCACTTTTTAATGGCAGCGGCAATGTACTTTGCCCTTTTTCATCGGTTGTAAACGTATCTATACGCTTATTACCTACCTTTTGTGATACATATTTATGATGCTTGACGTCCCACACCTTGAAACTCATATTGCTTAACGTAATTTCCTTTTGAGTTGCTTTATCGTACTTCATGATCTTTACATAGCTTTCTGTCAAAGCATTCTTTATGCTGTATGAAAATTGCTCATTTTGTTTATGAATCGTAAAAGTAATTTCTTCCTTTAATGGCAAAATATCCGCATCTGATGTTTTGGTTTGCTTCATAACATATTCTCCATAAGCCAAATCCTTTGACTTTGCATAACCGTTTTTATCACTAACCAACACATCATACTCTCTTTTACTTAATTCATCGGTGTGCTTCAAAGCTTCCTCAAAGCTTTTATACTTATCTACAAGACTTTTTAGTATCACCGTAAACTCAGCACCCTGTTCTGGCTTTAATACCTCTGCACTATCGCTATCCGCACAATACTTATGAATTTCAACATTACCTGTAATGACTTTATCCTTAGCAGCAACCTCACGAAGCACTACAGGAACATTTTGTCCCTCATAGCTTAATGCTACATCATATTCCTTTTTGGACAGCTGATACCCTTGTGGTGCTTGAATCTCCTTCACATAATACTTCCCTAAATCCTGCTCTGAAAAGCTTCCTTCTACACCTTGTAACGTAATTTGTTCAACCAAGGTATCTTTTTTATGCAACACAACACCATCATTTGATGGATCTACAATGTTTTCTCTTGCGTATAAGCCATATATCGCCCCATTTAAGCTCGCATCACCCTGTGCAGCATTCCCTGTTTCACTATCGACTTTGGTTATCTGCACCTTTCCCTTCACACGCTTATCCTTGATTTCTACGGTTACAACAGCTCCATCTTCACGAATCGATCCTTTAAAGCTTTCCCCATTCAATAGATAGCCATGAGGTGCAGCAACCTCCTTAAAAACATAATCCCCGTACTTTAAATCTTCACTTGTTACACTACCCGTTTTGTCAGTCTTTACGGTCTTGATTTTATTACCGGAAGTATCATAAACCTCCAAGGTAGTATTTGCCAATTGGATTACCTTTCCGGTATCTGCATCTTTTTTTACGAATTGAAACTTTCCTTTCTTCCAATGATTTATCTGCGTAAAGGCAGAAACCTTATTTGGCTCTATCTTTATGGATTTAACTGTACTGTTAAGCACTAGGTGATCGGGAACATCAACCTCCTGCACATATACTGTTTGTGGCAATAGCTGATGGATCGTTACCGTACCATCAGCTCCGGTTTTATATGTACCGATTGGCTTACTCATATCGGCGTTATAAGATAATTGAAAGCTGGTGTTCGGAACAAAATTGCCTTCATCATCTTGTTTTGCAAGCTTTAAAGACCCATATTTTTGTACATTTACTCTTATTTTTATGTTTTGTGGATCCTTCACTTTGAATTTAACCGGTATTTGTGAGCCTGCTTTTTTGTATGCAATAGAAGTTCCCACGTATTTAGATGGTATTTTTTGATACTGAACTGTCGTCTTTTCAGGAGCGCTTGCAGTTGCGGTAATAGTCAGATGATTACCGTTCTTTTTAACTTGAAGTCCACCTGTATCAACTAAATGGAAATCCTTAAATATTCCCTTTGTATCGGTAAGCGTAATACTCTCGCCAACCTTTAAAGTAACTTCTTGATTATCGAATGACGGTTTATCGAAATGATGATGAATTCGATTTTGAATATTCGCTTTATATGCGCCATAATCAGAAAAATTCGTTCTTGTTATTCGACCGCCAACTGCTTCCCAAATCATAAATTGAGTTGCAACATAATCCGCAGCTGTTTTTGCTGATTTTTCCCACCCTTCATAAGCGATGATCGCTATTTCTCTTCTATCATAAGCTGTTGGAACAAACCCGCTTCCCGGTTGTAATAAAATACCAGGTTCAACACAAAAACCAATCTCTCCGTCAATTAGAATTTGTTGCATATTTTCATTAAAGATATAATGCACACCATCAGCATTATAACTAGTTGAGCTGTAGCCAGTATATGCACCAAGAGTTATTGTTGCGGGTTGATCGGCTGCATAAATATTCGTTGAAATATGCATAGCGGTAAATGCAGTTAGCATTGCGACCAAAGCAATAACTAACTTTTTTAGCTTTGATTTCATAATATCCTCCTTTCAAAGCAAACATAAAAAAACAGTCATTCGACTGCTTCATTGAACATAGGAATCTTCCTATCCCATAAGAAAATCTACTTAATAAATAATACAGCTACATCAAAGCTATCACCTCCTTTACATAAAGAACATATCAAAATCTGTTTCTTTCCTATCTGCTATCATGTATTGGTATTCAAGTATTCAAACAAACCACCTCTCTTTTCTAATGTTTACAAATCTATTTTCTTCTACTTAATATAAAAAAGGTGATTTCTCACCTTAATTGCAATTATTTTCTAGCCCCTTCCCAGTTAATGGTCCATTTCTGCGTTTCTGCTCCGCAATTATCACGAACTGTCCATGCTATATAACCAGAATAATCATGTCCGTTTTCATTTTCAACAGAATATAGCCACTCATTTGCATAAGTATCCACTTCTTCCTTCGTATCAAATACCAAACCGGAATTTCCTAAATCTTGATATGTTCCATCAAAGACACAGGTATTTTGGGCAGGTGGTATTACTGAATTATTGGTTGTTCCATTTCCGTTATTTCCAGATGGTCTGTTATTGTTGCTGACAGGAGGTGCATAGGTATTCGTGTTTGCTCCGGCATTTGCATTTCCTTGTCCTTGCTGTGTTTCCTGCTTATCTGTATCTTTTGCTGTCTTTTCTTTTAATGCTTTGGATTGTGGCTTTGTGCCATCACTCATCGCTGTTACACCGTTCTTTTCCGCTACCTCTAAGCTTACGACCTTCACTACTACTTTTTCCGCTTTTGCATTCTTATAAGTATCTGTGGCTGTAACGGTAATGCCATAAGTTCCTTCCTTGGTTAGATCAAGCTTTGCTTTATCTACGGAAATCTTTGTTTCCGATAAATCTTCTGCGTTAAAGTATTTGGTTAGATCTACGTTCTCGACATTGGCTTCGATGATGATTTCCTCTTTTAAATCTACAAAGGTAGGTGCTTTGGTATCCTTTACTTCTACAACAAAGCTTTCCTTTTCATCATCATAAACTGCTGTTGCATGATACTTACCAACCGGAAGATATTTTCCTTTTGTTGGCTTTAAGCTTCTGCTTTTCTTATCAACACTGTATGCTTTATCCTTCTTAAAGGTAATAACAGTGTCCTTTAATACTTCCTTGTCTGTATCCTTGGCTAAATAAGCTTTTGCTTCCGTAGATACCTTAGAACCCAATTCTACGGTATAGGATTCCTCCACTTGAAAATTGTCCTTTGCACATGCGGCTAATAAACACATCATACATAATACTACCGAAAGTCGTTTCATCGTTTCGCCCCCCTAGTTATTTTCGCTATCTTTATCACGATATCATCATATCATAAAAAGAATGGCGGTGCTCACGCAAATTACTTGCAAAAAGCTTGCATTTTAAACTATCAAGCAACAAAAAAAGCTGAATGCATATAATGATTGAACGAGCAATCCGCATCACAGCTTTTTTTAATTATTTAACCTCTATAATTTTCATAACGTTGGTAGCACCACAGCCTACCGGATAACCGGCAACGACGATAATGGTCTTGCCAACCTCAACACCCATTTTCTTAGCAATTTCTCTTGCCATTTCCACATCGGTGCTTTCTTCATTTTTAGTTTCGGAGAAATATGTATTTACGCCCCAATTTAATGCTAGGGAACGCTGTGTTTTCTTATCAAAGGTAACCGCAACAATCGGTGCTTCCGGACGGAATTTGGAAATACGACGAGCAGTTGTTCCACTTTGCGTAAATGCAATAATAGCTGCAATATCAAGCGCCATTGCAGTATCAGCAACGGAAATTGCAATCGCATCATTCTTTGTACGCTGACAAGTTTTGATAGAACGCTTCAAACGATCATGGTATGGAAGTGTAGGTTCCATTGCTTTCGCAATTTTTACCATTGTCTGAACAGCTTCTACCGGATAATCACCGGCTGCTGACTCACCGCTTAACATAATCGCATCGGTTCCATCAAGAATAGCATTTGCCACATCACTTGCCTCTGCACGAGTCGGACGTGGATTCCCCTGCATACTTTCCAACATGTGAGTAGCCGTAATAACCGGTTTTCCAAGCTCATTGGCAACCTTAATGATCTTCTTTTGATAAATCGGTACCAATTCCAAAGAAACATCTACACCTAAATCACCGCGTGCAACCATAACACCGTCAGCAACCTCTAGAATTTCCTCTAAATTATCAAAACCTTCTTGGTTTTCAATCTTCGGAATAATCTGGATATCTTCTCTGCCTTCTTCCTTTAAGATCTGACGAATTGCCAATACATCATCTTTTCTTCTTGTAAAAGATGCCGCAATATAATCAATTCCCATTTGGCAGCCGAAACGGATATCCGCCTCGTCTTTAGGAGAAATAAACGGCATTGTCAGCTTAACTCCCGGCAAATTGCAGCCCTTTCTGCTCTTTAACACATGTGGATTTTCTACACGGCAAACCAATTCACCCTCACGCTTTTCAAGCACAGTCAAGCGACATTTTCCATCATCAATAAGAATCGTTCCATTCACATCTACATCATCGAAAATTTCCGGACATTGAATATGAAATTTTTCATGTGTTCCTAAAACCTTTTCACGAACGATTGTAACAACATCACCGGCTTCAAAAGCTTCACTTCCATTCGCAAAATCACCTAAACGAACTTCCGGTCCCTTTGTATCCAATAAGATAGAGATGCTCTTTCCGGTTTCCTCTACCACTTCGCGAATATTTTTAATACGGTTTCCATGTTCTTCGAAATCTCCGTGAGAAAAATTCAAACGAATGATATTCATACCAGCATCTACCAGCTTATGCATCATTTCTTTAGATTCCGAAGCAGGCCCTATCGTACAAATAATTTTAGTTTTCTTAACCTCTAACATATCAATCAAAATTCCTTTCTCTTTACCTACTACATTCCCATTTTTTCCAGCTTTATACCAAGCGATCGAACAGGTTATGCAATTTCTTACGTGAATCCCTTGGCATGTTCAATGCTTCTTCGATCGGAACCGAAATAATTTCGTTATTGCGAATACTGACACACTGTCCTCCGATTCCCTGCATCAACAAATCAACTGCCTTTTCTCCCATTCGACTTGCCAATACACGATCATTAGGAGTAGGTGAACCACCGCGCTGAACATGTCCTAATACCGTTGCTCTCCCGGAAAATCCGGTATGCAGACTTACCTTTTTCGCAAATTGATGAACATCGGTAATTTTTTCCGAAATGATCACAATTGCCTGTCTTTTTTTCTTAATAAGATCCAAATCACGTAAACGCTCCAACACTTCGCTTTCCTCAAAGCCTGTCTGTGAAGTTACAATAATTTCCGCACCGCAGGCAATACCGGAATAAATGGCTAAATCACCACAGCGATTTCCCATGACCTCGACAATCGAGCAGCGATGATGAGAGCTTGATGTATCACGAAGCTTATCCACTGCCTCAACAATCGTATTTAAGGCAGTATCAAACCCAATGGTAAAATCGGTACAGGTGATGTCGTTGTCAATCGTTCCCGGTAAACCGATGCAGTTGATTCCCATTTCCGTAAGTGCAAGCGCACCACGATAGGAACCATCTCCACCAATCACGACAATCGCTTCAATTCCTCTTTTCTGTAACTGAGCAACCGCCTTCGTGCGCACCTCCAGATCTTTAAACTCCGGCAAACGCGCAGAACCTAAAATTGTTCCTCCGCGATCAATAATTTCACCGACACTGGCTTTGGTCAAAGGCTCGATATCACCCTCTACCATGCCTTTATATCCGTTATAGATACCGAACACTTCAATACCACTGTTAAGTGCGACTCTTGTTACGGCACGAATTGCAGCATTCATACCCGGTGCATCGCCACCAGATGTTAAAACACCAATACGTTTTACCATAAGAATTCCTCCATTCACGCTTATTATGATAACATTTTCTTCCGTCTTTTACTAGAATTATTTTCTTCTACTATCACCTTTTATAAATATTTCAGAGGATAGCGTTTTCAATCGTTCGAATAATCTTTCCGCAGCGACCGGCTCTCTTACTCCCCTGCTTGTCGTCTCTAAACGCTCCTTTAATTCTACCATAGAATAGTTGCTGGTAAACAGCGTCAGACGATGCTGTTCCATACGTGCATCAAGCAGTGGCAAAAGAATATCATCACGGCTCCAAGCGCTAAGATTTTCACCGCCGATATCATCTAATACCAAAACATCGGCTCGCTTGATTCTTCCTAAGCGCTGTTCAAAAGCTAATGCGTCATGAAACAGCATTTTTAAATCAGCAATCAGTTTTGGAACACTGACAAAAGCCACACGCTTGCCTTCCTTCACATAATAATTTGCGACTCCCGCTGCCAAATACGTTTTCCCGGCACCCGGCTTACCGGAAAGATACACTCCCTTTTCCGGTTGTGCTTCACTGATCATACGCAATATCTTTGTATATGCCGACTTATATTCATCACTTTCTTTACGAACATCAATTGCACTTATATCAATGTGAAAATACGCATCTGCCAAATCTGCCTCTACGTATCGTTTCTTCAACCGTAAAAACTGTTCCTTTTTTTCTTGATAAGCACAGCGACACTGCTCATTCATCAAAAATCCATCATATTTCAATCCTAAGCGATGTCCCTTAGTTGCCTGCGTACAAAAATCAAGTCCCTTGCAGTTTTTACATTTTTCCATCGTATGCACATAATCCTGCAAACGTCCGCTATGTGCGTAAATAAAAGCTTCATCTATTTGCGGATAACGCTTCATCAAGTCGCGAATATCAGCATTTTTCATCAAATGCTGAACCAATCGCTGTTTTTCCTGCTGTGCTTCTGAAGATAATGTATAGTTAAATTGCACTCGTTCCATCTATTCACCCCGCAATCGCTTTTGTAGCTCCAGCATTTCTTCCTCATTAAAATCTTCTGTATCATTCGGTATGTCGGATTGATCATGATACCAGCTTGGAAGCTTCTTTTCCTTATTTGCCTTAAAGCTCTTTCGATTTGCCTGTTCCTCTTGAATTTGTTTGCGTGCTTTCTCTGCAGTATCAATTCCAAGACGTACCCACGTACCGGCAACCTTTTCGACATAAGCCTTAGGAAATTGCTGATTTTTCGTATCCAATACATATTCAATTAAAACATTCACAACCTCCGGCTGCATGCGATAATCTCGAATCAGAGTCTCTATTAGGAATTTATCGGAACGGGAAACCTCCACACCATGCTGCTTATTTTGTAAAAAGACAACCGGAGGAAGGCGATATGGATCTTGATTTTCCAATACCTCGAATTTACTTTTCGATGCTCTTGCCAGCTTTTTTAAAAGCTCGATGCGCAGCTTCCCGCTTTTTACATCAACGGCTTTATTTACGATTGCGATCATATCCTGTTCATCAATGCCATGAATCGTTGCCAATTCACCAATCAAACGTAAGTTTTGTTCACTGCGCTGTGATTCCGGGAAAATGGTTTTGGTAATTCCAGCCAAAAAGCGATCAAAATTAAAGCTCAACGGAATATCGTTTTGATAAAGCTCATGCTGTTTTGGCTTCATATTGCGAAAGCTTTCTTCTTCCTTTTCCGCCCATTGTCCTTTTAGTACATTTACAAAAGGAATCGTAATATCCTGATAACCGCTTTTATCTTCATAATCTTTCGCAAAGCACAGCTTATTGAACTGGTAGACCTTTTCTCCCATTTTTTTCATATACAGCCGTCCAAATACCTCATGACGTAAAAAATCATTTCCCAACTTCGGCATAAATACTTCATACAAATAACAGTTCTTATCCGCATCATAAAAAGTCTTTAGTAACAAGTATTGTTCCAATACAACGCGATGCTTTTCAATCGCTTCCATGCTCAGTCCGCTGATTTCGCAAATCAAACGATGATTTTTGATCTTTTTCGGACGAAGCGCAATGCTTAACAATGTATGATACAAAATTGCCGCCTCATTACCGATCAGTGGTACATACAACATTTGAAAAGCCGAATAACCTTCACTTGTCCAAATACCCTGTACCTCTATTTTACAGGCTAGCTCTTTATCCATTTCATCAAAACCCTTCTGCTTCTTTTAGTATAGCATAAATATTGCTTTGCAACTCTTCTTTATCGCCATTATTCCATAAAACACGATCGGCTTTTTCTACCTTGACAGCTTGTGGAAGCTGCTTACGCAAGCGTGCCTTTGCCTCTGCCTTTGCTACATGGCGATGCTGTTGCAATCGCTTTAACAACAGCTCCTCATCGGCTGCCACTACCCAAACTTCATCAAAACAGCTTTCCCAGCCAACCTCATACAAAAGAGGAACCTCGACAAAAACAAGCGTTTCTTGCTGTAGCTGTTCCAATTCCTGTTGAAGCCTTGCTTGAATCAAGGGGTGTAAAATAGCCTCGATTTTTTCTTTATTTCCCGCCTCTTGAAACATCAAGACACTCATTTTCATACGATCGACATCACCCTGTGCATCGCATATCGTATCTTTAAATTCCGCTATCAAGGCTTGATATCCCGCATGTCCCTTCATTAACAATTCGTCGTTGATACGATCGCAATCCAAGACGTGATAACCTGCATTTTTCAACATCTCGATCACACTGGATTTTCCTGCTCCCATGACACCGGTAATTCCGATTTTTTTCATCGCTTTTTCTGACATGTCGGACAATAATACGTTCCTCTTCCTGCCACGGTAATCTTTTTAATCTCTCCTTGACAGTTTGGACATGCCTCTCCTTTCCTTGCATGCACCTTCAGTTTCAGCTGAAAGCGTCCATCTACCCCCAAGCTCGATGTGTACGAGCGAATCGTTGTTCCTCCGGCACGTATCGCTCCGCTGAGTATTCTTCTGGTTTCTGTTATCAAAACAGCAAAATCTTTCTTACGCAGATGCGATATCTTTGTTTCCGGGTGCATGCGCATCGCATAACAAATTTCATCTGCATAAATATTGCCAATTCCCGCCATCACGCTTTGATCCAACAGGACTGCCTTTAAGTAGGTCTTTTTCTTATGCAGCATACGGTATAAAGAATCCGCACAAAGTTCTTCATCGAAGGCATCGGGACCGATATGTGCAAAGCACGGGTATTCCTGATAGTTCTCCAATTTAGGATAAAGCACCATTTTGCCAAACTTTCGTGTATCATGATAGCGCAATTCACGTCCATCAGATAACGAAAAGATAACATGTGTATGCTTATCGTATGGCTCTTGTGGAGCTTGCACATAAAACTTTCCTTCCATTCGCAAATGAACGATAAAATCATAACTTCCTAGATCAAACATCAAATATTTTCCATGACGATGATAGCCTTGAATCTTTTTATGCCTTATCGTTTCGATAAAGGCTTGTGTATCCATAGCAATAATATTATCCCACAGTACGCGACAATCCATGATTTCAATCTGTTGTAATTGATGCTCCAAAGTGCGCACTACGGTTTCTACTTCTGGTAATTCCGGCATCGTTTCACCTACTTTGCATCATACCATGTTTTGCCAAAGCTAGCTTCTGCAATCAAAGGTACCCGCAGTTGCATCGCCTGCTGCATACCCTGCTCAACAATATCTTTCATCGTATCCAGTTCATCATCGCAAACGTCAAAAATAAGCTCATCGTGGATTTGTAAAATCATTCTTGATTTTACCTTTTTTTCTTTCATCGTCTGATAAATATGCACCATCGCTAATTTAATCAAATCCGCAGCACTTCCCTGAATCGGTGCGTTCATCGCCGCACGCTTTCCAAATTCACGCATCATATAATTTTTATCGTTGATTTCTTTGATATAACGACGTCGTCCAAACATCGTCTTAACATAACCGTTTTCCTCACAGAACGCAATGGTATCGTCCATAAAGGTTTTAATATTAGGATAGGAGGCAAAATATTTATCAATAAAGCGCTTTGCTTCCTTCATTGTTATTCCCAACTGTTCACTTAAACCGAAATCACTTTGTCCATATACAATACCGAAATTCACGGTCTTGGCACTGCGCCGCATATTGCTATCGACATGATCATGATCGACATCAAAGATTTGCATAGCTGTTTGGTTATGAATATCAATGCCTTGATTAAAGGCTTGAATCATCGTCTTTTCATTGGCCATGTGTGCCAGCATTCTAAGCTCGATCTGAGAATAATCGGCAGACATCAGCGTATGCTGAGGACTAGCAACAAAAGCCTTACGGATAACCTTTCCTTCCTCATCACGTACCGAAATATTTTGTAAATTCGGTTCACTGGAGGACAAGCGTCCGGTTTGCGTCTGAATCTGATTGAAAATAGTATGAATCTTTCCGTCCTTTAAAATATGCTTGCTCAAGCCGACGGCGTATGTGCTGTAAATCTTTTGATATTTTCGCTGTTCCAACAAAAGCGAAATGATTGGGTGCACCGGCTTCAGCTTTTCTAAAACATCGGCACCTGTACTGCGCTTCTTTCCACAAGGAAGGCCTAGCTCATCATAAAGTACAACAGCTAACTGTTTAGGTGAATTGATATTAAATTCCATACCGGCATATTCATAAATCTGCGCGTTAAGTGCTTCAATCTTTTTCCCCGTTGCTTCCGCAATTTCCTGTAAGGTTTCGACACTGGTGTGCACCCCTTCCTTTTCCATAGCGTACAACACCTCAACCACCGGCATTTCGATGGTATCATACAATTCCTTCATATCCTTTTGCTCCAGCTCATCAAAGAGCTGCTGTTCAATGTTGGCAAGGTTTTCAGCACATTGCATCGCATAGGCAGCCGCATCTTCCTCAACCACCAATTTCGGTTTTCCCTTCTTTCCGAAAACATCTTCCTTGCTAAGTGTGCAGTCAAAGGCATACTTTTCCGCCAGCTTATCATAATCAGATATCATTCCATCTAGTAAAAATGCCTCCAACATTACATCGCGATGTACAGGTACAAAGGCAATATGGTTGCGATGCCATGCATGATAAACATTTTTCGCATCATATACGATTTTCCCGTTGTCGGTATGAATATACTCCAATAAAGCAGTATCGTTTTTTGCATCTTCCAATGAAATATATTCACAATTGTTTCCATGAGCAATCGCAAATCCATACAAGGTTGCATCATAATAATTTTCAGCATCAAGATTAGCATACAATACACTTCCATCGACCAAAAGCTCTTTGGAAACGCATGGAACGACATTACGTTTTCCTTCCCGTTTTACCTCTTCCTTTTTCGCACTTGCTTTTGCAAAACTGTTCATTTCATATTTCACAAAAAAGTCATGCAAAGTTGTACTCGGTTCTACTCGCTTGCAGGTTTTCATATCCACCGGAATCTTCGCATCGGTTTTAATAGTTGCTAGAAACTTAGAAAGAAAGGCACTTTCCTTACCGTTTTCCAATTTTTCCTTCAGTTTTCCTTTTATTTCCGCAATATGCTCATATACATTATCAACACTTTGATATTCCTTTAATAGCTTAATCGCTGTCTTTTCACCGATTCCCTTAACACCGGGAATATTATCGGCACTATCACCCATCAAAGCCTTTAAATCAATAATCTGCTGCGGACAAAGCGTATAAGTCTCCATCAGCTGTGCCTCGTCCATGACTTCGATTTCACTGATTCCTTTTTTCATCAAATATACATCAGTCGTTGGATCGATCAGCTGCAATAAATCCCTATCACTCGATAAAATATGAATAGCTAATTCTGGGTGCTGCTTCGCAATCGAACCGATGATATCATCTGCCTCAATCCCTTCACATTCATAGCGCTTGATACCTGCCGCATCTAAATATTCACGTACAATCGGAAATTGCACGATCAGCTCCTTATCCAATTCCTTTCGTGTTCCCTTGTATTCTTTATAGGTTGTATGTCGAAAAGTCGGCTTACCGGCGTCCCAAGCAACAAACACATAATCGGGGTCAATCATATCCAAAGCCTTATTTACCATGGTGATAAAACCATAGACTGCATTGGTTGGAATCCCATTGCTCGTTGTCATCATACGTCCGTAAAGCGTTGCGTAGTAGGCACGAAAAAGCATCGAATTTCCATCAATTAAAAGCAGTTTTTCCATATCGTATTTTCCTCCAAAGTCTGTTTTTATTTTACCACATATTCCAAGCTGAACCCAGTCTTTTTGCTTTTCTAAAAAGAAAAGGCCTTACGACCTTTTGTTTACATTCCTTCCAATGTTTTTAAATTCTCATACATAAGCGATAAATAATCCTTCCCGGCTTCCTTATCCGCATCGGAAATACTTGACAAATTATGCAGTGTAACCGGAACCAGCCCCAACTCATCAATCAGCTGATTTTGCAGTTCCAACATATCCTGCGCTAAATTCTCCTCAATGGCAATATAGCGCACCTGATCTTGCGAGATACGTTTTTTAATGGCAGCCAACTGTTCCTTATTCGGCAACACTCCATATTTGGATAAGGAAATCGGATATACCTGAATATTATAAGATTTCTGCCAATTTCCAAAGCTTGGTGTCATAGCTACAAAACGCAGATTTTCTTTTTTTGTCGCAACCTCTTGAAAATCCGCATCTAAACGTGCCAAATCCAATTCCAACACATCATAGTTTTCATCAAAAATAGCTTTATATTCCGGATACAGCTCTACCAAGCAATCACGGATATCACTTGCCATACTCGTCATGGCAACCGGATCCATCCATAAAATCGGATCCTCCTGATATTTATCTATACCCGAAAAGACAGTCCCCTCGTAGTACTCACTTTCTACAACGGTCGTTTCTCCATTTACCTTAATCGGTGTATAACGCTTGAAAGGATAAATTGCACTCTTGGTTGCCAAATTAAACAAGGCAACACCGCTATCGTGAATTTCCTCTGTATATAGCTCCATATACGGCTCTAATTCACCAATATAAAACAATATATCACTGTTTTTCAAAAGCTTTTTATAATTGTTTTTTATAGAGGCTCTTTGAATTAGACCATCTTCGGATATCATATTTACCTCTACATAAGCACCGCCGATACGCTGTGCCAAATATTGTACCGGATAAACAGTTGTCGCAACACTAGGCTTCTTATCCTCACACCCGCTTACCACCAAAAGTGCCAGCAGACATGAAAGCACGGCTTTCCATTTCATCAAGCACCAGCCTCCTATCTTTGTTTTAGATTATACCACAAAGATATGTATCCGACTAGGGTTTAAAGCTTCCAAACATACGCCGCAGCCATGCCTTCTCATCTATCCAATGCCCGTTTTTTTCAATGATATTGTAACGTCCGCGATATAAATCACTTTGGTGATGAAGCAGTGGCAATTCATTGCTCGCATGCACATAGCGATAACAATAAAATGCCAAGCGATCATAAGGTAACTGAAGCCATGTCATGATTAACTGAACAGCTAAAAAAAGCTCAATAACAAGCGCACTCCACCCTTTCAACAAAGATGATACGACAATCCCAAGCAATATCGCCATAGAGGTCGCAAGCGTCCACTTCTGTGCTTTTTGATACGTTAAAAAGCTATGAAAAAAGCTTTGTAAAAGCCTACCGCCGTCAAGTGGATAAATAGGCAGTAAATTAAAGACCATAATATTGGCATTGATCATTTTTAAATACTTCGCAAACCCATCGGAAATAAGACCGATGCTTGCCCAATGCGGAAACAATACCACAAAAACAAGTTGACTGAGCGGACCGGCAATAATGATAACAATTTCCTTAATCAATTTTCCATGACCGATATTTCGAATGCTTGCGGATAAACCAAAGGGATAGATTACGATTTTTTCAAACTCATATCCCATAAGCCATGCGACAAGAATATGTGCACATTCGTGAAAGGATAAAATCAGAAAAATAAAACACATATATTTGGTAAGATGAAGGTAGATAAAAAGCGGAAGTGCCACTAGCCAAAGCTTAGAAATACATAGCTTATACTTCAAGTGCTTCATGTAAGCTTACATTTTTATGATCCTTCACCGGCTGTATGGTAAGATAACCCTCATACGTACCTAACACCTTATCCTTTAAGACCCGCTCATCTTTTTTCAAATGAACCTCTACCATATTGCCATAAGTAACTACCACGCCGTTATCCTGCCGAATCGTAATACTGCTTTTGGCCTTACTCTTTTCTACATGCAGCACTACACCATGCTGTAAATTATAAACCATATTCGAGCCATTGGAATATTGATTATCCTTTAACAATGCATAAGACGGAGTTGCACTGACAGCCTCTTCTTGTAACGAAAACCAGTTTTCAAAGGGCAGCCAGCTCCCTAAGTCTTGTAAACGAAAATCACCTACGGCAGCCGGTAATGAAACAAGCTCTAATTTTTGATTCAATAGCAATGCCAAGGTAAGTACACACATACCCATCACAAGCATAACGATATGATATAGCAAGCGTGCGAGCCTATGTTCTCTTGGCTTTTCTTTGGTTCGTCGCTGACGAATGCGTCTATGCAACGCATCGATATCGTTCATAGCTTCCCTCCTTTATGCTACAGTATATGACAGCCTCACAAGCATAGAACAAAAAAAGAAATCCGCTATTGGATTTCCTTTGCTTTACTAAGAGCCAGCTTGGTCGCTATCGGTCCGATCAACTCATAAATAACCGTACCACACAAAATAATTGTTTGAATCATAGCACCATACTCCGGTACTACGCTCATGGCAGTAGAAGCCAAGCCAATCGCTACTCCGGCTTGAGGTATCAAGGTATAGCCGAGATATTTTTTAACCGTTGGCTCAACATGACAGATCACACCGCCAAGATACGCTCCAAGCACCTTACCGACAACACGAAAAATAACATAAAGTACACCAATCATACCAACCCCAGCAATGATACCGACATTTAAATCTGCACCGCTTAAAAAGAAAAATAACATAAAGATCGGAGCACTAATGCGATCGGTTAGCTCAAACACCTGTTCATACACATCACTGATATTCACATAAACCGCTGACATCATCATACAGCATAACAAATTGGACAAGCCCAACATATCACATAAGCCAAGTGTAACAAATACCATTGCTACAGCAACGCTTAAACGATTGTTACGAGATTTAAAATGCTTTGTTAAAAGCGCAAAAAGGATTCCAAGGATTCCTCCTAAAAGAAATGCACCGCCAATTTCAAGCAATGGCTTTCCCAACGCTAAGATAAGCGAACTGCCGCTTGGATCCTGGATAGCTTTGGCAATTGCCACACTGATACCGAAGCCAATCAAAGCAACCGCATCATCAATCGCCACAACCGGAAGCAGCGTTCTTGTTAAAGGACCCTCTGCCTTATATTGCTTAACGACCATCAAGGTTGCCGCAGGGGCAGTAGCAGCCGCTATTGCTCCCAGACACAATGAAAACGCAACATCATGCCCGCTCAAAATCAAGACAAGATCCACTACCAGTACCGCACCAACACCTTCCAATATCGCAATAACGATTGGAGCCTTTCCGACTTTTTTTAAATACGATAACTTAAATTCCGCACCGATAGATAAAGCTATGAAGCCTAAAGCGACCTCTGGAATCAGCGATAATTGCTCCACCATATCCGCTGGTATGATTCCAAGACAATACGGTCCTACAAGCAACCCCATTAGCAAATAGCCGGTTACATTGGGTAGCTTTGCCAGCTTAACGATGCGTCCGGCAAGTAAGGATAACAAAATACATAGTGCTAAGATAACAAATATATTTACTTGCATGTGTCATCAACCAATCCTTCACAATGCTGCACCGGTAAACTTAACATAATGCCGGTATTCGGCTTTGATAAATCTCCGATAACCTGCTTGATAATCTTACTGATTAAAGCAAGCTGCTCCTCTTTTACTACCATTAACAGCACCTTGCTAGGCTGCTTATGATTGGTAGCCATGAGTGTTCGCAAAGCACCGAACATCGGCATATCGTCCATATCCGCTAATGCTTCTCCCATTCCATGACCATCTAATGTCGTAGCACCCTTAATCCCCTGCTCTGCAAGCTGCTTTAAAAGCTCCTCTACTTTATCAATATCTTTTAAAATTAAAATCAACAACTGCATATCATCACTTCTTTCTTTTTTTTCATTATACACCCTTACATCAAAAAAAAAGAAAGAAATTGAAAAAGCCAGCATAAAAGAAGCGTATTCTCCTATATATATTTTTGAGTATTTATAGTTTTGAAGAAAACACCACAGCGTTTTAATATGTAGTTTATTTTTTTAATTTCGTCAGTTACTTGAACAACAAGCGATTGCATTACATAACTATTCATTAAAAAAAGATAGCTTTATGCGCTACCTTCGTTGTTATTTTCTTCTTTTTTAACCTCAATGATCGTTTTAATGATGATGGCAACCGGCATCGCCAGCATAATGCCAACCCAGCCCATGATCACTCCGCCAGCAAAAATTACAAATAAAGTTACCAATGGTCCAACCGCAGAACGTTTTTCATGAACAAGCGGAGAAATAACATAAGCGTCCATGTGCGATAATACAAAAATACCTAGCAGCAACAACAGGATCCGCAGTGGTGAAAGCGTTAATGCCGTAATAATACCAATACTATTGGCAATCGTTCCACCCAAATAAGGAATCAATGAACCAAGACTTGATAAAATACCAATAATTACCCAATCCGGATGTCCGATCAAATAGTAAAATGCCCAATATTCAAATAGCTTAATAAGCATAATTACAATCATGGACTTCAAATATACCGTTACATTTTCATCAATTTCATACAAATATTTCTCACTGGAAGGAAACAGAGCTACAAATGTACTCTTTATATTATGACGGATCGTTTTGAAATCTGCCAACATATAAATTGCAATAATAATAGAAAATCCAATCGTTGTTACACTGTCTACAAGTACGCTCATAATGTTTGGCAAGGTTGCTACAAACTGAGGCAGCCAACCCTCATAAGCTGAAATCATATTGATAATATTTTTCGTCAAGTTGTCAATCAATGAGAAATTTTCAAACTGCCCGATTTCTTTGATCTTATCACTGATCCAAAGCACACCCTCTGTCATGGACACAATAAAGCCACTGATTTTATCATAAAGCAAGGGCATAAGCACAATCAAGAGAATTGCCAAAAAAGCAATTGCAACTCCCCATAACAAAACAATAGACACATTTTTTGACAAACCCTTTTGCTGTAAAAAACGAACCATCGGATACATGACATAAGCAATCACCAAGCCAATGAGGAATGGCTTTATAATTGATAAGACTATCGCTACCCAACTTCCCCAATATGCCTGTGTCGCTAACAACAAATATAAAATAAGCAAAACTGCAATGACCTTCACAAGCTTTTGAATGGTACACTTCTCATCTAATTTCTTAAAAAACTGTTTTAGCATGCCCATCACCTTCTTCATACGTGTTTAACATGTGTTATTTTAGCACGTATTATCAAAAAAAACCAGTCTGCTCACCAAAGAGCTTAGATAGCAACGTATGCTTCGTACATCTTGGTAATGGAACAGTCTCGCCCATCATTCGTTTGGCAATGCTCATAAAACAGGCATATAAACGCTGTTCCCGATGCAAAGTAACAGGAAGTCCTCGATTATTCGCCTTTTGCATCAATTCATCTTCAAACACATAGCCCAAAAAATCAATTCCTAACCACCGCTTGGCGTCCTCCAAAGATACACTGATTCCTTTTTCCACACTACGCATGCTGTAACGATTAACAACAAAGCTAATTGAAACAAGCTGCTTTTGCATCATACAGCCGATAATACGATCAGCATCTTGCAAGGAGGTTACATCTAAGGTCGTTACTATAATTGCACGAGCGGCACATGCCAAACAAGCCTGAAATCCCTTTTCGATTCCTGCCGGTGCATCTAATAATACATAATCAAAGCTCTGTATAAGTTGATTGGTAACAGCCTTTAGATCCTCTATCTGAAAACGATCAATATGTAAATTTTTGCATGCCGGAAGTAAATATAGATCCTTCTCCGTCTTATCTTGCAGCATTGCTTGCGACAAAATACATCTACCTGCCATCACATCACCCAAATCATAAATGATACGATTTTCCAACCCCATCATAACATCTAAATTACGCAGTCCTAAATCAACATCAATCAAGCAAACACGCTTGCCAAGCTGCGCGAGTACCATTCCGATATTTAATGCGACACTGCTTTTTCCAACGCCGCCTTTACCAGAGGTAATTGCAATTGCTTCTCCCATGATTTCTCCCCCTTCACCATTTCAATCTTCAGTTCTCGCTTTTCATAATATACTTTACACGGTGAAAAAATTGTCAAATTTTGAAATCTTGTATCGTGGATTCGGACATTTGCACATAAAGAAGAAGCATATAATACACAATCGGCATATAAAAAATCCAATACTCCTTGTACATGTCCCAATACATATAAATTTGCTTTTGCGCAAACAGATACCGATTTTTCAATATTACCGAATAGGATAAGCGGCTCTGTAAACTCGTATTCGCGTGCATAACGCAGATTTCCCTCATGAATACCTATTGATGGCTGAGGCATCTCATCAAAACCTAAAATTTTAAGATTTATTTGTTCACAAAGCTTAAATAAACGAACAAGATCCTTCTGTGTTAGGTTCTCTATATGAAAAAAAGCCTCAAACCGAGCTGTTCTTATACAACATTGTTTGAGTCTTTGTGCTAATTCATCAAAAAATAAATCGGCATCGTCATAAACAGCAAAAACATGATAGCTTCCCTTTACTGCTTTGATTTTAATCTGAACCATTCTACGCGTTCCCCCTTGCGTACCCGTAATGCCTTAACCTCCAAATAATCATCTTTAATCCGTATTAAAAAGATAACGATCATCGCCAAAATCGCATTGGCAAGTAGTGTCAGCAATTCATAACTTGCTGCCCACTCAAAAAAGGTTAAGGTCGTTGCTCGCTGTACGATCTGATATAAATATACCAAATAGTCTTTGACGAAAATTGTAACAATACAGAGAACAAGACACTCTAACAGCGTATCGGTCAAATGCTTTGTCCAAATTCGTAACAAAGCAGCCACAATCAAAAATACGATTGCATACACTAAAAAGTCTTTGGCAAATAGAAAGTCATAAATCATGCCAAACCCAAAAGCAAACAGGCAGGTATTGATCCAATCAAATTTACGTACCGTCAGCATAATGGCACAAAAACCCATATTGGATACAAACAAAAGTCCCTGCATTAGAAAATCACTTGGAAATAACACCATCAGAATTTCATCACATAAAAAGCAAAAACCAACAAACAGTGCATGTATCATCATGATGCATCACCCTTTGGTACAACAACGGAAACATATTCAAAGGATTGGAAGTTTTTTATCGGCTTTGCATAAATCGTCTGCCCTGTTTGACTGATCAATGCCTGCACACTTTCCACCTCACCAATCAACAGACCGCTTGGATATACTCCACCGTTACCGGAGGTCATGACTGTCATTCCTTTTTTTATTTCAGCACCTTCATCAAACAAAGTAATGACATAGCGTCCCTTTCCTACATCATAGCTCTCTAAAATCCCCATGCTGGCATTTCCATCTTCATCTAACACCTTAATCGAAACAGTATTTAATTTGTCTTCAGAGGTTAAAAGCTTTACCTTGCTTGTATATTTTGAAACCTCGACAACCTTTCCAATCAAGCCCTCAACGCTGACAACAGCCTGATCCTTTTGGATTCCATCTTTTTCTCCTACATCAATTGTAATGGTATTATTCCATGTAGTAACATCACGATCAATAACATTTGCCCATGTGTGAGAAAAACGTTCGTCCTCATCACTTATTTTAAGTGCTTTGCTAAGTTCCTCATTTTTCGCTTTCTCGTTTTCGTATTTCGCTTTATAGGACGGATTTTTACTCAATTCATAACGCAGTTGATCATTTTCTTCATGTACCTGCCACAAATTAGCAAAATCCGTTGTAAAGCCTCGTATGGTTTGTAAAGGATAATCTATCATAGAATACTTCAACATACTAATACCATCATAAATAAAATTACCGGTTGTAGAACCGCTAACGACACGCAAGATAATCCCTAACGTTAAAAAGGTGATAATGACACCTAGGATAATTTTTTGCAAACGATTAAATTTTGACACCTGATCACCCGATTTCTTTCGCATTTATTATAAAGGGTATCTCGCAATAGTTCAATCACTTCTGCATTTTTGTAAGAAAGACTTTATATTTCCCGCATATATCCCTCCTCCCTCAAACTCACATAACGATTGCCTCCAACAACGATATGATCCAAAAGCGGTATGGAAACAAGCTGTCCGCATTCCATAATCTGTTGAGTTATCGCAATATCCGCATCACTTACCTGAGGATTCCCGCTTGGGTGGTTATGCGCACAAATAATTTTTGCACACCCAATACGCATAGCTTCCTTAAAAATTTCTCGTGGGTGGACATTAGCAGATGTTAAGGTACCGACAAATAATGTTTTATAAGCAAGAATTTGATTGCGCTGATTTAAAAATACTACCAAAAAATGCTCTTGCTGCTGAAACCCGATTTGCTGCATCAGCCATTCACTCAATTTCTGTGGTGATGAAATAGCTTCACTTTCCTTTAAAACATCAAAAGCTATACGCTTGCCTAGCGCAAAAGCTGCCTGTAATTCAATCGCCTTGGCTTGTTTGATTCCATCAATTTCCATCAATTCTGTTAAAGAAGCTTGTCCCAAGCTTCCAAGTGAAGAATATCGGTTCAACACCTCATCTGCTAACTCCAAAACCGATTGACTGCGAGTACCGTTACGTAGTAGCAAAGCAATCAATTCTCGATTACTTAATGCCTCAATTCCATGCATCAGTGCCTTTTCGCGCGGACGTTGATGCAACTGCATTTCTTTTACCTTCATTCATTTAGCCTTTCCAATACCTCATCTATTTTATGTTCTTCAATCAAAGCTACCAATTCGGGATCCTCAATCGTTACCTTTTTCATTATGTAGTTTTGTTGAAGCTGCGAAAGCTTATCTCCATTTGCCTGCGTTTCCTTTTCCTTACGGCTCACTCCGCTTACCACCGCCTGCAAGCCGTCCTTTTCAAAAGCATACGCTTCCAGCCCAGCCTCCTGCAAACGTTTCATCATACTTTCCACACCAGATGCTTGTTCATATAAACCTACTTGGTTCATATATAAAACAATTTTTTTATCTTGTGGTGAAACAAATGCTACCGTAAACAAAAAGTAATAAATAAGTGAAAAAATCACGGAAAAAAACACTGCAAATAAAATGATGATCTTTTTATTCTGCATACACTCACCTCACCAAACCTTATGTAAAATCTCATAAGGTTATAACCGAAGCGACAGGAAAGGACAAAATCACCTCCTATTAGGTTATACGAAAAGATAAGATAAAAGTATTGAACGATTCACTTTTTTAATAAACCGATTGGCTTTATACTTCTTCTAAAAGCTTAAACCCGATAATAAAAGTTATACTATTCGCAAAAGCATATCTTTAGCTTTAATGTATAAAAAAAACGCCTAAGCAATAGGCGTATCATACTCATGGCGGAGAGCATGAGATTCGAACTCACGGTAGCTTTCACTACGCCACCTTTCCAAGATGGTGCCTTAAACCACTCGGCCAACTCTCCAAGGTTACTTATATAATTTTACTTATAAAAACAAGAAAGTCAATATCCTCACATAACTTTTTTACAGAATATTGCCTTTCTTTTTTTCGTTACTCTCTTTACAACCAAGACAAGCTATGGATTTACACAAAGAAAACCCTAAAGCACTAACCGATTTAATATTTAATCTTCTTAATTCTTCCAAACCCAATAGTACCGGGACCGGTATGCGACATGATAACCGCTTTAAATTCTCTTTGTTCAACCGGCTGACCTGTTGCTTCTTCAAGCAATACCTTAAGTTCATCACTTACCGCCCGATTGTCAGCATCAATGATCATCCAATCATAATCCTTTGGATCTACACCATCAAGCACATAAGAAATACCTTCCTTGTATGCTTTTTTCAAGGTTCGTACTTTATCTACCAAATCGATAGCTCCATGCTTCACGTTTAATAACGGTTGAATTTTCAATAAGCCGGCTAAAGCTGCAGCCGCCGGAGAAATACGTCCTCCGTTTTTTAATGCAGTTAATGTTTCCGGAACCAAAATAGCAAGCAATTCGCCATCTCGTTCGAAAATTTCCTTTACCTGTGCACAAGTATAACCTTTGTCAAACATGTCTCTTGCCGTCAAAAGCATTTTTACTGTCGGATAGCACACAAATTCAGAATGCAATACCGTTACTCGTCCTTCATAAGCCTCTGCCAACTGTATGGCAACCTGACAGGTGCCGGACAAGGAATACGTTAAAGGAATGTAAAAAACCTCATCGTATTCTTTTAACAATTCGTCCCACATCTTAGTTAAATCACCAATAATCGGCTGTGCCGTCTTAACAACGACTCCTTCACGCAAAGCCTTAATAATTTCACTTTCTTCAATTGTTTCTTCTTCAATATATTCTTTGCCATCAATAATGATTGGCATTCGTACCACATGAATATCAAGCTCTTCCGCCTGTTTTTTTGAAATATCTGCACTTGAATCGCACATTAACGCAATCTTCTTCATTGGATATCACCTTCTTAAAAATTATAACAAGTTTTTCTTTAAAATACAATTATAGGATAGCTTATAAAACCATTCAGTCATACTTTTTCGACTTGATTGCTATAGGTTATTATAAAACTGCATAATTAACAAATATTTACACCATGCTCACAAAACATAATTTCGTTTATTTAATAAAAAAATCAAACCCGTAAGTTTGATTCTATATTTCAATGGGGCGAACGAAGGGGATCGAACCCTCGCATGACGGGACCACAACCCGCTGTGTTAACCACTTCACCACGTTCGCCATGTATCAAGCAGGTATTATTATACCCTAACTTCTATTCTTTGTAAATAGTTTTTTGTATTTTCTTCGTATTTCTTTTCTTTTTTTCGTTGTTATGCCTTTTTATCATTCATAAAGGCAGCTTCTTCTCATAAAAGCTGCCTTTATCTTAATTATTTTGTTCCGTATTGTGCATAATATGCATCAATCGCAGCCTTAAGTTCATCATCAATAATGATTTCACCCTTATACTCTTTATTGTATAAATGCTCTACAACATCTGCCATGGAAACGATCGCATTCGTATCAAAGCCATATTTTTCTTTGATTTCATCTAATGCACTGATTTCACCTTTTCCTTTTTCCATACGATTTAAAGAAACTATCAGTCCCTTGATTTCCACATCGGCTTGTGCCTTCAAAATTGGGAAAGTTTCCTCAATAGATTTTCCGGAGGTTGTAACATCTTCAATAATTACCACGCGATCGCCATCTTGTAGCTTACTGCCTAGTAAAATGCCGGTATCCCCGTGATCCTTTTCTTCCTTGCGATTTGAACAATAACGAATATCAACTCCATATAATTCAGAGATTGCCATCGTTGTCGCAACTGCCAATGGGATTCCTTTATAGGCAGGACCGAATAATACATCAAAATCCAAGCCATAGTTATCATGAATGGCTTTTGCATAATATTCCCCTAACTTACGCAACTGTGATCCGGTTACATAGCCGCCGGCATTCATAAAGAAAGGTGATTTTCGACCACTCTTCAAGGTAAATTCACCAAACTTTAGAACCTTGCTATCCACCATGAATTCAATAAATTCTTGTTTATACTGTTCCATGACTTCCTCCTATTTCATCATTTCTTCAATATCGAAATATGTCTGCTGCGGATTTGCACTCTTTGTAATGCTTCGTCCTACAACAATATGATCACAGCCTTCTTCCTTTGCAAAGGCCGGAGTAGCAACACGCTTTTGATCATCTTTAGAATCATCACTTAACCGAATACCCGGTGTAACCGTTAAGAAATCCTTTCCGCAAGCTTCATGAATGGCACGCGCTTCATGCACACTGCAAACGACACCATCAAGTCCTGCTTCCTTCGCATTTTTAGCATACTTAATAACGCAATCCAATACCTCACCCGGAATACCCAATTCTTCATTCATCGCTTCCTTTGAAGTACTGGTAAGCTGTGTAACACCGATGCATAGCGGACGTTTTCCATTTACAGCGCCTTCCTCTAATCCTTGGATAGCCGCTTTCATCATCTCAATACCACCTGCACAATGTAAATTGACAATATCAACATCAAGCTTTGCCAGATTCTTCATTCCGCCTTTTACCGTATTCGGAATATCATGAAGCTTTAAATCTAAGAAAATGTGATGTCCCAATGCGCGAACATCTTTCACAATGTCCAAGCCGCAAGCATAGGTTAATTCCATTCCAATTTTCACATAGATAGGTTCCTGAAATCCTTTCAAAAATTCCATTACTTCTTCACGTGTTGAAAAATCAAGCGCAACAATCGTTTTATTCATTATCTATGACTCCTTCCTACAGCCTCTTCCAGACTGTTTAAACCATATTTTTTTAAGACCTGCGGTAAATCCTCGATAATTTTTTGACAGCAGTATGGATCAACAAAGTTTTGTGCACCGACCTCTACCGCCTGTGCTCCGGCATATAAGAATTCAAGGACATCTTCAGCGCAGGTAATACCACCAACTCCAATAATCGGAATTTTTACAGCTTCATACACCTGATAAACCATACGAATGGCAATTGGCTTCACACAAGGACCGCTTAAACCACCAGTCTTATTCGCAAGAATCGGTTTTCCCGTTTTCAAATCCAAACGCATTCCCATCAGTGTATTGATTAACACGATACCGTCAGCTCCGGCTTCTTCTACCGCCTTGGCAATTTCTACAATATTGGTTACGTTCGGTGATAGCTTCACATATACCGGCTTTTCAGCCGCTTCTTTTGCCAGCTTCGTAATATGAGCGGCCAACTTCGGATCAGTCCCTAAGCCGATTCCACCATGTTTTACATTCGGACAACTGATATTCAACTCATAAGCTTTTACAACCGCATTGTCATTTAGTTTTTTTATAACCTCGATATATTCATCTTCACTTGCACCGGCTACATTAGCAATAATTTCCGTATCAAATTGTGCCAACCATGGAAGTTCCTTTTCCATAATGACATCAACACCCGGGTTTTGAAGGCCGATGGCATTCAGCATTCCCATTGGTGTTTCCGCAACTCGTGGGGTAGGATTTCCAAAACGGTTGTGTGGGGTTGCACTTTTAATCGCAATCCCTCCTAAGATGGATAGATCGTATAACCGAGCAAACTCACGCCCAAACCCGAAACAGCCACTTGCGGGAATGATTGGATTTTTTAAATGCAATCCGGGCAATGTTACATGCAAATCCATTAAAACTCCACCTTTCCGATTGGAAACACAGGTCCCTCTTTACAAATCTTATGATATAAATTTTCTTCCTTTTTATCCTTGGCAACACAAGCCATACAAGCGCCGATGCCACAAGCCATACGACTTTCAAAGGACATATAGCCTCGCGTATAGCGTGCTTCGATTGCTTTTAGCATCGGACGAGGTCCACAACTGCATACATAATCACAGGTAATATGATGTGCATCAACAGCATCAATTACTGTTCCCTTCACACCCTTAGAGCCGTCCATAGTTGCAACTACGACATCACAGCCTAAAGCTTTAAATTCATCTTCATAAAAGACACTATCCGCATCGTTAAACCCTAAAACGACATCTACCTTTGTCCCTTGCTTACGATAGCATTTCGCAAGCTCTAACATCGGTGGAACACCGACACCACCGCCAAGCAATAGAACTTCCTTTTCATCTTCAATAGGATAGAAGCTGCCAAGTGGTCCGAAGATATTGATTTCATCATTGGCAGACAGCTTTGACAAGGCTTGCGTACCATCGCCTACAACCTTGTAAACGATGGTAAAGCAATGCTCATCATCAACATAGCTAATGCTGATTGGACGGCGCAGGAAATAGCCTTGAATCTGCAAATTAACAAATTGTCCCGGCTGCATATCCTTCGCCATTTCCGCTTGAATCATCATTTTATAAGTATCCTTCGCAATACACGTATTGGAAAGAATCAATCCGTTTTCTTCTCTCATTTGCCTACTCCATTTCATTCATGGAAATTGTAGTAAAGGTTTGTGATTCTAAAACCGCAAGGATTGCATTGGCAGTATCAAGTGATGTGAAGCAGCTGATATTGTTTTCCGCAGCAGCACGGCGAATCTCAAATCCATCGGCATTTACCGACTTCGCAATGCTCATCGTATTGATAACATAATTGACATGTCCCTTACGGATCAATTCTACAACATTATTTTCGTGATTCTCATCAAGCTTTGCAATCGCATGAACAAACAAACCACGTTCGCTTAAATATTTTGCTGTACCCTTTGTCGCATAAATACCATAACCAATATCCGCAAAGCGTTTTGCTAAACGATAACCTTCCGCCTTATCATTATCGGCGATTGTAAGCAATACGTTTCCATGTTTAGGAATACGTACACCACTAGCAATCAAGGCTTTATATAATGCTTTTTCAAGTGTTACATCGCCACCCAATGCTTCTCCGGTAGATTTCATTTCCGGACCTAAGGTTGTATCAACTGCACGCAGCTTCGCAAAAGAGAATACCGGAGCCTTGACAAAAGTACGGTTCAATTCCGGCTTAACGCCTTCCTCATAGCCTTGCTGCTGCAAGCTTTCTCCCATTACACAACGTGTTGCAACATAAGACATCGGTACACCGGTAATCTTACTTAAGAAAGGTACGGTACGAGAAGATCTTGGATTTACCTCCAATACATATACCTTTTCATCTTTATCGACGATAAACTGAATATTGAACAGTCCAACAAAGTGGAATCCTTTTCCGATACGAATCGCATAATCTACAATCGTATCCTTAACCTTTTGAGAAGCTGTCGGTGCCGGATACACACTAATAGAATCTCCTGAGTGAACGCCCGCACGCTCGATATGCTCCATGATTCCAGGGATAAACACATGCTCACCATCACAGATTGCATCAACTTCCATTTCCTTACCGATAACATATTTATCGACTAGAATTGGAGCATCATGACTGATTTCCTGAACAGCAGTCGCCATATACACACGTAAATCCTCATCATTATGCACAATTTCCATCGCACGTCCACCTAGAACGTAGCTTGGACGAACAAGTACCGGATAGGTAATACGATTCGCAATTTCAATAGCCTTTTCAACTTCATAAGCAGTATCTCCGGTTGGCTGTGGAATATCCAATTTGCGAAGCATCTGTTCAAACTCATGACGATCCTCAGCACGATCAATAGCTTCTAGCGAAGTACCTAAAATCTTTACTCCACGAGCTACCAGCTTATCTGCTAAGTTAATTGCTGTTTGACCACCGAATTGCACGATAACACCGAGTGGTTTTTCCAAATCAATAACATGCATGACATCTTCGATTGTCAATGGTTCAAAATACAGCTTATCGGAAATCGAATAGTCCGTCGATACGGTTTCCGGATTGTTATTGATAACGATAGCCTCATAGCCCATTTCACGAATTGTTTTTACACAGTGTACAGTAGCATAGTCAAATTCTACCCCCTGTCCAATACGGATTGGACCGGAACCAAGAATGATGATTTTTTCACGCTCACTTACGATACTTTCATTCTCATGCTCATAAGTAGAATATAAATATGGAGTTGTAGATACATATTCTCCGGCACAAGTATCTACGACCTTATAAACCGGTGTAATACCGTTTTCTTTACGTAAATCATAGATTTCGTTTTCTTTCATATACCACACACGTGCGATATAGCTATCCGCAAAGCCTCGCTTTTTCGCTTCCAATAAGACTTCGAGATCCCCCTTATGTGCAGCGATTTCCTTTTCAAATGCCACAAGGGAACGGAAACGATATAAGAAATAGCGATCCATTTTGGTTTCTTGGAAAATCTCTTCAATATCCACACCCTTACGAATCATAGCAGTAATCACAAAGATTCGTTCATCATCGTTTTGCTTCAGCTTATCCCAAAGTGCATCTAGGCTCATAGTATTGATTTCTGTTTTTTCTAAATGATCAACCTTCATTTCAAGTGAACGAATAGCTTTTAGAATTGCTTCATCAAATGTACGTCCGATAGACATTACCTCTCCGGTAGCCTTCATCTGTGTACCAAGCGTACGATCTCCTTTTGGAAACTTATCAAAGGCGAAACGTGGGAATTTTGCGACAACATAGTCAATGCATGGCTCTGCACAAGCATAGCTAGTCTGCGTAACCGGATTCATGATTTCATCAAGTGTCAAACCGACAGCTACCTTGGCAGCCAACTTAGCAATCGGATAACCGGTTGCTTTAGAAGCTAGCGCACTGGATCTTGATACACGTGGGTTTACTTCAATTACATAATATTTAAAGGAATTGGGATCAAGTGCCAGCTGCACATTACAGCCTCCGCAAATTTTTAAAGCACGAATGATTTTTAATGCCGCAGCACGCATCATACCGCATTCACGATCGGTAAGCGTCTGGGTTGGTGCAACAACAATAGAATCTCCGGTATGAATACCAACCGGATCGACGTTTTCCATATTGCAGACAACAATTGCATTATCTGCATTATCACGCATAACTTCATATTCGATTTCTTTATATCCGGCAATGCTTTGTTCAATCAAGCACTGATGAACTGGAGATAACTTTAAACCATTTTCGCAAATAACTTCTAGCTCTTCTAAATTATTCGCAAAGCCTCCACCGGTTCCACCTAAAGTAAAGGCCGGACGTACAACCACCGGATATCCATTGGTATTTGCAAATTCAACTGCTTCCTCTACGGAATGCACAATAACACTTTCCGGTACCGGTTCACCAAGTTCATACATCAACTCACGGAATTTATCACGATCTTCTGCCTTTTCAATAGCATCAAGCTCGGTACCTAAGATTTCTACACCACACTCATCTAGAATACCGCTTTCTGCCAATTCTACAACCAAATTTAAGCCGGTCTGTCCACCAAGACTTCCAAGTACCGCATCTGGTCGTTCCTTATAAATGATGCGACTTGCAAATTCCAAGGTTAATGGCTCGATATACACACGATCCGCAATTACCGAATCGGTCATGATAGTTGCCGGATTGGAATTGATCAAAATAACCTCATAACCTTCCTCACGTAAGGAGGTGCAGGCCTGTGTTCCGGCATAGTCAAACTCAGCTGCCTGTCCAATGACGATCGGTCCTGAACCGATTACTAAAATCTTTTTAATATCTGTTCTCTTTGGCATTATTTTGCACCTCTTTCATTCATCATTTCACAAAATTCATCAAACACATACGCAACATCATCAGCACCCGGAGCCGCTGCCGGATCAAAGGCAAAGGACATCAATGAATAGCTTTCATGCACAAAACCTTCAATGGAATTGTCATTCAATGCCGTATGTGTAACCGTAATTCCCGTATTTGCTAAAGAAGCTTCATCAATATCATAGCCATGATTTTGGCTTGTAAATTCAACCTTATTCTTTTTCAGATTGCGTACCGGCGTACTGTTGCCATGATGTCCGACCTTCATTTTCTTAACGCTAGCACCTAAAGCAACTGCAAGAACCTCATGACCTAAGCCGGTTGCCATAATCGGGCATTTTCCTAACAATGCTTTTGCATTTGTTATGGTTTCTTCGATATCATACGGAGAACCGGGACCACCGGCATATACGATACCGTCTGGGTGAATCGCCAAAATATCTTCGGCACTCATGTTGTATGGTACGACCATCAAATCACAGCCTCGCATATTAAATTCACGAATAACGGCATATTTGGTTCCGATATCAACAAGCACGACCTTCTTTCCACGGCTTGGAATCGGAAACGGCTTCTGCGTAGATACCTTGGCTACTCCATCGCTTAAAAGCTCCGTTTCCTTCATCATTTTCACAATTGCTTCCACATCGGCATCTTCATCAGCCATCATTGCCTTCAGCACTCCATGATCACGTATTTTACGAGTAATCTCACGTGTATCAATATCCGCAATACCGGCAATATTTTTCAGCTTCATAAATTCATCAAGCGTTGCATCGCTTCTCCAATTGCTAGGCTCTTCACAATATTCCTTAACAACAAGTCCAAACAGCTGTGGAGATAAGCCTTCAAAATCATCACGATTGATACCGCAGTTCCCGATTGCAGGATAGGTCATCATCACAATCTGTCCATAGTAAGAGGAATCGGAAATAATTTCCTGATATCCTGATATACCGCTTTGGAAAATCAATTCTCCCATGCGATAGTTATCGCTTCCGAAGGCTTTCCCTTCGTATACACTTCCATCTTCAAGAATTAAAAGTCGTTTTTTCATAAGGTCTCCTTTCGCTCATAGGCTATTTTACCATTTACAAATGTTTTCTCTATTCTACACGCACAATTCCACCCATCAAAGGGAGTATTCTTCCCTTTGGAAAGAAAACTTGCGGGATCAATAACATCAGTTGCCTCTACATTCAACAAAAACATATCTGCATCATATCCAACGGCAAGCTTTCCCTTTCGCTCCATACCAAAGCGCTTTGCCGGTGCTTCACTCATAAAGTACATAAGTTGATCTAAGCTAAAGCATTTTTCTTCTTTCACAAAACGTGTATAAAGAAGTGGGAAAGCTGTTTCCAACGCTACGATTCCAAAAGGTGCTTTTTCCATTCCGCGCTTTTTTTCTTCTTCACTATGTGGGGCGTGATCATTGGCAATCATATCAATCGTACCATCTAATAAACCGGCAATCAAGGCCTGACGATCTTCCTCACTGCGCAACGGCGGATTCATTTTATGATTAGGATTTTGTACGTCCATTTCATTCAGCAGCAAATGATGAGCAGTTACCTCTCCACTGCAATCCACCCCCTGCTTTTTATAAGTTCGTAAGAGCTCTACGCTTTCCTTAGCACTTATATGACAGATATGGTATTTCGCACCAGTCTGCTTTGCCAACTCTAAGTCACGTTTTATTTGAGAATACTCGCAGGCACTCGGAATTCCGACAAGTCCCAATTCTTTATTTCGAATCCCCTCATGCATACAAGCCGTAGGTGTACGATACTTCATATCCTCGGTATGAGCAACGATCATTGCATCGAGAGCCTTGGCTTTCTGCATCGCCTTTTCCATCATTTCCGCACTCTTCACACCTACTCCATCATCACTGAAGGCATGGATTCCAAGCTTATAAAGCTGTTCCATATCGCTAAGCTCTTCGCTTTTTTCTCCCTTGGTAATACAAGCATAAGGTATTACATGAACCTCAGCTTCCTTTTCAATAAGCTGCAAATACTCCTTCATGACCTCAGCACAGTCCGGATAAGGAAGAACATTGGGCATCGCCATTACCGTAGTAAAACCGCCATGAGCCGCAGCCTGCGTTCCGGTTTTGATGGTTTCTTTATGTGAAAAACCCGGCTCACGCAAATGCACATGCACATCAATCAGACCACTCAACAAATACTGTCCCTTTGCCTCAATGACCTCATCGACCTCCTCCTCGATATGCTCGGCAATTTTATGAATGCCGTTTTCATCAAAGAGAACATCGCATAAAGTTTCTTGATCAAGCAATCGTGCCTGATGTATCAGGTTCATTTTTCTTCCTCCTTTGAAAACGTATATCCGAAGGCGCGCTTCATAACTGCCTTACGCACCAACACTCCATTGCTCATCTGTTGAAAGATACGGCTATTGGAAGCTTCTACCAAATCGCTGTCAATTTCCACACCGCGATTTACCGGAGCAGGGTGCATGATAATGGCATGCTTTTGCATCAGCTCTGCACGCTTTTTTGTAAGTCCATAGCGTTTCAAATATTCTTCCTTGCCCATATTCATTGTTGCCGCATGACGTTCATGCTGAATACGCAGCATCATAACAGCATCGGCCCAAGCCACTGCTTCATCAATATCTTTATATAAACTCGAATCGGAAATCCATTCCTTCGGTCCACTAAAGCAGACCTCACCACCCAAAATTTGCATTGCCTCTTTTATGCTGTTAGCAACACGTGAATGCACGATATCACCAATCACCGCAACCTTAATTCCTTCAAAGGTCTTAAACTCTTGGTAAATCGTCAACAAATCCAATAAGCATTGAGTTGGGTGATTGCCACAGCCATCTCCGGCATTCAAAATCGGAATATTGATGTTTTCCAGCTCCTTGAAATATTCATCGCTTTTATGACGAATCACAAGCGCATCATATCCGATGCTTTCAAAAGTTTTTACCGTATCATACAGGCTTTCACCCTTCTCCACGCTGCTTCCCTGCGCACTGAAATTTTCTACGCAACAGCCTAACTGATGCTGCGCACTGGCAAAGGAAAAATGCGTTCTGGTGCTCGGTTCAAAAAAAAGATTAGCAACCAGCTTACGTTCCGGTAATTGCCAATCTTTATGAGAACATGAAAACGCATTCGCATCATGGAGGATTTCAAAGATTTCTTCTTTTGTTAAATCACTGATTTTAAACAAGCTCTTTGTATTCATAAATATCCTCCTTTTATTCAAAAAAAGACCATTTTGTCATACAAAAGGGCCTTCTCTATACACAGAAAGAATCATACGTTGCCTTAATGACCTCTCTGGATCATATTAAAGGACCTTTTATCGTGGATAATTGTAACATATTCTTAAAAAAATTCAATCCTTTTCTTGTATTTTTAACAATCCATACACCGTTTTAAGATTGTCTCGATAAGCGTCGCATTGCGATAATTTACCAAAAGCCTTACGTGTCCCTTTGTTGTTCCATCGGATAACGATAATATGACACTTGGAAGCTCTCCCTCCCATTCCCGTCTTTAGAGGTTTGCACCATGAATGTTTAGAGGCTATTCTGAGAAAAAGTTGAGATTCTCCAGTATTTATCGTTGTTTTTTGTGCTTTAAATTTATTTTATTTTTTTATTTATTTGGTATAATTATGGTGTAAACGTGTAATCTTTGGAGGACACTTTCTATGGCCTATTTTCTTAAAAAAACAAAACGAAATGACAGACTTTATCTTTCCATCTATGAGAGTTTTTATTCTCCAGAAACCAAGAACACCCGACATAAAAGTTTTCGTAAAATCGGGTTCGTTGATGCTCTTATCGAACAGGGTATAGATGATCCAATCTCTCATTTTCAGAAAGAAGTAAATGAACTGAATTCTAAACGGGAGACAGAAAAGTGTCGCATCAACTTTCAACAGATTTCTGACGTTTCACCAGAACTGTGTCTGGGTTATGTGCCAATTGCGAAAATCTTGAACATACTGGATGTAAAAGAACATTTTGGGTATTTAAGTTCTTCAAGGAAGTTCGAGTTCGATGTATATGATGTCTTTTCCGCTCTTGTATATGCTCGTGTTGTTGCGCCTTTATCCAAACATCAGACTTTTCATGATATTCTTCCAAAGCTATATGTTCAAAAAAACTTCAGTTATGATCAACTCCTGGAGGGCTTGGAATTCATGGGCGAAGAATATGAGAAACTGGTTGAAATACTAACCGTTGCGACTGATGACAATTTTATTCTGGATTCCAGCCGTTCTTATTTTGATTGTACAAACTATTACTTTGAAATCGATAAGGAATCTACTCTTCAAAAAAGAGGTCCTTCCAAAGAAAATCGAAGGGACCCTATTGTGGGAATGGGCCTTCTTTTAGACGCACAGATGTTACCAGTCGGCATGAAGATATTCCCAGGCAATGAATCTGAAAAGCCGGTCATGCGTGATCTAATCCACGATTTGAAATCAAGAAACAATATCAAGGGCCGTACCATCCAAATTGCTGATAAAGGCCTTAACTGTGCTAAAAATATTATTGAAGCTATCGATAATGGAGATGGCTATCTGTTTTCGAAATCTGTAAAAACCCTTCCTGAAAGAGAAGGACAATGGGTTCTTCTTGATGACGGATTCGAAACAGTGTTTAATCAGAACGGAGAACCCGTTTATAAAATCAAGGAATGCATCGATACGTTTACCTATTCATACAAGGATGATTACGGGAATGTCATAACTCGTAATATAAAAGAAAAAAGAACAGTTACCTATAACTTCAGTCTCGCGAAGAAGAAACTGATGGAAATCAATAGAATGATTGAAAAAGCCAAGGCACACCGTGCATGCCAGGCCAAAAAAGAAGAATATGGTGAATCATCAAAATATATGCAGTTTCTAGATGATCAGGGAAAAAGTATAAAACCCCAGCTAAATCTAAAAGCTATAGCCAAAGACAAAGAACTAGCCGGATATAATATGCTCGTAACATCTGAAATCAATATGTCATCAAAAGACATATACAATGCTTATCATCAGCTTTGGCAAATTGAAGAATCCTTCCGCATCATGAAGTCCGAACTTGATACACGTCCGGTCTATCTACAAAAAGAAAATCGGATCAAAGGGCATTTCTTCATCTGTTACACAGCCGTGTTATTATCACGAATCCTTCAATTCAAGATTCTGGAAAATAAATACTCAGCAAGTACAATATACGATTTCATGAGAAAATTCCGAGTTGTAAGAATCAACTCAACAAGATTCATAAATCTATTAACCAGCAAAGAATTCGTAACAGATTTATCCAAAAAATTAAATCAACCAATAACAAATTATTATCTAACAGATAAACAAATAAAAATGATGCATACTCGATAATCAAATATCGAGTGTTGCACCATTTTTTACTATTCAACCTCTAAAGTCAGGTACTATACTATCTAAAAACCATTCATGCCATAAAGGAATACACAAAATTTCACAATCTTCTGAAATGTATTTAACATTGTTTTTTATATGCATCATATTAAATGATTTGTAGTTGTTTGAACATTTTATATACTCCATTATCATCTACATCATCGGCAATATAGGTTGCTTTTTGCTTTATTTCATCGTTTCCATTTTTCATGGCAATCTTTATATTACAGGCATTAAACATAGGAAGATCACTTGAAGAATCACCAAAACATATAGATTCTTTTTTATCCATATGTAAATAGTCCAGTAACTTATTGATAGCAAATTCTTTACTGATTCCTTCGGGACTGGTATCTCCATAAAGGGCAAGTTGCCCTTTTCCACCCCAGGTTCCCACAACCATATCCTTAAACTCTTTCACGGCATCCAGATAATCTTGATAACTATTTAATACAAATGCTGTCTTGTTTACATCATCTCTATATTTTGATGTCATTTTTCTAAAAGCTGGGTTTATTGGTGCATTTACAGCTGATTTATTATTACCAAATGCATATTTCATACGAGCCTGTACTGACTTTTCCATATAATCATCACTGATATATATGCCACTGTTACACTCAAATCTATAGGCAAGAGATCTTGAAATACACCAATCTGTAAAATGTTTACATTGAACATAAGTTAATGGTTTATGAAACATTTCTGTGCCTTGTACTTCAATATAATTTCCATTTCCTCCAATAAAACCATCCAATTCAAAATCAAAATGTCTTTCCAGTATTTCCTGTTTAGAACATCCAGTACACAAAAATACAAAATGCCCATTTTTTCTTGCTGCGATAACCGCCTCTTTTGCTGATGATGGTATTTGTGCTTTATAATTAATTAATGTCCCATCTACATCTAAAAACAATATTGCCATATTCACAACTCCTGATAAAAAAGATGTTCTATGATTTCCGAACATCTTTTCTATTTTTTATTCAATTCCTAAATCTTTGCCATTAGTACCAATGACCGTTTTGTACCAATTGTAACTCTTCTTCAGATATCTGTTTCCTGTACCATTTCCTTCATCATCCAAATCAACGTAGATGATGCCGTATCTCTTTGACATTTGTCCTGTACCATTAGAAACAATATCAATAGGACCCCACATAGTATATCCGAACAGATCAACACCCTTTTCAATAGCTCTTTGCATAGCCTGAACATGTTTTCTCATGTAATCAATACGATAATCATCATTAATTACATTACCTTCCTCTACCGTGTCAATAGCGCCTAATCCATTTTCAGAAATAAATAATGGCTTCTGATATCTGTCATATAAATCCTGTAAAGCCAGCATTAATCCGTCTGGGTCAACTGACCATCCCCATCCTGTCTTTGGTAAATATGGATTTACAATACCTTCAAGTGTATTTGTATCAATAATCTTTTCAGCAGCTTCAGTCTCTTCAGAAGATACTACTCTGCTTCTGTAATAAGAGAATGTAATGAAGTCTACAGGATAAGAAGCAATAATTTCTTCATCTCCCTCTTCAAAAGTGATTTTGATATTATTTTCTTCAAAATACTGCCAGATATAATCCGGATACTTTCCTCTTACCTGAACATCGGAGAAGAAATACTCTTTTCTCTTTTCTTTTTCAGCAGCAATAACATCTTTTGGGTTACATGTGTAAGGATACACTGTCTTGTACGCAATCATTGCCCCAACTTTAGCATGGTTAGAATGCTGGTGAATATACTTTACTGCAAGTGCACTTGCTACAAACTGGTGATGTGCTGCCTGATACATTCTTTGCAGCAGATTTTCGCTGTCAGGATAAATACATGCAGCATCCCAACAGATAGGTTTTACAGCCGCGTTACCAATTTCATTAAATGTCAGCCAGTAATCAACAACATCGTCAAGATTATCAACAATCGTTCTGACAAACTTCATATAAAACCCAATAAATTTACGATTATCCCATCCACCATATGTGTCTACTAAATATAATGGTGTTTCATAATGAGAAATAGTAACCATTACTTTCATTCCAAGTTCATGACAGTATTTAAACATATCATGATAGAAATCAAGTCCTTTTTGATTAGGAGTTTCTTCTTCTCCAGTCGGATAAATTCTGGCCCAGTTGATAGATGTTCTGAAGATATTAAAATTAGCTTCAGCCATCAATTTTAAATCACTCTTATAGGTATGATAGAAGTCAATGGCCTTATGAGTAGGATAATAATCTGCATCTCTTCTCAATCCTCCAAAAAAACCTCTTGCTTTAATGTCAGCAGTAGACATTTGTTTGCCATCTTCTAGATAAGCACCTTCACATTGGTTAGCAGCTACTGCACCACCCCATAAAAATCCTTCAGGAAATTCCTTTTTTACTTCTTTATTTAAAAATGCCATATTATTCTCCTTCTTTCTTATATTCAGCTACTATTGTTTTTCCTTTTTTTGCATATCCATCTGTAGTGAAACTCATTTTCTTCTCACAACCAGGAAAAATCATCATTGTTGTCAGATCATATCCTTCCTGTTTCAAATCATAGGAATTCATGCGAATGATTTTATCCCCTCTGTGGACTGTTGTGCCAGCATCTACAAACTTTTTAAATCCAACACCTTGTTTATTTACAGTATCAATACCGATATGTACCAGTATTTCTACACCATCTTCATTTTTCATTCCAAATGCATGCATGGTAGGAAACAACATTGTGACCTCTCCATCACATGGAGCCACAATTACATCATCGTCAGGCACAATGGCAACACCGGTTCCCATCATACCTTTAGAAAACACATCGTCATTCACTGCAGTAAGTGGAATGATTTTCCCACTTACCACAGCTGCAAAATCATTTGTGTTTTCTTCTTTTTTTGAAAACAACTTAAACATACTTATTTGATGCCCTTTCCATCATATAAAACATAAGTGCATAGAAATGAGACCACGAAGGAAACAGCAACACCCGCAAGAATTGCTCCCATAGTTTTTTCAAAAATAACTACACCAAGGATAGAAGAATAACCCATTGCAAAAGCTTTAGCACCCATAAACCCGGCAACAGCACCACCAGCAATACCACCAGCTACAATACTAATCATCGGTTTTTTCAAGCGAAGACTAACACCGTATAATGCAGGTTCAGAAACACCGGAAAGCATAGCACCGATACCAGCTGATAATGCAGTTGCCCTAAATTCTTTATCTTTAGTTTTTAAAGCAACAGCACAACAGGAACCACATTCAGAAATGTTATGTAAAATCCAACCAGGTCTGAACACGTTATCATACCCAGTACGAGAGAACAATTCCATCATAGGAGCTACAGGCAACATATTTACACCCATCATAACCAAGAATGGCTGAGCTGCGGCAATAATACCCGGAGCAAATCCACCTACATGTGCTTGTAACCAGATGATACCTGCGACAATCCAAGAACCAACAATATTACCAATAGGACCTAATGCTAATACAACGATTGGAAAACCAATTAAGAATACACATAATGGAGCAAATACACTTCTGAATAATCCAGGAATTACTCTGTAGAAGAATCTTTCCAGATATGCACATAGAATAGCTGTAAAAATACCTGGAAGTAATGTACTACCATAGGAAGCTAAATGTACAGGAAGTCCAAACATTGTAGTAGCTTCTCCGGCAGTCATAATAGTATTAAAATCCGGATATACCAATGTCAGTGCAATTGCCATTGAAAAAGCAGGATTGGATTTTAAAACTTTACTTGTACCATATGCCACTAATACAGGCATAAAGTAGAATGGTGCACTGGACATGAAGTTAAGCATTGTATATGCTGTAGAACTTGCTACTGATGGGATGAAGTAACTCAGTAAAGAGAGAATTACTTTCAGCATACCTGCTCCATATACTACAGTAATGAATGGTGTCAGTGACTGAGACATAAATGTAATTGCTTTTTCAAAATAATATTTGAAATTCTTCTTCTCATTACCGGACACAAGATTTTCATCAAGATTCTCATTAATTGGGGCTTCTGTCTGTACTGAATAATTTTTTTCAAGATTATCAAATACAGGGAATAAATGTTCACCAAGAATAATCTGGTACTGCTGATTTCCATAAACCACACCTAATACTCCAGGTAGATTTTTTATTTTCTCATCCTCTGCTTTATTTCTGTCATTCAAATATAGCCTTAAACGTGTTACGCAGTGTGTAATTGTTTTGATATTTTCGACACCACCTACATATTCCACTATCTGCCTTGTCAAATTATCATAATCTATTTTAGCCATTATTATTGTCCTTTCTTTGTAACTCATACAGCCTTACAATATGAATCATTAAATAAATACAATCTTCATCAGTACATCTGTAATTAAACTTTCCATTAATAAATTCACTGATTTCATGAATACACCTGTCAACTCCTTCATACTTCGTGACCAATTGACCGAATATATTAGTAACTTCAATAGAACCGTTAGAAGTTTGATGACTGACAATTCTGCTTAAGAAAAATTTCAGGTGAATAATGTACCTTGAATACGCTAACGAATCTTCATCTATCTGATTTCCAAGATATTTCATTGTGATATTCACAATACTGTTTACGCCTTCGAGCAATTCTCTTGTTTCAATATTTGTTTTTTCTTGAGACGCCACAATCAAATGGAAAGCAATAGATGTTGCTTCATCTTTTGGAAGATCTACATGCAGAGTTTCGTTAATATATTGAATAGCACACTTACCTACTTGGTATGATTCCCCCCACAGGTTGATG
>NZ_DS483471.1 GCF_000154285.1 Amedibacillus dolichus DSM 3991 | reverse complement strand
CTCAGCCACTCGGTGTTGGAACAACCATTCAAGATTTGGAAAATTTCATCGTTTCCAACAACTTGCTTCCACTTGGCTCCTTGCTGTATCTAATGTTTTGTACACATCGCTATGGCTGGGGCTGGAAAAACTTTATTAACGAAGCGAATACTGGTAAAGGGAGAAAATTCCCGGCAAAACTATTTAGCTACTGTGCCTATATTTTACCGGTAATCATTCTGGTAATCTTCTTCCAAGGCTACATCGAAAAATTTACATGGCCTTTGAATTTCATTCTTGCGACAGTGATCTTGGCAATCGTCTTGTATTTTCCGATACAGGCATGGGTTGCCAATCGCAGAAAAGCAAAATAAGAGCTTAGCAATAGGCTCTTTTCTTTTGTCCTTTTCATAATCCATGATACAATATTATTATTGAGAGGTGTTGCGAATGGCAAATATATGGGGACATTTAAAAACCATTACAAAGCATAAGATTGCGGTAACCAAGCTTTGCTTTCGCTGTGGTTTATATAAACAAGGGCTTCTGCATGATTTATCCAAATATTCTTGGGTGGAGTTTTCCGCCGGTGCTCGTTATTATCAAGGCAATCGCAGTCCGATCGATCGGGAAAAGGAAGTCAAGGGGTATTCGCTTGGCTGGCTGCATCACAAAGGAAGAAATAAGCATCATTGGGAGTATTGGTTAGATAATGCTGCCGATGGAATTCAGCCTTTGGAAATGCCCTTAAATTATGTTATCGAAATGTATTGTGATCGTACCGCTGCTTCCAAAATCTATATGAAGGACGCTTATCATGATGGCAGTGCTTATGAATACTTTATGCGTGGCTATCACCATGTTCTTATGCACCCCAACACCAAAGCATTGTTGGAACATATTTTAATTTATCAACGAGATCATGGTACGGATCAAACGATTGCTTATATTCGCAAAGAGCTGTTAAAAAATAAATAAGCGGGCAATTCACAGAGGTATGTTGAATTGCCTGCTTATTTATTACGAAATATACTATTTAAAATATTATTTATGATGTAACTATATTTTGATTTTATACTTGCTTTAACCATTCAAAGTATTCTAAATTTCTTATTTTAATTCTTCAAATGTTGGATAACTTGCTATGGCACCTTCTTTTGTAACAGAAATTGCACAAAATTTATTTGCGATATCCAGATAATGCTTTAATTGATTTTCTTTAAGCCTTTCAAGATCCTCTAATTCTACTTTATCTTTTGCCAATTGATATAATAAACAACCAATAAAGCCATCTCCTGCTCCCGTTGTATCTACTGCCTTAACCCTTTTTCCTTCTGAATAAACTTTTACATGTTTTGTATATGCTGTTGCTCCTTCTTTACCTGCTGTATAAATTATTAACTTTACGCCTTTTTCAAATAAAGAATCCAAAACATCTTCAATATTTTTACTTTCAAAGATAAATTCCACTTCTTCATCACTAATTTTTAATATATCTGCATAGTTAATGTATTCGTTAATTGTTTTTCTTAGATATCCATAATCTTCAAATAACGGTAAACGGACATTAGGGTCAAATGAAATAACAATATTCTTCTCTTTAGCAATTTCTAATGCCCGATCATGCGCTTTACGCATTGGAAATTCCCCCAATGATACGGAACAAAAATGTAACGCGTATGCATCTAAAAACCACTCTGGATTTATATCTTTTTCAGACAACAACATATCCGCACCCATTTTTCGATAAAAAGAAAATTCACGATTCGCTTGTTCATCTAAAGCCACAAACGCTAAAGAAGTATTTGCCAAATCTGTTCTTTTCACATAATCTACATGCACATTAAAATCTTCCAATTCTTTAATAATTTTGTCTCCAAACGAATCGTTTCCTAACATTGTAATAATATTGCTAACTCCTCCAAGCTTTGAATATGCACCACACACATTCAAAGGAGCACCACCTAATTTCGGAGAAAAACTGTTTACATTCATAATTTTTCCAACATTTGAAGGAATCATATCAATCAGCGCTTCTCCAATAGCTAACAGCTTTTTCATAAAATTTTAACCCCCTTCATTTCATAAGTTATCATCTCTTTAATGCCTTCTGTTTTTATATTTAATTGATTATTGGAATCATAAAACCTTGAAGTCATAGTATATCTTCCATCATTAATAAAAATCTCAAGTACCGTCTCATCTATAAATATCGACATTTTATTCACTTTTATATTTTGAATATATCGTTTATTTCTATTACAGTTACATTTAGAAAGATCTAGACATAATTCGTTTTTCTTATATACCATTTTTATATCATTTAAAGACAAAACAAATTCATTATCAGCTTCAAATTCAATATTGCTTGATTTCGAGATTGCAAAAGAGCGACAATATTTCTTCTTCTCTTTTCGCAAGCTTAATATTTCATCAATCGGTTTTTGTATCATTCTACCTTCCTTAAATTCTATTTGCCTTGGCATACTTAATGTTTGATTCCAATCATCATATATATCAAGATATTCATTATCCGGCATTCCTATCCACGCCATCATAATCAATCGTTTTGAATTATAAAATGTTTGCGGAGCATAAAAATCGAACCCGTAATCTAAAGCTTGATATTCAACTAAATCTTTCCCCTTAATTTTATAGTACCCACAATCATAAACATTTTTAAATATCTCTTGCTCTTTAACAAAGCCTTGTGGACAACACATAATAAAACTATTGCTTTCATTTTTAAGTAAATCAGGACATTCAATCATATACCCTACATCTTTTTTAGGAGTATATCGTTGAAAGTATTTCCACGAATTAAGATCCTTACTAATATATTCTAAAACACAGCTTGTATCATCATGCAAACGTGCCCCTAATAAAAGATGATAATTCCCCTCTGAAATAAATAATTTAGGATCTCTCACATGCTTCGTGCAATCTCTTGGATAATCTTTATTCGATAAAAGACAGCGCTTGTTTTTAAAATTGAATCCATCTTTACTTTCTACACAAATTAAATTTTGTTCTCTTCCCGAGTGTATATAATCATGATTTCCTGCATATCGTACATTTCCCGTATAAAACAAATACAATGTATCTTCTTTAATGATTGCACTCCCTGAATAAGCTCCGTTCATATCATATTCAGAATCTGGTAAAATAGCCAGCTCATGCCTTGTATATGTTACAAAATCAGTGGTTGAATAATGTCCCCAAGCTTTATTCATACGTCCTTGTAAGTCATCTTCGTCAGCTTGATAAAATATATGATACCTGCCATGAAAGAAAACTAACCCATTGGGATCGTTTAACCAACCTTTTCTAGGCATCAAATGATAATTTAGTTTTTTGGCTGCCATATCATTCTAGAATCTCCTTAATAAAATCAGCCATTACACACCATGCTTCCTCTGCTTCTTGTGGCATATACTCATCAAAGCATTCATGTGTAAAACCATGACGACAAGAAGAATATTCGATATATTTTACATCACCGCCAGCTAGTTTCATTTTTTCCGCGAAAGCTTTTTCTTCATTTTTTAATGAATCAAATTCCGCGCTTATCACTAACATTTTAGGTAAATTATGAAGATCTGCCAACAATGGCGATGCTAATTCTTCATCTAACTCATCAAAACTATTATAGTACCAATTGATATATTGCAGCATTCTATTTTCTGAAATTGCTTTGGACGGATCTTGTACCTTTCGAAGATCTGCGCTTATCTCTTGTCGTAGAGGAGGATAATCTAAAATAGCACCCTTAATTCCGATTTCTTTTCTATCACGATCGATTAAAGATAAGCATGCTGAAATATATCCGCCTGCGCTATGTCCCATGACCATAACATTTTCTTTATCAAGCAATAATTCTTCGTTGCGTTTCAGAACTTCCACTATTGCCTCATAGCTTGAAAATAACGGTTTGGGATACTTAAATTCCGGTGCTAAAACATAATCTACATTCAAAATAGCACAATTTGTTAAATCTGCTAATTTCCGACAGTATTTTCCATCTTGCTCATAGTATCCTAAAACATTTCCTCCTCCATGAAAATTGAATACAGCTTTCAATGGCGTTTTTCCATTCCAATTCAGTGGTCTATAAATAGATATATCTACATATCCAGCAGTTTCTGTCTTTACACAAATTTTTTCAAATTTTCCATGTAACCGTTCTTCGTGTATCATATCTGCATATTTAATTTCTTTTCCCATACGATATTCAAAAATTGTATAATCTTCTTTTCTCATCATATTACTTTCTTCCCATCCTGTTCATCCAATAATCTGCCAAAAATACCCATTGATTCAAATGACAATCAATCTCATCATCTATATGAGTCAACCTATTATCCAACGCTTTTCCATGTTCACCATGACCAAATAAATGATATTCTACTTGCACATCAAATTCTAATAATTTTGCGATGAATTTCGTAGAATTTCGAGAATCAACAACCGGATCATCTATAGAATGCCAAATGAACATTGGTACAGTATCTGTTGAAATATAGTTTAATAAATCCACTTTATATATTTGTTCCAATAAAGGTGTATTCGTTTGATATAAGACATAATTCATTATCTTTTGGACTTTCTTTACACTTTCTAACTTGTGTTGCACCATAAATTCTTCACTATTCGGTCTTAAGAAAGGATAACCCAATATAATTCCCTTTGCTTTTAATTCGTTTTCTTTCGGTTTAAAACTTAATTCTTTTATGATACTAGGATCATTCCAACGAACCCCGCAAGATGCGCAAACATGACCTCCAGCTGAAAATCCCATCATAAATATACGATTCACATCAATTTTCCATTGTTCTGCATTTTGTTTTATGATATGTAATGTTTCAAACATCTCAACAACTTGGAGCGGATACTTTGCAGCTTTTAAAATACCTTTTTCTGGATGTTCACGATCCGAACCAACAGAATATTTTAATACAAACATTTGGTATCCCATTTTCATGAATTCAAGCGCAATAGGTTCCCCTTCTTTCGTAGCATGAATTGCATACGCACCACCTGGTGCAACTATAATAGCAGGTCTTTTTCTAAATTCACGATAGTTTATTTCTGAATCCATGATATATGTATCAAAATATGCTCCACTAGGCAAATAAATTTTTGAATTTATCATATAAACACCTCTTTATTAAATGACTTGAGGGGAGCTATTCCCCTCGTTTTCTATATTAACCTTGAATATCTTTTTCGTTTTTATCAAAACCAAAGAAATATACAAATACGGCTGTTGCTACAAATGCAATTACACATGCAATAATCCCATTAACCACATTAGCTTGTGATTTACCAAGGAAACATAATGCCGCAAATATATTGGAAGATGGAACAAGAGTAGCATCAATAACTCCGGTTAATCCTGCGTATGCACCACCTAAGAATCCTCCGGCTAACAGACCAATGAATGGTTTCTTGTATTTTGTGCATATACCATAAATTGTCGGTTCAGATGTTCCAGCAACAATTGCGGTAATTCCATAAGATAACGCAAGTGCTTTCTGTTCTTTATTTTTCAAACGTAAGAAGGCACCGATGCCAACACCCATAATTGAAAAACTAGAAACAGAAACTGCAACTGCTGCAAAACCATCAAATCCCTTGGTAGCAAAGATCTGGAACAACGTTGTAATCAATACCATGTGCATACCGGTCATTACCAAAACAGGATATAAAGCAGCGATTAACCCAATACCAATAAATCCAGCAATACCTTCTAATGAGAATAATGCAGCTACTACATATTCCACAATAAACGCTCCTGCTGGTCCAAACACACATAATGCAATTGGTAACATAGCAGCAAGGGTAAATGCCGGTGAGAATACGGAACGAATAGATCCGGGAATGATACGATCAAAGAAATGAGCAATATATGACATTACCCAATTTGATAAAATGATTGGTACAATTGAACTAGCATAGCTTTGAACATTGCATGGGATTCCATAAACTGTAAATTCTTTTCCAACTAAACCTACAAATGTCGGGTGGATTAGAATAGCCCCCATTAAAATACCTAGTACCGGATTCAAATTAAATTTCTTTGCACTCGTATAACCAACAATTACCGGGAAGAAATAAAATGCTGCATCTCCTACAAATGTGAATAATGTGTATAAATCATTTCCTTCATGTAATACATCTAATACATCTGGCCCCAATACAGCAACAAGCATTTTAAAGAATGCAGATGCCACAATTGCTGGAATAGCTGGACCCATACTTCCGGAAATGGCATCTAAAATCCCATTTCCTATTGATTTGATAGTGATTTTTTCTTTCTTTACCGGAACAATGTCTTTATCTGTATTTTCAAAATTTCCTATTTCACAAATTTCTCTATAAACATCTTTTACTTCTGTCCCAACAACAACTTGTTGCTGACCACCTGCACGTACTACACCTAATACACCAGTAAT
>NZ_DS483472.1 GCF_000154285.1 Amedibacillus dolichus DSM 3991 | reverse complement strand
TCGCATTCTTATTTCCTTCAACAACCACTCTTTGATACCATTCAGGGTAACTCTCTTTTGCTTCCTCAAGTGTCATAGTTGAAGATTTAAACCGTTTATTTATATCAACTTTATTTTCTTCATTTCTAGCGTAACTATTTAAATACTCTAAAGTAACCTTTTTACCAATTTTAAACGCTCGTACAGGCAAATCATATTTATCATTTATCGAACCAACCATTCTAAACGACTGATTAATGCTTTGATATTGAATCTGTTTTTCTTTAGAAGTAGCTTTATATTCCCATATTCTAAAAGTCAAATCATATTTTAATGACTTTAATTGAATTTTTATATTTGGATACAAATCAATTGGCTCATTAAAAACATAATACAAATGAACTCCACTTCCACTTGCAACTACAAAAGTCGGAACTGGAATAGATCTAAGAGTATTACTATCAAATGAGATCCTATAAAGAATATTTTCTATCTCATCTAAACCAACACTATCTAAATCAAAGATTAAGGCATTCATACATTGAGCATTTTCTAATTTATTTGTCATCTTTCGATAAGTTAATCCACTGCATAATGCTGTTTGATTCACCTCTACATAACTCATATAATCATTTTCCCATGTATCATTCAGCATAATTCTTCGTTTTAACCCATCTTTATCTTCATCATAATAAAGATAGACAGCATTAGGTTTACTATAATCAGTATTATACTCTCCCTCATTCTCGTTATTAGGAAAGATATATTTATAAAAATCATACCCATTTACTTCCTCATATCTACTACTCAATACACCTATTACTTTTTCATAATCAGTCATATCTTGCATTACATACACCTCGCTCACAATCATACTTATAGGGGCTTAGATTATCAATATATTTTTTTCCCTATTTTTAGTATATAAGAAATTTAGCTCTTTGGCTAAATATTTTTCTAATCTTCACAATCATACTTATAGGGGCTTAGATTATCAATATATTTTTTTCCCTATTTTTAGTATATAAGAAATTTAGCTCTTTGGCTAAATATTTTTCTAATCTTCACAATCATACTTATAGGGGCTTAGATTATCAATAAGTTTTTTTTCACTAAATGCATAAAATAATAGCAGATTTTAGTCTGCTATGCAAAGTTGCGCAAGGGTTGCACAACTTTGTTCAGCTACTTTAGCATTATTTCCAAAAAAAACATGGCTTTTTTTTGATTTCAATAACTATCTTGATAGTTATATGCATTAAATCACTCCTGGTATTATCTAATAAATACCCATATAAATTGTAATACATATAAATATCTAAAACAACATATCTCTAACAGCAGTATTTCTTTACTATTTATTTTTATTTGTCCGTATTTTTACTCACATTTTGTGCTACTCATATCAAAACAGTTAAAATTCATGCTACAATATCGAACGGGAGGTATTTACCATGGAAAATACATTCCTATTGCATCACTGCCTTAACTTATATGACAATCGATATAAATGTGATTATCACAATGATAATACTTTTAATGATAGTTAAGGAGTTAAAGAAGTAGTCTAACTACTTCGGTGGTGGTGCAAATAAAATAAAGAGAGAGGACGGCAATCCTCTCTCTTTTCTTGTGTTGTGTACTGCCACAACTTATATGACACTATTATTATAGCATATATTTCAAAAAAGATACTACTAAAAACTTATCTTTCTCTATCGTATGAGCGTTTTTTTGTTCGTTCTGACGTTGTTTTTAACGATTGGGTTCCTAAACCTTTTATGCTCGATAAACTATGCTCAAATTGTTTCTTTTGAGGCTCCTGATGAGTGATTTTATTTGCTTTATCAATACAATACTCTACATACGATTTAATTCCTTCTAAATTCGCTATACTTTTTTTTATTTTAATTACAATTTTCTCAAATAATGAAGCTTGCAGCATCGGTCTTAATTGTTCCAATTTTTTATTAATGGCACGAATTAGTTCATTTTTCTTTTTTATTGTGGCACTTTCAGTGCCTTTTCCCTCATGGTACTCATGTAATATTCCAGGAGCGTCAAAAACAGCCCCCATACGCTCCATTTCAGCTTGTAATTGTGATTTTATATCTTCCAGCCAACTATTACTCTTATATTCCTCATTTTTGGCTGAAAAACCTCCTTCTTTGATTTCTCCCTTACGATGAACCGGAGGTAACATTTCTCCAGTAATTGGATCTGTTGCTCGATCACTTTTCTTTTTCGCTATTTTCCCCTCATTAGTCAAATAAATATCTCTATCGTATCGCTTAACTTCTTCCTCTGGTAATTTTTCTCTTTCGCTGAAGATAACATGAATATGTAAATTTGTCCTAGACTTATTCCAATGACACGCCCACATCATATCGGTACTCTTGCCACAAGATAACTCGGCTAATTTTTGACAGCGTTTCTCAAGTTTCTCTTTAGGTAACTCATACCAACTATTCGGTATTGCTATAATATTTTCTCTTCCCTGGTTATTTTCTTTATCGCTTTTTTTGTGATTGACTTCAAAATTTGCATAATCAGTAAAATCAATAAAAGCACTTTGGCAAACTATTTCCTCTTGCTTTTTTTCATTCGTAATATAGTTTGCTCGTCCACAAATATTAGGGAGCTTGTTGTGTCGTACAAATTTTTTCATGTATATCCTCCTGTTGTTTTATGCCTCGCAGAGCCTCCGGAGGACGCAATCCTTTTGCTAATTTCGAAGAAATTTGCGAAAGGGTGTATTGCGCTCTCATTCGCCGAGGGCTTAAAAAATATTCGTTAGTTTTTTTTTTAAATTAAATAAAAATAAAAAGCCGACAAATAGTTGATCAACTACTTATCGGCTCTAAAAGGCTCTTTATTTATTGATTGAATTATACCATATTTTTATGAAAAAAACACTGCTTATCAGCAGTGCCGGTAAAGAAAAAAGAGAGCTATTCACTCTCCATAATTTCTTTCGCTATCTTTTCATCGAATTGCCATATTAACAAGTCCATGTTTTCATATCTTCCAATATATCCGTATATTCATCGGGAGCTTCTGTGTCGTTCCAATCCCAAAAAGCAAGATTATCAACCAATCGCTTATTATCTGTTAAATTCGTAATTCCTAATGAATATCGTGAAAAATCATCAGTTTCATAAACCACTTCGTATTTTCCATTCTCTTTTCCAATCACAGTGCCACATCGTGTTTGGAAGCCTTCGGCTACTTCCTTCTTTAATCTTTCTAATACATCATCGGGTGTCGTGTCCTTAAATATCAATTTAGATCTAAACATATATTTCACTCCATCGATTCAAATTCGACAAAAGAAACGATCATTTCATTTTCTTCATTTGTAGCACCTGATATAGATATCTTGCTTCCTTTTTTGCATTGCTGCATAATCATTTCTCCCATTCGATTAAATGCAGTACATTGATATACATCTGTAACATCATCGTCCTGGTATACTGCTAATTTAAAATTAATTGTTTTAGTATTTTCAACTACTTTTAATATTGGTTCTTCTACCAATCTTCCTGTTATTTTATTTTCCATGTATATTATTTACCTCTCAATTTATTCAGTTCTAAATTTTCTTCCAAATACTCGCTCATATCTAAATATTTTTCTTCATCTTCCCAACCATGATGGCAATAATCTAAACCACCATCTACATATATATTTCTGCAGCTACAATGTACCATTTGATGTATTTGAGTGGATTCGATAATATCACCACACTTCAGACACTTCGCTCTATTTCTAATTAATTTTTTCATAATTATTTACCACCAAATAATTTAGCAAAGAAGCCTTTGTTTCGCTCATGCTCTAATTCTTGTTTAGTGATGGCCAATTCATCGGTTAATTGCCTATTGTCAGCCTTTAATTCATCAAACTGTTTTGTTTTTTCTTCTAAAAGTAATTTATTGGTATTTGCTTCAGCAATCATAACTGCATGCTCCGACTTCCATTCGCTTAATTCTGCAATTTTGTCAGCTTGTGCTGCAACCTTAATAAGTAGATTACGATTTTCTTCTTCTAGTTGCCTAATTCTATCACTTGTATCTTGATTTAAAATCACAACAGGACTTTCTTGTCTATGTTGATCCAAAATTGCCACTGCTTCATCATCTAAAAAATGTGTCCTGTTTTGTTTGTGAATATGTCCTTTAAGTTCAGTTTCATATCTCTTAACTTGTTTTCGTATTGCTTCATACGATACATTATTTTTCTTTGCATACTCTCTAATAGAAATCATAATAAATCTCCTTAAACAACCATGTTGTACAACGGTTGTACAACGTTGTATTTGACTAAATTATACCATTTTTTCTACTTGTTCTGGAAGATAATATAAAAATCTTTTACCATTGTTATAGGCTCCCATTCTAGTAGCATACATTTCATATCCAATACTTCCTTCTTTTACTTTATATCCAGATTCATACCATTGAGTTTTGGTTCTATAATCTTCAACTTGGTCTTTTCTTACTAAAAAGCCATTATACATAGTGATCGAACTAGATTTACTTTTATTTTCGAATTTTGTACAAGTAAAAGAACTATTCATACTTGCCCATCTCTTTGTTAATTCGCATTTTCTTTTAGTAAATCTTCCATATTTCATATCTTTTGATTCTTTACAATGCACACAATGATAACATGGTAGTCTTCTTAATATTTCTTCACTATACATAAATCTATTTCTCCCACCATTTACGGATTGTCTTTGGATCAAGACCAGTTTCTCTATGACAATCGACTTTCTTTCCTGTAGGATTATTTTCTCTCCATTGTTTTACTTTGGCTTCAGCAGTTCCAGAACCTTTAGGTCTACCGTTTCCATCTGTCCATTTTTTGCCTTTTTCTTCACAGATAATATCTCTATTTGCTCTAGCTAATTTCAAATGCAAACTTTGTTTTCTTCCATTCCGTTTATTTCTTTCAATTCGTACATCAGTTAATTTTTCTATATCATCAATGGGAAAATTATAAAATTCTCTTGAATACATTTCTAAAGCTGAAGCAATATCTTTTTTTGAAAGTTTATTTTTATGATCAATATTATCCAATATTTCAAAATCTTCTAACATATCAGCTTTTAATTGTTTTCTAGGAACATCACATTTACAAGCATAAATCGACATACACATTAAATAAAAATAGCGATGTCCTCCTTTAATATTTCCAATTTGTCTACGCCACCATTGATATAAAGCATCTCCTTGCTTTCCTCTAATATCCCATTTCT
>NZ_DS483473.1 GCF_000154285.1 Amedibacillus dolichus DSM 3991 | reverse complement strand
TATGCAATGTTTTCAAAATTTGATTTTAAAGTGAGGTTCAGTGCAGCGTGGGCTAACGATATTTCTCTGTACGAAAGAGAGTGAATATGGTATCATGACTACATTGAATGAAATGAGGTAGCTATATGAAAAAAGTAAGTCGATTCTTTGTTGTATTTTATATATTGGCAGTAGCCATAGCGTATTATATCATTCTTCCGCCAATGAACTGGCATGCACCTGAGTTTTGGGAGTTTGCTGTTTTTACGCTAGGTCCGGCATTGGTAATCTTGATTTTATATTCTTTTGCAAAGCGTAATATTCAATTAAACGGAGATAACTTCGTAAATAATCTGTTTCATCGCAATCGTATGCAGCAAGTGCATCTAACGAAAGAGGATCAGCTTTGGGCAAAGGTTAATAAACTATGCATTGTTGTTTTGGTAGTTATCTTTTTATTTCCGTTTGTTAGTTTTGCGCTTTCCTCCAGACTTTTACACGCAAAGGAATATGCACAGCGTATTGATGTAAAAGATGTTGGATTTAATGAAATTCCGGAGGTTGATTTTACCAAAACACCGATTATTGATCGGGATTCCTCTGTTCGTCTTGGTGATAAGGTAATGGGGAATATGACGGAGTGGGTTTCACAATTTGATGTAAGCAATGAATATACGCAGATTTCTTATAAGGATAGCGTGTACCGTGTAACACCGTTAACCTATAATGGCTTTATTAAATATTTTAAAAACCGTAAGGAAGGTATTCCGGCATATATTACAGTAGATAGCACCAACGGAAAGACAAAGCTGGTAAAGCTTAAAGATCTAGGACTTGATGGTATGAAATATGTACCGTCTGCTTATTTCAATAAGAAATTAACACGTCATTTACGTTTCTCCTATCCATTTGAGATTTTCGGTTCTCCATCTTTTGAGATTGATGAAAAGGGACACCCTTGGTATATTTGTACGACCTATACATACAAGGGAGTAGGGAATAAGAAAAAGGTTACAGGAGCTATCTTCCTTGATCCGATTACCGGAAAAAGCAAAAAATATGATGCTGGGAAAATACCGAAATGGGCTGATCGTGTGTATCCGGAAAGTATGATTGTACAAGAGCTTGATGATAATGGAAGTTTAAAAAACGGTTTCTTTAACTCTGTTATCGGACAAGACGGTGTGATTGTTACCAGTGAAGGGTATAACTATTTGGAAAAGGACGGCGATATCTGGTTGTATACCGGTATTACGTCAGCCAACGCAGATGAATCCAATATCGGCTTTGTTTTGGTGAATATGCGAACTCATGAAGCAATGCGTATTAAAACAGCCGGTGCGAATGAAACAAGTGCGATGAAGAGTGCGGAATCGGAAGTGAAAAACTATGGTTATCAATCAACCTTCCCATTGTTAATCAATATTAAAGGCAATCCGGTGTATTTAATGTCTTTAAAGGATAACGGTTTAATTAAAATGTATGCGACGGTTTCCGCAACTGACTATCAAAAGGTCGCAACGGTCTATAGTGATGAGGGCTTAGACGCCTTAGTGAAGAAAACATTGAATGTTTTAGGTACAAGCGATGAAATCAGTGAAGAAAGCTTGAAGAGTGCTACAATTAAAGTGAGCGATGTGCAACGATTGAATGTCGAAGGCAATACACTGTATTATATTTTAGCTGATGATGGAAATGCTTATAAAATAGCCTTCTCAACGAAATATGAAAATCAGTTGGCTTTCTTAAAAGCAGGCGACACCTTGAAAATTCGATATATTGATGCGGACGGTGTGAAAACGATCAAATCAATTGAAGAAGAAAAAAGTGTAAAGTGAATCGGTAAACCTCGATAACAGAGGAATAAAAAAGAGATTTCAAATATGGTAGAATCAAATGGCCATATAGGGAATCTCTTTTTAATGCTTATTCTAACGAAAGATTACAAAGAAAGCGCTAGGCTTTTAAGAATAGGTTACGTCCTTTTGACGGTGTTCATAAGCAAACCATACAAGATTGGCAATGAATATGATGACTTGAACCAAGAATAACAACATCGGCATATAGGACAAAGTGAGCAAGCCTTCATCTGCAAGATAGCCACCAAGAATCATACAGATGGTGCTTGTGGCAAGCAAAAGAAATTCAAGTAGCAGATTTGCTTTGTTATGGGCAGAAAACATAATAAAGACAGCGATTATAAGCAGTAGTATATTGATCATTAAGAATAAATGGTTAATTGTTAGCATAAAAGCTCCTTTCCTACGCAATTTATAACGTAAAATAAATTATAAGATATGGGATTGTGAGAAGAAATCCATCACGCAAACATAAAAAGAAACCGTCTTTTTTTAGCTTCTTTTGCCACATAGCTTGTCTATGTGTGATGATATATCAAAGAAATTTATAAAGCTTTCCCTCCTTTCACAACTTGTTCTTGCCTATGTATATTTTATCATGTGCAGCATTTACTTATAGGCGAAGAATTCTTAAGATACAGAAAGGAATAGGTACTGTCTGAACTATGTATCAGCTAATGTATGATCTTAGCTGCGTATTGATATATTTATGTGAAAGGATATATGGTATATATTGAATTTATTTCTAATGATTTTTGAGTTGCGTTAGAAAAAACTTTAAAAAATGGCGAAACTCAAATAAAAATGTTGCATTTATGTGCTACGTGTATTAGAATATGGAAGTGCCACTTGATTCGTGGTATTTTCACATGCGTGGGAGAAGGTGCAGCACCTTCATCAACCACTGCATAAGACAACAAATTATAGGAGGTGTGTCTTGTGAGTAAAAAAGTTGCAAAAGTTTGTAAATTACAGTTCCCAGCAGGAGGGGCTAAACCGGGACCAGCACTAGCATCTGCAGGTATTAATATGCCACAGTTCTGTACAGCATTTAATGATGCTACTAAGGATCGTGCAGGAGATATGGTGCCAGTTATCATTACTGCATACGAAGATAAGAGCTTTGACTTCGTATTAAAAACAACACCAGCATCAATTTTAATCAAAAAGGCTGCTGGAGTGAAGAAAGCATCTAGTAATCAGAAAGAAATCTGTGCTACTATTACTGCTGATCAGTGTCGTGAAATCGCTGAGTACAAAATGCCTGACTTAAATGCGAACGATGTTGAGGCTGCTATGCGTATTATCGCAGGTACAGCTAGAAACATGGGCGTAAAAGTAGAAGGTATGGAATAAGAAAGGCGAGGGTATTAAGACATGGCAAAATTCGGAAAGAAATACATGGAAGCCGCTCAAAAGATTGATCGCTCCAAATTGTATCCAGTAGATGAAGCAGTAAAATTAGCGAAAGAAACAAATACAGCAAAATTTGATGCATCTGTTGAAGTTAGCTTCAAATTGAATGTAGATCCACGTCATGCCGATCAGCAGATTCGTGGTGCTATCGTTCTTCCAAACGGTACAGGTAAAACACAGAAGGTTTGTGTTATTGCTCAGGGACCTAAGGAACAGGAAGCAAAAGATGCCGGTGCAGATTTTGTCGGTGGAAAAGAATTGTTGGATCAGATCGCAAAAGGTTGGTTCGATTTCGACGTAATCGTTGCGACTCCAAATATGATGGGTGAACTTGGTAAATTAGGTCGTGTATTAGGACCTAAAGGTTTGATGCCAAACCCTAAGACCGGAACTGTAACAATGGACGTTGCGAAAGCGGTAGAAGATATCAAAAAAGGTAAGGTTGAATACCGTGTAGATAAAGAAGGAAATATCAATGTTATGATTGGTAAGGTAAGCTTTGAAGAAGAAAAGCTTGCGGAAAACTTCAGAACGATCTACAATGCAATTGCTAAGGCTCGTCCGGCTGCAGTAAAGGGTACGTATATTAAGAACCTAGTAATTTCTACAACAATGGGTCCTGGAATCCATGTTGCTGTAGAAAAATAAGCATTGACAAATTGTTAAGAAGCATTTAGAATATCAATGTTATCAATATACCATAGACAGTAACGGCATAAGCTTAATCATGTTACCGAGGTTAGAGATACGAATATAAACGTACTTTACACTCGTATGCTGTCTATTAGTATGCGAGTGTTTTTATACTCTTGAAGGTATATTGTTACATATAAATTTAGGAGGTGTGAAGTTATGAACCAGGCAATCATCGACAGCAAAAAAGCGGTTGTATCTGAAATCGCTGGAAAGATGAAAGAAGCACAATCAACTGTATTGGTTGAATATCGTGGATTGAGTGTTGCGGAAGTAACCGAGCTTCGTCGTAATCTTCGCGCAGAAGGCGTTGAATTTAAAGTGTATAAGAACTCTTTGGCTCAGCGTGCTGCAGAAGAAATCGGTGCTGACGAGCTTGTAAAAGACCTAGTTGGACCTAACGCTATCGCATTCGGTGGAGATGCAGTTGCACCTGCACGCATCTTATCAAAATTCGCTAAGGATCACGATAAGCTAGTATTGAAGAGCGGTATTGTAGAGGGAAAAGTTGTTGGTCTTGACACAATCAAGGAATTAGCTGGATTACCAAACCGCGAAGGTATGTTATCTATGCTGTTAAGCTGCTTACAATCACCAGTGCGTTCATTCGCATGTGTTGTAAAAGCAGTTGCTGATGCAAGAGAAGAAGGTGCACAGGAAGAAGCACCTGCTGCTGAATAATCAGTGGAATTAAATTAAATAGGAGGATTAAGAAAATGGCAAAATTAACTCATGAAGAAATTCTAGCTTACTTAGAAGAAGCTACAATCTTAGAACTTAACGACTTAGTAAAAGCAATTGAAGAAAAATTTGATGTAACTGCTGCTGCACCAGTTGCTGTTGCTGCTGTTGCTGATGATTCAGCTGCTGATGCTGCTAACGCTGAAGTAACTGTAACATTGACTGATGTTGGTGGAACAAAAGTTGCTGTTATCAAGGCAGTACGTGAAATCACTGGTTTAGGTCTAGTTGATGCTAAGGGTCTAGTTGACAAAGTTCCAAGTGTAATCAAGGAAAACGTACCAGCTGCTGAAGCAGAAGAAATCAAGAAGAAATTGATGGACGCTGGTGCTTCTGTTGAAGTTAAGTAATTCACACAAATAAATTTATACAATCAACAAAAAGCCGAAAGGCTTTTTGTTACCATTAAAGGCGGTGTAAAACATGGAACACTATTTTACAGATAATCGTCATTTAAAAGAAAACCGGAAGGAGATAACTTTCCGGTTTTGGTGTTTTGATTATTCTTTTATTACAGATAACGGAGTGTTTTCTAAGGAAGCTATTGACTATGGAACACAAGTACTGTTAAAGACGATTTGCGAAAGAGAAGAGCTTGGTGAAAGAGTTTTGGATTTGGGCTGTGGATATGGACCGGTTGGGGTTGTTTTGAAAAAAATCTATCCGACAAAGGCTTTTGAAATGATAGATGTAAATCCCAGAGCGGTGCAGTTGGCGAAGGAAAACATTTGTCGAAATCAGCTTGAGGCTGATGTTCATGTGTCGAATATTTATGAGGATCTACATCAAGAAAGCTACTCTGATATTATTACCAATCCGCCGATTCGTGCCGGAAAGGCGGTTATTTACACAATGTTTGAAGAAGCATATCAGCATTTGGAACTTGGAGGTAAGCTTTGGGTTGTTATTCGTAAACAACAAGGAGCACCAAGTGCTGTGAAAAAAATTAAAGATGTATTTGGTAACTGCGAAATCATTAAGCGTGATTCCGGTTATTATATTTTGAAGGCTATAAAATAAGTATCCCCTCGATAATATGTTTCATTATCGTATAATCATAAAAATATATGTACATCTAAGGGGGATATAACGTAAGTATGAAAAATCAATATCGATAGAATGCTTGAAGTTTTTTAAAAAAGATTGACAATTTGCTATTTGATTGATATTATAATAAATTGCATAATACTAAACTGTTAAAATGGCATTTTATGCCTCATTTTAGTAAAAAAAATAGAAAGAAAGGATGGCGTACATGGACAAAAAACAGCCTTATCGTATCGTCGCTTCCGGTAAAAAGGCACAGCGAAGAGACTACTCAAAAGTGAGTGGCGACTTGGAGCTTCCTAATCTGGTAGAAATACAGACGGACTCTTTTGCATGGTTCAAGGATTATGGGATTGAAGAGGTTTTTAACGAAATCTATCCGATTCAAAACTATGGTGGAAATATCAAGTTAAAATTCAGCGGATATGAATTCGGAGAACCGAAGTTCAATGCGGAAGAATCTATGTTTCGTGAATGTAACTTTGCAGCTCCGCTAAAAGCGAAAATGGAGTTGGAAATCACGGACAATACGACTGGTGAGGTCATCAATAAATGGGAAGATGTTTTCCTAGGTGATTTTCCGATGATGACGGAAACCGGTACCTTTATTATCAATGGAGCGGAACGAGTTATTGTTTCGCAGATTGTGCGTTCTCCGGGTGCATACTTTTCTACGGGTTATGAAGAAAAGACCGGAAAAATATCTTATGCTTGTGAACTGATCCCAAGCAGAGGTACATGGTTAGAATTTTTAACAGAATTGAAAAAAACGTCTACAGGGCGTGTTTTAAACGTTAGCATCGACCGTAAGCGTAAGATGCTCTCAAGTGTATTGTTTAAGGCAATCGGTATGTCTGTGGATTTGGATCGCAGCGAGGACGCTCATGATACGACACAGATCAAGACCTTCTTACAGGCAATGGGACGTAATTTAGTAGATGATGTTGCGATTGATGATGAAGATCGTGAATTCATGAATCTTTATTTGACATTATATACATCTTTCTTCGGAAAATACGAGGAAATCGAAAATACATTGTTAAGCGATAAGGTCAAAACAACGCAAGAGGCCCTACTATCCATTTATGAAAATCAGCGTTCAGATGAAATTCCTACGTTAGATGGTTCCATTACGTTGATGAATGCGAAGTTTTTTGATCCACGCCGTTATGATTTAACAAAGGCTGGACGTTATAAGCTTACAAAGAAGCTGAATGCGATCAATCGTATTGACAGACATCGTCTGGCACAGGATATTATGGCTGCTGATGGCAGTGGTGTATTCATGGAAAGCGGAAAAATGATTAACCGTGATGAACGTAATGTACTTCGCGGAGAGCTGGCAAAGGGTATGTATGTAAATGCTTTCCCTTTCAATCCGTTGTTTAATCACCCGGATAGTGTTAGCGTACCGGTATCCAATCGTTTAGGATTGATCGGACGTGTGCTTGCACAGGACGTGGAAATGGGCGATATAACACTATTCGAAGGAACGATACTTAGCGAACAAGATGTAGAAGCTTTACAGGGTGAGGTTGAACGCATCTATGTTCATGGCGGTATTATTGCGAAGAAGGTTCAGCTTACAGGAACAAATGTCAATGCCGTTTTAAATTACGGACAGCGCTTGTATGCTTTAGGACGTTTAACAGATGCAAATGGTAGCGATCTTGTTGATGAAGATGGTGATTTGTACGTAGAGGGCTATACGCCACGTGTAAAACCAGATGCTTTAAGCTCTGTGGCAATGAGTGAAATCAAAGAAAAGGTACACAACAATGCTGATGTATTTGCATGGCTTGTCGGTGCCGCTGTACAGGAGATCCTTGTACGTGATGAAAATGAAAATGTTGTAAAAATTATGGGGAATGATCCGTATGCCAACAAGCATACCATTACCATTTCCGATATGTATGCATTCTATTCCTATAACCTAAATGTGATGGAGGGAGTAGGAGAAACCGATGATATCGATATGTTGGGAAATCGTCGTATCCGCAGCGTGGGCGAATTGATCCAAAACCAATTCCGCATCGGTTTAAGTCGTATGGAACGTGTTGTTAAAGAGCGTATGTCAATTGCAGAGGTTGCGACTTTAACACCTAAGAAATTGACCAATATCCGTCCGCTTACCGCAGCGATTAAAGAATTCTTCTCAAGCTCTCAGCTATCACAGTTCATGGATCAGCAAAATCCACTTGCAGAGCTTACGAATAAGCGCCGTATTTCAGCTTTAGGACCGGGTGGTTTGACACGTGATCGTGCCGGCTTTGAAGTTCGAGATGTTCACAGCTCTCACTATGGTCGTATTTGTCCGATTGAGACACCGGAAGGTCCAAACATCGGTTTGATTTCCAATTTGACAAGTTATGGAAAAATCAATGAATACGGATTTATTCAAACACCGTATCGTATCGTTGAGCCAGATGGAACGGTAGAAGATAAGACTATTTATCTATCTGCTGACGAAGAAGCGGATTATGTAATCGCACAGGCGAACGAGGTTGTAAACGGACGCTTGATTAACGAGCGTGTCGTAGCACGTAAAGGCGGAGATACTATCATCGCTCATCGTGATAAAGTAGAGCTTGCCGACGTCAGCCCGAAACAGATCGTATCTGTCGCAACAGCCTGCGTACCGTTCTTGGAAAATGACGATGCTTCCCGTGCCCTAATGGGTGCAAACATGCAGCGTCAGGCAGTACCGTTATTGCAACCACATTCACCGTTTGTCGGAACCGGTATCGAGTATAAGATCGCCAAGGATTCCGGTGTCGGTATCGTTGCGAAAGAAGATGGTATAGTACAATATGTAGATTCACAACGCATCGTAGTAAGTGAAGCAGAAGGAAATCGCGAGTATCGCTTACGTAAATTCCAACGCTCTAACAACGGAACGAATATCAACCAAAAGCCAATCGTTGCGAAAGGCGAAAGAATTGAAAAAGGAGATATTCTTGCCGATGGACCTTCTATGGAAAACGGTGAGCTTGCTCTTGGTCAAAACGTAACGATTGCGTACATGACTTGGTATGGTTATAACTATGAAGATGCTATCATCATGTCCGAACGCTTGGTACGTGATGACGTATATACCTCTGTGCATATTGAAGAATATGACATTGATTGTCGTGAAACAAAGCTTGGCCCTGAAGAAATTACACGTGATATTCCTAATGTCAGTGAAAATGCCTGCCGTAACCTAGATAGCCGTGGTATTATCATGGTCGGTGCTGAGGTTATGGAAGGGGATATCCTTGTAGGTAAGGTAACACCGAAGGGACAAAGTGAGATTTCTCCGGAAGAGAAGCTATTGTTGGCAATCTTCGGTGAGAAATCACGTGAGGTACGTGATAACTCCTTGAAGGTTCCACATGGTGGTGCCGGTATCGTACATTCTATTCGTGTATTCAAACGTAGTGAGGGACACGATCTTCCTCCTGGAGTCAATGAAACCGTAAAAGTATACATCGTTCAGAAACGTAAGATTTCCGAAGGTGATAAGATGGCCGGTCGTCATGGTAATAAGGGTGTTATCTCTAAGATTTTACCGGTAGAGGATATGCCTTATATGCCAGATGGAACACCGGTTGATATCATGCTGAACCCATTTGGTGTGCCTTCTCGTATGAACATCGGACAGGTATTGGAAATCCACTTAGGATATGCCGCAAAGAAATTAGGAGTAAAATTCTCTACTCCGGTATTCGATGGTATCAACAATGCCGAATTAAGCGATATTATGAAGGAAGCAAACATGACCAGTGATGGAAAACAGGTGTTGTATGATGGACGCACCGGTGAACCATTCGATGAGCGTATTTCAGTTGGTGTCATGTATATGATCAAGCTTGCGCACATGGTTGACGATAAGCTGCATGCACGTGCAACTGGACCTTATTCTCTTGTTACACAGCAGCCACTTGGTGGTAAAGCACAAAATGGTGGTCAGCGATTCGGTGAGATGGAGGTTTGGGCACTAGAGGCTTACGGTGCTGCACATACATTACAGGAAATCTTGACTGTAAAATCCGATGATATCGTCGGTCGTACAAAAACATACGAAGCAATCATCAAAGGGAAAGATATACCGGAAGCAGGTATTCCGGAATCCTTCCGTGTATTGAAGCACGAGCTTCAAGCACTTGCAATTGATGTAAAAATGCTAGATGAAAACGGTGAAGAAGTTGATATCAATAAAGATGATTCAACAGAAACCACTGCACTTCCGCCGATTCTTGACACTACCGCGGTAGCTGAAGAAGAACTTAGCGATGTTGTTGTCGAAGAACCAACGGAAATAGTAGAAGATGAAGAAAGCGAGGACTTCGATTCTTTTGATGAAGAAGCAATCGCTCTTGATGATATGAACGAAGAGGAGGCGTAGTCGATGAGTGTTAATAATTTTGCCTCAATTCAGGTAGGTCTGGCTTCTCCGGAAAGAATTCATGAGTGGAGTCATGGAGAAGTAAAGAAACCGGAAACAATTAACTATCGCTCACAGAAACCAGAACGTGATGGTCTGTTCTGTGAAAGAATTTTCGGTCCAAGCAAGGACTGGGAATGCTATTGCGGTAAATACAAAAAGGTACGTTATAAGGGCGTTGTTTGTGATCGCTGTGGTGTAGAGATTACAAAATCAAGCGTTCGTCGTGAACGTATGGGACATATCGAATTAGCAGCACCGGTTGCACACATCTGGTATCTGCGTGGTATCCCAAGCCGTATGGCACTGTTACTAGATGTTACACCAAAGCAGCTCGAGGAAGTAATTTATTTCGTATCTTGGATCGTTACGGATCCTAAGGATACAAAGTTGGAATATAAGCAAGTATTGTCTGAACGTGAATATCGTGAAAATGTAGCTATTTACGGTCCTGGAAGCTTCACTGCCAAAACAGGAGCTGAAGCAGCCTTGACATTACTTGAGGAAGTGGATCTGGAAGCGGAATTTACCAAAATCCAGGCTGCTTTAGAAGGTGCACAGGGAGAAAAACGCAAGAAGCTGATCAAGCGCTTGGACACTGTAGAAGCCTTCCGTCATTCTGACAATAAACCGGAATGGATGATCATGACTGCTATTCCGGTTATACCACCTGATTTGCGACCAATGCTTCAGCTGGATGGCGGGCGTTTTGCGACAAGTGATCTAAATGATTTATATCGTCGTGTTATCACTCGTAACAATCGTTTAAAGAAGCTGTTGGAGCTAGGAACACCTGCGATTATCGTGCAAAACGAAAAACGTATGTTGCAGGAAGCAGTTGATGCATTGATTGATAACGGACGTCGTTCAAAACCGATTACCGGAGCCGGAGGACGAGCATTAAAATCCCTATCTCACTCACTTAAGGGTAAACAGGGACGTTTCCGTCAGAACCTGCTTGGTAAGCGTGTGGACTTCTCAGGACGTTCAGTTATCGCGGTTGGACCGGATTTGAAAATGTATCAATGTGGTCTGCCACGTGAGATGGCAATTCAGCTATTTAAACCATTTGTTATCAATGAAATTGTAAATCGTGAGATTGCCAGCAATCCGAAAACAGCAGAAAAGCTAATTGATCGTCAAGATTCAAGAATTTGGGATATTGTCGAGAGTGTTATTGACGGTTATCCGGTGCTGATGAACCGTGCACCGACACTGCACCGTTTAGGTATTCAAGCGTTTAAACCGAAATTGGTAGAAGGACGTGCAATGCGTCTGCACCCACTTGTATGTACGGCATTCAACGCCGACTTTGATGGGGATCAGATGGCTGTCCACGTACCATTGAGCGAAGAAGCAAGAGCCGAAGCCCTTGTTATGATGCTTGGCAGTAACAATATCCTAGGTCCAAAGGACGGTAAACCAATCGTTACGCCGGGGCAGGATATGGTTATGGGTAACTTCTACTTGACAATGGAAGAAACCGCAGAGGAATTCCATCAGGAAGCAGATCGCTATATGGCGGTAGATTGTCCGAAGGAAGCCGCAAGTTGGAATCGTTACGGAGATAACGAAGGGCATGTGTATGGTAGTATCAATGAGGTATTGATGGCTTATGAAACTAACCAGATCCACTTGCATTCTCGTGTAGCTATTCCGGCAAGAGCATTGCATAAAACAAGCTTCAGTGAAGCACAACAAAATAAATATTTATTGACGACCGTAGGGAAGATTATCTTCAACAACATGTTCCCAGAAGATTTCCCATTCTTAAATGAGGTCAGCAATGAAAACTTTAGTGCAACTCCGGATAAATATTTCTTAGAGATGGGGAAAGATGTAAAGGAAGCTATTCGTAATCTTCCAATTACTCCAGCCTTTAAAAAGAAGGATTTAGGAAAGATCATCGGTGAAATCTTTAAACGTTACAGCACTGAAAAAACAAGCGAAATCCTAGATGAAATCAAGGATATGGGATTCCGTTATTCAACCGTAGCCGGTGTAACGGTATCTCTAGCCGATATCGAAGTTGCACCTCATAAAGATGAGCATGTGGAATACGGTAAAGAAAAAGCCGAAGAATTGAAACGTTTACGTAATAAAGGTAAGCTTACCATGCAGGAATGGGAGCGCCACTTAAACAAACTTTGGGCAGATGTCAAAGACGATATCGCCGAAGAGCTGTTAGGCAGCCTTCCACGCAAAAATCCAATCAACATGATGGCACGCTCAGGTGCCCGTGGTAATACATCAAACTTTACACAGCTGGCAGGTATGCGTGGATTGATGGCTAAACCAAGTCAGTCCAAATCTGCTAAGGGTGAGTATGTTCCATCTATCATAGAGGTTCCTATTTACTCCTGCTTCCGTGAAGGTCTAAATGTATCCGAGTTCTTTATTTCCACCCATGGTGTGCGTAAAGGTCTAACCGATACCGCATTGAAAACAGCCGAATCTGGTTATTTGACACGTCGTCTTGTTGATGTTGCGCAAGATGTTATCATCAAACAAGATGATTGTGGAACAGATAAAGGCTATTGGGTTGAAGCAATCGTTGATCGTAAAACAAATACGATTATCGAAAGCTTATACGATCGCTTAGTCGGACGTTACAGCAAGCAAGAGGTTGTAAATCCGAAAACAGGTGAATTGATCATCGAATCCGATGAATTTATCACAGAAGCAATTGCTAAAAAGATTGAGGATAGCGGTATTGAAGGAATGTATATCCGAAGTGCATTTACATGTAAATCAATTTACGGTATATGTAAAAAATGCTACGGGCGTAATATGGCAACCGGCAAAGATGTTGAAGTCGGAGAAGCTGTCGGTATTATGGCTGCTCAATCTATCGGAGAACCAGGTACTCAGCTAACCATGCGTACTTTCCACACCGGCGGTGTTGCGAGTGCAGATGGTGGAGATATTACCCAAGGTCTTCCTCGTGTCGAGGAGCTATTTGAAGCACGCTGTCCAAAGGGTGTTGCTGTATTAGCGCAGATTTCCGGTGAAATTACTGCTATTGAACAGGTAGAAACAGGATATGAAGTAACTGTATCCAATGATAAAGAAAGTATCGTTCACAAAGTAACATTGGCACAGGCAATTCGTCCATGGATGAAGATCGGAGCTAATGTTGAAGCCGGTGATAAAATTACCGAAGGTCCGGTAGATCCAAAAGAATTATTAAAGGTAGCCGGAGTTCGACAGGTACAGAACTATATCTTAAAGGAAGTTAAAAAGGTATACCAAAGCCAAGGTATCGAAATTTCCGATAAGCATATTGAGGTTATGATTCGTCAAATGCTTCGTAAGGTAGTTGTATTAGAAGGCAATGACACACATTTGAATGCCGGAGTACAGGTATCTTTAACAGAAATCACAAAAATCAACCGTCAGGCATTGTTAAGTGGGAAAACTCCTGCTACCTTTAAGCCTGTATTGCTAGGTATTTCTAAGGCATCTGTTGAAACGGATTCCTTCTTATCCGCTGCTTCCTTCCAGGAAACTACAAAGGTATTAACCGATGCTGCTATCAAGGGCAAGAAGGACTACCTAATTGGTCTGAAGGAAAATGTTATCATCGGTAAGATGATTCCTGCCGGAACCGGTGTTGGAGAAAGTCGTCCGATGAATGCAATCGTTGAAGCAAAAGCAAATGAATTGAAGGCGCTTCGTGAAGAAAGAAACCATAAAGAAGAGGATCATGTCTTTATGGGATACGTACCTAGTACAGATCGTATGACTAGTGAGATCGTCAAAGAAATTATTGAAAATGATGAACTTGCTGGTGAGGATAACAGCAGTTCAGAAGCTGTAGAATAGCATAGATGAGAGTAGTCATATATTGACTGCTCTTTTCTTTATATGGAAAACGAAATAATTTAAGGAAAAATAGAAGAAAATTTTAAAATGAGCATATAATAAATGATTTGAAAAAGCGAAATAAGTTAATTTTTAACAGTGTATCTTAAGCACTTTATTAAGAAAATAAAAGATATTGATAAAAATTGAATGGTGATATTAAAAATCCCTATTGAGAGTTACAAAAAAATGTAATGAAATATAATAAAAAATCGATCATAATTGGTGTTTTTTTAAAAAAATATGATTTTATAAAGAGAAATTTGTAAAATTTATTCGTATTTAAATGAGAAAAATAAGTTGAAAATAAAGTCAAAAGCGGAAAATAAATTACCAAATAGTCAGAAAGCAAGGTAAAATCAGTTGATGTAAGTGTATACATAGAAAAAAAGCAAAAAAAGAGAAAAAAAGAAGAAAAAAAGAAGAAAAAAAGATTGACATAGAGAAAAGAATGATGTATTATAAACAGGCACTCAACGAGAGATGCAAGAGACATCGGTCTTTGAAAACTGAACAGGAAAATACGTTGATTTCTAAGAGAAAAAAACAACCAAGAAAAAAAGGAAACGTCAAAGAACGTTTTGAGCTAAATCAAATGGAGAGTTTGATCCTGGCTCAGGATGAACGCTGGCGGCATGCCTAATACATGCAAGTCGAACGAAGTTTTTAGGAAAGCTTGCTTTCCAAAAAGACTTAGTGGCGAACGGGTGAGTAACACGTAGATAACCTGCCCATGTGCCCGGGATAACTGCTGGAAACGGTAGCTAAAACCGGATAGGTGGCTTCGAGGCATCTCGGAGACATTAAAATGGCTAAGGCCATGAACATGGATGGATCTGCGGCGCATTAGCTAGTTGGTGAGGTAACGGCCCACCAAGGCGACGATGCGTAGCCGACCTGAGAGGGTGAACGGCCACATTGGGACTGAGACACGGCCCAAACTCCTACGGGAGGCAGCAGTAGGGAATTTTCGTCAATGGGGGGAACCCTGAACGAGCAATGCCGCGTGAGTGAAGAAGGTCTTCGGATCGTAAAGCTCTGTTGTAAGAGAAAAACGGATCATGTAGGGAATGACATGATAGTGATGGTATCTTACCAGAAAGCCACGGCTAACTACGTGCCAGCAGCCGCGGTAATACGTAGGTGGCAAGCGTTATCCGGAATGATTGGGCGTAAAGGGTGCGTAGGTGGTACATTAAGTCTGAAGTAAAAGGCAGCAGCTCAACTGCTGTTCGCTTTGGAAACTGGTGAACTAGAGTGCAGGAGAGGGCGATGGAATTCCATGTGTAGCGGTAAAATGCGTAGATATATGGAGGAACACCAGTGGCGAAGGCGGTCGCCTGGCCTGTAACTGACACTGAGGCACGAAAGCGTGGGGAGCAAATAGGATTAGATACCCTAGTAGTCCACGCCGTAAACGATGAGAACTAAGTGTTGGAGAGATTCAGTGCTGCAGTTAACGCAATAAGTTCTCCGCCTGGGGAGTATGCACGCAAGTGTGAAACTCAAAGGAATTGACGGGGGCCCGCACAAGCGGTGGAGTATGTGGTTTAATTCGAAGCAACGCGAAGAACCTTACCAGGCCTTGACATGGATATAAATGTTCTAGAGATAGAAAGATAGCTATATATCACACAGGTGGTGCATGGTTGTCGTCAGCTCGTGTCGTGAGATGTTGGGTTAAGTCCCGCAACGAGCGCAACCCTTGTCGCATGTTACCAATATTAAGTTAGGGACTCATGTGAGACTGCCGGTGACAAACCGGAGGAAGGTGGGGATGACGTCAAATCATCATGCCCCTTATGGCCTGGGCTACACACGTACTACAATGGCGTCTACAAAGAGGAGCGACATGGTGACATGAAGCAAATCTCATAAAGGGCGTCTCAGTTCGGATTGGAGTCTGCAACTCGACTCCATGAAGTCGGAATCGCTAGTAATCGCAGATCAGCATGCTGCGGTGAATACGTTCTCGGGCCTTGTACACACCGCCCGTCAAACCATGGGAGTCAGTAATACCCGAAGCCGGTGGCATAACCTAAGGGAGTGAGCCGTCGAAGGTAGGACCGATGACTGGGGTTAAGTCGTAACAAGGTATCCCTACGGGAACGTGGGGATGGATCACCTCCTTTCTAAGGAGAAAGTACAAAAGAAGAAAAGATTTTCCTGTTTGGTTTTGGAAGGCCGAAGCTTTCCAAAGTTCGATCTTTGAAAACTGAATGACATCAAAAACAAAAGATAGAAATATGTAAGGTCTAAGACGCAAGTTGAAGACTAAGATATTCACGAAGAGTAAAAGTTAAACAAACAGACTCAAGCGAAACCAAGAAGTAAGCAGTGATTAAGCGAATAAGGGCGTACGGTGGATGCCTAGGCACTTGAAACTGAAGAAGGACGCGACAAACGGCGAAACGCGACGGGGAGTGGTACGTACACGAAGATCCGTCGATATCCGAATGGGGAAACCCGTCATACGTAATAGTATGGCATCCATGAGTGAATAAATAGCTCATGAGAGAGGTACCCGGAGAACTGAAACATCTAAGTACCCGGAGGAAAAGAAAACAAAAGTGATTCCCAGAGTAGCGGCGAGCGAAAGGGGAGGAGCCCAAACCAACCTTAGGGTTGGGGTTGTAGGACCATGATATGGCAAGAATCTGGCTAATAGAACGATATTGAAAGATCGACCGCAGAGGGTGCAAGTCCCGTATATGAAAGCGAGAGGAAGCCTAATGGTATCCTGAGTACGGCGAGACACGAGAAATCTTGTCGGAAGCAGGCGGGACCATCCGTCAAGGCTAAATATAAACAAGTGACCGATAGTGAACCAGTACCGTGAGGGAAAGGTGAAAAGAACCGCGGGAGCGGAGTGAAATAGAACCTGAAACCGTATGCTTACAAGAAGTCAGAGCTCGTTAAAGAGTGATGGCGTGCCTTTTGTAGAATGAACCGGCGAGTTATGTTATCGTGCGAGGTTAAGTAGAAGATACGGAGCCGAAGCGAAAGCGAGTCTTAATAGGGCGAAAGTACGATGATATAGACCCGAAACCGTGTGATCTAGCCATGACCAGGTTGAAGTTCAGGTGAAACTGAATGGAGGACCGAACCGACCCCCGTTGAAAAGTTGGCGGATGAGTTGTGGCTAGGGGAGAAATTCCAATCGAACACGGATATAGCTGGTTCTCCCCGAAATAGCTTTAGGGCTAGCGTCGAGGTAAAGTTACATGGAGGTAGAGCACTGAATGTACGATGGCCCCATCCCGGGGTACTGAGTATAATCAAACTCCGAATGCCATGATAATATACTCGGCAGTCAGACTGTGGGTGATAAGGTCCATGGTCAAAAGGGAAACAGCCCAGACCGCCAGTTAAGGTCCCAAAATGTATGCTAAGTGGAAAAGGATGTGGGGATGCACAGACAACTAGGAGGTTGGCTCAGAAGCAGCCACCCTTCAAAGAGTGCGTAACAGCTCACTAGTCGAGTGACCCTGCGCCGAAAATGTACCGGGGCTAAGCATACTACCGAAGCTGCGGATTTGTAGAGATACAAGTGGTAGGGGAGCGTTGCATGCACGTGGAAGCCATATCGTGAGGAGTGGTGGAGAGCATGGAAGTGAGAATGCCGGTGTGAGTAGCGAGATGTAGGTGAGAATCCTACACACCGATAGCCCAAGGATTCCAGGGGAAGGTTCGTCCGCCCTGGGTAAGTCGGGACCTAACGCGAGGCCGAAAGGCGTAGTGGATGGAAAACAGGCAGATATTCCTGTACCCGCGATGGGAAGTGAAGGAATGACGGAGAAGGCTAGCATGACCCACTGAATGGATTGTGGGCGAAGCGGAGCAGCAGGTATGTAGTGAAATGCGCATACGAAATGCAGGACGTGATAGGTAAGTGAACGTTTCGACAAGTAACGAAGCATGTGAGGCCAGCTTCCAAGAAAAGTTTCTAAGCGATTAATCCCATAGCGGCCCGTACCAAAACCGACACAGGTGGGCAAGGAGAGGATCCTGAGGTGAGCGAGAGAACTGTTGCCAAGGAACTCGGCAAAATGACTCCGTAAGTTAGCGATAAGGAGTGCTTATGTAAAAGTAAGCCGCAGTGAAGAGGCCCAAGCGACTGTTTAACTAAAACACAGCTCTCTGCGAAGTCGCAAGACGAAGTATAGGGGGTGACGCCTGCCCGGTGCTGGAAGGTTAAGAGGATTTGTCAGTCGCAAGATGAAGCAATGAATTGAAGCCCCAGTGAACGGCGGCCGTAACTATAACGGTCCTAAGGTAGCGAAATTCCTTGTCAGGTAAGTTCTGACCCGCACGAAAGGCGTAACGATTTGGGCGCTGTCTCGGCAGCAGACTCGGTGAAATCTTAGTACCTGTGAAAATGCAGGTTACCCGCAACTAGACGGAAAGACCCCATGGAGCTTTACTGTAGCTTGATATTGAGCTTTGATCAGAGATGTACAGGATAGGTGGGAGACGAAGAGACGTGCACGCCAGTGTACGAGGAGTCGACGTTGGGATACCACTCTTGTCTGATTGAAGTTCTAACCTACACCCATGAACTGGGTGAGGGACCGTGTCAGGCAGGCAGTTTGACTGGGGCGGTCGCCTCCTAAAGAGTAACGGAGGCGCCCAAAGGTACGCTCAGATTGGATGGAAATCAATCGACGAGTGCAAATGCAGAAGCGTGCTTGACTGTGAGACAAACAAGTCGAACAGGGACGAAAGTCGGGATTAGTGATCCGGCGGTGCCGAATGGAAGGGCCGTCGCTCAACGGATAAAAGCTACCCTGGGGATAACAGGCTGATCTCGCCCAAGAGTTCACATCGACGGCGAGGTTTGGCACCTCGATGTCGGCTCATCGCATCCTGGAGCTGAATTCGGTTCCAAGGGTTGGGCTGTCCGCCCATTAAAGCGGTACGCGAGCTGGGTTCAGAACGTCGTGAGACAGTTCGGTCCCTATCTGTTGTGGGCGATGGAGATTTGAGGAGAGCTGTCCTTAGTACGAGAGGACCGGGATGGACCTACCGCTGGTGCACCAGTTGTTCCGCCAGGAGCATAGCTGGGTAGCTAAGTAGGGAAGGGATAAGCGCTGAAAGCATCTAAGCGCGAAGCCTACTCCAAGATGAGATCTCCCATGCACAAGATGCAGTAAGACCCCTTGAAGACGACGAGGTAGATAGGTCAGAGATGGAAGCGTAGCGATACGTGGAGTTGACTGATACTAATCGGTCGAGGACTTAATCACAAGATGTCATTCAGTTTTGAGGGAAAGACCTCAAGGATCTGGTGATGATGGCGAAGTGGACACACCTGTTCTCATCCCGAACACAGAAGTTAAGCACTTCAGCGGCGACAATAGCTAAGCTTGCCTTAGTCAAGATAGCACATTGCCAGGTCTTATTGGGACACATTCTTGTGTCCCTCTTTTTTTTATTTCTTTACTGCTTTTAACACCTTTAGGGTGTTTTTTTTATTTCCGTAATCTTTTTATTTCTAGAGGATTACTTTTAACAGAAGCTTAACATCTACTTCATAAAAGATTGAAAAACAAGTGATATTATAGTTTCGCGTTAAAGGAGTGATAAAAAGATATGCTTAAATTGCAGGATTTGACAAAATCTTATGATGGCGTCAATGTTTTAAATAACATATCTATTGATATTGAAGATGGAGAAATTATTTCTATATTAGGACCTAGCGGAAGTGGGAAAACAACCCTGTTGAATATGATTTTAGGCTTGGTAAATCCAGATAGCGGACGTATTCTTTATAACAATACAGATATTACCAATATTCCTATGGAAAAACGTGAGTTTAATATTGTGTTTCAGGATTATGCTCTTTTTCCAAATTTAAATGCTTATAAAAATATCGTTTATGGTTTAAGAAATAAACCCTTGATTAGCAGTGAAGAAGAAGTATTTGAAATGATTGATCTGCTTGATTTAAAACCGCATTTAAATAAACGTATTGATCAGTTATCCGGTGGACAAAAGCAACGTGTAGCATTAGCTAGGACACTTGTTATGAAGCCAAAGATATTGTTGCTAGATGAACCGTTAAGTGCACTTGATGGGGTTATTAAGGAATCCATTAAGCAGCGAATCAGAAGAATTGCCGATGAATTAGGTCTAACGATTATTATTGTAACGCACGATCCAGAAGAGGCTCTAACACTAAGTAATCGTGTGTTGATCATTAACGAAGGAAAAGTTGCTCAATATGCAACGCCACAGGAAATCATACAATCACCAAACTCTGCTTTTGTTGAGGAATTTATCCTTAAACAATTAACGATTAAGCGTCAAAATATTTTAACTCTGTTTGGAAATGAGATAGGTAGTTGTGCATGAAAACAAGAGAAAAAGAATATACATTCATTTATACGATTTTATTTATCATCTTTCTATTGTTTCTGGCCTATCCGATTATTTCACTGTTAGCGAAATCGTTTCAAGGCATCAATGGCTTTACTTTAAATAATTACAATGAGGTTTTGAAAAACGAAGAATTTATTATTGCATTGAAAAACAGTATCGTTGTTTCATTGAGTGCAGCCGCTTGTTCTCTGGGGTTAGGATTTCTATTAGCTTACACTTTAAACTTCACGAATGTTTGGCCGTGGCTGAAAAAAACAATCTCCATGATTGCCTCCATGCCAATGCTATTACCGACAATAACCTATGGCTTTGCAATTATTTATTCCTTTGGTAAGCAAGGCTTATTAACCCAACTTGCAGGCTTTCAATTTTTTAATGTGTATGGTTTTGGCGGAATATTGATGGGATACATTATTTATACACTGCCAACCTCGTTTCTTTTATTAAACAATGCTATGAAGCAAATTGATAAAAAATATTTGCTTGTCTCTCGATTGATGCAGGATCATGCCCTACGAAGCTTTTTCATGACGATTCTGCGACCGTTGCTTGCTACACTAGCAACCTGTCTGATTCAATGCTTCTTTCTATCCTTTACCGATTTCGGTATCCCTGCTTCCGTAGGAGGAAGATACCATGTAATTGCTTCCCTACTTTACTCTTATATGCTTGGAAGCATTCCGGACTTTGTACGTGGAGCTGTAGTTGCGATGATGATGCTACTTCCTTCTATTCTAAGCATTATCATCATGCAGTATTTGCAACGCTATCAAATCCGTTATCAGCAGGTAAGTGAAACGATTTTAAAACGAAATCGTTTGCGTGATAGCTTACTGGGGACTCTCTCAAGCGGTATTTGTTTTGCTCTTATAAGTGTATTTGCAGTTATTTTTATTCTCCCCTTCATTCGTCAATGGCCTTATCAAATAAGCTTCTCAATGGAGCATATCTATGCGGTATTTAAGGATCCTCAGCTTTTACATGTATTAAAAAACACCTTACTGATGGCTTTTGGCAGTGCAGTTCTTGGTACCTTATTTACTTATGCAGCTGCATTGATAAGTGAGCGCAGTCATATAGGAAAATACAAATGTAAAAGCTTAGACGCCTTATCACTAATTACCAACACGATTCCCGGTATGGTCATCGGTATTGCCTATTTGTTTATCTTTAGTGGTACACCTTTGCAAAATACAATGCCACTATTGATCGTATGCAATGTTATACACTTCTTCTCTACACCATATCTTATGTTGAAGGAATCGTTAGGCAAAATGAACGCTTCTTTTGAAACTACCGCTAAGCTGATGGGAGATTCTTGTCTACAAACGATTGTACGAATCATAACGCCAAATGCTCGCTATTCGCTTATTGAGGTATTCTCTTATTATTTCATCAACTCCGCAGTAACCGTAAGCGCCATTATTTTCATAGCCGGTGCGCATACCATGGTAATTACAACGAAAATCAAGGAGTTACAGTATTTAGCTAAATTCAATGAAGTTTTTGTCTTATCGTTTATGTTATTTGCGGTAAATCTTACCGTCAAATATATTTGTGCTAGATTAGCAAGGAAAGGAAAAACAGTATGAATAAAAAATGGAAAAGCTTAATGGCAGCAATGCTGCTAACCGTAGGTGTTGGCTTAGTTGGCTGCAGCAATCAAGGAAATGAGAAAAAGGTTATTATTTACTCCAATGCCGATGATGAAGCCATTACAGCTATGAAAAATGCCTTAGATGAAGGTGGCTATAAAGATCAATATGTCTTTCAGACCTTTGGTACAAGTGAGTTGGGAGGAAAACTGATGGCAGAAGGAAGTGCGATCGAAGCAGATATCGTTACGATGAGCTCCTTTTATTTAGACAGTGCACAAGAAACCAACAGCATGTTTAAACCGCTGGAATTTGACTTGCCAACTTTAAGTGAATATCCAAATTTTTACTATCCAATCACAGCACAGGAGGGGGCAATTCTTGTAAATACACAGGTATTAGAAGAAAATAATCTTCCGATGCCTTCCTCCATTAAAGATTTAGCAGATAAGAAATACAAGGATATGATTTCGGTTACGGATATTAAAAGCTCCTCAACAGCTTGGTTGTTGCTTCAGGCAATTATCAGTGAATACGGAGAAGATGGAGCAAAAGAGGTATTGCGTGGTATTTTTGATAATGCCGGAGATCATATCGAGGAAAGTGGCTCTGCGCCTTTGAAAAAGGTACGTGCCGGTGAGGTGGCCATCGGCTTTGGTTTACGTCATCAGGCAGTGGCAGATAAGGAAAGTGGCTTACCGATTGATTATGTAGATCCAAGTGAAGGAACCTTCACTTTAACGGAAAGTGTAGCAGTTGTGGATAAAAAAGAAGAAATCAATCCGAAAGCTATGGATATGGCAAGAGTGATGGTTGAGGGAGCACGTGCAGAGTTACTAAAGACGTATCCGCTTGTACTTTATGAAGGAGAGAAGCAGGACAGCAGCAATCAATCTGCTAACGAGAAAACCTTTCAAGAACCATTAACCTTAGAGCTATTAGAAAAGCATCAGAAGCTTAGCGAGGAGTGTAAGTAAAAATGAAGGAATATAAGCTATTAACACCGGGTCCGCTAACAACAACACAGGCAGTAAAAGCGGCGATGCAATTCGATCATTGCACATGGGACGATGAGTATAAACAAATCACACAGACGATTCGTAAGAATTTATTAAAATTAGCACACGTTTGTGAAAAGGAATATACAGCAGTATTGATGCAGGGCAGTGGTTCTTTTGGTGTTGAAAGTGTACTAAACAGCAGCATAGGCTATAATGACTGTGTACTGATCTTAAGCAATGGAGCGTATGGAAAACGCATGGTGGATATGGTAAAGCGAGCACGGCTGAGCTTTATAGAATGTGCTTTCGCTTATAATGAAATTCCAAGTGTTGCAAGAGTAGAACAGCTTTTAAAAGAAAATCCTAATATTACACACATTGCTATGGTGCATAGTGAGACAACGAGTGGAATTTTTAATGATATTGCAGCAATTGGAGAATTAGCAAGTGCATATAAGAAAATTTTTATCGTAGATGCAATGAGCAGCTTTGGCGGTGTTGATATAGATATGAAGCAGATGCATATAGATTTTTTGATAAGCAGTGCCAATAAATGTATTCAAGGTGTACCGGGCTTCTCGTTTATATTGGCTCGTTTATATGCGCTTAAGCGATGTGAGGGAATCGCACGTACATTATCACTAGATTTATATGATCAATGGAAAACAATGGATATTGATGGGAAATGGCGCTTTACTTCTCCGACACATACGGTATTGGCATTTTCTGAGGCAATGAAGGAGCTAGAACAGGAAGGCGGAGTAAAGGCACGTTGTGCACGTTATCAACGTGTGCATGCGCGATTGATAAAGAATATGGCAAAGCTTGGAATCGAACCTTATTTAAAAGCACACCAGGGCTGGGTCATTACCACCTTTTATTATCCGCAGGGCCATACCTTTTCATTTGAAAAAATGTATACTTATATAAAAGAGCGAGGCTATGCCATTTATCCTGGTAAGCTTACCAGTGCGGATACGTTTCGCATCGGGAATATCGGAGAGATTTATGAAGCGGATATGGACGCCTTGTATCAGATTATGAAGGAATTTTTAGAAGGAGAAAAACAATGATAGAAGCAGTTATTTTAGATTGGGCAGGGACTACAGTCGATTTTGGCAGCATGGCGCCGGTAGAAGCTTTTAGGGAAAGTTTTGCACAATATGGTATCGAAGTAACCAATGAAGAAATACGTAAACCGATGGGTATGTTGAAAATTGATCATATACGTACGATGCTGAATATGCCACGTATATATGATGTATTTTGTGAAGTATATGGCAGAGCTTTTGAAGAGGCTGATGTGCAAGCAATCTATGCTTCCTTTCATGGGCATTTGATGCAGGCGATTTCTGCACACACCAAGGTAAAGCCGTATGTTTTAGATGCCGTTAAAGAGCTTCGTGATATGGGCGTACGTATCGGATCTACGACCGGATATACCGACGAGATGATGACAGTTGTGGTGGAAGCAGCGAAAAGGCAAGGCTATGCTCCGGATTTTTGGATTTCACCCGATGGTGTAGGCGGCAGCGGACGTCCCAAACCGTATATGATTTTTGCGAATATGCAGGTGTTGGGAATTGATCATGTGCATAAGGTTATGAAAATAGGAGATACCTTATCGGATATTGCAGAAGGAAAACATGCCGGTGTTTATACGGTAGGTGTATTAGAAGGAAGCTCCTTAGTAGGTGTGAGCGAAACGGAATATAAGGAGCTGAGTGATGAAAAACGCTGTGCGCTTTTGGAAACAGCGAGAGAAGCGTACTTCGCACATGGGGCAGATGCGGTAATCATGAATTTTAAGGAGCTGCCGACATTGGTTAAGCATTTATCAAAATAGAGAAAGAAAGCTGTCGTTTTAAAACGATGGCTTTATGCTGTTTTCTTTGATAAATGAAGAAAAAGTAATAAAAAATCAAAAGAAAGCAAAAAAGCTATTGACAAAGCAAACAGTGCTGGCTTATCATAGATAGGCAAGTGGATTTTAAAGGATTCCCGTGAGGGAATTTAATTTACACTTCAAAATGACACACCCGGAAATGTGTGTTAGCGAAAGGAGGACATTATGCCAACAATTAACCAGTTAATTCGTAAAGGTCGTGAACAGAGCGAAAACGTATCAAAATCACCTGCTCTGAATAGAGGATATAACTCCATTAAAAAACGTCCTACAAATTTGAGCGCACCTCAGAAACGCGGTGTTTGTACACGTGTCGGAACAATGACACCTAAGAAACCGAACTCTGCGCTTCGTAAATATGCGCGTGTGCGCTTAAGCAACGGTATGGAAGTTACAGCTTACATTCCAGGAATCGGTCATAACTTGCAGGAACACAGTGTTGTTATGATTCGTGGAGGACGTGTTAAGGACCTTCCAGGTGTTCGTTACCATATCATTCGTGGTACACTGGACTGTGCCGGAGTGGCTAACCGTAATCAGAGCCGTTCTCTGTACGGTGCGAAGAAGCCGAAAGCAGCTAAGAAGTAGTCGATCGTGAAAGGAGGAAATTAAGATGCCTAGAAAAGGACATATAGCAAAGCGTGATGTACTAGTAGATCCTATTTACAACTCCAAATTGGTTACACGTTTGATCAATAAAATCATGATTGACGGTAAAAGAGGGGTTGCACAGAAAATCCTATACAACGCATTCGATATCATCGAAGTAAAAACAAATGAAAAACCAATGGAAGTTTTCGAAAAGGCTTTAGAAAACGTTATGCCATTGTTGGAACTTAAGGTTCGCCGTGTTGGTGGTGCTAACTACCAAGTACCAGTAGAAGTATCTGCTGAAAGACGTTTAACACTTGGTTTGCGTTGGATCGTAAACTATGCACGTCTTAGAAATGAAAAAACGATGGAGCAAAGACTTGCTGCTGAAATCATGGACGCAGCAAATGGAAGCGGTGCATCTGTGAAGAAACGTGAAGACACTCACAAGATGGCAGAAGCTAATAAGGCATTTGCTCACTATCGTTGGTAAGAAAGGAGTCATAAGCGATGGCACGTCAGTATTCATTAGAGAAAACTCGTAACATTGGTATCATGGCTCATATCGATGCCGGAAAAACTACAACTACGGAACGTATCCTATACTATACAGGTGTAAATCACAAGATTGGAGAAACACATGACGGTGCTTCTACAATGGACTGGATGGAACAGGAGCAGGAACGTGGTATTACCATCACTTCCGCAGCAACAACCGCTGCTTGGAAGGGACATCGTATCAACATTATCGATACACCGGGACACGTTGACTTTACAGTAGAGGTTGAACGTTCTTTGCGTGTACTTGATGGTGCGGTTACGGTATTGGATGCAAAAGCCGGAGTTGAACCTCAGACAGAAACTGTTTGGCGTCAGGCAACGACTTATGGTGTTCCAAGAATCGTATTCTGTAACAAAATGGACGCAACAGGTGCTGACTTCTTAATGTCATGTGGTACAATCGTTGATCGTCTAGGAGCTAAGTCTTGTCCGATTCAGTTACCAATCGGTGCTGAATCAACATTCACAGGTATTGTTGATATCATCGAGCGTAAAGCTGAAATCTATACCAATGACTTAGGTACAGATATTAAAGAAGAAGAAGTTCCTGAAGATCTAAAAGATTTATGTGAAGAATATCGTTCAAAACTGTTAGATTATCTTGCAGATTACGATGAGGACTTCATGATGCAGATTCTTGAAGGTGAAGAACCAAGTGTTGAAGAAATTAAGCGTGTACTTCGTATAGCAGTATGTAGCGGTGATTTCTTCCCGGTACTTTGCGGTTCTGCATATAAGAACAAGGGTGTTCAGATGGTATTGGACGCTGTTGTTGATTACTTGCCATCACCACTAGATATCCCAGCTATTAAGGGTACACTAGAAGATGGAAGCGAAGTAGAACGTCATGCAAGCGATGATGAACCATTCTCTGCATTGGCATTCAAGATTGCAACAGACCCATTTGTTGGTAAGTTATCATTCTTCCGTGTTTATTCAGGTACTGCTGATGCTGGAAGTTATGTATTGAACTCTACAAAGGGTAAAAAAGAACGTTTCGGTCGTATCGTTCAGATGCACGCAAACGCTCGTAAAGAAATTGATAAGGTATATGCCGGAGATATCGCAGCAGCAGTTGGTCTTAAGGTAACTACTACCGGAGATACATTGTGTGCTGAAAATGCTCCAATCGTGCTTGAATCTATGGAATTCCCAGAACCAGTTATCGAGTTATCTTTGGAACCAAAAACTAAAGCCGACCAGGATAAAATGGGGCTTGCGCTTGCAAAACTTGCGGAAGAAGATCCAACCTTCAAGACATATACCGATCAGGAAACAGGACAGACAATCATCGCCGGTGTTGGTGAACTTCACCTAGACATCATCGTTGATCGTTTGAAACGTGAATTTAAGGTAGAAGCAAATGTTGGTCAGCCAATGGTTGCTTATCGTGAAACGATCCGTACAACCGCTGAGTGTGAAGGTAAATATATCAAGCAGTCCGGTGGTCGTGGACAGTATGGACACGTATGGATTAAGTTTGAGCCACAGGAAGAAGGAAAAGGTTTCGAGTTCGTTGATGCTACCGTAGGTGGAAGTGTTCCTCGTGAATACATTAAGCCGACTGCAGAAGGACTTGAAGATGCACTTCAGAATGGTATCATTGCTGGTTATCCGGTAATCGATATCAAGGCTACTTTGTTTGACGGTTCTTACCACGATGTCGATTCAAGTGAAATGGCATATAAGATTGCTGCTTCTATGGCTTTAAAGGCTGCTGCTAAGAAATGTGATCCAGTCATTCTTGAACCGATCATGATGGTAGAAGTAACTGCACCAAACGAATACTTAGGATCTGTAATGGGTGATGTTAGCTCACGTCGTGGTTCTATCGTTAATCAGGACGAGCGTGGAAATGCTATCATCGTTCAGGCACATATTCCATTATCAGAAATGTTTGGATATGTAACAGATTTACGTAGCTTTACTCAGGGGCGTGGAAATTACTCTATGAAGTTTGACCACTATGCCGAAGTACCTAAGAGTATTGCTGAGAAAATCATTAAAAACAATAGTTCTGACAATTAACTGTTGCTTTTATAAAACGTTTGAATTAGAATATATTTGAACTTGAAAATTTAGGAGGACATTAAAAAATGGCTAAAGAAAAATTTGACCGTTCCAAGACTCACGTTAACATTGGAACTATCGGACATGTTGACCACGGTAAAACTACATTGACTGCGGCAATCACTAACGTACTTGCAAAAACAGGTATGGCTGAAGCAAAAGCTTACGATGCAATCGATGGTGCTCCAGAAGAAAAAGAACGTGGTATCACAATCAACACTGCACACGTTGAATATCAGACAGCTACTCGTCACTATGCACACGTAGACTGCCCAGGTCATGCTGACTACGTTAAGAACATGATCACTGGTGCTGCTCAGATGGACGGTGCGATCCTAGTAGTTGCTGCATCTGACGGACCTATGCCTCAGACTCGTGAGCACATCTTGCTTGCTCGTCAGGTAGGTGTTCCTTACATCGTTGTATTCTTGAACAAATGCGACATGGTTGATGATGAAGAACTTATCGACCTTGTTGAAATGGAAGTTCGTGAATTGTTAAGCGAATACGGATTCGACGGAGACAACGCTCCAGTTATCCGCGGTTCTGCTCTTAAAGCACTTGAAGGTGATGAAAAATACGTTGGTGCTATCAATGATTTGATGGCAGCTGTTGATGAATTCGTACCAGATCCAGTACGTGAAACTGACAAACCATTCTTGATGTCAGTAGAAGACGTTATGACTATCACAGGACGTGGTACAGTTGCTACCGGACGTGTTGAACGTGGTGAAGTTAAACTTAGTGAAGAAGTTGAAATCGTTGGTATTCACGAAACTCGCAAGACAGTTATTACTGGTCTTGAAATGTTCCGTAAGCAGTTGGATCTTGCACAGGCAGGAGATAACATCGGTGCATTGCTTCGTGGTGTAAACCGTGATGAAATTCAGCGTGGACAGGTTCTTGCTAAACCTGGATCAGTAAACCCACACACAAAATTTAAAGCTCAGGTTTACGTTCTAACAAAAGAAGAAGGTGGACGTCATACTCCATTCGTATCTAACTACCGTCCTCAGTTCTACTTCCGTACAACTGACGTAACTGGTGTTATTACTCTTCCAGAAGGAACTGAAATGGTTATGCCTGGGGATAACGTAGAAATGACTGTTGAATTGATTGCTCCAATCGCTATCGAAAACAACACAAAATTCTCTATCCGTGAAGGTGGACGTACTGTAGGTTCAGGAAACGTAACTGAAATCTTAGGTTAATTTTACAAAGAAAGAGCGCTTTATGTGCTCTTTTTCTTTACATATCAATGAGATGATGTATAATGGTATTAGTCATGACAGGGGCGCTGAAAGGCTGAGATTTGCGTGAAAACGCAAGGTCCCTTATGACCTGATCTAGTTAATGCTAGCGTAGGGAGTCAGATCTAATCGAATAAACGATTTTTTTAGATTTGTTTGCTTACGCCTCATGGAGGTGTTTTTTTATGAATCAGAAAACTAGAAAACTTGTATTTGTTGCATTTTATGCAGCGCTTGGTATCGTGTTGAACTATTGCACAGAATTTCTGCCATCTATGCCAAATGGAGGGACGATTGAAATTACGGTTATTGCCTATTTTGTGGCAAGCTTTCATCTCGGGTGGCAATATGGACTTGCAACAGCTGTGCTGGGGTGGTTAGTAGGCTGCTTGTTTGGCTTAAGCAATTATATTGTATCGCCTATGCAAACAGCACTAGATTACATTGTACCGGTGGCAGCGTGTGGTTTGGCGGCCTTGTACCCTAAAATTAAATTTGGGAAATGGAGCATAAGCAATGTTTACTCCGGTATGGTTATCGGAATGTTCTTGAAGTATGCTTCCCATGTGCTGGCAGGTGTTTATTTTTGGTTTCCGGAAGGAAGTGCTGCCGGAAGCCTAGCTGCTTGGATCTATTCAGCTTGGACTTATAATTTGGCATACAATTTAGCGACCTTGGTTGTATGCTTGCTGATTGTACCGGTGTTGATCAAAGCACTGCAGCATGCTAGTAAGGATAAATTTGCAGGTATTAAATAGTGAATGGAAAAGTCAGAGTGGTGATACACTTTGGCTTTTTTTATAATTTAGGGGGATTTTCAAGGAAGGGAAAGAGAAAAAACATGTGGGTTGAAGAGCATGTTAAGGTGCAATGGTATGAAAGAAATGGTGTTGTATATGCGCAAAGCTCGGTAGTTGATATATTATGAAAAAAGATAAAAAAGACTGCATTTATCGGGATTTAAGCGATTTGTAAAGAAATCTAAAAAGTTTAAAAAAGTGCTTGCAAAGACATATTGCTTTTTGTTATAATGGGTGCATGACCGCGAGGACATGCGAGGTTGCCGACCCACTGAAAGGCGTTGTCATGAAGACAGTGCTTCGGGGAATTCGCATCGAGCGAGTCTATAGTCGATATAGACGAAAGGAGAATATTCATGGCAAAAAATAGCGTAAGAATTCGCTTAAAGGCTTATGAGCACAGAATTTTGGACGCATCTGCAGAAAAGATCGTTCAGGCTGCTAATGCTCACGGAGCTAAAAAAATTGTTGGACCCGTACCTCTTCCAACAGAAAAGCAGGTAGTAACTGTCCTGCGTGCGGTACACAAGTACAAGGATTCTCGTGAACAATTCGAGATCAGAACTCACAAGCGTTTAATTGAGATTGTTGGACCTACAGCAGAAACAATCGACTCATTGAGCCGTTTGGAATTGCCTAGTGGTGTTGACATCGAAATTAAGCTGTAATGGAGGTGGACAACATGAAAGGAATTTTAGGACGTAAACTTGGGATGACACAGGTTTTCACTGAAGATGGAACATTGATTCCGGTTACAGTGGTTGAAGCTTGCCCTAATATCGTATTACAGAAGAAAACTGTTGAAAACGATGGCTATAATGCTGTGCAGATTGGATTTGAGGATATCAAAGAAAAACGCACAACAAAAGCTAACGTTGGTCACGCTAAGAAAGCAAACACTACTGCAAAGCGTTTTGCTAGAGAAGTTCGCGATGCAGACTTCGCTGATTTGGATCTTGGCGCTGAAGTAAAGGTTGATATCTTTGTTGCTGGAGAAACCGTTGATGTTATCGGTACTTCAAAGGGAAAAGGTTACAACGGCACAATCGTTCGTAACAATGCTCATCAAGGACCTAAGACACACGGTGGTTCTAAGAACATTCGTCATATCGGTTCTTTGGCAACCAACGGTATTACTTCCCGTCAGGGTAAGATCCTGAAAGGGACAATCATGGCTGGTCAGGAAGGTGGATATAGAACTACAAACCAGAACCTGACAGTTATCAAGGTAGATGTTGAAAACAACTACTTGTTAATCAAAGGAAACGTGCCTGGGCCTAAACGTGGTCTTGTCATGGTTAGATCTGCGAAATGTTCAAAAGGTAACAGCGAGCCTGTAACATTGGTAGATTACACGAAAGAGGAGGAATAAAAGATGCCTAAGATGGTCGTACTTAGCCAGAATGGTAAAGAGCTAAAAGAAATCACTCTTGCAGATTCTGTATTTGGCATCGAGCCAAATCAGCAATGTATCTTTGATGCCATTGTTATGCAGCGCGCAAGCGTTCGTCAGGGTACTCACGATACAAAAAACCGCACGGAAGTAAGCGGTGGTGGACGTAAGCCTTGGCGTCAAAAGGGTACTGGTCGTGCTCGTCAGGGTAGTATCCGTGCTACACAGTGGAGAGGTGGAGGAATCGTATTCGGACCAACACCAAGAAGCTACAGCTACAAATTAAACAAAAAAGTTCGTCGTCTTGCACTGAAATCAGTGTTATCTGAAAAAGTGTTGGAAAACGCTATGAGTGTTGTTGACAAGTTTGAATTGGCTGAACCAAAAACAAAAGCATTCAATCAAATTATTGCAGATATCAACGCACCTAAGAAAACATTGTTCGTAGTAAGCGAAAACGAAGACTTTGAAAATGCATTCCTAAGCATGCGCAACATTCCGACAATGATGATGCTGACTGCTGATGGTATCAATGTTTATGACATTGTAAATGCTAACAAGATCGTGTTCACAGAAGCTGCTGTGAAAGATGTTGAGGAGGCACTTGCATAATGAATAACTATAAAGATATTATTATTCGTCCGATCATCACAGAAAAAACGATGAAATATATGGACGCTGATAACAAGGTAACATTCGAGGTTGCGAAGGGTGCTAACAAGGTGTTGGTTGCTCAGGCAGTAGAAAGCATCTTCGGTGTTGATGTTGAAAAAGTAAACATCGTAAACGTTAAACCTAAAACAAAAAGAATGGGACGTTACGTTGGAAAAACAAAAGCTATCCGTAAAGCTTATGTAAAAATCAAAGCTGGTCAGGATATCAACTTATTCGGCGAAGAAGCTGAATAAAATCAGGAAGAAGCACGCTATTTCCTGAATAAATATTGCGTAAGGAGGAAATTTAGATGCCAATTAGAAAGTATAAGCCGACCACTCCAGGTCGTCGTGGCATGACAAGTTTGACGTATGAAGAAATTACGACAAACAAGCCAGAAAAATCATTGTTAGCACCTTTGAAAAGCAAGGGTGGACGTAATAACAATGGTCGTATCACTACTCGTCATCAGGGTGGTGGACACAAAAGAGCATATCGTATCATCGACTTCAAGAGAAACAAAGATGCGATTCCAGCTCGTGTAGCAACGATTGAATATGATCCAAACCGTTCTGCAAATATCGCATTGTTGAATTATGCGGATGGTGAAAAACGCTATATTATCGCTCCGAAAGGTTTAACTGTCGGAATGGAAGTTGTTTCCGGAAGTGAAGCGGATATCAAGGTTGGTAACTGCTTGCGTCTAAGAGATATTCCAGAAGGTACATTCGTACACAACATTGAATTGAAGCCGGGGAAAGGCGGACAGCTGGCACGTTCTGCCGGTACATCTGCACAGATCCTTGGTATTGAAGAAAAATATGCTATTATTCGTTTAGCATCAGGTGAAGTTCGTAAGATCCTTGCTGATTGCCGCGCTACTATCGGTCAGGTTGGAAATGAAGATCACAGCCTTGTAAACTATGGTAAAGCGGGACGTAACCGTTGGAAGGGAATCCGCCCTACTGTTCGTGGTTCTGTAATGAACCCTAACGATCACCCTCATGGTGGTGGTGAAGGACGTACACCAGTTGGACGTAAATCACCAATGACTCCTTGGGGCAAGAAAGCTATGGGTGTGAAAACTCGTAAGAACAAAAAAGCTTCAACGAAATTAATCGTTCGTCGTCGCAACGGTAAATAGGCAAAGGAGGAAATGAAAAATGAGTCGTAGTCTTAAAAAAGGCCCATTCTGTGATGATCACTTGATGAAAAAAGTGGAAGCACTGAATGCTGCCGGTAAAAAACAGGTTATTAAAACATGGTCACGTCGTTCAACTATATTCCCTCAGTTCGTGGAACACACATTTGCTGTTTACAATGGTAAAGAACACCTGCCTGTATATGTTACAGAAGATATGGTAGGACACAAACTTGGTGAATTCGTGCCAACTCGCAAATATGGTGGGCATGGCGATGATGACAAGAAAGCTAAGAGATAAGGAGGAACGTGAACAATGGAAGTTAAAGCAACCGCAAAAACATTACGTATCCCACCTAGAAAAGCTCGTATTGTTATCGATTTAATTCGTGGGAAAGATGCTGCAGAAGCTGCTGCAATCTTAAAATTTACACCAAACGTTGCTGCCGAAGCAATTGGCAAAGTTTTGAAATCAGCTGTTGCCAATGCAGTGCACAACAACGAAATGAATGAAGAAAAATTATACGTGAAAGCATGTTATGCTAACGAGGGAGTTACTCTTAAACGCTTCATGCCACGTGCAAAGGGATCAGCAAGTGCGATCCACAAACGTACCAGCCACATTACAGTAGTGGTTGCAGAGCGTGATTAAGGAGGTAGCCCATGGGACAGAAAGTTAGTCCGATCGGATTACGTGTCGGTGTCATTCGCGACTGGGAGTCAAGATGGTATGCTGACAAAGAATATGCCGATTTATTATTAGAAGATGTTAAAATTCGTGAATTTATTTTCAAAGAGCTGAAAGCTGCATCTGTTTCTCGCGTAGAAATCGAGCGCTCTAAAAATCGTGTCGAAATTATGATTCGTACAGCTCGCCCTGGTGTTATCATCGGAACAAACGGTGAAAGCATTGAATTGTTGAAAAAGAAGATTGAAAAGCTAACTGGTGGTAAAAATATCTACCTAAAGGTTTTGGAAATTGCTAACCCTGATTTAGATGCTAAGCTAGTAGCTCGTAGCATTGCCGATCAGTTGGAACAGCGTGCAAGTTTCCGTACAGCTCAAAAAAGAGCTATTCAAAGAACTATGCGTGCTGGTGCAAAGGGTATCAAAACAGCTGTATCCGGTCGTCTAGGTGGCGCAGATATGGCACGTACGGAAGGTTATTCTGAAGGAAATGTTCCTTTGCATACACTTCGTGCGGATATCGATTATGCTTGGGAAGAAGCACACACTACTTATGGACGTTTAGGTGTTAAGGTTTGGATCTGTCGTGGAGAAGTATTGCCAGGTCAGATGGTAACAGAACCTGAAGCCCCTAAAAACCCAATGAATGATCGTCGTCGTCGCAATAACCGCGGAGGAAGAAACGATCGTCGTAACAACAGAAATAATGCAAAAGCAGCTCCTGCAAAGGAAGCAAATGCTGAGCAGGCTCCTAAAGCTGAGGAAGGAGGAAACTAAATTATGTTAATGCCTAAGAGAACAAAATATAGAAGACCTCATCGCCTAAGCTATGAAGGGCGTGCAAAAGCCGGACGCGATGTTGCGTTTGGTGAATATGGTCTTGTTGCGGATACTGGTGCTTACATCAGCAACCGTCAGATCGAAGCGGCTCGTATCGCTATGACACGTTACATGAAACGTGGTGGTAAGGTTTGGATTCGTATCTTCCCTCACATGGCAAGAACGAAAAAACCATTGGAAGTACGTATGGGTTCTGGTAAGGGTGCACCTGAAGGTTGGGTAGCAGTCGTTAAAGCAGGACGCGTAATGTTTGAAATCGCCGGTGTAAGTGAAGAAGTGGCTCGTGAAGCGTTCCGTCTTGCATCTCACAAATTACCGGTGAAAACAAAATTCGTTGTTAGAAAAGGAGATAAGTAATCATGACAGTGAAAGAGATCAGAGAAAAAAGCAATACTGAATTATTACAAGAGATCGAAACGCTTAAAGATGAACTTTTTAATCTTCGTTTCCAACAGGCTACTGGACAATTAACAAATACTGCTCGTATTAAGACAGTAAAGAAAACGATTGCCCGTATTAAAACAGTGATGACTGAGCGTGAGCTTAGTGGTCAGGATTAAGGAGGATCATTAAGTTATGGAAAGATCTAACCGTAAAGTTTATCGCGGTACTGTTGTATCTGACAAAATGGATAAGACAATTACCGTATTGGTATCAACTAAGAAAACACACCCATTATATGGTAAACGTGTTAACTATTCTAAGAAATTCAAAGCTCATGACGAAAACAATGAGGCTAAGATCGGTGATGTAGTAACGATTATGGAAACACGTCCATTGTCAGCTACAAAGCGTTTCCGTCTTGTTGAAATCGTTGAAAAGGCTGTTCAGCTATAAGCGCTAGGAGGTAAGATACTCATGATTCAAAACGAAAGTAGATTGCGCGTCGCTGACAACACGGGTGCTAAGGAAGTTTTGGTAATCCGTTGTTTAGGCGGAAGTGTTCGCAAGTTTTCAAACATCGGGGATATCGTTGTCTGTTCAGTAAAACAGGCTGCTCCTGGTGGAAGTGTTAAAAAAGGTGATGTTGTAAAAGGTGTAATCGTACGTACAAAACGTGGAATTCGCCGCGACAATGGAACATACATCAAATTTGATGACAATGCTGTTGTTCTTATTAAAGATGACAATACGCCACGTGGAACTCGTATTTTTGGACCAGTGGCAAGAGAATTGCGTGACAAAGACTTTATGAAAATCGTGTCTTTGGCACCGGAAGTACTATAAGGAGGTGTCTTTGTGAAAATCAAAAAAGGTGATAAAGTTCAGGTTATTACAGGTGCTTACAAGGGCACTATCGCTGAAGTAATTAAAGTTTTCCCTAAGGACGATAAAGTAATCGTTGAGGGTGTTAACATGGTTAAGAAACACTTGAAACCAACACAGGCAAACCCAGATGGTGGCATCATTGAAAAAGAAGCTCCTATCCACGTTTCCAATGTTATGGCATACGATGCAAAAGCTAAGAAAGCAAGTCGTATCGGTTATGAAATCAAGGAAGATAAAAAAGGCAACAAAGAAAAAGTACGCGTCTATAAAGCAAGCGGCGCTGCTGTGAAGTAGGAGGGGTTAAAAGATGAACCGCCTAAATGAGAAATATACACAGGTTGTTGTACCAAATATGATGAAAAAATTTGGTTACAAATCCGTAATGGAAGTACCTGCTGTTGAAAAAATTGTAATCAATATGGGAATTGGTGAAGCTATTCAGAATCCAAAATTATTGGAAGAAGCAGTAGCTGAACTAGCTCAGATTACTGGACAGGCTCCAGTAATTACAAAGGCAAAAAAATCCATTGCGAACTTTAAGCTTCGTGAAGGTATGCCTATCGGATGTAAGGTTACGCTTCGTAAGGAAAAAATGTATGATTTCCTTGATAAGCTAATGAACATCTCATTGCCACGTGTTCGTGACTTCCGTGGAGTAAGCGATACTTCATTCGATGGTCGCGGAAACTATACTTTGGGTATCAAAGAACAGTTAATCTTCCCAGAAATTAACTTTGATAAGGTAAACAAAGTACGTGGTATGGACATTGTAATTGTTACAAGTGCAAAAACAAATGAAGAAGCTAAGGCATTACTTACAGAAATGGGTATGCCTTTCAAGAAGTAGGAGGACTTATACATGGCTAAAAAATCAATGATCAACAAACAGAAACGTCCTCAAAAGTTCAAAGTGCGTGAGTACACACGTTGCGAACGTTGTGGTCGTCCTCACTCAGTTTTACGTAAATACAAACTATGCCGTATTTGCTTCCGTGAATTGGCTTACAAAGGTCAGATTCCCGGAGTAAAGAAGGCTAGTTGGTAGTCAGATAGGAGGAATACAGTCATGATTATGACAGATCCGATTGCAGATATGCTTACAAGAATCCGTAACGGGGTACAGGCTCGTCACGAAAGCGTAGAAATTCCTGCAAACAAAGAAAAAATTGAAATCGCTAAGATTTTGAAAAACGAAGGTTTCATTACAGACTATAGTGTTGAAGGTGATGTTAAGAAAACAATTAAGATCACTTTGAAATATGGTCCTAACAATGAAAAAGTTATCAATGGATTAAAGAGAATTTCAAAACCAGGTCTTCGTGCTTATGCAAAAGTGGATTCTATTCCACGTGTATTGAACGGACTAGGTATTGCGATTATCTCTACATCTCATGGTTTAATGACAGATAAAGAAGCAAAAGCAAAACATGTAGGTGGCGAAGTTATCGCCTACGTATGGTAATTTGCATAAGCTAACGGAGGTAAGAAGATGTCACGTATCGGTAATAAAGCGATTACCATTCCTGCCGGCGTTGAAGTAAGCATCGCCGCAGGCAATGAGGTGACTGTTAAAGGACCTAAGGGAACTTTAACTCGTCAGTTTAACCCTGCTTTAGGAATTAAAGTAGAAGAAAATGTTTTAACTGTAACAAGACCAAACGATGAAAAACACATTAAACAGCTACATGGTACTACACGTGCTTTGTTGGCAAATATGGTTGAAGGTGTTAGCAATGGATTCGTTAAGGAACTAGAAATCATCGGTATTGGTTATCGTTCTGCTGTTAGTGGAAAGAAATTAACATTGAACGTAGGTTATTCTCATCCAATCGAATTTGCGATTGAAGATGGTTTAACGGTAGAATGTACATCTGCAACCGAAATTAAAATTTCAGGTATTGATAAACAGCGTGTTGGTGAATTCGCTGCAAATGTACGTGCTGTAAGAAAACCAGAACCTTACAAGGGCAAGGGTATCCGCTATAAGGGTGAATTTGTTCGTCGTAAGGAAGGTAAAACAGCAGGTAAGAAATAGTGGGAAAGGAGAAATTGAACAATGCTTAAGAAGGTATCTAGAAATGATGAGCGTTTACGCCGTCACGTGCGTGTTCGTACCAAAATCAGTGGTACTCCTGAATGTCCCCGCCTGAACGTTTTCCGTTCAAACAGCAACATTCACGCGCAGATTATTGATGATGTTAATGGAAAAACTTTAGTTTCTGCAAGCTCTGTAGAACTAAAGCTTGAAAATGGTGGAAATGTAGAAGCTGCAAAAACAGTTGGTACTGAAGTTGCAAAACGTGCTTTAGCTGCAAATATTGAAAATGTAGTATTTGACCGTGGAGGTTACATTTACACTGGACGTGTTAAGGCGCTAGCTGATGCAGCTAGAGAAGCCGGATTGAAATTTTAGGAGGTTATGCGAATGGAACGTAAACCAAGAAGAAATGAACGCGAAAAAGAATTTGAAGAACGCGTTGTTACCATTAACCGTGTAACAAAAGTAGTTAAGGGTGGACGTCGTTTCCGCTTCGCTGCTCTTGTGGTTATCGGAGATAAAAAAGGACGTGTTGGTTTCGGTACAGGTAAAGCCAACGAGGTTCCTGATGCTATTAAGAAAGCAATCGAAGATGCTAAGAAAAACGTATTCCGTGTACCAGTTATCGGTACAACGATTCCTCATGAAATCGTTGGTACGTATGGTGCAGGTGAGGTATTCCTTCGTCCGGCTTCTGAAGGTACCGGAGTTATCGCCGGCGGTGCAGTACGTGATGTACTAGAGCTAGCAGGTATCAACGATGTACTTTCTAAATGTATCGGATCTCGTACGCCAATCAACATGGTACACGCGACAGTAGAAGCTCTTCAGAACTTGAAAACAGTAGAAGAAGTTGCTCGTCTTCGTGGTAAAAAACCAGAAGAAATTCGTGGTTAACAGGAGGACTAAGAAATGAAATTACATGAAATGAAATATACTGAAGGTGCACGTCGCGATTCATTCCGTGTAGGACGCGGACACGCTTCAGGAAATGGAAAAACGGCTGGTAAAGGACACAAGGGTCAAAAAGCTAGATCCGGTGGAGGAGTACGCCTTGGTTTCGAAGGTGGACAGACACCACTTGCTCGTCGTTTGCCAAAACGTGGATTTACTAACTTCAACCGTAAAGAATTTGCAATTGTTAATGTTGCATCTTTAAATAACTTTGCTGACGGTACAGAAGTTACTCCAGAATTGTTAATTGAATGTGGTCTAGTAAAGAAAGAACTAGATGGCATTAAAATCTTAGGAGAAGGTGCTTTAGAAAAGAAGCTTACTGTTAAAGCAAACAAATTCTCTAAGTCAGCTTTAAGTGCTATTGAACAAGCAGGCGGAAAAGCAGAGGTTATCTAATCATGTTTAGGACCTTTGTTGACATGTTCAAGAATAAAGATATTCGTAATCGAATTTTCTTTACTCTTGCCATGCTGTTTATCTTTCGCTTTGGTTCTGCAATTACGGTACCAGGTGTAGATGTTACAGAGCTCACAAAAGGTATTGAAAATAACTCACTATTCAACATGATCAATTTGCTAGGTGGTGGAGCCTTGGAACAATTATCCATTTTTGCAATGGGTGTTGGTCCTTATATTACGGCTTCCATCATCATTCAGCTGCTATCAATGGACGTTGTTCCTACCCTTACAGAACTTGCTAAGGGTGGTGCTTCAGGGAAGAAACAGATCGACCGCTATACTCGTTATTTAGCGGTTGTTCTTGCATTCTTTCAAGCAACTGTGCTTGTATATGGATTCTCTCAGCAATATACAACATTGCTTATTGGCGGACAGTCATGGGCTTCCATTTTATATGTTGTAACATTATTGACTGCAGGTTCTATGTTTACTTTGTGGATCGGTGATCGCATTTCAATGAAGGGTATCGGAAATGGTATCTCTATGTTGATTGCTGCAGGTATCATTGCCAGACTTCCACATCAGTTCACAAGTGCTTGGCAGACAATGGTAGGAGAAAGTGCAACGGCAGCCGGTATCGGAAGCTTTGCAATTTATCTTATTTGTTATCTATTGATTATCGTATTTGTTGTTTGGATGCAAACAGCAGAGCGTAAGATACCGATTCAATATACAAGCAGTACAGTAACAACGAGAAAGCAGGATAATACATACTTGCCATTAAAGATTAATTCCGCGAGTGTAATTCCGGTTATCTTTGCTTCGGCTATTATGGTAGCACCATTACAGATTTGTCAGATGATCTGGCCAGATGCAAGCTGGATCTCAACAATGGCTCGCTTTATGGGAATGCAGACTGTTGAAAGTTTAGTAATTTACGTAATTCTGATTATCTTATTTACCTTCTTCTATGCTAAATTGCAGGTCGATCCTGAAAAAATCGCAGAGAATTTAGGTAAATCCGGAACGTATATTCCAAATATTCGTCCAGGTGCGGAAACAAAGGATTATGTAAATAAAGTATTAAGCAGAATTACGGTATTAGGATCAATCGGACTAGCTTTCATTGCTGTTCTTCCACATGCCCTTCCATTGATTAAAAGTATCAACCTTCCTGCAAATATGGGAATCGGTGGTACCGGAATTATCATTGTTGTCGGTGTAGCAATGGAAACAGTGAAGCAGATCAAAGGACGATTGACACAAAAATCATACCAAGGATTTATGCAGAAATAGAAGGTGAAAGCAATGAACATATTGATTATGGGAGGACCCGGTGCCGGTAAAGGTACGATGTCCGCTAGAATCGTTGAAGCTTTTGATGTAAACCATATTTCAACCGGAGATATTTTCCGTAGTGAAATCGGGAAACAAACAGAGCTTGGAATGATGGCAAAAAGCTATATGGATCAAGGTCTATTGGTTCCTGATGAAGTTGTTAATAATATGGTAAAAAGCTATTTGGAAAACTTAGAGGACAAGAAAAACGGTTTCTTGTTAGACGGATATCCAAGAACACTTGATCAGGCAAAAGCCTTCGATGAATTATCAAAGGGTAGCGATTTGGAAATTAACAAAGTTATCTTATTGAATATTGAACTTGAAGAATTAACAAATCGTATTACCGGTCGCCGCCTTTGTAAGGATTGTGGCGAAATCTATCACATGACATCAAAACGCCCGGCTGTTGAAGGTGTTTGTGATAAATGTGGTGGAGAATTGTATCAGCGTAAAGATGATACAGTGGAAAGCCTGCAGGTTCGATTGGACGAATATAATCGTTTGACTGCCCCTGTCATGAATTATTATGCAGATAAAGGTTTAGTTTATACGATTGAAGCAAATCAGCCAATGGAAAATGTTTGGGCAGACGTAAAGAAAGCTCTGGAGAAGTAAATGGTGAGAGCCAAATCAAATCAAGAGTTGACATTTATGAGAAAAGCAGGTATAATTGTTGCGCTTGCACATCGTGCTGCAAGCGCAGCGATGCGTGCTGGAATTACAACAAAAGAAGTTAATGACATTGTCGAAGATGTCATAAGAAAAAACGGCGGAGAGCCGTCTTTTAAGGGTTTGTATGGATTTCCGGCAGCTACCTGCATTTCTATAAATTCCGTTGTTGTACATGGTATCCCAGATGATACAAAATTACAAAACGGAGACATTGTTTCAGTAGATATCGGTGCCAGTTATCATGGATGCCATGGAGACTCTGCGTGGACATATACCGTAGGCGAGATCAGCAATAATGCACGAGAATTGCTGATGATAGGAGAAAATGCTCTTTTCGAGGGTTTGAAAATGGTAAAAGCAGGGAATCATCTTACTGATATATCTCACGCAATCGGAGAGTATGTGTATGCACATAACTGTTCTGTGCCGCGTGAATTTTCAGGACATGGCATTGGAACTTCCGTTCACGAAGATCCAAGCGTTCCGAATTTTGGCTCTGCAGGACATGGGATTATTTTAGAAGAAGGCATGACGCTTGCCATTGAACCAATTGTTCTAGCAGGCAAACCAAAGATAAAAGTGATGAACGATGGTTGGACGGTTAGGACAAAAGATAAAAGTCTTGCGGTTCACTTCGAGCACACGATTGTCGTTACAAAAGACGGGTATGAGATACTGACCGCATGGAATAAGGAGGAACTTCCAGATAATGGGTAAACAAGATGTTATTGAAATTGACGGAGTTGTTGAAGATACTCTGCCAAATGCAATGTTTAAGGTGAAGCTAGCGAACGGACACGAAATTCTGGCTCACGTTTCTGGTAAAATCCGTATGCATTACATCCGCATTTTACCAGGGGATCGTGTAACTGTTGAGATTTCACCCTATGATTTAACACGTGGGCGTATTACATTCCGACATAAATAGTCGTGAATAAGGAGGAAAACGCATGAAAGTAAGACCATCTGTCAAACCAATATGCGATAAGTGCCGCATTATTAAACGTAAAGGCCGCGTTATGGTTATTTGCGAAAATCCAAAACACAAACAAAGACAAGGAAACTAATGGAGGTGTAATGTAAAATGGCTCGTATTGCAGGTGTAGACTTACCACGCGATAAGCGCGTAGTAGTGTCATTGACGTACATTTACGGTATCGGTCGTCCAACAGCAGAAGAAATTTTGGCTAAGGTTGGAATCAGTGAAGATATCCGTGTAAAAGATTTAAGCGAAGAGCAGGTAAATGCAATTCGTAAAGAAGTTGACACCATTAAAGTAGAAGGTGATTTGCGCCGTGATGTTCAGTTGAACATTAAGCGTTTAATGGAAATCGGATGCTATCGTGGCATTCGTCATAGAAGAGGATTGCCAGTACGCGGTCAGCGTACTAAGACAAACGCACGTACTCGTAAGGGGCCTGTGCGTACAGTGGCAAATAAGAAGAAATAGGACGATAGGAGGAAATTAAATAATGGCAAAGAATGTAAAAGCGGGCGCACGTAAACGTAAAGCACGCAAGAATATTGCTCGTGGATGTGCACACATTCACTCAACTTTTAACAATACCATCGTTACTATTACTGATGAAAGCGGAAATGCCGTAGCATGGTCTAGTGCCGGAGCACTTGGGTTTAAAGGTTCTCGTAAATCTACTCCATTTGCTGCACAGATGGCCGGTGAGGCTGCAGGTAAGGCTGCGATGGAAAATGGAATGAAAACTGTATCAGTAAACGTTAAAGGACCTGGTCCTGGACGTGAAGCTGCTGTTAGAGCATTGCAGGTAGCTGGATTAGAAATTACAATGATTAACGATGTAACGCCTATTCCACACAACGGATGTCGTCCACCAAAACGACCACGTGGTTAATCGCAAACCTAAATGAGGAGGTAACGTATGCAAAAATTCGAACGTGCACACTTTGAAGTAAAAGAATACAATGAAGCAGACAATTATGGTAAGTTTGTATTTGAACCTTTAGAAAGAGGTTTTGGAACAACGATTGGAAATGCACTTAGACGTGTTTTGCTCTCCTCTTTACCAGGAGCTGCTGTATTTTCCATTAAAGTAGACGGAGTATATCATGAATTTACATCAATTCCGGGAATTGTGGAAGATGTAAGTGCAATGATCTTGAATATCAAAACATTGGTTATGAAAATTCAAGATGATGAGATTTATACTCTGCGTATTTCTAAACAAGGTCCGGGCGAAGTAACCGGTGCGGATATTATTTGTCCGGAAGGTGTTGAAGTCTTATCGAAGGATCTTCACATTTGTACTTTGGAAGAAGGCGGTATGCTGGAAATGGAACTGCAGGCACGCAATGGACGTGGCTATGTTAGTGCAGACACAAACAAGCAGTTATATCAGACACCTAATCAACCGTTAGGTATCATTTATACAGATTCAATTTATACGCCAATCGAAAGAGTGGCATATAATGCGGAACCAACTCGTGTTGGGCAAAATGCACACTATGATAAGGTAACCTTGGAAATCTGGACAGATTCTTCAATCTCTCCGGCAGAATCCGTTGCGCTTGCTGCAAAGATTTTGATTGATCACTTAGAGCTACTAACGAATGTTCACGAAGCTGTAAACGATATGGAATCTTTGATGAAAGAAGCACAGGGTGAGGTTCAAAATAAAGGACTTGTCATGATGATTGAAGATCTAGACTTATCCGTTCGTTCCTATAACTGTTTAAAACGTGCAGGTATTCAAACTGTTGAAGAACTTACACAGAGAACAGAAGATGAAATGATGCGTGTAAGAAACTTAGGTAAGAAATCATTAAAAGAAGTTAAAGATAAGATCTATGATCTGGGGCTTAGCTTCAAATCATACGAATAGACTCGTAAGGGAGGTTAATGACCAATGTGGAATCGTAAATTAGGACGCAGTGCTGATCACCGTAAAGCAATGTTACGTAACATGGCTACTTCTGTTATTGCTCATGGACAAATCGAAACAACGGAGATGAAAGCAAAAGAACTTCGTAGCGTTGTTGATGAATTGATCACATTAGCAAAACGTGGGGATTTACATGCACGCCGTCAGGCAGCTGCTTATGTACGCGATATTGTTGTGAACGAAGAAACTGGACAGACTGCTGTTCAGAAATTGTTCGATGAAATCGGACCTGCTTATAAGGATCGCAACGGTGGATATACTCGTGTTATTAAAACAAGAGTACGTCGTGGTGATGCTGCTCCAATGGCTATCATTGAGTTAGTAAAATAATCTATAAAGCACTGTGTTGATCATAGTGCTTTTCTTTTATTTGAAATTCTTAGTGAAGAAAGGTATGATATAGATGAGTAAAAATAAATTACTTTGATTATATTGGAGGAAGCTATGAAAAAGAAAACAATACTAGGGATTGTTGTTGCAAGTATTCTTGTTCTATGTATTATTATGGTATGTATTATATGGAAATCAAAAGCAGATGCGATTGTATTTGTGGAAGATAATGTAATTGAATACGGTTCAAAAATAACAAGCAAAGAGTTGGTAAAACAGTCTAAAGGTGAAATTTTGGAATATCCAAAACTGAATACGAAAAAACTAGGGAAGCAAAAATTAACTTATAAAGTAAAATATTCATTTGGAAGCAAAGCTATTACTCATGAGGTAATAATTAAAGATACACAAAAACCGATTATTGATTTAAAGCAAGAGAAAATTACAATAATGCAGGGAGATTCTTTTGATCCCGAAGAAAATATAAATGGAGTTAAAGATGTGGTAGATGGTGCTTTAAACAAAGCAAAAGAAACAGTACCCGGTTCTTACACTGTATCATCGAAGGTTGATATTGATACGATCGGAACCTATGAAGTAGAGATAGTAGCGCACGATATTCGTAATAATCGGAGTACGAAAAAATATAAGGTAATCGTGGAGGAGAAAAGTTCAAATCCAACAGAATATGGAAATGAAAATGAAGCGAAGCCATATTATGTTAATGGAATTTTGCTTGTTAATAAAAAACATGCCCTTCCAAGAACCTTTGGTGGATATAACGAAGAAGCGAATCAAGCGCTTGCTAAGCTACAAACTGCTGCTAGTCTTGAAGGATATGATCTTCCGACATTATCAGCATATCGTTCCTATGATTACCAAGCAGGGCTATATAACGATTATGTAGCGAGAGATGGAAAAGAGGCAGCAGATCGCTATTCAGCGCAACCGGGAAAATCAGAACATCAGACAGGATTAGCTTTTGACATCGGGCAATTAGATGATAGTTTCGGTGAAACACCGGCAGGAAAATGGTTAGCACAGCACGCTCATGAGTATGGATTCATCATTCGCTATCCAAAAGGAAAAGAACATATTACCGGATATATGTATGAACCTTGGCATGTACGCTATCTTGGCATTGATACAGCAACCTCTGTTTATCAAAGTGGGCTAACCCTTGAGGAGTATTTGAATGATTATTAAATAATTATTACCTAGGAAATATTACAATACAATGATTATAGGAGGATTTATAATGCTTATTCAAGAAATGGAACAATATGCAAAAGAATATAAGGTTCCTATTATGCAGGAAGAAGGGCTAAGCTTTATGCTCGACTTTATAAAAGAACATAATATAAAAAGAATTTTAGAAATTGGCAGTGCAATAGGATACTCGGCAATCCGTATGGCTATGCTTGATGATGACATTCATGTAACAACTATCGAGCGTGATGATGAAAGGTATCAGAAAGCATGTGAAAATTTAGCAAAATCATCTTGTCAAAAACAAATTCAAATATACCATGCTGATGCTTTAGAGGCGGTGATTGATGGCGAATATGATTTGCTGTTTATTGATGCCGCAAAAGCGCAATATCAACGTTTTTTCGAGCGTTATGAAAGCAATTTGAAACAAGGCGGATACATTATCAGCGATAATTTATCTTTCCATGGCTATGTGGAACACCCGGAAAGAGAAATGTCGCGAAGTCTACGGCAGCTTGTTCGTAAAATTAAAAATTTTCGATTATATTTAGAATCTCGCGATGATTATGAAACAAAATATTATGAATTGGGAGATGGCATAGCTGTATCAAGAAAAAAATAGTTTTTCTGTATGCTTTCCTATATTTGTGATACAATAGCTGTAGAAGCTAAGAAAAAGAAAGTGGTGATTATTTATGAAAAAAGCATTACCGGTATTAGCAGCATTAGGAGCAGTTGCGGCTTTTGCAATCTATAAAATCAAAAAAGAAGAGCAAAAGAAAATCGTCGATTTAGATGAAGGACTGCTTTATGATGATGAAAGTGATGCCGTAGAGGATTTCACAAATAATGTAAAAGAAAACTGTGAAACAGTAAAGGAGGAAGCGCTCGTAGCTGCCAATGATATAAAAGCGCATGCTGAAACTGCTATAAAAGAATTCAGTCAAGATTTCCCGGAGCTTTTAAAGGAAGAGGTCGAAGATTTAAAAGAAACGATTAAATCCGCAATCTGCGATTTGCAGGAAGCAGGAACTGTAATTGAAAAAGAACGACCAATTCAACATCTTGTTACATTTACAAATGCTGAGGATCTTGAAGCATTTAAGAATGCAATCATCAATCGTGGATATGTAGTAAGTGTTGGTGATGAAGAAAATACACTGAATGTTCTTCATATCTGTCCACTGGATATTGATAAGGTAGCAGCAAATGTTTTATATATCGCAAATGAAGCTCGCAAGCATCATGGTTGTTATTCCGGTTGGTTTAGTAAGTAATATATTAAAAGAAAACACTTTAAGCTTTGTAAAGATACATGGCAAAAGTGTTTTTTTTGCTGCATCGTCAGAAAAAATAGCTTAGAATTGTCAGAATAAGGTATTCGTTGTATAATGTATAAGCTTTGAGGAGTGAAAAGTATGGATAAAATAAAGGTAGAACAGCTAACCTTTTCTTATGATGGTGAACATAATGCAGTTGAAAATGTTTCCTTTCAAATTGAAGCAGGTAGCTATACAACAATTGTCGGACATAACGGTAGTGGAAAAAGTACAATTGCTAAACTGCTAATTGGATTGTTGGAAAAAGGAAATGGTGCTATTTATATTGATCAAATAGAATTAACGATTGATAGTGTGTATGATATACGCAATAAGGTAGGAATCGTTTTTCAAAATCCGGATAATCAATTTATCGGAGCAACGGTTGCTGATGATATCGCTTTTGGCTTGGAAAACCATCAGGTTCCAACAGAAAAAATGCAGGATATTATTGAACGATATGCCGAAAAAGTCAATATGCGTAAGTATCTGAATAGTGAGCCAACCCGACTTTCCGGTGGACAAAAGCAACGTGTAGCAATTGCCGGAGTCTTGGCTATGCAGCCGGAAATTTTAATTTTCGATGAATCCACAAGTATGCTTGATCCCCAAGGAAAAGCAGAAATCAATGCACTGATTCAAGAAATCCATCAAGAATCCAATATTACGATTATATCCATTACTCATGATATTGAAGAGGTCGCAACAGCCGATCATGTGATCGTGATGGATCGTGGACATGTTGTTATGGACGGAAAGCCTGATGATATCCTCTTATATGAACAAAAGCTATTAGATTTACAGCTGGATATACCATTCGCCCTGAAATTTCGTAACGCATTAAAAAAACAGCAGGTTGAAATCTCTGCCTGCACAACCATAGATAAGGTGGTGGAAGAACTATGCCAATTACGTTCAAACAAGTAGCACATACCTATAATCCGGATTCACCGCTTTCTTATGCTGCTTTAAAAAATGTTAATTTAGATATTGCAGAAGGTAAGGTAACGGCTATTATCGGTGAAACGGGAAGTGGAAAATCAACCTTGGTTCAGCATTTGAATGCGTTATTATTACCAAGTGAAGGAAAAATCGAAATTATAGATAAAATCATCTATGCACAGGAAAAACCGAAAAATTTAAAAGATTTAAGAAAACAAGTAGGGCTTGTTTTTCAGTTTCCGGAATATCAGTTATTTGAGGAAACGATTGAAAAGGATATTAGCTTCGGACCCAAAAATTTCGGCGTAAGCGAAGAAGAAGCAAAACAAAAAGCGAAGCAGATGCTATCAATCGTCGGACTTGACGAGAGCTATTTAGAAAGATCACCCTTTGATCTATCCGGAGGACAAAAGCGTAGAATTGCAATTGCCGGTATTTTGGCTATGGATCCTCAAGTGCTTGTTTTAGACGAGCCTACCGCCGGATTGGATCCTCAAGGGGCAAAAGATATGATGCAGTTGTTTGTACGCATGAACAAAGAGTTTCATAAAACCGTACTGATTGTAACACATGATATGGAACATGTACTGCAATATTGTGATGAGGTTGTCGTCATGCAAAATGGTGAAGTTGCGCAAACCTGTGATGTGCGCTCCTTTTTCGAACAAATAGCATTATTGGAACAGCTACATATCAATCCTCCGGCAGTTATTCGTTTACGTGAAGAATTGCGTCGAAAAGGATTTACGATTGATAAAACGATCCTGGATATTGATGAGTTGGCACGTGTAGTCGCAAGTGAGGTGAAAATGCATGAATAATATTGCCTTAGGCAGCTATCTGCCTTTAAATTCAATCATTCATCGTCTAGATCCACGTGCGAAAATTTGTGCGATGCTATTGATGATGATTGCTATTTTTTTACCGGCAGGTTATCTAGGTTATGTAGTGCTCGGCATTTGCATTATTTGTGTAAGTATGTTAGCCAAGCTAAAATTGAGTTTTTTATGGCGGGCAATGAAGCCGATGCTTTTTATGCTTACCTTCTTATTGATTATCAATTTGCTTGTCGTGCGTGAAGGAAGCATATTGTTTACGATTGGAAGCTTTGCGATTTACAGCGGTGCGGTTTCACAAACTTTGTATATCGTTGTACGTTTGGCATTGATGATCATGATCACAACCATTTTAACCGCAACGACAAAACCTTTGGAACTGACGTTAGCGATTGAGGATCTCTTGAAACCATTTCAGGTTATTCATGTACCGGCTCATGAAATTGCGATGATGATTTCGATTGCTTTGCGCTTTATTCCGACATTGATTGAAGAAACACAGCGCATCATGAAAGCACAGGCATCACGTGGAGTAGACATGGAAAATGGAAAGCTAATGGAAAAGGTAAGAGCGATTCTTTCCTTGATCGTTCCTTTGTTTGTATCGGCATTTCAGCGTGCTGAGGATTTAGCTTATGCCATGGAGGCAAGAGGCTATATTCCCAATCGTCCGCGTTCACGTTATAAGCAGTTGAAAATGAGTGGAAAGGATTATCTATTGTTAGCAGGAACGATGCTTATTCTTGCGGCAACTGTTGTGCTCGTTATTTATGGATAGATATAAAGTAACTGTTTGTTATGATGGCACAAATTATGCAGGCTGGCAAAAACAAGATAATGCACGTTCTATCCAGGAAGAAATTGAATGTGCTTTAGCAAAAATCAATGAAGAAGCAGTCGAAATAGTAGCAAGTGGAAGAACAGATGCACATGTGCATGCACTTGCACAGGTATTTCATTTTGATGCCAAAAAAGCATTATCCGATGAACAATGGGTACGTGCCTGCAATTCCTTGCTTCCTAAGGATATTCGCATTCTTAAGGTAGAAAAAGTATCGGATAGCTTTCATGCTCGATTTGATGCAGTACGTAAACGATATGATTACTATATTACCAACGATGTTTTAAATCCGTTTTTAGAAAACTATATGGGAAAGGATCGTAAAAGCCTTGATGTAGCATATATGCAGGAATGTGCGAATGTATTTATAGGTACACATGATTTTACAAGCTTCACAAGCAGTAAAATAGATGAACGCAAATCCCGTATAAAAACGATTTATCGCCTAGAGGTTCAACAGGAAGCCAATGCTGTTCATATCATTTTTGAAGGCAATGCTTTTTTACGTTATATGGTGCGAATGCTTGCGCAAGTATTGATTGAAGCTGGAAAGCATCGTTTAACAAAGGAAGCGATAAGTCAGATGTTAGAGGCGAAGGATAAGCATGCTTGCCGCTATAAAGCCAGTGCAAACGGCTTGTATTTGGTAAGAGTCGATTATCAAGATAACAGCTCCCCAATGGGTTAAACTCCAAAGGGGAATTTATGTATATGTTAGGAGGTAGATTATGCGGAAAACAAATTATCATACACATACATATCGGTGTATGCATGCCGGTGGAAGCGATGAGGAGTATGTCTTGGCAGCGATAAAAGGCGGTTATGAGGAAATCGGTTTTTCCGATCATTCACCATGGAGATATGATAGTGATTTTGTTGCCCACATGCGAATGTCTTTATCACAGTTCGATGATTACTATTCTTCTATCATGACATTAAAGGAAAAATATAAGGATCAGATTTCGATTAAAATCGGTTTGGAATGTGAATATTTCCCTAAATATATGAAATGGCTTAAACAATTTGTAAAAGAAAAGCAGCTGGATTATATTATTTTCGGAAATCATTATCGTGAAAGCGACGAGCTTCGTATTTATTATGGGAATGCTTGTATTGATGATGATGAACTACGAAATTATGTAGATGATGCAATTGAGGGAATGAAAACCGGTTTGTATGCTTATCTTTGCCACCCGGATTTATTTATGCGTAGCGGACGTAAGTTTGATGATACTACAAGAGAGCAATGCTATCGTCTATGTGAAGCTGCTAAAAAATACCAAATTCCTTTAGAGTATAATGGGGCAGGATTAGAATTCAATATGCTTCATCGGGTGGAGGAGTATCCGTATCATGAATTTTGGAAGATTGCGAAAGAGGTTGGAAATACTGCAATTATCGGGATTGATGCACATACCCCAAGAGCATTGGCGAATCCTACATATTACGAACAAGCACTGCATAATTTGGAAACGATCGGAATTTCATTGACAGACAGTATTCGTTTTTTTGAACATTGATATAGTAGAGAAAAAGTTGAAATCTTACAAGCTGAAGTTTGATAACGAGTTGTTAGATTTTAGCGTACGATGTATCTCTTTATCTATTGATGTCTTGTTTACGGTTTAGTTTTGAGCTTATAACATGCATAAAAGAAGGGATTGCGTATCTTCTTCATTAAAGGATACGCTTTTTTTGTACTCAGAATTATCTGTCAAAGGTTTGTAAATATGCCATAAGCAGTAAGAATTTGATAGGTAATCTGCTGATAGGAACGAAGCTTTTGTGATATCAAAAGGATATAGAAAAACGAATGGATTGTTAAATTGCGGAGCTATGAAAAGTATAGATTTTATAATCAAATATTTATATCATATATACATTTTTGAACACAAAACTGATAATCTATTCACAAAATTATTTCAAAACTGTAATATTTATATCATTTTCGTTCATTTTGTGTTATCATTTTACATAAAGTGAACAAAGGTGATATATCTATGAAGAAACTATTTGTATTTTTAATTATGGTTGCGGCTATTTTAACTTATGATGTTGTTCAATCGGAACAAGGAAGCATCATTGTTTATTCATCAATGGAACAATATCGAACAGAGGAGCTTCAAAAACAGTTGAATGAGCAATTCCCCGATAAAAACATTTTAGTTATGTATGTATCTACTGCAAAATCAGCTGCTAAAATTAAAGTCGAGCAGGAAAACTCCGATGCGGATATCGTAGTAGGATTAGAAACCTCTTATTTGGAAAAGGTAAAGGATTCTTTGCAAGATTTATCGGGATATCAAACGCATGAATATGTAGATGGACTTACCTTAGCAGATAATGACAATAAATATATCACATGGGAAAGGCAAGCCGGAGCATTTATTATCAACAAAGAGGTCTTGAAGAAATATCATTTGCCAATTCCTAAAACCTACGATGATTTATTGGATCCACAATATCAAAATTTAATTGCAATGCCGGATCCTAAAACAAGTGGTACAGGCTATTTCTTTTATAAAAGTATCATGAATACCAAAGGCGATCAAGAAGGGTTAGCTTACTTTGATGCCTTAGAGAAGAATATCAAAACATTTACCGAATCCGGTTCCGGACCGGTCAAGCTATTGATTCAAGGGGAAGTTGCAATCGGGCTAGGTCTTACGTTCCAAGCAATTGATGAAATCAATTCCGGTTCTCCTTTTGAAATTGTATATCCACCGCAAGGATCGCCATACAGTTTAACCGGAACGGCGATGATCAAAGGAAAGAACAGCAAGGAAGTTCAAGAAGTTTTTGATTATATTGCCAATGATTTCTTTCTATATGATAAAGAGAACTTTTCGCCGGAACAGGTATTAAAGAAACAAAAAAATAAAATAAAGGGCTATCCGCAAAATATACCGTATGCGGATATGCATGGGATTTCAGAAATTAAAGAAAAAGAAAGGCTGTTGGAATTATGGAAATATTAAAGCAGGATATTAAATTATCGGTAAGGAAGCTGTATAAGAATTTTGATGGCAAAGATGTATTAAAACATCTTTCCTTCGATGTTAAAGAAGGAGAGTTTTTGAGTGTTCTAGGGCCAAGTGGCTGTGGTAAAACAACACTTTTACGTATTTTGATTGGTTTGGAAAGCCAAAATAGTGGAGAAATCTTACTAGATGGTAAAGATATTTCCAACTTAAAGCCTAATGAACGAGGTATGGGAATCATTTTCCAAAATTATGCTTTGTTTCCTAATATGACCGTCTTTGAAAATGTCGAGTATGCCTTGAAATTAAATCCGGAAGTAAAGCCACGCAGCAAAGAAATCGCAACTGCAACGTTGGAACAAATTGGAATGATGGAGCACTGTGATAAAAAGCCAAGTCAGCTTTCCGGTGGACAACAGCAGCGAGTAGCGATTGCCAGAACGCTTGCTTTAAATCCCAAGGTCATTTTACTAGATGAACCAATCTCCGCTCTAGATGTAACCAATCGTGAAATTATGAAACGTGAGCTAAAGGAAATTCAACGTAAGTTTAACTCAACGATGATTTTTATTACGCATGAACAAGAAGAAGCATTTTACTTATCCGATCGTATTATGGTCATGAGTGAAGGGAATATCGAGCAGTTGGATACTCCGAGAAATATCTATGAGCACCCTGCCAATCAATATATCAAAGATTTTGTCATTGCTCACTTGGATCAAAAGCTAGCCTCACTTGAAAAATGCACAGGACGTGGTAGCCATGAAAAATAGAACATTTCGTGCCGGTAAGCTGCTAGTCATTGTCTTTTTATTGATTAGTGTGGTATTTCCGCTTGCATCGCTTGTCTTAAATATCCAAATGGAAGATGTTTCGAAGGTTATCTCTGCACCGCAGTTTATACCCATGTTGTTTAATTCCTTATTAGCAACCAGTATCGCAACTGCACTATCCGTAGTTATTGCATTCGGACTTGCATGGTGTGTCAATCGTACCAATATACGCTATAAGCAGGTGTTTTCGATATTATTCACGATCCCGATGCTCATTCCTTCCATTTCGCATGGTATGGGCTTGGTGCTTTTGTTAGGTGATAATGGACTGATTACCAATTTCCTACACATCAATATCGGTCTTTACGGCTACTTGGGAATTATCATCGGTTCGATTCTGTACTCTTTTCCGGTTGCTTTTTTAATGCTAACGGATATCTTTAAATACGAGGATTATACGACTTACGAGGCAGCACAGGTACTTGGCTTATCCAAGAAACAACAATTCTTTACGATTACATTACCAAATATGAAGGGTGCTTTGATTTCTGTTATCTTTGCGACCTTTACCATGATCTTTACCGATTATGGTGTACCGCTTGTTGTCGGTGGTAAGATTATGACACTGCCGGTATATATGTATCGGGAGGTTATCGGTTTATTGGATTTTTCAAAGGGAGCGATTATCGGTGTTATCTTGCTGATTCCCGCCTTTATTGCCTTTTTCATGGATTTGAAAAATGAAAGTAGTGGAAATAGCAGTACCATAACACGTAGCTTTCAAATTCAAAAAAATAAAAAGCGTGATATCATCAGCTATTTCATCTGTATTTTGACTGTATTTTTAGTTTCCTTGCCAATTCTGGCATTTGTCATTTTATCTTTTGTAAAGCAATATCCGATCGACATGAGCTTTTCACTTGCCAATATAAAGGAAGCCTTCCAACTAGGTGTGGGTATGTACTTGAAAAACTCTTTAGCTATTGCGCTAGTAACGTCTTTGGTAGGGATTTGCGTTATCTATTTTACTGCCTATATCACTGCTCGAGCGAAGCGCAGCTTTACGAATGCAGCCCTGCATCTGATTGCAATGGTATCTTTGGCAATACCGGGAGTGGTGCTTGGTTTATGCTATGTTATCTTTTTTGAGGGAAGCCTTCTATATGGAACAATTGCCATCTTAATTCTGGTTAATACGATTCATTTCTTTGCATCACCATATTTGATGGCTTACAACTCCTTAAAGAAATTTAATGAAAACTTAGAAGATATTTCTGCTTGTATGGGGATTAGTAAGCTTAAAATGCTATTTGATGTATATATCCCATGCACGCGTGCGACCATTATTGAAATGTTTTCTTATTTATTTGTAAATTGCATGGTTACGATATCCGCAGTATCTTTCCTAGCGAATTTCCGCAATATGCCATTGGCCTTGTTAATACCGCAATTTGATTCCCAATCGCTGATTGAAGCGACTGCATTTATTTCGGTTATCATTTTGTTGGTAAATAGTATTTTGAAGCTTGCTGTATATGCTGTGAAGCGTTATGCACAAACACTTAGATGAAAAGGAGAAGTTATGAATTTAACACAAACACAATTTGAAATTTTAACAACGATTGAACGTCATCAGGATCAAAAGCACTCGCAGCGTTCTTTGGCAACTACTTTGGAAATATCCGTAGGAGCAGTCAATAAGGCGATTGGAGAGCTATGTGATTTGGAACTGATGAAAAGCCTTGGAAACAGTCATTACGATGTAACTCTAAAGGGATATGAATGGTTGGAGCCTTATCGTGTAAAAAAGGCAATCTTTATGGCTGCCGGTTTTGGAAGCCGTATGGTTCCGGTAACCTTAAATACTCCTAAGCCGCTAATTTTAGTTCATGGAAAGCGCATTATCGAAACGCTGTTAGATGCGGTTGTTGCGGCAGGGATTCAAGATATTACCATTATTCGCGGATATTTAGGAGAACAGTTTGATGTATTGTTAAAGAAGTATCCGATGATTAAATTTATCGAAAATCCACTGTATAATGAATCAAACAATATTTCCAGTGCGTATGTGGCAAGAGATATGTTGGAAAACGCTTATGTGTTGGAGTCGGATTTGGTTTTATACAATCCGGATTTGATTCGTAAATATGAATATACAACCAATTATCTTGGTATGAAGGTAGATGTAACAGATGATTGGTGCTTCGAAACGAAAAAAGGTATCATTACTAAAGTAAAGGTTGGTGGAAGAGATGTTCACCACATGTTCGGTATTTCGTATTGGTCAAAGGAAGATGGACAAAAAATGGCTGCGGATATTGATGAAGTATATCATATGCCTGGTGGAAAAGAAAAATATTGGGACGAAGTTGCTTTAACGGTATGCAAGGAAAACTATGAGGTAGCTGTGCGTCCGGTGCAGAAAGGCGATGTTATCGAAATTGATACGTATAATGAATTAAAACAGATTGATTCGATTTATAATGTTTAAAAATGAATAAGAATGATAGCGAAGTGTACTAGTAGACTTCGTCTTTTTACCGTTTTATGTGAATTATGGGAAAATAAAAATTTGATTCATAAGACTCATATTTTTTTTGAGTAAAAGTGTTGCCTTTTTATCTCAAATTAAATATAATCTTACCGATAAGAAATTAGCAAACCAGTTGGAACAAAGTATGCAACACTGAAGGCTTTCTTTAATGGAATAAGATTCCTGTTAAATCAGTGATTCTTACTTGCTTACTTGTTTCAAAAGGAGAGCTTTTTTTTAGGTATGGAAGGAGAAATAAAATGCGTAAATTTATAGTAAGTCTGCTTGCGGTATGTTTACTGATGAGCGGTTGCATACAACCTGCAGGGAATATGCTTCATGCACAGGAAGTAACTAAAGAAGTACAGGAAGATACTATTTCTGCAAGTGGAAAAATAAAAGTAGGAATAACTTCTGTAAAAGCATTAGTAGAAGAAGAAAATTTCGAACTTCAATTAAGTAAGAACGGTTATGAAAAAAAAGAGGTTATTTCATTAGAAGTGAATGGAGATGATAACCTGAATAGTTATGGAAGTGTAGAATTTTCTGATTTAGAAGATGGTAATTATACATTGACAATTACTTCGACAACGAATAAATATCAGGAATATAAACAAGATTTTGTCGTAGAGGGATTGGAGTATGCTATTCAGCTATATGCCGGAGAAATGGAAGTTGATACACAGCAAAATGCTCATCTTGGAGTACTTCAATATCGTATGTATGGTGAACAAGAATTGAAAGAAATTCTTGATGAAATTGAAAAAAGAACAGATACATTGGATTATGATTTGAATAGTGATAATGTTGTAAATTTACTTGATTTGCAGCTGTTTTCAGCATATTATTCCACAAATCCAAAAGAAAATATTTTATCAACAATAGAGACAAGTGTTCCTTCTTCTATTGTTCAAAGTAACCTTGGAGAAAATGTAGAAATTAAGAGTGGTAGTTTAGAACAGGTACTTGATCAAGAAACACAGGAAAGTGTGCAGCTTGCGACAAAAGAAGCAATCAGCGAAGAAAATCCATTAGAAGTTTCTTTCATTTTAGGTAAAGCAGATACAGCAGTTCCTTTAGAAGGAATTTCTATTCAGTCCGGTGCTGTTGAAAATCAAATTAGTGGTGGTAGTATTCTTATAGAAACGCAAGATGGTGTAAAAGAAGAATATACAATTACCCGCGAGGTAGGTAGAGGAATTTTAGCAAGTGAAACAAAGACTGCTGTCCTTCACGATGATGGTTCTATTAGCATTGATTTCGGTGGACAGATTGCAGTTAAAAAAGTTACGATTAAAGTAACTGCTACGGCAACCAAAAACGGTAATCTTGTAGAAATTTCTAAAGTTGAATTTGTAAATGATATGGAAAATAAAATTCCGGCACCGGAATTGAATATTCCCAGCAATTTGCAGGCGAAAGCCGGTAATAAAGAATTTACGTTGAACTGGTTGAAAGGTAATAATATTACCGGATATGAAGTAAGTGTACGCACGGAAAACGGAAAAGAAGAAGTATATTCTACTTCGAAAAATACGATTACCATTGCGCAATATAATAAGGATAAATTGAAAAATAAAATCACTTATTTTGTAAAAGTGCGCTCTGTTAATGGAGCGTGGAAAAGTCCTTTTAGCGAAGAGATAAGCGTAATTCCTCGTACAGATGAAAAACCGAAAGCTCCGGATAACCTTGTTGTTAAGGGAAGCTATAAAACATTAGATTTATCTTGGAAACAAATGGAAGATACCGATACTTATAATGTTTATTACAAGAAAGATAGTGAAACATCATTTATTAAAATCAGCGGAATAAGCACAAATTCATATCAGCTGACAAATCTTGAAGATCAAACAAAATATCAGATCTATGTAACAGGAGTGAATGAGCTTGGCGAAGGTGCGAAGTCATTAACTGCAAGTGCTAAAACAACAAGCAATGAACCTGTAAAAATGCCTCTGTATCATTTGATCAATCTACCGAATGCAAGTGGAGAGTTATCGCAGCATATCAAAAGTGCTTCTGCAGGTTCCGGTCAAATGGTTAATAGTGCGTTAGATACACAAGGAAACAGTGCACTCGGTTTATTTGATAATGATTTCAATTCTTATTTAGAAACCAGTACATGGGATATTGGCGGTTGGAACAATAATGCTAATGCAGGTATTCATGTTACATTTGATAATGTTTATCAGATTGATGAAATCGTAATAGCAGAACCAAGAGAAATTGCAGATTATCCATATGTTCGTATTCACTATAAAGATGAGCAAGGAAAAATGCAATCGACTAAGAGAATGGAATTTGAAACACAGAATATAACGCAGGAAAATGGCAGACGTTATTATCGTATTAAACTTCCTTCACCGATTCGTACATCAGAAGTGATTGTTGGATTAGGTCGTTACGTAGCAGGCTCGCCATCGATAACGATTGCGGAAATGCGTTTTTATTCATATGATTCTTTGGAAGATGATATAAGTAATCTATATGAAGATGATTTGCATGTGCAGCTTAAAAACAGCGTTGATGAAAAACAACTTGAAGATTTGCAAAATCGTTTAGATACTACCGATAACGGAGAGTATCATCTGGATAGAAACTTGTTACAAAAAGAATTGGATACAGCAAAATCGCTGTTTGAAGATTCTGAAAAACTATATGATGTTACAAAAGTAAATACCAATATTACTGCGAAGAAAGATGGACATCTTGGATTCAGTGGATTAAATGCTTGGCAGCCATTGGGAGTCAGTGCTTCTGCAAATGAAAAAATAGTTGTTTATGTAGGTGGAAAAGGAAAGAAAACCGGACAAAATGTAAACTTGCAGTTAGTGGCTACACAGCAACATGCAGAAAGTAGCAATTTATCAAAAGTTGTCGCAACATTGAAAACTGGAAGAAATGAGATTACGATTCCGGAACTTACATCAACAGATGTAGAACGCGGTGGGGCATTGTATGTACAGTATACGGGGAATGACTCAAAAGAAGAATTAGCGGTTCGTGTAATGAATGGTACAAAAATTCCCGTATTAAATTTATATGGAGTTACTGACGAAAAAGAACGTCAAAACAAAATCAATGCATATATGGAAGAAGTAAAAGCACATACGAAGCAATTAAAGACTTTACATCGTAAACAAAAAGGCTTTTCTTTATTCTCGTTATTCCAAGGATATGATGAGAAAACTTCAATTGTAAACACAACAGATATTATGTTAGATCAAATGATGATTTCGATACCTGCTTCTCAGGTTGTTGCCGGTACAAATGGAGATGCCGATACGCTTGCTTCTTCATTACAAGCAATGGACGAAATGATGATATTGTTTTATCAACAAAAAGGATTAACAAATTCATTTAGCGAAAAAGATTTGAGTAATAAATTGAATGTAAAAAATTCTTTGCCGTCTCAGCATTTAAATATTCGTTATATGAAAATGTTTGCCGGTGCGTTTATGTATGCAGCAGGAAATCATATTGGTATTGAATGGAATGAAACAATTGGCATGGTAAATACAACTTCTGTACAAGCTGATAAAGATGGAAGATGGTTGAGTGGACAATATTTCGGTTGGGGAATTGCACATGAAATCGGACATAACATAAATCAAGGAAAATATGCAATTGCAGAAGTAACAAACAACTATTTTTCGTTAATTGCGCAAGCAAAAGATACCAATGACAGTGTGCGATTTGATTATGAAAAGGTCTATGATCGTGTAACATCAAATGTGAAAAGCAGAAGTGAAGATGTCTTTACACAATTAGCAATGTATTGGCAGTTACATTTAGCGTATGATCGCTACTATAACTATAAATTATTTGATAATTATGAAGATATTTACAACCATGTGTTCTTTGCGAGAATAGATAGCTTTGTCAGAGATACTTCCAAAGCACCTTCCCCAAATGAAATCGCCTTAACCTTGGGAAATGACAAAGATCAGAATTTTATGCGTTTGGCAAGTGCGGCAGCAGAAAAAGATTTAAGTGAATTCTTTATGCGTTGGGGATTGATTCCAGATGATACGACCAAAGCATATATAGAACAGTTTGAAAAAGAAATGCGAGCAATTTATTATGTAAATGATGAAGCCAGAGTTTACGAGATGGAACATGAAAATGCGGATAACTTCTTGAATAAGAATATTGTATATGCGGATATAAAAGAACAAAACCGCAATAAAGTAAGTCTTGAATTAGGTGTCGATAATGCGGATAAGAATACTTTATTAGGGTATGAAATTACAAGGATCTTAACAGAAAACGGAGAAAGCAAAGAAGAAGTCGTTGGTTTTACTACTCAAGATATATACGAAGATACGATTAACTCAATTAGCAATCGAAGTGTTTCTTATAAAGTAGTGGCAATTGATAAAAAATTAAATCGTTCTGCTCCTATTATGACGAAAACAATTAAAGTAGAAGGCGATGGAAGCTATACGAAGGAAAATTGGAATATTGAAACGAATTTGATTTCAGAACTTGATTTAGAAAATCCGGCAGATAGCAATGACCCATGTGCTCCTGAAAAAATTCCGGCATCTTATATGATGATCGATGATAAAAAAGATACTGTATATATTGGAAAAACAAAGGAAACCCCCTATATCACAATTGACCTTGGTAAAGTCGAAACTATAAATGCGCTTCGCTTTATCAATGGACAAAGCGTTGATGATATTGCTGCATATAAAATCGAAGTTAGTAAGGATAATAAGACATATACAACGCTTAATAACAAAAAACTTAAAGATGAAAAAGGTGTTGTAACGATGTATTTCAATAATGGCGAAGATCCATGGGTTACAAGTTATGATGCTTCCTATATTCGAATTACTTTGAATGGATATAAGAATAAAGAAGTTAGCCTTGGTGAGATTGATGTGTTGGGACCTACAGGAGACAATATAGAGTTTCACACAGTAGATGGGACAACGGCGATAGGTATTTTAAGTAAAGATTTTATATATCAAGAAAAAGACGAAACACAGGAAGAAATGAAAATACCTGCGGGTTCTATTGTCTTTACCGGTGAATATAAAGGAAATCCGGCATATAATGTGGTTCTTTTATATGACGAGAACGCTCAGATCATCGGGGGAAGTGATACAGAAGGAAATCTTAATGCTGAACAGATTATTTTAGCCCCAAATCCGGGTGATGGATTGCTTGGTGAAACGGAAAGCGGAAAATGGATATATTGGATTGATCGTCAATATGCTGCAAAATTACCAAATAAAGTACGTGCTGAATTGTATCGAGTAGATAATGCATTAACGAATGAGGGACAGCGCTTGGTAAGTGATACTTTATTTGTAGAAATTCCGGAAAAACTGCCTGAAATTTCATTGACAAAATAGAGAGAGGAGTGAATTTATGATAAAAAAACGAATTATGGCTATTGTTCTATGTGTTGCTTTTCTATGTTTTCCACAAACAATTGCAGCACAAGAACAAAGAAACATTTTTTTAGATGTGAATAATAACAAGGTTGATGTATATATAGATATGCGTAATTTATCTTCTATTACATCTTTACAGCTTAGTTTGAAAGTAACCTCGGAAAAAGAAACTTTGGATTTAGAAAACTTTGCCTTTGAATTTAATGAAAATATTGAAAATAAAATACAAAAATGGACGTATCAACCCGAAACAGGAGTTTTAAATATTTATTTAGCGGATCAAGAAGTAACTACACTTACTGCACAGTCAAAACTTTATTTGGGTATATTGAGTGTTCGAGCATCAAATCTTGAAAATGTTAAAATTACCGTCGATGAAAATGCTTTACAATATGTAAATAAAGAGAACTTATTAACTCAAGATGAGAAAACCGTATCTTCAACAGTAACGCTTGGAAAAAAAGATGATTCACAAGAAAATGGAGATAATGCAAATGGTAATCATGGAGGAGATACAGATGAAGATTCTTTAGATTCACAAGGAGATGATCATCTGAATGATGCCGATAAGGGTGATGGTGAAGATACTAAGAAACCTGTTAAAGAAGATATTCAAACAGGACGAGTAGTTCCTATTGCTCTATATACTGCCACAGTTTTAGCTACATTAATAGCAGGTGCTATTTTAATCGTTTTGAAGAAAAAAGAAGAATTAACAAGGCGTTAAAGGAAAAAACATTCCCTTAAAATGAAGAGGGAATGTTTTTTTATATACGCTAAAAAAAGAGAGACACGTTGCTAGGATATCGCAGTAAAAGTGTTTCTGTAATGAGAGTGGAGAAGCAAACAAGCTTATCAGTTATTAGAATCAAACTAATGAATAGGTTAGACGAGCAGACAAAGAACAAGCGATGGAACGAATTATGTATGAAATCGGCTTTGTTACATAAAAAAGATTTACATTCAGTAAAAAGATTGTGCGGATATCTGATGAGAAGGTGTGTAAGAAACGGCTATAATATTGAGAAAAGATATCATGAGTAGATAAAATTGTTATAAACAACGTATCAAAGCAGCATGATAACATAAAAGATAAAGCATCAAAGAAAAGACTTTTTACATAAACCGTTAAGGAAGATAACCAATTCATATGATTATGTATATAGAAAATCTTAATGTGCAAAAAATATTGAAGTTAAAAACTTTGACAAATCAATTATTGATAATGGTTGGCGAATGTTCATAAATTGAAATTGATTCCTTTGTTACATAGATTTACTAATTTACAATCCGTGGTTGTAATCTCTTTCATTTTATACTACAATGGAATGTGGGAAGAAAGAGGTATTTGACATGAATGCAATCATATTAGCAGCCGGTGCCGGTTTGCGAATAAAAGAGATGGCTACACAGGGACATAAAGCGTTTCTGCCTATCGGGGGAGTTCCAATCATTGAGCGAATCATTCGCTATCTGCATGAAGCAGAAATTACGGATATTACCATTGTAACTGGTTATAAGCATGATCAGTTTCTTTTTTTAAAAGAACGCTATGGAGTTAAATTACTTTATAATAAACGCTATGCAACGCATAACAATCTTGAATCCTTAGAGCTGGTATTGGATCGAATCGGAGATACCTTTATCATACATGGTGATATTGCACTTTTTAAAAATATTTTCAAAATGGAAAATCGAGGCTGTTCGTTCTTTTACACGATGCTAAAGGAATCAAAGGGAGTTCCACTTACACGAATCCACTGTAATCGAAACCGTATTATTACCGATTATGAAGGCTATGCCGGAAGAGAAACGGTTGTAACCAATCTGGGAATTTCTTATTGGACAAGAAATGATGCTGGTGATTTCAAACGCTTTTTTCATCAACGAGTCGATGAGAAAATGAAAAAACGTTTTGGTTTAAGTTGGGAAGATATTTTTCTTGCACTTAGCTGTGAAAAGGCGCTCGAAGCACATCAGCTGGATCGAAAATACGGCTGTGATATCAATATACTCATGGACTATCTAAATGCGTGCAGTATCTATGATCGTCTTTGGAAAAACTGTGATTCAATCAAAAAATGAGCAAATACGAAAGACTTTTAAAGTTTTTCGTATTTTTTTACGTATGACATATAATGGAGGTGATCGTATGCGCTGTTTACGCTGTGGGAATACCCAACAAAAATATTTTTATCAAGATGGCAGTGTTTGGTATTGTCGTAAATGTATTGCCTTTGGGCGAATGAACGTCGGAGAACTGCCAAGAGCAAAAAAGTATCGGCAACAACGGCACGCTTGTGATTATGTTCTTAAATATCCACTAACCCCCAAACAACAAAAAGCATCTGCGGAAATTGTATGGCATGCCAAACACCAACAGTCGCAGCTGGTGTATGCGGTATGCGGTGCGGGAAAAACCGAACTGGTCATGGAAGTAATCAAGCAATTTTTAAATGCGGGGAAAAAGGTTGGCTTTGCGATTTCGAGAAGGCAGGTCGTTTTGGAAATTGCCACACGTATGAAAGAAGCATTTCCCATGATTGAGGTGATTGCAGTATGTGAAGGTTACAGCGATATATGCGATGGGGATTTGATTGTTTGTACAATGCATCAGCTGTATCGCTATTATCAAACATTTGATTTGTTAATTATGGACGAGGTCGATGCTTTCCCCTATCGCGGCAACGAGGTTTTGCAGGCGATTGCGCAGCATGCTTGCCGTGGAGTTATGGTATATTTGACCGCTACACCGGACGAATCCATGTTGAAAGATGTTGAAGATGGAAAGTTGGCATTGGTTGAGCTGTTTGAGCGACCACATGGGTATCCGTTGATTGAACCGGAAATTCGTACTTGTGCGAATCGTATGCAGCTTTTTTATCTGATTGCTTTTCTTTATCAACAGCGTAAGGCAGGTATTCAAACCTTGGTTTTTGTTCCTACCATTCGTATGGCAAACGAGCTGCATAAAAAGCTGTGTCTGTTATTTCGCTGTAAGGCGTTTACTTCTCAAAGTGAGGATAAAGAAAAAATCGTTGATGATTTCCATAAGAAAAAGTATGAATGTTTGATTACGACAACAATTTTAGAGCGTGGAATTACGATTAAAGGAATCTATATCATCATTTTACAAGCAGATCATGTAGTATTTAACGAAGCCAGCTTAACACAGATTATCGGGCGAGTGGGAAGAAGTATTGAAATGCCGAGTGGCAAAGGGATTTTTCTTTGTGAGCGTGTAACAAGAGATATCGAACGCTGTAAGCATGCGATACAGCATATGAATAAGGAGAGCTTTTCATGAAAGAGGAGTATTGTCGCTTGTGTATGGAGGATATTACAAGAAATATGCGTGTGAAGGATTTTCTTACTCAGGATCAACTGCTTTGTGCCGATTGTCTTGCGAAACTAAAGCGCATTGATCGTCATGTTGTTTGGGAAGGGATTTCGATGCATATTTTGTATGAGTACAATGATTTTTTAGAATCTATGATATTTCAATTTAAGGAGGGGCATGATGTTGCGCTTGCAGATGTGTTTTTTTATTCGGATATCAAAAAATTAAATGACAAATATCGACACTGTGCCTTTGTACTTTTGCCATCTAGTGAAGAAAAGCTAAAAGAACGCGGATTTTTGCCAATGAGAGAAATGCTGAGACGTGCGCATGTGGAGATTGTGGAGCCCTTCTATAAGACAAGCAACTATAAGCAATCTTTGCAAAGCTTTAAAAACAGGGGAGAAATACGCCATGTGATGCGTCGAAAAGATGATGTTATCTTGCCGAAGAAACGCTTGGTAATCGTAGATGATGTATGTACGAGCGGCTCCAGCATTGCATGGGCATATCAATTATTGTCCTCGCATACATATAAAATAGAGGTCTTGGTCTTAAGTGCTACCCATTTGTTTGTCGAAAATTGCGATAAAAAAGGTTTGAAAAAGCAGATGATGTTTTCTATACTTGGACATGTAAGACGTAAAGGAAAGGTGAAGTAAAATGACAGGTAATGTAAAGTGGTTTAATGCGGAAAAAGGGTTTGGTTTCATTCGGACAGAGGAGGAAAAAGATATTTTCGTACATTATTCGCAGATCGTGCAAGATGGATATAAAAGTTTGAATGAAGGGGAAGCGGTGCGCTTTGAAATTTTTGAATCGGAAAAAGGGTTGCAGGCGAAAAACGTAGAAAGAGCTTAGCATGTTAAGCTTTTGTTAAATATGGAAAAAACGATTGTTTATAGATCACAGCTTCTTTATAATTAAAGATATATTAGGAAAGGTAGAGTATAAGAATGCAAGGAAAAGTAAAGATGTTTAATCAGGAAAAAGGCTATGGATTTATTACCCGTGAGGGTGGAAAGGATATTTTCTTTCATTATTCGCAGTTGGTTATGGAAGGATATAAAACCATTGATCCGGAAGCAAGCGTGGAATTTGAGCTTGTGGAAACCGAGCGTGGTCCGCAGGCACAGCATATCGTTCGTTTGTAGAAGTATGTAATAGGTCATGCAGCAATGCATGGCTTTTTTTGTTAAGGGGGAAGAAAGTGGTACGTTTAAAATGTAAGAGGTTGCAAAGGAGTAAACTATTTTCCTATTTCTTATAGTGTTCATGATATTTTTGTGTTACAATAAATAGGTCTATACGAGTATAAAATAAGGTATATTTAAAATACATGGAGGTTCTTATGGCGAATTTTTTAGAACGCTGGATAAGCGGAGAGGGAAAAGCATTAAAACGCTTGGAAAGTAAAGCAGATGCAGTGCTTGCCCTTGCTGATGAAATGGCAGCATTGAGCGATGATGCGTTAAAGGCAAAAACAGATGAATTTAAGGAACGCTACGCAAAGGGAGAAACATTAGACGAATTGTTGGTAGAGGCCTTTGCGACTGCAAGAGAGGCAGCCCGTCGTACGATTGGTGAATATCCATATCGTGTTCAGATCATGGGTGCTGTGGCAATGCATGACGGTGATATTGCCGAAATGCGTACCGGTGAAGGAAAAACCCTGACTTCAACAATGTGTATCTATTTGAATGCATTAGCCGGAAAAGGTGTGCATGTTGTTACTGTCAATGATTATTTGGCAGGTCGTGATGCGGAGTGGATGGGACAAATCTATCGCTTCTTGGGAATGAGTGTTGGTGTCAATTCACGTCCATTATCTCCTGCGGAAAAGCGTGCGGCTTTTGCATGTGATATTACATATACGACCAATTCCGAATTGGGATTTGACTATTTGCGTGATAACATGGTTACCGATATTAAGGATCGTGTATTGCGTGGCTTGCATGTGGCAATTGTCGATGAGGTCGATTCGATTTTGATTGATGAATCCAGAACACCGCTGATTATTTCCGGAGGGGCAAAAAAGACAGCGAATCTTTATTTGCAGGCAGATGCATTCGCAAAACGCTTGCAGGAAGATGATTATGAAATTGATGAAAAAACCAAGCAGATCATGCTTACAGAAAAAGGTGTTAACAATGCCGAAGCTTATTTTAAGGTAGATAATCTATATGATGTAAACCACACGCAGTTGGTACATCATATTACGCAAGCCTTAAAAGCTAACTATATCATGAAAAACGAAGTGGAATATGTGGTGCAGGACGATGAGGTTGTTATCGTCGATCAGTTTACCGGACGTACTATGCCGGGACGTGCTTATTCCGATGGTTTACATCAGGCGATTGAAGCAAAGGAAGGTGTTTCTATTAAGGAAGAAACTTCTACCTTGGCAACGATCACATATCAGAATTTCTTCCGTTTATATGATAAGCTTGCCGGTATGACCGGTACGGCAAAAACCGAAGAGGAAGAATTCTTGGATATCTATAACATGCGAGTTGTGGAAATTCCAACCAATCGTCCGATTTTGCGTGTGGATTATCCTGATGCGATTTTCGCAAGTCCGGAGCTGAAATATGCGGCATTGGTAAATGAAGTAAAAGAGTTGTATGCAAAAGGTCAGCCGGTGTTGGTTGGTACGATTTCGGTGGAAAGCAGTGAATTGGTTGATAAGCTGTTAAATAAAGAAGGTATTCCGCATGAAGTGTTAAATGCGAAAAACCATGCACGAGAAGCAGAAATTATTGCTAAAGCAGGACGTCCGAAGTCTGTAACCATTGCAACCAATATGGCAGGGCGTGGTACCGATATTAAGCTTACAGAGGAATCTAAAGCACTTGGCGGCTTGGTTGTGTTAGGTAGTGAACGTCATGAATCAAGACGTATTGATAATCAGCTGCGTGGACGTAGTGGTCGTCAAGGAGATCCGGGTTATTCTCGCTTCTATGTATCCTTACGTGATGAGCTGATGATTCGTTTTGGCGGCGATAAATTCCAAAAGCTATTTGATACCTTAGGTGATGCGCAGATTGAATCTAAAATGGTAACGAAATCCATTACGCAGGCACAGAAGCGTGTTGAAGGCTATAACTACGATATTCGTAAACAGTTGATTGATTATGATGATGTATTGCGTAAGCAGCGTGAAATCATGTATGCACAGCGTGATTATGTGTTGGAAAATGAAGATGTACATGGTATTGTTAAAGATATGGTAGATCGCGTTATTCGTGATGTTGTCATGGCAAATGTTGATGCGAACCACAAAAATGTAAACTATGAATCTGTTGTTCAAGGCTTGGAAATGCTTGGCATGGAAGCTAAGGATAATGTAACAGTAGAGGAAATCCAAGGCAAGAATGCAGATGAGGTTGCGCAGTATTGCAGCGATCGAATCTTTACACAGTATGATGAGAAGATCAAAGATGTACGTGATCAATTCACACAGTTTGAAAAGACCATCGTACTTCGTAATATGGATCGTAACTGGATTGAGCATATTGATATGATGGATAAATTGAGAAATGGTATTCATTTGCGTTCGTATGCACAAAATAATCCGCTTCAGGCATATATTGAAGAAGGTTATCAGATGTTTGAGGAAATGCAGGGAAGAATCGCTCGTGAGGTTGTATTCTTTGCATTGAAGATTCAAATCGAAAGAAAGGCTGCTTAGCTATGGAGCTATATGAAATAAGACAAGGAGTGGCTACTCATCAAGCGCGTTTACACGAGCTTGGTGAGTCGCTTTGACTTAGCAGAAAAAAAGCATAAGATTGAAGAGCTGACAGCACGTACGATGGAAGAAAGCTTTTGGAGCGATCCGCAGCATGCACAAACACTTATTCAGCAACTAAATGGTCTGAAAGATGTTGTGGAAAGCTATGAACAGCTGGATCATGCTTTAGCGGGAATGGAAGAAACCCTAACGCTTTTAAAAGATGATTTTGATACGGAAATTTTTGAACTATTGGAAATGGAATATCATGAGATGGAGGAGCGTTTTGAACAATTTGAATTAAAGATGCTGCTATCACATGAATATGATCATTCCAATGCGATTTTAGAGCTTCACCCCGGAGCCGGAGGAACGGAGTCTTGTGATTGGGCGGATATGTTGTATCGCATGTATTCACGTTGGGCAGAGAAAAAAGGCTACAAAGTCAGTGTGCTTGACTATTTGGCAGGCGATGAAGCCGGTATTAAATCCATTACCTTTCTTGTCGAAGGGGATATGGCTTATGGCTATTTAAAAGCTGAAAAGGGTGTACATCGTTTAGTGCGTATTTCACCTTTTGATTCCGGAGGCAGAAGACATACCTCTTTTGCATCTTTAGATGTAATGCCGCAATTTAACGATGAAATCGAAATCGAAATTCGTCCGGAGGATTTGATTGTTGAAACAAAGCGTGCCAGTGGTGCCGGTGGTCAGCATATCAACAAAACCGATTCGGCAATCCGCATGGTGCATAAGCCAACCGGTTTGGTGGCAACCTGTCAAAACGGACGTTCTCAGCATGAAAACCGTGAAGAGGCCTTGCGTATCTTGAAAAGTCGTATTTATCAAAAAATGATTGAAGAACAAGAAGCAAAGATAGCGGAAATCAAGGGAGAACAAAAGGCAAATGAATGGGGTTCGCAAATTCGCTCTTATGTGTTCCACCCATATTCGATGGTTAAGGATCATCGAACCGGTTATGAAACAAGTGATACACAATCGGTCATGGACGGAAACCTAGATGCTTTTATCTTTGCTTATTTAAAAACATTGATTCATTAAAGGATAGCTTGCTATCCTTTTTCCTTGAATATATAGAATGTCATGAAAAACAGGAGGTATGCTATGAAAATCAGTGTCATTATTCCCGCCTATAATAGTGAAGCGGTTTTGATGGACGCCGTACAATCGGTATGCAATCAAACCTATCTTTCATATATTTGTGAAATTGTGATTGTCAATGATGGCAGCAAAGATCAAACGGCTAAGGTTATGCAGCAAATTGCAAAGCAGGTAACGCAAGTTCCGATTACGTTAATCAACAAGGAAAACGGCGGAGCCAGCAGTGCTCGCAATGCCGGTATCAAGGCGGCAAGTGGAGATTGGATTGCTTTACTAGATGCTGATGATGAGTGGCTTGCGAATAAATTAGAGCGGCAGGTTCAAACTTTGCAAGAGCACCCGGAAATTGATTTTTTAGGGTGTGGAAGTGATGATCGCACATTACGTATTTTATTCCATAAGGTAACTAAGCTTTATCATGCAAGTGTGCGTGATTTATGCATCAAAAGTTTTCCGGTAACGCCATCTATTCTTTTTCGAAAAAAGATCGTAGATACGATCGGATATTTCGATGAACATAAAAAATATATGGAAGATGCCGATTTCTGTTTACGTGTTGCAGAGAAATTTCAATATTATTACTTGCCGGAAAGCTTGGTTCGTACAGGACATGGGAAGAAAGCAATGGGAGCTAGTGGGCTAAGTGCAAATGTAAAGGGAATGTATCTTGGAATGGTACAAAATCTTAAAGACGCACACCAACGGGGCAGTATCTCTATCGGCTTTTATGGAATGCTTAGAATTTTTTCTTATATGAAATATATTCGCCGTTGCATTTTAACAAAATTAGGAAAGTAAATCATGCTGTAGTATGTGTCGGCAAATATCGTCATATACTACAGCTTTTATATGTTGAAAACTTAGAAGTATATAAGCATAATTGATAAAATATCGATACTTGGTAAGGTAGATTTTACAAATCAAACACATATAAAAGGGATAGGATTGTAGCATTTTTCAATCGAAAACAAGATGGCTTTGTGCTATAATCATACACGGTGATAAGAGAATGCATATAACAAAAGAAAAGGTTATGGAAATGGGAATGATTGTTCTTGGAAATTTGGCAATTGCGATTGGTGTATCTTTTTTTATTTTACCATCGAATATTTTATCCGGTGGAGTTGCCGGGATTGCGGTTGCATTAGAACCGGTATTTCATATTGAACCACGCCTTGTTATTAACGGTTTGACTATTGGTTTATATATCTTAGGAGCGGTGTTGCTAGGAAAACAGTTTGCCTTGAAAACCTTTGTTTCAACGATCGTATATCCATTGTTTATAACCGTATTGGGAATTTGGTTTGCCGATGTACGAATTACATCAAATCCGTTGTTGGCATCGATTTACGGCGGCATCTTTGTCGGAGCCGGAATCGGCTTGGTTTATCGCGTTGGGGGCAGTACCGGTGGTATGGATATTCCTCCATTGATTATCAATAAATATACACATATTCCACTATCTAGCTTGGTTATGATGATTGATGGCTTAACGGTGCTTTTAGGCGCAATCGTATATGGCATTGAGGCCTCTATGATCGGTTTGGTTTCCGTTTGGGTATGTGGTCAGGTTATCAATAAGCTTATTACCTTAGGTGCAAGAGAGGCAAAAAATGTTTTGATCATCTCTGAGAAGCATGATGAAGTTATCCAACAAATTTATCAACAAATTGATCGTGGGGTTACGATTCTACATGCGACCGGTGCCTATACACAACAGGAAAAACCGGTAATCATGGTTGTTTTATATAAAAAACAGTTTATTGAATTAAACCGCGTGATTGCCGCAGTAGATCCGGAAGCCTTTGTAATTGTAAGTGATGTGAATGAGGTACAGGGAAGAGGTTTTACGTATTCGAAAATGCTGTAATCCTTCACACAAAATTGTAAGAAATTACTAGCCCAATTCTATGAGAATTGGCTTTTTTTATGTTATAATGGAAATTGTTGAAAAGAAGAAATCACCTAAGAGCAGGTGAAACGATAAAAACGCAGAAAGGGGTAAGCTTTCGCATGAAAAACTTTTTAAAAAGCTTGCCGAAGCATTTTACAACAGCTGTTAAAAATCTTGTGCGCCATACGGCAATGAGCTTCTCTAGTGCATCGGCTGTAACGGTAACCTTGATTATGATGGCTTGTTTTATGCTTTTGGCAGGAAATATATCCGGTTTTACAAGCAATGTAGAAACCGATTTGAAAATTCGTGTTGAAATTGACAATATCGTAACGGAGGAAGGAATTGCGGCTATGCAACAGCAAATAGAGGCAATCCCCGGTGTAAAAAGCTTGACCTTTTCCAGTAAGGAAGCGGAAATGGATATTTTGATCGAAGAAAACGGATCGGTTTTTCAACGCTATAAAAATAACAATCCATTGCCTAATGTATTCATTGTAGAAACGCAAACGGCAAAGCAGATGAAGGCTGTAACCAAACAGCTGCGCTCACTTGATGGGGTAGCAAATGCGGAGTATGGCGGTGAGGAAATCGAAAGCATGGTAGAAGCGTTTGAATGGGTGCGTATCGGTGGCGGAATTTTCTTGCTTGCCTTAGCCTTTGTTGCTGTTTTCCTAATTTCCAATACGATTAAGATGACGATTTATACACGTATGACGGAAATTAAGATCATGCGGAATGTCGGCGCAACCAATTGGTATATTAAGATGCCGTTTATGTTTGAGGGAATGCTGATTGGAATGATCGGAGCGATTTTGCCGATGATTTTAACAGCAGCTGGTTATAATTTTATATATCATGGCTTAAATGGTACCTTTATTTCTTCAATGTTTGTGATGCAGTCTCCACACCCCTTTGCGACATGGATTTGTTTGATTTTATTGGCAAGTGGTGCACTTGTCGGAATTTTAGGAAGCTTACATGCGGTAAATAAATATTTGAGGTGGAATCGATGAAAAAAGTAAAATATATAGCTTTGGCAGTAGTTATGACGGTCTTTACATTATTTCCTTACGAAGCAATCGGTGCAGTTGATTTTTCCAGTGATGAGCAGGGGTGGCTGAATCGCTGTCGTGTTCCGCAAAGCAGTCAAGCAGATGTCGAGCTTTGTCGCCAATTTCGTGCATATTATGAAAAGAAGCAAGCAGCTTTAACCGATGATTTAAATGCTATGCGAGATCGCGTCAATGAATTGAAAAACGATATTTCCAAGGCATCTAGCTATTCGAAAGAGCTAAAGGAAAAAATGGCATATTATGATGGCTTGATTGCAACAAACAATGAAAGCATTGCAGTTATTCAGAAGGAAATCAATCGTTTGTCCACTGCAATCGAAGAAAAACAGAAAAATATTGATGCTCGTTATGATTTGATTAAACAGCGCATGCTAGATGAACAGGCAACACTGGGAACCAATATGGAATTGGAAATTATCATGGGAGCGAACGATTTGGTAGATATGCTCCGTAAAATTGACGGTTTAGCTAAAATAACCGAAAGTGATAAGAAGGAAATCGAAATTATCAAGGAAGAACAGGCGAAGCTGAAGCTTGATAAAAGTGAACAAGATCGTTTAAAAGAAGAAGCGGAAACGGTTAAGAGAGAAAATGAGCAGAATCGCAGAAACATTGAGGTATTGAAGGAAGCACAAGATGCTGCGATTGCTTATTATCAACAGCAGGAAGCAGATTTGGCTGCGCAAATGCGTTCAACGCAGGCTGATATCAGTGCAATTGGTAATAATATCATTCATATTGATGTTTCCGATGTTGTAATCGGCGGAAATACCGGCTTTATTTCTCCGGTTGCCGGAGGGTATGTTTCTGCCGGAACTTGGTTTTATCCGGGTGGTGGAGCTCATTTAGGTATGGATATCAGCACTGCAATCGGTACTCCGTTAAGAGCGCCGGCAGACGGTATTGTTTTGTATGCAGCTAATCCGGTTGGCTCAAATAGCGGATATCTTGGAAATTGGAGTGGATATCCGGCAGGAGGCGGCAATACGATTCACTTTTTAACGCAAGTAAACGGAATTACGTATGCGATGAGCTTTTTCCATTTATCACAAAACGGATTTGCGGTAAGTGCAGGTTCTCAGGTTTCTGCCGGACAAATGATGGCACTTACGGGAAACAGTGGAAACACCTCAGGTCCACACTGTCATATTGAGGTTATCAATCTTGGCAGCATGAGTGTTAGTGAGGCTGTTTCAAGATTCCAAAGTACGGCTGATTTTTCATGGGGAAACGGTTGGGGCAGTTCAGCTGTCAATAACAATTGCAGCGTAAAGGCAGCACCATGCCGTATTCGTCCGGAAACAATATTTTAAATATATTCTTACAGTGAAATGTAAGGTTAGGAGTTGAGATTATGATCCTTTTGGAAAATGTATCAAAGGAATATAAAAATGGCGTACATGCGCTACGTGATATCAATTTATCAATTGAAGATGGTGAGTTTGTTTATATTATCGGTCCGACAGGATCAGGGAAATCAACCTTAATTAAGCTTTTAGACGGAGAGGAAATTCCCAATAGCGGTACTGTTATGGTAGAAAATATCAATGTTGGAAAATTAAAGCATTCCAAGGTTCCGGTCTATCGTCGTAACATTGGAGTGGTGTTTCAGGATTTCCGCTTATTGCCACGATTGACTATTTTTGAGAATATTGCCTTCGCCTTAGAGGTTATTGGTATGGACAAGGTGGAAATTCGCCGTCGTGTTCGAGAGGTTTTAGAGCTTGTATCACTAGAGGATAAGGCAAAATCCTTTCCTAATGAGCTATCCGGTGGACAGCAACAGCGTGCAACGATCGGACGTGCGATTGCTAATCACCCAAAGGTGCTGATTGCAGATGAACCGACTGGAAATTTAGATCCGGAGAAATCTGCGGAGATTATGGAATTGTTAGAGAAAATCAATCAGGTAGAGGGTACGACAATTTTAATGGTTACGCATGATTCTAATATTGTAGATCAATTTAAAAAACGTACGATTTGTTTACAGGAAGGCTACATTGTTGCGGATATCATGAAGGGTGGTTATTTAAAGCATGATTAGTTTCTTGAAAGCATTTCCCCGTCATGTAAAAACAGCCTTTCTTAGCATCTTTCGTCATTTGGCAATGTCGCTATCCGCTGCCAGTGCGGTAACGATCACATTGGTGCTTTTGGCGGTATTCTTAGTATTAGCCGGAAATATCAGCTTATTTACAAGCTCGATTGAAGAAGATTTGAGCATTCATGCTGTTTTATCAACAGACATAAAAGAAGAAGCGGATATTCAATTCATTGAGAAAGAAATCCAATCCATTGATGGTGTAAAACAGGTTCGCTATTCTACGCCTGAGGAAGAATTGGAGTTATATATCGAGGAGCAGGGAGAAGAATTTGCTATGTTTCGCGGTGAAGAAAATCCTTTGACCGGAGCTTTCTTCATTACAGTGAAAAAAGCAGATCAGATTGCATCAATCACGAAGCAAGTTCAACAGGTAGCAGGAATTCGTCAAGCGGTTTATGGCGGTACTTCGGTTTCCGATATGATCAATATGTTGAATACTGTTCGCTTTGGTGGTATGATCTTTATTGTTTTATTGGCTCTTTTAGCATTGTTCCTTATTAGTAATTCGATTAAGATGACCATTTATGCTCGTAATCGAGAGATTAGCATCATGCGTAATGTCGGTGCTACCAATGGTTATATCAAGGTTCCATTTATGCTGGAAGGAATGATTATCGGCTTTATCGGTTCTCTAATTCCATGCTTGATCACCTATTTCGGTTATCGCTATTTATTCGATGTAATGGGTGGGCAGATTTTCAGCAATATGTTTAGCTTGCAGCCGGTTATGCCATTTACCTTGGAAATCTGTGCAATCTTAATTGTTGCGGGAATGCTTGTCGGTCTGTTTGGAAGCTTTTTCTCAACAACCAAATATTTGCATTGGAAACGATAAATCAGAAGAAAACAGAGAAAGAACAATTTACGCTATGCGCAGTTGTTCTTTTTTTGTGAAATGCAGATTTACTTTATAGACAATATTACATATAGAAAGCGTTGTTTATTACATAAGGAAATGCTTCTTGCAAGGGTATTATAAATATGAAAAATATGGTATGATAATAAATATTATTTATAAACTGAGGTGAGGTTTTCATGGCAGAAAAGAAAGTTGTAAGATATAAATTAGTAAAGCATAAATGGCCAGATGAGATTAAGGCAGAGCGTGATCGTCGCAAGAAGCGCTTTGCGGTTGTGGCAGCTTGTATATGCTGTTTCGTAGCCGGTTACTTTGTACATACAGTCGTAGGAAGCAGCAGTGTGCAAAATGATGAGGACTTTGAAAAGCTTGCAAGTATTTATGAAATTATGAAAAATGACTTTTATTTCGGAAAAGATATCGAAAATTTAGATGAAACGTTGTTGAACGGAGCTATTTTCGGTATGGTAGAATCCGGTGGTGATCGTCATACAGCCTATATGCTTCCTGCTGAGGCAAAGGAATTTACCAGCTCGATGGAAGGCAGCTTTGTCGGTATCGGTGTACGTTATTATAGTATTGACGAAAATACCTTTATTGTCGATAAGGTGCTAAAAAATTCTCCTGCCGAGGAAGCCGGAGTGCAAGCAAAGGATCAGATTTATGCTGTTAATGGTACGGTATGCCAAAATATGAAGCTTGATGATATTGAAAAGCTGATCAAAGGAAAAGAAGGCAGTGATGTGGAAATCGAGCTTATTCGTGATGGAAAGCATATAACCAAAACGATGGCACGACGTGCGGTTTCCGGGACAGTATTCAGTGAAATTCGTGGAAATACCGGTTTAATTACCTTGGATTCCTTCGCTGATACAAGCAGTGATGAATTTCATGCACATTTAGAAGATTTGAAGGCTTGTAAGCAGCTTGTGCTTGATTTACGTAATAATGGCGGAGGCTATTTGAATGCGGCACAGGAAATTGCCAGCTATTTGATTCCAAGTGATGATGTGATTTTCAAAGAAAAAACAAAAAGTGAAGATCCGGTGGTATATTATGCATTGGATTATCCAAAATATACCTTTGAACAGATTGTAGTAATCGTAAACGAGGATACTGCCAGTGCAGCCGAGGTGTTGGCAGCTGCTCTTGCGGAAAATAAGCATCTCAATGTTACCCTTGTCGGTACACAAACCTATGGAAAGGGAACGGTGCAGGTGCCTTTGACGTTTAAAGACGGAAGCTATTTGAAATACACCGTAGCACAATGGCTGACTCCAAGTGATACATGTATTGATGGAGTAGGAATTACTCCGGACGTAGAGGTAAAGCTCGATGAAGCAATTACGATCGGTGCTCCGGATATCGAAGATGAGGTCTTTGAAGCAGATACGGTAAATGTTGCGGCAAAAAGCGTACAGTTATATTTGAAATTCTTAGGCTATCCGGTAGATCGTAGCGATGAATATTTTTCTCTACAATCCTCAAAAGCCTTAGCCATGTTTCAAAAAGCGGAGGGCTTAACGGCAGATGGAAAGATTCATGCGGAAACAATCGAGAAGCTGATTTCTTGTGTTGTGAAGCAATGGCGTTTACATGAGGTTTACGATACACAGCTTACGAAAGCGTTGGAGATAGCAAATGGAAGATAAATTATTTGATCTGGTATCAGAATATAAGCCACAGGGCGATCAGCCCAAAGCAATCAAGGCGTTGGTAGAAGGTGTAAAGGAAGGTAAGAAACAGCAGGTATTACTAGGAGCAACGGGAACCGGAAAAACTTTCACGATTTCCAATGTGATTGCACAGGTAAATAAGCCTACTTTAATTTTTGTGCATAACAAAACTTTGGCAGGGCAGTTGTATAGTGAATTTAAAGAATTTTTCCCTCACAATCGAGTCGAATATTTTGTCTCAAATTTCGATTATTATCAGCCGGAGGCATATATTCCAAGCTCGGATACTTATATTGATAAAAATGCAACAACCAATATGGAATTGGATATGCTGCGTATGGCAGCGGTTAATTCTGTATTGGAACGCAGAGATACGATTATTGTTGCCTCGGTAGCATGTATTTACGGTGCCAGTAATCCGGAGCAATATCGGGATATGTTTTTTTCCATACGTGTCGGTGATGTGATTGATCGTAAGGAACTAATGAGCAAACTGGTAGCTCGCCAATATACTAGGAATGATATGGAGTTAGGACGTGGCTGCTTCCGCGTACGTGGTGATGTGATTGAGGTAGCTCCAGGACATAGCGATGCGTATATTTTACGAATCGAAATGTTCGATGATGAAATCGAGCGTATTTGTGAGGTTGATCCATTAACCGGAAAAGTATTGAATGCCTATACTGTTTATGTCGTATATCCGGCGAGCGGTTATGCAACGAAGCAGGAAATTATCAATCGTGCCGCCGATACCATTGGTGAAGAACTTGAGGAGCGTCTTGCCGTACTAGAACAAGAGGGCAAGTTGTTGGAAAAGCAGCGTTTGGAACAACGTACACGCTACGATATGGAAGCATTGCGAGAATTTGGGGTATGTCCCGGTATCGAAAACTATTCACGACATATTGACGGGCGAAAACCGGGCGAGCGTCCATACACCTTATTTGATTATTTTCCCGATGATTTCTTGTTGGTTGTAGATGAATCGCATGTATCCTTGCCACAGATTCGAGGAATGTATAACGGCGATCGAGCACGTAAGGAAACACTGGTAAACTATGGGTTTCGTTTACCAAGTGCATTGGATAATCGACCGATGCGCTTTGAAGAATTTGAAGATATGATTCATCAGGCAATCTTTGTATCTGCCACACCGGGGGATTATGAGTTAGAAAAGACACATGGAGAAATTGTCGAACAGATCATTCGTCCGACCGGCTTATTGGACCCATTGGTCAGTGTACGTCCGACACAGGGACAAATTGATGATCTAACTGATGAAATTCGTAAGCGTATTGAAAAAAACGAACGTGTTTTAATCACGACACTAACCGTACGTATGGCTGAGGATTTAACAAGCTATCTTAAGGGTATGGATTTTAAGGTGGCATGGCTGCATCATGAGGTCAAAACGATTGAACGAACGGAAATCATTCGAGATTTGCGTAAGGGAAAATACGATGTATTGATTGGTATTAACCTTTTACGAGAGGGCTTAGATATTCCGGAGGTGTCATTGATAGCGATTCTTGATGCGGATAAGGAAGGCTTCCTTAGAAGCGAGCGCTCCTTGATTCAGATCATTGGGCGTGCTGCACGTAATGCGCATGGTGAGGTTATCATGTATGGAGATCATATTACCGATTCTATGCATAAGGCGTTGGAAGAAACATCACGTCGTCGAGCAATTCAAACCGCCTATAATAAGGAGCATCATATCACACCGCAGACCATTATTAAACCGATTCATGAAGTGGTACGTAGTAAAGAAACGCAGGAAATGACTGCGAAATATATCCATAAGAAAGCTGCTGTTAATAAAAAGGATAAGGATAAGCTCATTGCTAATTTACAAAAAGAAATGAAGGAAGCAGCTAAGGTTTTAGATTTCGAACGTGCGGCACAGCTGCGAGATATTTTATTTGAATTACAAAGCACGTAAGTAGTAAGGAGAGGAATTATGCGAGAAACAGATAAAAAGTTAAATCGTTTGACGATGAAAAATATCCTGTTTATCATCACTTTTACCATTGCATTAGTTTGGGTGATCCTGCATTTCAATGAATGCATTGAGGCAGCTTTGATGATTCTTGGACTATGCAAACCATTTATTTACGGTATCATGATTGCATTTGTCTTTCACCTTCCTTTATCGTATTTTCAAAGAAAGCTGCCGAAATCTATAAAGGGGAAAACACGAAATATCGTTGCGGCGATATTAGCTTTGTTGGTCATTATCGGTTTACTGACATTTATTTTTTGGATCGTTGTACCACAGGTTGTAGATAGTGTTCGTTCTTTGATTGTAACCTTACCGGGTTATGTTGAAGATGTCATGGGAATGCTGGAACAGGCAATCAGCGGTAAAAAGATACCTAGTGAATTGGTGGAACAAATCAATGAATTCGGTGATGGTTTTGTAGAAGCAGCAAGTAATTTTGTGAAAGAAAAACTACCACAGCTGTTGTCCATGGCAAGCGGCTTTGCGAATGGAATTGCGAATACCTTTATGGCAGTGGTCATTGCTGTATATTTAACGGTATCAAAAGATCGTTTGATTCGCCAGTTGAAACGAGCTTTGTTTGCTTTTTGCAGTGAGAAAAAATATCATTATCTCTTGCATGTAGGAGAGCTTGTAAATAAAACCTTTTCCAGCTTTTTAACCGGTCAGTTGACCGAAGCTCTCATTATCGGTGTACTGTGTTATATCGGTTGTTTAGTGTTCAGATTCCCATACGCACCAATCTTATCGGTTATTATCGGCTGTACGAATATCATTCCTATTTTCGGTGCTATCTTCGGTGTAGCAGTCAGTGCTTTGTTGGTAGCATTTGTAAATCCATTGCAGGGCGTGTTCTTTGTCATCTTTGGAATTGTATTGCAGCAGTTCGAAAGCAATTTGATTTATCCTAAGGTAGTTGGAGGAAGTGTTGGTCTTTCCGGGCTGTGGGTATTGTTCGCAATCACCATCGGCGGTGGATTGTTTGGGTTTGTCGGTATGTTGCTGGGACTTCCGACCTTCTCGGTTATCTATTTCTTGTTGCGCGAAGAAATCAATCGTAGAGTAGCTTTAAAAACAGCCGGAAAGCCGAAAAGTGTTTAAGTGAAAAAAGTAAGTGATATGAATATCATTTGCTTTTTATTCTCGTAAATAGCTTGAGATGTTTAATTATGTATTTTATCTATATATGAAAAACAAATGCATTTTGACAAAATAATTGTCTTGCATTTGTTTTTCTTTTGATCCTGTGTTGATATTTATAGATCTATGTTATAGAGTGGCGCAAACTTATGCTTAAGATATTCGATATAGTAAGTAACATCAAAAGCTTCACCGGTGGTATTTTTCATAATTTCATCAGCGGTTTTATATGCCCCATGGGTGTGAATGTTTTTCTTTAACCATTCATAAATCGGTGTAAGCTCTCCACGATTTAACAACTCATCTACCGCAAGCTCTTTTTCCATTGCGGACATGAACTGCGCCGCATAAGCACTTCCTAGAGCATAGGTTGGAAAGTAACCGAAATTGCTGGCACCCCAATGCATATCTTGCAGGATTCCCTCACTTGCATTGCTTGGGCGAATGCCTAGGTATTCCTCATATTTATCATTCCATGCTTCATCGAGGTGTGCTATGTCGGCAGTTCCATCAAAGATAGCTTTTTCTAACTCGTAGCGAATGAGGATATGGATTGGATAGGTTAATTCATCAGCTTCGGTGCGAATGAAGCTTGCGTAAGAAACGTTGATCATTTTCATAAAATCTTCAAAGCTAACCTCTTTGAATTCTTCGAAGCATTCTTGGAAGGAAGGATATAACGGTTCCCAAAATGCAGGGCGGCGGGCGATGTTATTTTCCATTAAACGAGATTGTGATTCATGCATAGCAAAGCCGATGTTGTTCTTTAAGGTTGTACCATTGTAAGCAGGATCGACATGTAAGCCGTAATTGGCATGACCGAATTCATGAATCGTAGAGAAAATAGCAGACATTACATTCTCCTCATAGTAGTGTGTGGTAATGCGTGATTCATCGGTAGAATAGAAATCGGTAAAGGGGTGTTCGCTCGTTGTTAAATAGATTTTATTGCGATTTGCTTGCAGATGCTTCATTAAAATATCCATAAAGCGTTCTTGCTTCTGCTGATCAACATGCGTAAACATGATACGATCATCAATCGGTGTACCTTCCTTTTGTAGTTTTTGAATGAATGGCAAAAGCTCCGATTTGATCTTTGCAAAAAATTCATCATAAATCTTACTGTTAAGTCCTTCTTGATAACTGTCTAACAAAAAGTCATAATCATCACAATACTTATCCACATAGCTAAGTACCTTTTTCTGCATTTCGATTACTTTTTTTAAATGTGGTTGAAAAAGTGCATAATTATCGGTTTGCTTCGCTTCCTGCCAAGCATTTTGACTGTCCGCAATTACTTTTTCATTAGCAATGAAAACATCTTTTGGTAAAACTCGGATCTTTTCTAAATCGCGCATGAGCAGATCCACTTCACGACGTGTGGTTGCATCTAACTCACATTTTGATAATTCCTCTAGCATAGCCAAATGCTTAGGGTCTGTTTCATGGGCAAAGCCTTCACCGGAAAGAATGGAAAGCATTTCATTACGATAAGGCTTGCCGTCTTTTGGTGCTACGGTTTGTAAATCGAAATAAACGGTTGAAATGGCTAGTGAGTACGCATTGCTTTTGTTTTTATAGTCCTGAAATTGTTTTAATAATTGTTCCTTCATAATAGGTCCTCCTGTTTTTTATATTTTAGCATAAAACGCTGAAGGAAGAAAATGATATAGTTTTTGTCCTAAGTATGATATAATCAATAAAAAGGAGGTTTTTTATGAACCGATTTTGGAAGAAAACAAGTCTGTTAGCATTGTCATCGACTTTGGCATTATCGCTTATCGGCTGTTCAAAGCCAGATGCCAAAGAGGAACAAAAAGCATTTGCGAGCTTTATGAAAGATGAATTTGTTGATACGATGGAAAGTGAGTATCTTTTGATCAATACATACTTAGAAGATCCGAAAGCTTATGGTATTGATATGAGCAAGGTAAAAGTAAATTTAGGCTCACGTTTTGATGCTAAAACAGCAAAGAGCGATTATAAGGAAATGCAAAAGGCTTATGAGGAGTTTGAGGGATTTGATCGTGATTTATTAACAAAAGAACAGCAAGATGAATACGATGCCTATGAATTTCAACAGTCTTTAGCTTTGGAAATGGGTGAACAGGAGTATGACTATTATGCACAGTTATTTTCCAGCATGTCCGGTTTGCAGTTTCAGCTTCCGACACTGTTTGCGGATTGGCAGTTAGACAGTGAGGAAGAGGTTGTGCAAATGCTTACTTGCTTGAGTGATGTCAGAGCTTATGTAAAAAGCGCCTTAGATTATACCAAGAAACAAAGCGAAAAGAATTTATTGATGACGGATATCGATGCGGTTATTGAATATTGTGATAGAATTGTCGCAAGTGGCGAAAACAGTTCGGTTTTGACTTCTATTAAGGAAAACATTGATAAATCAGGCATGAAGGGTGAGCAAGCGAATATTTATAAGGAACAAGCACGTGCTGTATTTACCGAATCCTTCATTCCTGCATATCAGGATATCAGTGCGACTATGAAGGAAATTAAAAAAGCCGGAAAAAACAATAGCGAGGGATATGCCAAATTTGAAAACGGCAAAGAATACTATGAACTTTTGGTTCAGCAAAACATCGGTAGTGATAAGTCTGTTGAAGATGTTAAGAAAATGATGGAAGATGCTTATGATGAATATTTGCGTGAAATGACCGCAGTTGTTATGGAAAATCCTGAAGAAGTAGAGCCGATTGTTTCTCAACAGCTTCCTAGCACCGGTTATAAGAGCTATACGGAAATTCTTGATGATATGAAATCTAAGATCACAAAGGAATATCCAAAGGTTAAAAACCTAGAATATAACATTAAAAATATGAATACAGAGGTTGCTTCTGATGGAATTGCAGCTTACTTTGTAATTCCTAAAATGGACGGTAATCCCGTAAAGCAGTTAAGAGTAAATCCGAATGGTGCCGATCCAAGCAGCATTTCAACCTTCAGCACTGTATCACATGAGGGCTTCCCGGGGCACATGTATCAATATGCGTATATGAGTGAAAATGTCGATAGCAATTTTATTAAAGCATTGTCAAACAATTTAGCCTATATAGAGGGCTATGCTGTGTATGCGCAGATGAATTCTTTGAAGTATTTGGAAGATAAGGAAATCAATTCTGCTTTATTAGATGCTTATCGTTTGAATGAGCTTACAACGTATTGCGTTATCGTTTTAGCGGACATCGGTATTCATTATGAAGGCTGGAAATTAGATGAATTTGTAACTTTCTTCCAAGATAAAGGTTTATATTTACCAGATGATCAAGCATTGGAAATGTATAATCAGCTACAAGCAAATCCTGCCGCATTTATGCCATATTATGTAGGGTATGCGGAATTTAAGGAGTTACGTGAAAATGCGGAAACAGCTTTAGGAGAAAGATTTGATGTAAAAGAATTTAATCAGGCAATCTTGGAATCCGGAACAGTACCTTTTGAGGTTGTAGAGCGTCATGTAGATGCATATATAGAAGCAAAATAAAAGTATTAAATATATACAGTTTTACAAAGCGGTTATCTCTTATAATGGGGTAGCTGCTTTTTTAGTATTTAGAAAGTTGTCTTGGTAGCTATAAAACAGATAGTTTAACTTTATTTGATTGGTTAAAAATTTTTATGGCTTAGATGACCTTGTTGAATGGAAGAATAGGAGAGGCAGTATGTTTGATAGGAGGTGCTATAAAGACACATTTTTACTTTTTCCTCTACAGGAAATATGCTATACTATATAAGTGCTGAATGAAGCTATGTTTATAAGAGATTCTTATATAATTGAATACTTGCCCTCGTACCTCATCAGGATAGAGGAATCGCCTCCTAAGCGATCTGTGGTTGGTTCGAGTCCAATCGAGGGCGCCATTTTTGTTGATAAATAGGGTTTTTCTTAACTATTAAGCTATTTTTATATGGTAATTTAGATATTGATTTTATTAATATAAATTCATATCTATTTATAAAGCAATCGGTTTAACTACTGATTGTTTTTTTATGCAATTCGAACTTTTTTGCCCTATTTTTGCTAATGAAAATGGGCGTTTTGCTAATTTGGAAATTAGCAAGTTTTTTAAATTATAAAACTAAATTTTAAAGTATACTTTAAGTATTATTTTACCATTTGTTCCTTCTCTTTCTATACGATTATTAATTTGCAGTCTATCAAATATTCTTTTTTTCGTTGCAATAGAAATATTCAAGAGTTCAGCTTTTTTTCGTAAAATTCGTATGAATATTCATGTGTTCCAAAAAATTGTCCTTAATACTTTGATTTGAATTGGTATCAAGAATAGTATCAATGGTATCAGAAATGTATCTTGGTTGATACCATTTAGTTTAATTGGATCTCTATAAATATTTATTTTGAAATCAATATCTGTACTAATTTGTATTTTTATTTACTGCGCCATTTACTGCGACAACAAGAATTCTATTAATTGTTTCATTCCATTTATTTAACAATTTATTTAGTAAAACGAATTATATTTACTTGTAATAGTGTAGATATAAAATCTTCTAGATAAGTTATGTTTCTTATACAAAGGAAGTAAATTTATTTTCAGATTCATTTGGGTCATCTGGGTCATTTTTTTGGGTCATTTGGGTCAATAATAAGATCATTAAGGTCATGATTAAGGTCATCGAGGTCAAATTCTAATCAATCAGTTAATTAAAATGTAAAATCTAGCTAGAGTAATTAAATCATTTTATATCATATTAGATATATCAATAGAAAATTGAAAAAAGTAAATACTTGTTTTGCTATTTTCTTATTATTTATATTTGAAGAATTGTGCTTTAATTAGACAAAATAAAAGGAACTCTAACATTGAAGTTCCTTTGTAATGTGTGCCAGGCATGGCATGAATTCAGTTGGAGATAAACCAACCACAGGTATCTATCGCCAAGTGTAGTGAACCACAAGCTATTGACAGTGATGTCAAGGGTGGAGGAAGTGGTGTAGCAATTCTTTTGAGCGTACGAACAGAAACTTGATATAAGGCTAAATGGTGGGTAAGGTTGCATTGCAAACCGAAGCCCAAACGATAGACGTAAAACCAAGACAGTAAATTAAGACGTTGTGAAAGAAATAGGATTCATGAATTACCCTGGGAGGTCTTGTGGACGATGAAATCCAATAAACTTTAAAAACAGTGATGGTACCATCGGTCGAAAAAGGTTAATCACAAGAAGTCAGCTGAAGTCATAGTAGGTATTTTGCACCGAATACTGAAGGACTTAATGTTTATATGGAGCAACTCGCCAAAGCGCAATGCTTGGATAATTCGAAATCGAAGATAGTTTTATAAATAGAGAACGTAACTCTATGGAATGAAGATAGAGGGAATAATTCCAAGTACATTTACAAAGGGAAAGGAGAGCAACAGCATGAGATTAATAGATGAAATACTGAGAGAAGAAAATCTTAAGGAAGCAATCAAGAGGGTCAAAATAAATAAAGGTGCCCCAGGCATTGATAAAATGACAGTGGAGGAAATTGACGAATATTTCAACTTGTATAAGGAAGAAATAAAGCAAAGTATATTTGAAAAGAAATATAAACCTCAGCCAGTCAAAAGAGTGTATATACCTAAGGCAAACGGTAAGAAAAGACCGTTGGGAATATCGACGGTAAAAGATAGAGTTATACAACAAGCAATCGCACAGAAATTATCACATATATATGATAATCAATTCAGTGAAAACAGCTATGGCTATCGACCAAAGCGAAGTGCGCAAGATGCTATCACGAAAACATTACAATATCTAAATGAGGGATATGAGTGGGTAATAGACTTAGATATAAAAGCATATTTTGACACAGTAAATCATGATAAATTAATATCAATCCTTAGAGAAGATGTGAATGACTCGACAACATTATATTTAATCAGAAAATTCCTCAGAGCAGGAGTTATGGAAAATGGATTAGCGAAAGCTAATACCATAGGAATGCCACAAGGCGGTCCTTTAAGTCCAATCTTATCTAATGTTTATTTAGATAAATTTGATAAAGAATTGGAAAACAGAGGATTGCGATTTGTACGCTACGCAGATGATAGTAATATCTTTGTAAAGAGTGAAATGGCAGCCAATAGAGTAATGAAGTCAGTAACGTCATGGCTAGAAAGAAAACTGTTTTTAAAAGTCAGTGCAACTAAAACAAAAGTTGTAAGACCAACGGACAGTAACTTTCTGGGATTTACATATTACAAGAATTCCACAGAGTGGAAATGTAGACCAACACAGAGAAGTAAGAAAAACTTATATGACAAATGTCGGAAAGAGTTAATCCGAAAGAAATGTGTGGCAAGACCAAACGCAATCACCTTTAAAAAGATAAATCAAATCATGAGAGGGTGGATAAATTATTACCGAATAGGTAGCATGAAAATGTTCATAACGAAGTTTGGAGAATGGGTAAGACACAAAATAAGGGTAATTATACTCAAACAATGGAAGAAACCCGAAACAATATATGTAAATTTACAGAAATTGAATAGAAAGTTACCATATAAATTCAGTGATGAGAAGATATATGCAGTAGCGAATACAAGATTAGGTTTATATAAACAAGCTAATGGAAATGTAGTCAACTTTTTATTGAATGATAAAATATTAGCCATGAAAAAAGAGGAAAGACCGGGATTGGTCAATCCTCTAACATATTACCTAGGATAAGCTGTAGTAACATGTAAATGTAGCGCCGTATACGAGAACCGTACGTACGGTGCAATGAGAGGGGCGAAAATAATTTATTTTCCCTCTACTCTATTACATTCATTTGATTACATTTTTAGATAAACGGAACCATATAAATGGGAAGATATTTTATTCCATTTTCAAATTTATAGTCTTTTGTATGAACGACGTATTTTTCCTTAATTCTACTACTGAACTTAGTGCAAAATAAATCTAATGATTTATGAGATCTATAATTTCCAGATTTAACTTCTATTGGACATACTTTGTTCCCTATTGAAAATAAAAAATCAATTTCATATAATCGGTTTGAACTATCACTATCCATTGTGTAGTAAAATAAATTATTACCTTTTGCTAATAACATTTGAGCCACAACATTTTCATATATATACCCTAGATTTGTATCAAGTTTATTTGATAATAGTTTATTATAGATAACATTATCAGTAAAATCTTTGTCTTTAAATGCAAGTGTTATAAACAATCCCACATCAGAAAGAAAGAGTTTATAACGACTAGTATCTTTCTCTAAAGCAAATCCAACATTAGGATTGTTTGCATGATACGCAATATTTACAGTAAATGAGCTAAGCATATCAGGAATTAATTCACGTACTCTATTTGTTCTTATTCCTTCTCTAGCGGTTGATAAAACATATCTTGATGCATTACTGCTTAAATTAGCTGGTATTGCATCGTATATATCTCCTGCAAGCCCTGTACCATCAATTTTAACAAAATCTTCTTCATATAAATCAATTATTTCTCTTTTTACTTCGTCTACTATCTGTAAATTATTATTTTCTAGATATGATTCTATAGCTTGGGGCATTCCACCTATAAGCATATAGAGTCTGAAAGTTCGCATGAGATTTCTATGCAAAGAATTACCAGCAGGTTTCTTACTTTTTATTAGTAATTTTATTGTATCTGCTGTCATATCATCGCCAATTGCCCATAAAAATTCTTCAAAATCCATAGGATACATAGATATCTTGTGTTCTTCGCTAGGAATCAAAATATCTTTAGTGTTTTTCTTAATTGATAATAGTGATCCTGTTTCAATGTATTTATATCTTCCATCAGCTACAAGATATTTTATTGCTTGTCTAGCTTTAGGTAGAAGTTGAACTTCATCAAAAATAATAACGGATTCTTTTTCATGCAACCTAGTACCTGTAAACTGTTGAAGTTGTAAAAAGAAAAAGTCTAGATTATACATATCATTAAAAAGTTCTATGATTTCTTTACTTGTATGTGCGAAATCGATTAAAATATATGATTTAAATTCATTTTTTGCAAACTCTTCAGCAATTGTACTTTTACCAATACGTCTTGCTCCTTTGATTAGTAATGCATACTTATCGCTTCGATTTTCTTTCCATTCAAGTATCTCATTATATATTTTTCTTTTAAAAACTGGTTTTTCCACAGAACATCACCTCACATTACCTATTATATCTTGAATCCCCGTTCAAGTAAACACTAAAAATACGCAAATCCCCATTCATGAAATTGCAAAATATACGCAAATCCCTATTTAAATGTTTGATAAACTTATAATTTTATTAAATCTGGATATTAGTCTATTATTACCGTTCTTAATATAAATATACATATATTTTATCTTTCAAAACTTTTTTCTTTTGGTTTCGTTTTATTTTTTTAAAAAGAAAGATGATTTTCTAACATATCATGACAACGTTCTTCATAATTTTTGAAAGCATTTTTCTGACAATACGATAGATATTTTGAAGTCCATTGGTATGTTCTAATTCATCACGCCATTCATCTATACTACACCATGTATTATAATGACATTCTAAAGACATATAATCAATTGTATATCCTTGTTCAAGTTCAGATAAAAGATATCCATCTACATTAAAATCCCAATCTGGAATAGAATAGACTTCTGACATACTCTTATCTTTGAATTTGACATAAACCATTTCATCATTATTTTCTTTTGATGTTGCGTAACCAATAAAATGATGATCATTAGATTTGTTCATTTGAAGAATATAATCAATTTCGTAATTTTTGTAGTGATGATTCTTTAATATCTTTAAATATTCTTTGTATGATTCAATAGGATTCATTCTACTTCCTCATTTCTTTCTTTTAAAAATTCAATCTGTTCCTGAATTAAATCATTTATTAATTTTTCACATGCTTTTTGTTCTTTGATTTTTAAATCATAAAAACGATTGTTAAAATCATTTATGGAAGCATTTAATTTAGAATGAACTTTCTTTTCAAGAATTACTTTTTTCATAAACAATAGAAAAACAAGCTGTGCGAACTGATAATATCGCATGACATGAGGAACATATTCAGAATCACCATAACTGCTCTAACCATGTTTTATTGTTTGTTCTTCATGCAGGTAAGAAAAAACGAAAAGCTTTAGTGCTTTTCAACTTAGCAAAAAAGTGTTACGATATTACCAATTGCGGAGGAATATGTATGCAGTTTAAAAAAGCACATATACGAAAACTAAAATGGAATGGTTTTTTTCAATCTATTTTATGGATTTTAAGCGGCGTTATATTTTGGGTTATGGACAATGATAATAAACTGGTAGTAGCTAAACTAGCCGGCACGCTTTTGGTGGTACAGGGAGTCGGACAGCTACTGTTGTTTATTCAAGAAGATGAGCATTTTCGTTTTTCCATAGTCAGCCTTATACATAGCGTATGTGCAAGCTTTACCGGCATTTGGCTCATGGTACGAAGCTATGAAGCAGTAAACTATATTCACTTGGCATTTGCCTTTATTATGGTACTGCACATGGTTGAAAACCTATTGTTAGGCTATCGTCTGCGGCTTCTACGCTCTCAGGTAGGTTGGATCAGTTACTTATTAGCTTTCAGCTCGATCATTTGTGCTATACTTATCGTATGCTTAAGAGAGGTAGATATCGTTTATATGGCGATAGGCTCTATTCTTGTTGTCAATGGGATAATCGGACTATGGGTATGGCGACATTATGAAAACAAATCAATCGCAGAAATGGGGATTTAGCATGAAAGAATTAACACTAGAAGAATTTGATGCAATGTTTCAAATCATGCAGGAAAGCTTTCCGATAACGGAAATGCGTACATATAAGGAACAAAAGCGTTTGTTTGAACGAGAGGATTATCATGTGTACGGTTTTTACGAACAGAATCAGCTGATTGGCTTTTTAGCAATCTACGAAGAAAAGAACTTTACCTTTATCGAACATTTTGCACTTACTTCGGCAGTACGTGGAAAGGGCTATGGAAGCAGGATCTTACAACAGTTTATTTCCACATTAAAAAAGCCAAGTATCTTTGAAGTAGAGTATCCGACAACGGAAATAGCTAGGCGCAGGATTCGATTGTATCAGCGATTAGGAGCAAAACTATTTGATGAAATAGACTATGCAATGCCGCCATTACATCAAGAGCATGAACCATTGCCTTTGTATTTGATGACATTCAATAAACAGCTACAAGAGGTTGATGTGGTGGATATGATACCGGATATTTATAAATATGTATATCGTGTAGAATTTACATGGAAAGGAAACAAATAAAAAGGGTGTAAGGAAATGGAACGTAAAGAACTAGCAATTCAACTGTATAAAAAAGGATATAGCTGCGCACAGGCAGTTGCTTGCGCTTATCATGACAGCTTGTTATTGAGTGAGGACGCTGCCTATCGAATCAGTGAAGGATTTGGCGGTGGTATGGGACATTATGGGCATACCTGTGGAGCATGCAGTGCCATGGTCATGGTTGCCGGCAGCCAAATTAGTAAGGGTGTAGAAGATATGAGCAGTAAACAACAAACGTATCCGATTGTGAAAGAAATGGTAGAACAATTTGTGGAAGCAAATGGATATTTGAACTGTTTTGATATTTTACGTAATGGAAGTCAGGATATGGAAGATAATAAACGTGTATGCTGTATTCACTGTATCCATAGTGCTTGTGATATTTTAGATCACATGCTTAAGAAATAAACAGAATAGGAGTCGCTATATGAAAAAAATAGTATGTATATTTGCATGTATCATGACACTGGCGTTAGGCGGGTGCTCATCATCTTATGAACGTGATAGTACACCGGGTGAGGTTGTTCGTGTAACAGTAGGTGAGATGCAGTCTATGATTGATAAAAAGGAATCTTTCGCAATTGTTTTTACGCAAACACAATGCTCTCATTGTATTGTATTCCATGAAATGCTTGATGAATATCTTTTATATCACAATATCACCTTATATGAAGTAGTATTAGATGAAGCACCGAAGGAAGAACGCTCTGAGAATTTAAAGAAAATACGTAAAACCTTTAAAGAATTGGATAGTACTCCGACACTTTATTACGTAAAAGATGGAAAAATAGAGGAAGAAATTTTAGGTCTTACCGAGGAAGATGACTTTGATGATTTTGTAAAGGAATATAAATTAGATGAGAAGAAATAATCCAAATACTTGGGTTATTTTTTTCGTATGAATACATTTTGATGGTAAAATCAAGTATGTTTTAACAATTCAAATACTGCTTTATTGGACTAGGATACTTGAAGTATCTGTTGTTTGACATGAAATAGCTTGTTAAATAAGAAAAGGCAAAAAATCAAGATTGGGATTCATTGACTTTTCCATATAGCAAATCTATAATGAAAAGCAAATAACAGAACAAAAAGAGGTGTTAAGTATGAAAAAGCTATGTGCAATAGGAGAAGCTTTGATTGACTTTATTCCTTCTCAAAAGGGAGTATGCTTAAAAGATGTTGTATCCTTTCAAAGAACAGCCGGAGGAGCACCTGCCAATGTTGCGGCGGCAGTGGCTAGATTGGGTGGCAGTAGTAAGGTTATTACGCAACTCGGTAAAGATGCATTCGGTGATTTTTTAGTAGCCACGATGCAAAGCTATGGGATTGATACGAGTGATATTCAACGCAGTGAAGAAGGAGATACGGCACTTGCTTTTGTTTCGTTAGCTGAAGATGGTAATCGAGATTTTCAATTTTATCGTAAAACAAGTGCGGATTTATTGTTAGAACCTGTACAAATACAGGAATCAATGCTTGATGATTGTGGCATTTTACATTTTTGCAGTGTAGATTTGGTGGAAAGTCCTATGCACTATGCACATAAAAAGCTGATTGAGCTAGCTCTTGCGAAACAACTTACGGTAAGCTTTGATCCGAATTTGCGTTTTCCTTTATGGAAAGATAAAGAAAAGCTTAGACAGACGGTTTTAGAATTTTTGCCTTATGCACATATTTTAAAGCTTTCCGATGAAGAACTGGAGTTTATTAGCGGAAAACAAACAATAAAAGCTGCACTTCCTGACTTGTTTGTCGGAAACGTTTCGTGTGTGATTTATACAATGGGGAAAAACGGAGCTAGAGCATATCATAAAAGCGGGTTTTGGGTAGAAACAGCAGGTTATTTTGTTGATGCAAAGGATACGACCGGAGCCGGAGATGCTTTTATTGGAGCCTTTTTATATAAGCTGTTAATGCTTGGAAAGGATATTTCTATTTGCACTGAAGAAGAAACTTTAGAGATGTTGAGATTTGCCAATGCTTATGGTGCGCATACTACAACCAAGCAGGGAGCAATGTCGGCTATGGCATCACGATCAGAGTTAGAACAGTTTTTAAACCAAATGAAATGATAAAGAAACGCCGCTCTTTAAAGATAGAGTGCTAAAGGAAATGTTTGTATTTTCGATTTATCGGATAGAATAAAAGATAAAATATAAGCGTTGTATCTGTGTTTTGTAAGTAGCTGTATTCGTTTGTCAAACGAGAGGAAGCGGCTTTTCTTTATACTTTTTACAGCTTTATGGATTGCTTTCGGTAAGTAGAAAATTAAGGCAGGTTTTTCATAATTCAATGCTGTTGTCCCTTGTTGATTGATAGAGGCTATTTTCTATTCATTAAATATGGTGTGCTATCTCAGAAAAAGATGCAATATATATTAAGGGAGGGAAGAGGTACCTCTCTTTATTGTTTTTTAAAGAGAAATGCGCTATATTAAAGGAGTTAAAGTAAGAATAAGGAGGGTGTGGAATGATTGATGGACATGTGCATTTAGAAAATGGACCGCTTACTAAGGAGTATGTTATGCAGTTTGTGGAAGCGGCGCAAAAGGCTGGTATTGATTGCTTGCATATTTTGGATCATACACACCGATTTTGTGAATTTGCCCCTCTTTATGAAGATTTGAGAAAAGATAATCAAAGCCAACGGGATTGGTTTGCTAAGAAGTTAAAAGAGCCTCTTGCCAACTATCATCGTTTGATTGCGGAAATGAAGCAGACAGAGCTTCCTATTGAGGTAAAATTTGGCTTAGAGGTATGCTATGTACCTAAGCAGGAAGCTTTTTTGAAGAATATCCTTTGCCAATATCCGTATGATTTTTTGATCGGTAGTATTCATTCCATTGATGGAAAGCTTTATGATATGCCGAGCTTTTCAAAAGAAATTCTTTGGGATATTCTTGATACAGATGCGATTTATCAGCGCTATTATGAAATTATGGAAGATATGATCGAAAGCGATTTATTTACACAAATCGCCCACCCCGATCAGCTAAAGCTTTTTCATTATGAACCACGCTATGATCTGAAGCCTACCTATCGACGTATTGCATTGCTGGCTTACAAACATCATGTTTCCATGGAAAGTAATACCGGTATTCATTATCGTTATCAGCATGAGGATTTAGGAACCAACCTCACTTTTTTAACGATCCTAAAGCAAGCCGGTGTAAATATTATCACTGCCAGTGATGCGCATCAGCCTGCACATGTAGGAAGTTATATAAAAGAAATGATGAAAGTATTGGAGGAGTTAGTATGAGCATTTATTTTGTACGGCATGGAGAAACCGATTGGAATGTGGCACATCGCTGGCAGGGAAGTGCCGATATTCCATTGAATGAAAATGGGATTCATCAAGCGATGATTGCACGTGATAAGCTTGCGAATGTACGTATGGATCGCATCTATTGTTCCCCTTTGCAAAGAGCAAAGAAAACAGCGGAAATTATCAACGAAAATTGGAAACTTCCGATTACGGTAGATGAGCGTTTGGCAGAGCGCTGCTTCGGTGTTCATGAGGGAGTATGTGATGAACATATTGATTTTCAAAAGATTTGGTCATGCAGTGATGAGATTATTTGGGAAGGAAGTGAAAGTGCCAATCGGTTTTACAGACGTGTCGAAAGCTTTCTTGATGAACTTATAAAGCTTGCTGAGGATCAAAATATTTTGCTGGTTGCTCATGGGGGAGTAAGTATTCCTTTCTATTGTCATTTTCATGGCTATGATTTTGAAGATTTGCATAGTGTGATGATTGGAAACTGTGAAATCAGAATTGCCGAGCATGGAGAGGCAAAACGCATTCTATGAGGTGAAAATCCTCTTTTTTTTACGCATTTTTTGTAAGTAATGAGGGCTTGTAAACATTGACATAAAGAAAGAAAAGAATTACAATAAAAAGGCGGAGCGTCTTTTTGTGAATATTTTTACAAATATCAAAAAACGACGGATTCGTCAGACGTAATGTTCGTATATAACATTGCGAAATCGCAAGCTGCTTTCAAAAGTGGCACGTTTATAATCATGGATATAGCGGAAAGGAGAAATGACATGATTTATTCAAAAGAAGTTGAAAACATGTGCACAGTAAAATGTGGTGCAAGCCATGGTTGTGCACCTATTCCTGAAGAAGGAAAATGGGTGTACTCAAGAGAAATCAAAGATATCTCTGGTTTGACTCACGGTATCGGTTGGTGTGCTCCTCAGCAGGGTGCATGTAAGCTGACATTAAATGTTAAGGAAGGTATTATCGAAGAAGCATTGATCGAAACATTAGGCTGCTCCGGTATGACTCACTCTGCGGCAATGGCTAGTGAAGCAATCGTTGGTAAGACTTTGCTGGAAGCTGTTAATACAGACCTTGTTTGTGATGCAATCAACACAGCAATGCGTGAATTGTTCTTACAGATCATTTACGGTCGTACACAGTCTGCATTCTCTGAAAACGGACTTCCTGTCGGTGCAGGTCTAGAGGATTTAGGTAAGGGTACTCGCTCTCAGGTTGGTACTGTTTATTCTACAAAGGTAAAAGGTCCTCGTTACCTAGAGCTTGCAGAAGGATATATCCTACGTATGGGTCTTGACGCAAACGATGAAATCATCGGTTACGAATATGTAAACATGGGTGTATTCATGGACGCTGTTAAGAAGGGTGTTAATCCTGAGGAAGCATTAAACAACGCTAAGAAAACTTACGGTCGATTTGCAGATGCTGTTAAGTACATCGACCCACGTCACGAATAGGAGGAAAAATCATGGCATTATTTGAAGGATACGAAAGACGTATAGATAAAATCAATGAAGTATTAAATTCATATGGTATTTCTTCCATTGAAGAAGCAAAAAAACTATGTGATGATTTAGGTGTCGATGTTTATGACATCGTTAAAGGTATTCAGCCAATCTGTTTTGAAAATGCTTGCTGGGCATACATCACAGGGGCTGCGATTGCCATCAAAAAAGGAGATAAAACAGCTTACGATGTAGCAAAATCACTTGGTGAAGGTTTACAGGCATTCTGTATTCCGGGAAGTGTTGCAGATGATCGTAAGGTAGGTTTAGGTCATGGTAACCTAGCTGCTATGTTGTTGAGTGATGAAACAAAATGTTTCGCATTCTTGGCAGGACACGAAAGCTTTGCTGCGGCAGAAGGAGCTATCGGTATCGCTCGTAACGCTAACAAGGCTCGTAAAGAACCACTACGCGTTATCCTTAACGGTTTGGGAAAAGATGCTGCTAAGATCATTTCTCGTATCAACGGATTCACACATGTTGAAACTAAGTTTGATTACTTCACAGGAGAATTGAAGGAAGTATCAAGAACAGCTTACTCTGATGGAGAAAGAGCTGCAGTAAACTGCTATGGTGCAGATGATGTTCGTGAAGGTGTTGCAATTATGCATCACGAAGGTGTAGACGTTTCTATTACCGGTAACTCTACAAACCCTACACGTTTCCAGCACCCAGTTGCAGGTACTTATAAAAAAGAATGCAACGAACAAGGTAAAAAGTATTTCTCAGTAGCAAGTGGTGGTGGTACAGGACGTACGCTTCACCCAGATAACATGGCTGCTGGTCCGGCTTCTTATGGTATGACAGATACAATGGGACGTATGCACTCTGATGCTCAGTTTGCAGGTTCTTCTTCTGTTCCTGCTCACGTAGAAATGATGGGTCTAATCGGTATGGGTAACAACCCTATGGTTGGAGCTTCTGTTGCGGTTGCAGTTGCGATTTCTGAAGCAATGAATAAATAATAAATAGAGAGAGATCGGTGTATGCCGGTCTTTTTTTAACTGTATTGAGTATCTATTGAGGAATAGGTACTTTTTTATAGGATTGTAAGAACTTCGATGTATCAAAGTATATTCTTGTAATTGTAAAAAGGAGGGGTGTGCTATACTTATTTTAAAGATATCTTTTATAGAAAGAAGGGTTTTATAATGAAAGATGTATATCAAAATTGTCCGGTATTTGAAAATGAATTTTACTATTTAAGACAAGTAAAAAAGCAAGATCGTGATGATTTGTTGAAGGTATATTCTGATCGTAAAGCTGTTTGTTTTTTTAACAGTGATAATTGCGGAGGCGATGATTTCTATTATACGAGCGAGCAACGAATGCAAGAAGCAATCGAGTATTGGGATTTTGAATATCAGCGAAGTGGATTTGTACGTTGGGCAATCCTATCAAAAGCATCAAAGGAAGCTATCGGAACGATTGAGCTATTTCACAGAGATGCAACAGATTATTTTACCAACTGCGGCTTGTTAAGATTGGATCTGCGAAGTGATTATGAGAAAGCAGATGAGATTGTCAAAATACTTGATTTGATTTTGAAACCGACGTATTCGTTATTTCATTGTGATAAAATCGCTACAAAAGCTATTCATGAGGCTACGGAGCGTATCAAAGCTTTAAAAGCATTAGGTTTTCATTACACAGATGAAAAGCTGATAGGTCATGATGGAACGGAATATGATTTCTATTTTGTTCTTTCCTCATGATTATACTTTTTATGTATGTTTAGAATATGATGTGATTTGATACATAAGCTTTATGATTGATAGTTTTATCAGAAAAATTATTTCTGAATAAATAGAATGAAAAGTTTGATTATTCACATCATTAGGAGATCATAAGCAAATCGGCATTTCATATTTTCAAATGGAATGTCTTTTTTAGTGATAATTCTGTATTGATATTCTTTTTAGAGCATAATCGGTTAGAAGCTGTTATGTAATAACGTTTATATTCTTAATAATCCATTGAGTAAAAAAGATAGCTAAAAAATAATGACTGTATGATTTTCTATGCTATACTAAACAGTAATAAATCAATGTGCAATTGATGGAGGTTTTATACATTGGAATATATTAAGGTTACAAGTGAAAATATAGAAAAAGAACATATTTGCTGTGCGCTTTCTAACACTAGTGATATTCAAGTGGCTTCAAAAAAAGCGTGGCTGTCAAGGCAGTTTAAAGAAGGCTTAGTTTTTTTGAAAAGTATCGAAAGAGGCAAGTGCTTTATTGAGTATATCCCTGCTGAAAATGCTTGGAATCCGATTTTGGCTGAGGGCTATATGTATATTAACTGTTTATGGGTTGCAGGTTCGTTGAAAGGGCATGGCTATTCATCAGATTTATTAAATGCTTGTATCGAGGATAGTAAAAATAAAGGGAAAAAGGGATTGTGTATTTTGTCGGCGGCAAAGAAAAAACCTTTCTTAGCAGATCCTAAATTTTTAAAATATAAAGGATTTCGAGTATGTGATGAAGCCACTAATGGTATTCAATTATGGTATTTGCCATTTGATAAAAATGTTCATTTACCTAGGTTTAAGGAATGTGCGAAAAATCCTCATATTGATGAAAAGGGATATGTTCTGTACTATACCGATCAATGTCCGTTCAATGCACGCTATGTACCTATGATCGAAGCAATCGCCAAAGAAAAATCCATACCATTTAAAGCAGTTCATTTGCAAAGCAAAGAACAGGCTCAAAATGTAGTAACAGCGGTTACAACGTATGCATTGTTTTTTGATGGTAATTTTATTGCCAATGAGCTTCTGAATGACAAGAAATTTTTGAAGCTATTGGAGAAGTAAAGCTTGATTTTAATAATGGTATCGAATGTATTGCATATTAGAAGCTGTATTTAGTATTGCAGTAAAGGTAGAAAAGTTTTTTTATGCAAATTTTTCATGACTGACACTAGGTGTAAACAAAAGTATCATGTTTATAGAATAAGTGAAAAGATATAGGTAAATGCTTAATTCTCCGTTTCGTAGATTGCGTATTTCAAAGAATGATTTTACAATAGTGGCAGAGGTGGTGGATAAATGGAATCACTAGATCATGAAAAAATCGGACACTTTATCAGTGAAATGCGGAAGGCGAAAAATATGAAACAGAAGGAATTGGGCGATCAGCTATTTGTGAGTGATAAAACGATCAGTAAGTGGGAGAATGGCATCAGTATGCCCAATATCGTTTTGCTCGCTCCATTGGCAGAGTTATTGGATATCAGTGTGAATGAGCTGTTAAAGGGAGAAAAGCTAACACAAGAGAGTGTGGCGAAAACAAGGGAAGAAGCGTTGGTGAATTGCTCTGTTGATATAGCTATGGAAGGTACATTACGTGGGCATAAACGAAATCGAAGATATGCATTTTTCATCGTTGCTGTTGTATTTGGATTGGAAGCTTTTTGGCTTTGGGGCTTGGATATAAGGGATACCTATGTGAAAGATACGCTGTATCTTAGTGTGCTCATGTTGCTCTTTGCTTTTTGGTTTTGTTTCTTCGCGAAAGATTTTCTGCCTTCCTATTATGACAATAATAAAATCAATTATGTTTCACAAGGAATATTTAAGATCCATATCGTTGGTTTATCTCTTAATAATCATAATTGGAGATATATTTGCATTGTATGCAGAGTGTTTACTCTTAGCTTTGCGGTACTCTATCCTTTGCTTTGTATAGGAATATGTTGGTATAGTGAGGTATTATGGAGAGAGTTTTGGCTTCCTGTTGTGATTGTAGGAATAAGTATCTTTATGATTGTGCTTTATGCGGTAGGAAAAAGGTATGAAGTGTAATTGACGACAAAAAATGTGAAGTTATGGGAAAGACATGGAAATATTGACCTTTTAAGCTGATTTTGATAAACTAAAAATGTATAAGGGAGTAGTCGGCACACTGGTGCGATGCTGTCAACATCATGGATTTTTGATCCTGGCAACATCTGAAATGACAAGACTTATCGTCCACTAGTGGAATAAGTCTTGTTTTTTTATTCGAATAGCGGACATCATATAATTAATGAAGGAGGAATGATGATGAACCCGTACTTTGATTCAAAGGAAGAAGTATTAACAGCTTTAGAAAGTGATGAAGCACAAGGCTTAAGAAGTGAACAGGTAAAAAGCAAGCAGGCGCAATTCGGGCGCAATCAGTTGGTGGAAAAAAAGAAGAAAACCAATTGGCAGCGTTTTGTAGATCAATTCAAGGACACGATGATTATTATTCTATTGATTGCGGCTGCGGTTTCGTTTGGTATCGCAATGGTAGAAGGCGATGTTGCGGAGTTCTTTGAACCGGCTTTGATTTTATTGATTGTTATTTTGAATGCTATTATGGGCGTTTTACAGGAAAGTAAGGCAGAGAAAGCTTTAGATGCTTTGAAAAGCTTATCGGCACCACATGCTCGCGTTTTGCGTGATGGAGTGGAGAGTGTCATAGATGCCGCAGAGCTTGTTCCTGGTGATATCATTAAGCTGGAGGCAGGGGATTTTGTTCCCGCCGATGCACGCTTGTTGAAAAGTGCCAGTTTGAAAAGTGAGGAATCGGCTCTAACCGGTGAATCGGTATCTGCGGAAAAAGATGCTTTAGCTCAAATTGAAGAAAATGCCCCATTAGGAGATCGCTCCAATATGATGTTTTCCGGGTGCAGCATTACCTATGGAACCGCAACTGCAGTTGTCAGTGCAACGGGAATGCAGACGGAAATGGGAAAGATTGCTGATTTGTTGAATAATGAGAACGATACGCAAACACCTTTGCAAAAAAAGTTGGCACAGCTTGGAACTTATTTAGGTATTTTGGCACTAGCTGCCTGTGCGATTATTTTTGTCGTAGGCTTGTTTAATGGCATACCGGTATTGGAAATCTTTATGACCTCTGTTTCCTTAGCAGTTTCCGCAATACCGGAGGGATTACCGGCAATCGTAACGATTGTGCTTTCTATTGGGGTTCAGCGTATGGTTAAGAAAAACGCAATCATTCGTCGTTTACCGGCAGTGGAAACATTGGGAAGTGCTTCGGTTATTTGCTCAGATAAAACCGGAACCTTAACTCAAAATCGCATGACCTTAGTGAATGCTTATGTAGATCAAAGTGATGAATTAGAAAAAATCAGCGAGCATAACAGTGAAGCTGTACGTAAACTTTTGATGTATGCGACATTGTGCTGCGATGGCTCTTATGTAGTAGAGGCAAGCGGCGAAAAGCATATCGGTGATCCAACCGAAACTTCCATCTTAAAAGCAAGCTATCTAAATGGTATGCCAAAGGAAGAACTTTTGAAGCGCTATGAGCGTTTGGGAGAAATTCCATTTGACTCCGATCGTAAGCTGATGACAACGATCAATCGCATAGATGGAAAATATATGGTTATTGTTAAGGGTGCTTTTGATATTATGGAAAAGCGCTGTGTGCGTGGCGATTTGAAAAAGGCACGCAACATGAATGATGACATGAGTAAACAGGCTTTGCGTGTATTGGCTATCGGATATAAAGAAATTGAAGCGTTACCGCAAAATTTGGTTGCGGAAGAAATGGAAAACGGATTAACGTTGATGGGTCTTGTCGGAATGATCGATCCACCACGTGAAGAAGCTAAGAAAGCAGTTGAAGTTTGTTGTCATGCAGGTATTCGTCCGGTAATGATTACCGGTGATCATGTCGTAACAGCCAGTGCGATTGCCAAAGAACTTGGTATCTTACATGAAGGTGAAAAAGCGATTACCGGCTTAGAGCTAGATGCGATGAGTGATGAACAATTGGCAAATGAAGTAGAACATATCTCAGTATATGCACGTGTTTCACCGGAAAATAAAATACGTATTGTAAAGGCTTGGCAGAATAAAGGGCAGATTGTTTCCATGACCGGAGATGGCGTCAATGATGCTCCGGCATTAAAGGCTGCGGATATCGGTTGTGCCATGGGGATTACCGGTACCGATGTGGCGAAGAATGCTGCTGATATGACATTGACCGATGATAATTTTGCGACGATCGTAGAAGCTGTCAAAGAGGGACGTGGTATTTATGCAAATATTAAAAAGGTAGTCGGTTTCTTATTGGGAACAAATATCGGAGAAGTTATTTTGGTATTTGTTGTCATGTTGCTATGGCATAAGGCACCGCTTCTTTCCATGCAGCTGTTATGGATCAATTTGGTTACCGATAGCCTTCCTGCTATTGCCTTGGGTATGGAAAAGGTTGAAGCGGATATCATGGATAAAAAACCACGACCAAAAGATGAAAGTATCTTTGCTCATGGCTTTGGTATTCGCATTGCTTTGCAAGGAGTTATGTTTGCGACATTGGCAATCATTGCCTTCCTACTAGGTGAAAATATAACCGGAGAATTGGCAGGAGGACAAACGATGGCATTTATCGTATTGTCTTTATCCCAAGTGATTCAGGCATACAATATGCGTTCTGATCACTCCTTGTTTAAGATTGGTGTCTTTACCAATAAGAAGTTAAATATGGCTTGTCTTGTATCTATCGTATTGGTATTGCTTGTTGTATTTACACCGCTTAAAGTATTGTTTGGACTTATTGATTTACCGATAGAGCTTCATTTGATTGCTTTAGGTTTAATTGCTGTACCGGTATTGGTCATGGAATTATCAAAAGCATTCGGCTTGATTCGTCATCAATAAAATAGGCTGTATAAATAGTGGCTTTGTTCTCTTAAGAGACAAGGTCGCTTTTTTGATAGAAGAAAGTGGAATTGATGCAATTTTGTGAAAAAACTACAAAAGTGATTGATTTCGTGGTATATTTAAGGCGTTGAAATACATTACATGAATTAGAAAATGGAGGCGTAGCGTATGGTTAGAAAAATAGGTATTGATTTAGGAACGACCAACTTGTTGATTTGCCTTGACAATAAAGGGGTTATCGTAAATGAACCATCGGTTATAACGGTAGATGCAACATCGAAAAAATGTATTGCGGCCGGTATAGATGCAAGAGATATGCTGGGAAGAACACCGAAGAATATGATTTGTATTCGTCCGTTAAAAGATGGTGTGGTTGCGGATTTTGAAGCAACCGATATGATGCTGAACTACTTTTTGAAAAAGTGTGAGCTAAAAGGAATGTTCAAGAAAAATGTAATTTTGATTTGCCATCCGACCAAGATTACCTCAGTAGAAAAGAATGCTATTCGTGATTGTGCATATCGTGCCGGTGCTAAGAAGGTGTATTTGGAAGAAGAACCGAAGGTAGCGGCAATTGGTGCCGGTTTAGATATCGGAAAGCCTAGTGGACACATGGTTTTGGATATGGGTGGAGGAACAAGTGATATTGCGGTACTATCCTTAGGCGATATCGTATGCTCTACATCAATTAAGGTAGCCGGAAACAAGCTGACCAATGATATTATCGAGGGTATTCGTGTAAATAAAAAAATGTATATCGGTGAGCAAAGCGCCGATGAAATTAAAATTAGGGTAGGAAACGCACTGCATTCGAACCGTCCGGAAAAAATGACGATCAGCGGACGTGATGTGGAAACCGGTCTGCCGCATTCGATTGAGATTAACAGCAATGAGGTAGAGTCCTATATTCGCAATAGCTTGCAGGAAATTGTCCATGCAACACGTACCATTTTGGAGGTAACACCGCCGGAGCTTGCTGCTGATATTGTTCAGCATGGTTTGGTGCTAACCGGTGGAGGTGCATTGCTGAAAAATTTGGATCAGCTGTTGAAAGACGAATTAAAAATTCCGGTATATGTTGCGGAAAATGCATTGAACTGTGTGGTTGATGGCTGTAACATCATGTTAAAGAGCTTGTAGGAAATGAAATGATGAGGTTTTTTATTCGCAAGGAAACGAATAAGAAGCCTTTTTTATCATCACTTTTCGTCAGCTTATTGAACCAAGTGGTTTTCAAGGGTGTTGTACGTGTATCGAAATGAGAAAATATGCTATAATACCCGCATGAATATACAACATGATAAAGAACAGCTTACAAAACAATTATTAGATTGGTACAAACAAAATGCACGTGTGTTGCCTTGGCGAGAAAAAGCAACACCTTATCGTGTATGGGTTAGTGAAATCATGCTTCAACAAACACGTGTGGAGGCTGTAAAGCCTTATTTTGAACGTTTTATTGCGACGATACCGGATATTCCAACACTTGCAAATACAGAAGATGAGGTGTTGGCAAAGCTGTGGGAAGGACTTGGCTATTATCGACGTGTCTATAATATGAAGAAATGTGCACAGGTATGTGTGGAAAAACATGGTGGAAAGCTTCCCAATACGTATGCAGAACTGTTAGAGCTGCCGGGAATCGGTGCATATACGGCAGGTGCGATTGCATCAATTGCATTTGGAGAATGTGTGGCAGCAGTTGATGGGAATGTTTTACGTGTATTTTCACGTGTACTTGTTTTGGAAGAGGATATCCTAAAGGAAAGTGTCAAGCGACAATATGCGAAAATTGTTCAGATGTACATACCGAAGCATGAAAGTTCTGCTTTTAACCAAGCATTGATGGAATTGGGCGCAACTATCTGTGTTCCGAATGCCGCACCACGCTGTAATATTTGTCCGATTGCAGATAACTGCAAGGGGTATCAATGTGGAAAGGCACATTATTTACCCAATAAAGCAGCTAAGAAAACACGTCGCATAGAAAAAAAGACGATTTGTGTATTACGTTATAAGGATAAGTTCCATGTTCGTCAGCGTGCTTCTCAAGGGTTGTTAGCAGGATTGTATGAATTTGATTGGCTAGAAGGATATCAAAGCAAGAAAGCAGTCAGTGAATATTATAAAATGTATGTAGTTAAGAATATCCGCAAGCTACCTGATGCGAAGCATGTTTTTTCACATATCGAATGGCACATGAAGGGGTATCTTGTTGAAGTGGAAATGCCATGTGAGGAAGGAGTCTGGTGCACGTTGGAGGAATTAAAAGCAAGTTATGCTATTCCAACGGCATATAAGGCTTATAAAGATGCCTTGGAAAAGGAGTAAACGAACACTATGGAAGTATATGAACAGATACAGCGATATGAGCCTTTTGATGAGCAGGAAAGTAGAGATCGCAAGCAAATATTGGACTATATGCGAAGGTATTCAAATATTTACGAGCGAACAAATGAAGTTGCGCATATGACCTCATCGGCATGGATCATCAATCCATCTGCTACGCATGTACTGATGGTGTATCACAATATTTATGATTCTTGGAGCTGGTGTGGAGGTCATAGCGACGGAGAAAAGGATTTATTAAAAAATGCTTTGAAGGAAGGAAAGGAAGAAACCGGAGTAAAAAAACTGAGTCCACTGCTAAAGGATATTTTTTCCATTGAGGTGTTATCCGTTGCGGAGCATATAAAAAACGGAAAGCGTATCAAAGCCCATAAGCATTTAAATGTTACCTACTTATGTGTAGGCGATGAAGAGGAACTTTTACGGTGTAAGCCCGATGAAAACAGTGGAGTGAAATGGATTGCCATTGATGAATTGGAGGCTTATGTAAAGGAGGAACACATGCTTCCTATCTATCGCAAGTTGATTGCAAAGCAGCGTCTGTTGTCAAAAAAACATATAATCTAGGCTCCTTTCCTATGGTATGCGTGCTTATTTGCATATCCTATAAGGAATGCGAGGTAAGATATCATGGATATAAAGGTGATGAAGTTTGGCGGAACCTCTTTGAAAAATGAAAAAACAAGAGCCTATGTTTATCGTCATATCGTAAAAAATCTTATATCTCACAAGGTCGTGGTTGTGGTTTCTGCCATGGGACGTTATCCGGATACCTACGCTACGGATACACTGCTTTCCTTAGGCAGTCCTCGTCTTAGCAAAGAGGAAAAGGCTCGTTTGGTTTCGATGGGGGAGCAGCTTTCGGCCTTGAAGGTATGTAGTGAATTATTGGAGATGGGGATACGTGCCTGTGCACTTTCTTTTTTTCAAGCCGGCATTTTTACTGATGATAATTATGAATATGCCAGTGTGTTAAAAATGGATAGTCGTGGAATTAAGAAAAAGCTACAGCATTACGATGTGGTAGTAGTTGGTGGTTTTGTGGCAGTATCTACGCATGGAAGAATTACGACTTTGGGTAGAGGGGGCAGCGATTACAGTGCTGCATTGTTTGCGGATATGCTAGGTTTAAAAGAAGTTGAGATTTATACCGATGTTGATGGAGTGTATGATCGTGATCCACGCCTTGACAATATGGCTGTGAAGTATGATGTACTGACTTATGATGAGATGCTGAATATGAAGTCGCGTGTTTTGCATGATCGCTGTGTGAACTATGCAAAAAAGCATAAGCTCATCATTCATTTGCGAGGAAGCTTTTCTTCTTCATCGGGAACGCGGATTCAACCGAGATATTAAGGAAATGACCGTTTTATACGGAATGATTTGTGATATAATAGCACTGAGGTGAATACCATTATGAGAAATGTAATATTGGTGCGCAATTTAAACAATCAAGAAGATGCAAAAAGAATTGAACAAGCTTTATCACAGACACGTACGGATTATGAAGTGAATTTAGAAAAGCAGTGTGTTGTGATTGAGGGAAATACGGATATGGTTGCCGTTGCCAGAAAGGTAATCAATGATTTGGGCTTTCGTATTTTGTAATGCTTGCTAATTGAAAGATGTTAAAAAACCTATGTTGATCTAAAATGGATCGCATAGGTTTTTATTTGTCGTTATTTTGAAGTAAGGTGAGATTGATAAAGGCACACGTACCAATGAAAAATGCATAGGTATGTTCAATCCATGGCTTACTATGAAGGAAAGAATAACAAATGTCAAAATGGAACAATATATAAATGGCATAGTTGATGCCGAAGAATACGGAAAAAATAAGAGCCCACTTTTGCAGCTTGTTCATATAGCTATCACCATTTCTATCTTATGATATGCTTATGAACTTATGAATGAAAAGGTGATTGTCTGCATAAAGTATGTTGAGAGTGAAGGGAGAGTCTTATGAAAACAAAAGTGATAGCCGCAGCAGGTATCCTGGTGTTAATGATTGCCTTATTGTTTGCGATACGTCCGAAGTCGTTTGATAAACAGCTTGCGAATACGATGGCTGAAATGGATTCCTATGTTTTAATCGGAGATATGGAAATTACAAAAGGGGAGGATATTAAAAGCTATGCGTTGGAGATTGGATACAAAAAACAAGAGAAGGATTTGTTTCGTGTATCAATTGTAGATAAGGAATTGAATCAGGAACAAATTATTTTACGAAATGATGCAGGTGTTTTTGTGGTAACACCAAGCTTGAATCAGATTTTTAAATTTGAAGGAAATTGGCCTTTGAATTCTCCAAAGCCATACCTTCTGCAATCCATTGTGGAAATTGCACAGAAGAAAGAAGCAAAAGTTGAAAAAGAGGACGATGGTTATTTGGTATCAAGCAGGGTGCATTATCCGAATAATAAGAACTTCTATCGTGAAGAAATCATGTTTGATAAGGAAGCAAAAGTGAAGTGGCTTCAAATTTATAATAAAGATGATGTTGCGGAGTTAAAAATTGCATTTAAGAAAGTGAAGTACGATGCTCCAATAAAGGATACTTATTTTGATGTTCCGCAAACGCTTGACAAAAAAGCAAGTGTTTCGGCAATTCAAGAGGAGGATTTACCGCTATATCCGATGACGCTTCATGGTGCACAATTAACGAATACCAGTCGTATGAATATCAATGGAAAGGTGAAGCATGTTTTGGAGTATAGCGGTGATGCGAATTTTACGGTTGTGCAGATGAAAAAGGATAGTGTGGAAAAGACGCAAACCGTTATTATGCCGGGACAAATGATTGATGTGCTTGATATGGTTGGTTTCTATGATGGAAATCATGTAAGTGCGATTTATGATAATGTTGAGTTCACCGTATTCTCAGAGGATTTAAGCCCTGATGAAATGATGAGTGTGATTACCAGTATGCAGGTGGCAGTGATGAAATAATGATCAAACGCGGAGATGTTTATTATGCTGACCTTTCTCCTGTGGTTGGAAGTGAACAGGGAGGGGTGCGTCCGGTTGTCGTGATTCAAAATGATAAAGGCAATCGTTATTCCAAGACTATTATCATTGCACCGATTTCGAAAAAGCTATCGAAGCCACCGATTCCAACTCATGTCATATTTAGTGATCACGCATTAAGTTATGTTTCTATGATTCTTTGTGAACAACTGCGTACGATTGATAAAACGCGCTTGGGGCAATGGATATGCACATTAGATAAAGAAACCATTAAAAAAATCGATCATGCAATTTGTATCAGTTTGGATATTCAGGGAGTATGATTTTCATGCTTCCTGTTTTTTATCAAAAATATATCGAAATTCAGCAATAAGCTAGTAATATATTAGTTTTATCTTTAAAACAAAAAAAGCGACTAGCTTTCACCAATCGCTTACACTTTTTAATGGCGCCTGAAACAAGACTCGAACTTGTGACCTGCCGGTTAACAGCCGGATGCTCTACCGACTGAGCTATTCAGGCATTTCCTTAAGTGCTTAGATATAATATCATAATAATTCTAAGTTGGCAACCCTAAATTAAAAAAAAGTGAATTTTTTTATGATACGGTTAAATTTCTTTGAAACTCCTGTTTTTGTATACTTCTAAAGTAAGAACTGTTTTTTATGATAAAGGGTATTAGTACAAGAGCTTAAAGAAAAAGAAGTGTATATTATCTGTTATCGAAAAAAAGAAGTAAAAATGGCATATTGCCATCAAGGAAAGTAAAACAGTTGTCTAGACTCTCTATAAGTGAATTGCGGATAGAACCAAAAGGAAGGATTCAAATATCAAGCTCGATAATCAAACACATTAAGATTCATTTTTATTTTTCACTATTGGACATACCCTATGAATTATTTTATAATAAAGGCAGAAAAGAGGGATAAGATGAGAGAAAAAGAATGTATTATAAAGCTGTCTAATGCTTTTGGACCAAGTGGATTTGAAGATGATGTTATTGAATATGCGAAAACACAGGTTCGTGATGTATGCACTCTGAAGGAAGATCACATGCGTAATCTATACATGGAACTACCGGCAGAGGAAAAAGAAACTACGGTTTTGTTAGATGCCCATAGTGATGAGGTTGGATTTATTGTTCAAGCCGTTAAGCCTAATGGCACTTTACGTTTTCTTCCGTTAGGTGGTTGGGATCCGAAAAATATCATCGGTAATAAGGTATGGATTAAAAATAAGGACAATGAACTGATTAGCGGCGTTGTTTGTAGTAAGCCACCTCATTTTATGAAAGATGTGGAAAAAGGAAAGAGCATAGACTTTGATGATTTGTTAATAGATGTTGGTGCGACAAGTGCTCAAGAACTTATGGAGGTTTATCGCATCGGAATTGGATCACCGGTAGTTCCGGCTGTAGAATGTGAATACAATGAAAAGCAAAAGACCTTCATGGGAAAAGGCTTTGATTGTCGTATTGGCTGTGCTGCCTTATTGGAAACAATGCAGGAGCTGGATAGTAAAAAACTGCATACGAAGGTAGTAGCAACATTGACCTCGCAAGAGGAGGTGGGAGAGCGTGGTATGGCTTGTGCAATCCATAATGTGAAACCCGATATCGTCATTTGTTTTGAGGGCTGTCCTGCTGATGATACATTTGAAGAACCATATATGATTCAAAGCGGAATGAAAAAGGGGGTTATGCTGCGCCATTTTGATCGCAGTATGATAACCAATCCGAGATTTCAGCGTTTTACTTTGGAGATTGCGGAAAAATATGGTATTCATGTGCAAGAAAGTGTACGCAAAGGCGGTGGCACCAATGGTGGTATTACACATACAGCGTATGAGGGAATCCCGACGATTGTCATTGGCGTACCGGTACGCTATGCGCATTCGTGCTATGGAATATGCGCTTATGATGATTATCGTGAAGCAGTAGAATTGGCAAAGCATATTATTGAGGATATAAGCAGTCAGGATATTCTAAGTTTTTAAAGTCCATAACGGACTTTTTTTTAATAAGTGTAATAAACGTATTGCTCACAGTCTTTTGTAAAGCCGGTTGCCAGTAAGTTGTTTCGCATCGGAGCATTCTTTTTATCAATATCGGCAATCAGTATATTAAGCTTATTTTGATAAGCAATCGTAATTGCGATTTGTAAGAGGATACTGCTGTATTGATGCGATTGGAATTGTCTGCGGACACCGATATAGCCGATTCCGCCGATTTCTTTGCTTAGACGTTGGACACAAACAAAGCCAAGGATTTGTTCTTGATGCCATAGAATGCGAAACATACTTCGCTTTTCCTTGCTATCGGTTAATTCATTTAGGAATTGTTTGGCGTAAGCATGGCTTCCTTCTTGACGGATACTGTTTTGAATACTTGTATCAAGGGTGCTTTCATTCGCATCTTTTATAAGTGAAAGGAGCTGTGTATCACTGATTGCTGTGCAGTCGGTATGCTTATATTTTGAAGTATCTATTGGATAGGTTGAAATGGTATAGCTTTCACGCTCTATACATATCGCAAAGCATTGATGAAGTGCCTGTTGGATAATGGGGAAATGCTTTTTATCGGAGTATACATCACAAAACCAGTTTTGCTTTGGGTTTAACTCTTTTTGTATTTCTTGTAAGAAGGTTTGCAGTTCCTTTGTTGTGATAGCTTCTATGGTAAGATAGCCGATATAGGAAATGTCCTTCATAATTACAGCACGCGCTTTTACTTCATCATGTTCTAATAAGAGGTAGCAATCAGTAAGTGCGATTTCACCGCATGCGATACTATCGGCAAGTGCTTGGTTTTGTGCCAAGCTGCTAGAAGGCATTGAAGTCATTTTGGTAAGATAAGTGTTGTTGCAGACTATGATATTCATAAAATTCTTCCTTTCTGTTGTATAGATAGAAAGAAAAAAAGTATCGCAAGGATACTTCGACAGGCTGTTATATGGATATAGGCAGGCATGTCGTTTTCTTTCCTTGAAGTGAGTAGATAAATTTCATAACGACCACCTGCCTTTCGTAGTTATAGTATAGCATAGCAATATGAAAAAGTCAGTGTTTTTACAGAAGATGAGCGGTAATGATGGTATAGCTATGTGCATTGATGGTCCATATTGCTCCATCACTTTCACAATACCAGTTTTTTCCTTGTTTATAAATGACAGCATGCTTTTGTAGAATACTATCCTTGCAGTAAGCAACAACATCATCACAGCATATTGGCAGATTTCTTTTTATGCGCTGAACACCTAATGATGTTGTGTGTAAGCTTTCGATATTGGTAATAAGTGGGTGTTGATTCATGCTTATCTCCTTTTGTCTTTCTTGTTTATAAATACCATGAATGCTTTTATAGAAGTATATAAGAGGGACGATATGTGTTTATTATATTTGGTTGATCCATGTTTTAGACCAAGTAAATAGGGTGTTTGACATTGCTTGAAAAGCAACCTCTCCGCCTTTCTTCAATTCTAAAAAAGTTTTTATAATCTGTTGTTCCGCAGGCTCTACCATATATAACAAATCACTTTGATGACGAATATAGGTTCCGCTTTGTTGGAAATAAATAGCTTGGATAACAAAGGAAGCAGATTTGTATAAGTCTTTTAAGATAGCATCGTTTTTTTCATAAAGCATGTTATGAACACAGCTATGATAGATATTGCATGCGCTGCTTTTTATTGCTTTACAAACGGCAGTCTTATCAATTTGTACCAGCAATTCATCAAGGCTTCCTTTGATTGAGATTGTGTCATGATAAAACTGAAAAAGATCGGAAGGCTCCCAATGTAAAAGCTCGGTTTTTCCGGATATAAAACCGCAAAGCAGATTGCGGTGAGGAAGTGTATTGAGCATATTGTCGTAGCTTTGAATATCATCATAAGATAATTCATCAAGAATTACGACAATATCAATATCGCTTGCTTCTGTTGCTTCCCCACGTGCATAGCTTCCTTGTAAACCAACGAACCAAACACGATTTGGAAAGGTTTCTTCTAATGCTGATAAAAAAGTATGGAGCCATGTGGATAGATTCACCATGCAGATCACCTCGTTTTTTTGCTAAGGAGATAGTAGCTTATCGGCAGAAATAATGCAAGGAAAAGGAATAGAATATTTTTGTAGTGGCAGGGATATTTTTAGGATTATGCTAGACGAATGTGGGAAAAAGGTGTATGATATATGCACATAAAAAATGCAGAAGTGGTGGAACGGCAGACACGCTGTCTTCAGGCGGCAGTGCGAGCAATCGCGTGAGAGTTCAAATCTCTTCTTCTGCACCATTTTGTTAAAATGCCTTATGTAAAGGCTTTTTTTATACTCATTTTTCAGTTTGGTGTAAATCTATACTTCACTTATATGTTATCTAATTTATTACCATTTTCCATTTGACAAAAACGGTTTATCTTATAAAAAGCTATGTAGATTACTCTAATATGAGCTCTAGTGCAACAATATCTTTTGTGCAGTCAATGTTGTCGATTCGATAGCTTTGTTTTGCTGTTTCTAAACGCAGAGATAAACGAAGCGGAGAAAAATCGAGGCTATGTAAGATATTAACGATATTTTGGGTATATGTTTGGATATTTTCAATATCCGTTTCTGTTGCATGAAGTGTTAGCATAATATTTATTGGCAGGATCGAATCAATACTTTTGTCAAATTCTTGATTAAGTTTTAAATGCTCAGCTAGATTTTTATCGAAATAATCGCTTATACATGCAAGAGAGGCAGATGCATCAAGTAAAGCAAAATCCGCTTGTCGAAGGAATGCTTTTTTCACATCTTCACCATAGGCATTTATTAAACGATCATGTGTATTCCATTTTTGATTGATTTGATGCTCATAGGAATCCTTAATGGAAAATATAAAACCATCTGTATAAACTTGAAAAGCAATGTCCTTTTCTTGCTTATTTTTTGATTGAAAGCTAGCAGTATAATAACCATTGTCTATCCCAAAGCCCCTCACTTGGGGGTCATCATAAGAAAATGAAGTCATTTCCAAATCATATTGTGCATAATGTCTAGTTACATAGCTTAAAAATCGCAGTTTCATCAATTCGCTGGTAATCCTTGTCTCAAACAATAAAAAAATCATAAGGAAAGCAAGGCATAAAAGAAACAGTTTTTTCTGATAGCCTTTGATTATTTTTTTAAAGGGTTTCTTTTCATCAATCGTAGGAAGATCCATTGTTTCGATTTCTTGATAGGCTTCTATTTCTTGCCGACATGCTGCACATTCTTGGATATGTGCTTCAACAAGAATCTTCGTTTCTTCACTGCAAACACCCTCACAATATATAGGAATTAAATCTTGTATAATCTCACATTTCATTTTTCATTAGCTCCTCCCTAAGCATTTTTTTGGCTCGTAGAAACGCAACTTTCGCAAAGCTTTCGGATTTGTTGTATTTCTTCGAGATTTCTTTAAGCGAATAGCCATCAAAAACATGAAGCTGTATAATCTCTCGATAAGGACTTTTTAAAGTAGATAGTGCTTCGTACAATGGGGAAACATCAATATCGCTTGTAACCTGTTCTATATCTTCTAACTTCATATCGTATGTATATTTAGCATTTTTCGTATAATATGCTTTTCATCGGTTTTTTACGATTGTACATAGCCATGTATAGATAGAACATTTACCTTGGAAAGACTTGATATTTTTAAAGGCTTGATAAAAGGTTTCTTGTGTGATTTCTTCGCTTATATCTTTATCATGTGTTAATACGAGCAAATAGCGATAAATGCTATTGGAATATGTTTCGTATAGCTCATGAAAGCACTTTTGCAAATCAATCCCTCCTTTTTCATAAGTTAATACAATTTATTGATGGAAAGGTTACAAAGATATTTTTATTTTATCATTTTGTTATCTTTTTTTACAAATAGGCTAAAATTATTTGTGTAAATATGTTTTTGAATATATTTTCCACAAGCGAAGAACAACAAATTGAAAACATGCTATAATAGCTAATATAGAAAAAGGAGAAAAACATGATTAAACTGATTGCTTGTGATTTAGATGAAACATTGTTGAATGATGATAAAAAGATATGTGAACGTAATCTGAAGGCTATCCGCAAGGCACGTGAGGAATATGGAGTGAAGTTTGTAATTGCTAGTGGAAGATCCTGCACACGAATTAAACCTATTTTGGAAACATTGGGCATGCTGCATCAGCCTAATGAATATATCATCGGCTTTAATGGCGGAATGGTTTGTGAATGTAAGGACTATAAGCGCTTAGCGTTTCATGCTCTGCCTTTTGCAAAAGCCAAGGAGTTAGTTGCATACGGAAAAAGCATTGGAATATGCGTAGAAGTATTTACGGAACATCACGTCTATTCCTTTAATATGAATGATGATGAAAGAGAAAACTTAAAGAAATATGATTTTATTGCCGATGAGTGCGAAGGAGATATTGATTTTTTAAAGGATACAGCAATTATCAAGGTGTTGTTTGTAAAGCCGGATATGGACTATCTGAAACAGGTGGCAGATGGTATGAAAGAGTTGACACAGGGTGTTTACGTATCCTTTTCCAGTGGGCGCTATTTAGAGTTTAATCGAGAAGGTGTTAATAAAGGACTTGGACTTTCGGATTTAGCAGGAAGCTTAGGAATTGCCATGGAGGAGACAATGGCAATCGGAGATAATTACAATGATGTCGGTATGCTGAAGGTGGCAGGAACTTCAGTTGCTATGGTAAATGCACATGATGATATCAAAGCGGTAAGCAGCTATGTTACGCAAGCCAATCATAATGATGGAGGAGTAGCGGAGGCTATTGAACGCTTTGTGTTTACGGAAAGGAAGGCTGTATGAAGTCTGGTGATCGAAAAGCAAAGGTGTTGGAATTGATCCAACAAAGCAAACGTCCTTTATCTGCAAGCGCATTGGCTGCACAGCTGCATGTTTCCAGACAAATTATCGTAGGTGATGTGGCTTTGTTAAGAGCGAGCGGTATTCAAATCATTGCGACACCACGAGGCTATGTTATGGAACCAAAGGAGCAAGGGGTATTGTGTACGGTTGCGGTTATGCATGATTACTCTCGTTTGGCACAGGAGCTTTATACGATCGTGGATCAAGGAGCGATAGTTCTTGATGTTATCGTGGAGCATGCTGTATATGGTCAGCTATCGGGAAAACTGCATATTGCTTCACGCTATGATGTTGAGCAGTTCATGGAGCGTATTCAAGGAGATGAAGCAAAGCCTCTTTCTTCTTTAACCAGTGGCTTGCATTTACATACCATTCAATGTAAAGATGAGGAAATGGTGCAGCGAGTTTTGAATGCTTTAAAGGAAGAAGGCTTCCTTTATGAAAAAGGCTAGTGATGCATAAAGAAAAAGTTTTTTTGACTTTTATAAAAAAGAAGTTCGACGAATATTGCATAAATATGCAGTGGAGCCGAACTTTTTTCATTGACATTTTTATAAAATAAAATATATAATAGTCCTAACATGTGTCTTGACACATGTTAGCTTATGATAAGCTTGGGAGGAATGGAAATGAATAAAAATGTTTCACGCATGGTGCTTTCTGCCATGTTGATTGCGGTTGGTATTTTGATACCGGTGATAGCGCCGATTAAAATTTTGATCGAACCGATGTCGTTTACGTTGGCATCTCATGTAGCAATCATGGTGGCGATGTTTGTATCGCCTAGTGTTGCGGTTGCGGTTGCATTGGGAACAACGCTTGGATTTGTTTTTATAGCGTTTCCGCTTCCGGTCGTATTACGTGCCTTAAGTCATGTTGTATGGGCATACGCCGGTGCCTATTATTTGAAGAAGCATAGCGATGCTTTAAATTCTTTTGCACACACTGCATTGTTTGTGTTGGCAATCGGCTTGTTGCATGCGGTATGTGAGGTCATTATTGTATTGCCAATCTATGTAGGTACAACAAGTGTGAATGATTTTCTGTATATGGTATTTGGACTTGTCGGTATCGGTACAGTTGTTCACAGTACGGTTGATTTCATTATCAGTATTGTGGTTTGGAAGGTTATTTGCCATAGTCGAGAAGTTTCAAGCATTTCTAATGTTAAGGAAGTCAAGCTTGCTCTTCATACGAAATAAGCGTCGAAAGACGTTTTTTTCTTAGCGTGGCAAAGAAATCTTTTCTTGCTTGGCAGCATCATGTATAATAGTTTCAAAGCAAATGAGGTAGGGTATGGAATATTTGGAAAATCGTTTTTCACAAGGAATCAGAGATAGTGTTCCGATTGGGTTAGGGTATCTTTCGGTATCCTTTACCTTTGGTATGGCAGCAGTTAGCGGTGGGCTTCCTTTAGGGGCTGCGGTTATCATGTCATTAACCAATTTGACAAGTGCAGGACAGTTTTCGGCATTGACCCTTATCATTGAACAAGCCGGTTTGTTTGAATTGGCTTTGTCGCAGCTTGTTATCAATTTGCGCTATGCTTTAATGTCGTTATCACTTTCGCAAAAAGTAGATCAAAAGATGAAGGCTTACGAGCGAGCGATGATAGCTTTTGGGATTACTGATGAAATTTTTGCATTATCCAGCAGCCGCTATGAACGGATAGGAAAATGGTATATGCTGGGACTTATGACATTTCCGATTGCTTGTTGGACATTTGGAACTTTTTTAGGCGGAGCGGCGAGCGAAATATTACCTTTGGCGATTCGTGATGCACTTGGAATCGCAATTTACGGTATGTTTTTGGCTATCATCATTCCACCGGCACAAAAAATAAAAGCTATACGAGTGGTACTCTTGCTTTCGATTTCTTTGAGCTGTTTGTTTGCTTTTCTTCAACATTGGGTTGCAATCAGCTCGGGCTTTGTGATTATCGTATGTACGGTGCTTGCTTCGGCAATATGTGCTTGGTTATTTCCGGTGGAGGAGAATGGACATGTTTAAATATCTTCCTTATATATTGGTAATGGCACTTGTAACGTATTTGATCCGTATGCTGCCGCTCGTTTTTTGTCAACAGGAAATAAAAAGTGTGTTTGTGAAATCGTTTCTTTTTTATGTTCCTTATGCGGTACTCGGTGCAATGACATTTCCGGCTATTTTTACAGCAGTAGGAACAGAACCTAAGCAGGTAGCAGCCGCTACGCTTGGCTGCTTGACCGCAATCTATCTGGCTTATCGTAAAAAGAGCTTACTAACGGTTGCTATTGCGGCTTGTGTGATGGTTTATCTTGCTAATTTGTTTTTATAGAGGCTTTTGCCTCTTTTTGATTGGTTTGTACGAAATAGCGTAGGATCACGAGAATGACCTTCTTTTGTTCGTATTTCAGCATTTTATAATACTCCTTATTGCATCGATCGAGATCGAGCTGTTCGATGATATTGGGTGGGAATAAGGAATCCTGCAGGCCTAATAAATCGACAAGGTCAATAAAGCATTGTAGGCTTGGAGAGCGGCGGTTATTTACATAAGCGCTGAGTGTTTGTGGGGAAACGTGAATACGATCTGCAACTTCACGTTGGGTTAAGTTTTGTTCGATTATGGCTTGCTTGATAAGTTCGCCAAAGTTTTCCATAAATACACTTCCTTTTTCTTATTTATTATAAGAAAGAATGTGGTCTTTGTGTAGGAAAGTAAACAAAACGTGGATTTTTATAATAGAATTATCGCATTTCATTGAAGCTAAAAAGAATACTAACGAATCGAACAGCCACCATCGACAGGAATGCAGGCTCCACACATATAATTGCTTTGATCACTTGCCAACAGCAGCAAAGCTCCTTCCATATCGCTTGCGGTTCCTAAACGTCTTGCCGGAATTGCTTTGAGAATTTCTTTATCTTCATAAAGTGAACTTCCCTCCTGCATATAGCCAAAGCGAATGGCGTTGATCTGAATGTTATCTTTCGCAAATGCAGATGCTAGATATTGAGTCATGGCCTCCATACCGCCCTTTCCGACAACATAGGCGGCATAACTATCGGCTTCAAGAGGTAAAATACCACTGGCATTGATGATTTTTCCACCCTGCTTTTGTTTTAGAAACTGTTTGATTACTTCTTGAGAAAGGAAAAAAGCAGCCGTCAAGTTAATATCCAATGCCTGTTTCCAAGCTATGCGGGAAAGGGAAAGCGTGTCCTCTTTTTTTAGAACATGTGCAAAATTTAAAAGAATGTCGATATGTTGATAAGCTGCCAGCGCCTCTTTTACCACTTGATGAATAATATCCGGTGTTGATAAATCGGCAGTCATGGAGTGATACGATCTTCCCATAGCTTCGATTTCTTTTTTTAACTGTTCATCATCACCGATGCTGATACCGAAAATATCAGCACCATGCGCAGCTAATATTTTTGCGGCTTCATAGCCTAAGCCCTGTGAGCAGCCACTGATAAGGGCTACCTTTCCATGTAAACAATGATTCATATTCTTACCTCCGTTTACCATTAGTATGTGAACAGCACCACCAGTCATACATTTTTTTTGATATGACGTTAAAATACGCAGCTTATTGTGATGAAATGGTATCTATGCTACCATATAGATACTATATTGCATAGAAATATATGGAAGAAGGAGGGAAAAGAAGATGGAGGATAAGGTGATTCGTCTTAGTAAGTTTACCAAGGTACTTGGTATTATTACAGTTGTGATATTTATGATACCTACGGGCTTCTTATTGTTTACGGGAAATATTATCGCGGCACTTTGTTTTTTTCCTTTTGTTTTGCTTGGCGCAGCATTGCTTCTGGCATATCGAAAGCAGGTTATTATTCTCGATGATCAAGAACTGACTTTTCACTATTTGTTGAAAAATACGCTGCATATTCCTTATGCGGATATTCATTGCTTATTATTTATTCCACTGAACAATCAGATGCACATGGCACTTATATCTAAAACGTATGAGCGTTTGATTTCTTTGGACAATATGCTTGTTAATCTCGATCCTCTGTTTGAAATATTGCAGCAGAAAAATATTCAGTTGATTGATTTTGCAGAGTTGGCTGAAGATGAAAAACAGGCAGCACTTTATGGGAATACTTTGACGATGATCGAGCGAAATTATTACAAATCTATTGATAGTGAAAACAAGACCGTGGATTCTATGACGAAGAAAAAACCGCACTTTCATTATAAAAAGACAAAAAAGAGATTGAAAATACTAGGCTGGATTTTATTTCTTACTGATGTAGTAGCTTATATCATCGGTGGTAAGACAATGCTTGTTCTTTCACTTGCGGTTATTTTTATTACTTATAGTATATATATTATCTACTATCCGTATATTTATGTTGATACGATTAGCAAAAAAGGACAAAAACAATCTTTGCAGCTACCGTTCTTTGCTGCGGCGATTGCCATGCTCATCAATCTTTCGCTTACTCAGCTTTATAATTATAACTTCAATGCTTTGTTGCAAATTACAGCTGTCATCATGCTAATACTTATAGGGATATTTATGATTAAATCTATGAGAAATTCTATCGCGCAAAGATTGACACGTAAGTTGTCCGTTATTTGTGCAATCTTTATCATGGCTTTTAGCAGTACCTTTACAATCAATTTTTTGTTAACCTTTGAACCGGCAAGGCATGAAACCATACGTGTTAGCGATAAAAGCATTAGTAGCGGAAAGACAAGGGATTATTATCTTTATGGACAGTGGAATGGGAAAGAAGAACAGTTCAGTGTTCCAAGAAGTGTGTATCAGGAAAGTGAAATAGGAGATCAAAAAAAAGTGTGTATTAGAAGAAGCATGTTTGGCTTAGAATACTATACGGTTCATGAATAAGACAAGAAGCTTTTTCTTTGGTAATACTTTGAAGATTATATTTTTTAAATATAGGATCTATGTGAAAAAAGCCGATCAGGAGTGATCAGCTTTTTTACTGCTTATTTTAGAAATCTATTTTTCATGCTCTTGACAGCTCATATCCAACCAATACGTGCCATAAGCACATAAAAAGAGTGCTATACTGCTATAAAGGAAAGGACGTAGAAATTCAGTGAATTTGATGGTAGCACTGAAGCAAGAAAAGGCGGCTTCAGAGTTTGCAAGCAAGGTAATGCTATAACGTGAGGATAAAATAGTAAATGCAAAGGGGATAAGGAAGCATACACAAATTGACATTAAAATATTGCCGACGCCTAGTGCAGTTGGATTATTTGCTTGAGAGTGTATTTTCCTTTTTGAAAAGTAGAAGCATAGCAAATAGATGATGCCGGTTATTATCAATTCAGCGATTTGATAAAAGTTTTGCACCGCTTCTTTTATCAAGGTATCCCCAAATACAAGCGGTAAGAAGGTTTGTGGAAGTAAGCTGATAAGAGAAGTCAAGATGGCATAGATAAGCCAAAGCAGCAAAGAAGCATAGAGCAGGGTTGAAAGTCGTTTTTGTTTTTTCGCATTCATGAAGTGTTCCTCCTTATGATCGTTCCTATATAATGCTATCGGATAATTCTATTATACTTCCCCCATATTTTCGCCAGTAAAAGTATACTTTTTTGGGATTGCTTTAAAAGCTTACGATTACAAATCATAATTAGGAATTGTAATTTCTCTCTTAGCTATGCTTGCGTAAAATTTTTATTTCGTTTATCATTATACATTGATAAAAGGAGGGGAATTTATGCGTTTTATTTGGCATTATTTAAAAAAATACAAGAAGCTTGGAATCATCAATGTGATTTCCGTTTTCGGCTTTGCCCTTGTCGAACTTGGGATACCGACGATTGTGGCATTGATGATCGATAACGGAGTAATGAACAATGATGCCGGCTATATTTACAAGATGGGAGCGGTAATGATTACGATATCCATCATCGGAGTGTGCGGAACAATTTTACTAGGGTATTGCTGCGCAAAAATCTCCACTTGTATTACACGTGATATTCGTAATGATATTTTTGAAAAGGTGCAAAGCTTTACGGCTTATGAGTTTAACCGCTTCGGTGTATCCAGTATGATTACTCGTACGGCAAATGATGCCTATCAAATTCAGATTTTTGTGAATGTGTTGTTACGTACTGCTTTGATGACACCGGTAATGTTTGTGGCAAGTGCTTTTATGACTGCGAAAGCAAGCATACCGCTTTCCATGGTTATTTTAGCAACCATTCCAATCATTATTTTAGGGGTTGTTTATGTAGCTAAGAAAAGTAAGCCGCTTTCAACCAATCAACAAAACTCGCTTGATAGTTTAAATCGTATTTCACGGGAAAACATTAGCGGTATTCGCGTCATTCGTGCTTTCCACAACGATGCGCATGAACAGGACCGCTTTGAAGCTACTAATGAGCAGTTCACCGGGTATTCTAAGAAGCTCTTTAAGCTGATGTCTTTAACAAGTCCGATCTTTTTTTTGTTGATGAATCTTGCGGTATTGGCAATTTTTTGGGTAGCGGCAATTTTGATTGAACAAGGAAGTCTTCCGGTAGGACAACTGGTTGCTTTTATGGACTATTTATTCCATGCGATGTTTTCCGTAATGCTGTTTTGTACCGTATTTATGCAATATCCACGTGCAGAGGTCAGTGCAAAACGTATCGAAGAGGTGCTAAATACCAAGCCGTTAGTTGAAAACCCTAAAAATGGTGTTAAAGAAGGAAACCATGAAGGAACGCTTGAATTTGATCATGTAACCTTTGTATATCCTGATGGCGAGGAAGCAATTTTAAAGGATATCAGCTTCCGTGCCAAAAAAGGCGAAACGATTGCTTTTATCGGCAGTACCGGTTCCGGAAAAAGTACCTTGGTAAATTTGATTCCACGCTTTTATGATGTAAGCGAGGGGCATATTTATATTGATGGTGTGGATTTACGCGACTATGATTTGCAGGCACTGCGCAGTAAGCTTGGAATTATTCCGCAAAAGGCGGTATTGTTTAGCGGAACGATTGAGGATAATATTCGCTTTGGGAAAGAGCATGCCAGTGAAGAAGAAATTGTGGAAGCGGCTAAGATTGCACAGGGCTATGATTTTATTATGGATAAGGAGCAGCAATTTAAGGAAGAAATTACTGAAGGAGCTACCAATGTATCCGGAGGACAAAAGCAGCGTTTATCCATTGCACGTGCGTTGGTACGTAAGGCAGAAATTTATATTTTCGATGATTCCTTCTCGGCGCTTGACTTTAAGACCGATGCGAATTTGCGTAAGGCACTTAAGCGTGTAACGAAGGACAGTATTGTAATGGTAGTTGCACAGCGTATCGCAAGTATCATGGACGCAGATCAGATTATCGTGCTGAATGAAGGCAAGATGATCGGGCATGGGACACATAAGGAGCTGTTAAAGAATTGTCAAATTTATCGTGAAATCGCTCTTTCACAGTTTCGTGAGGAGGAATTAGCCAATGAATAAGAATAAGAAAATCAATGTGAAGCGCAGCATTCAAGGCTTCGTGTCTTTCTTAGCACCTTATAAATGGGGCTTTATCGGTGCTATTCTCATGGGGGTTGTGGCAGTCTTTACGATGACGATGGCACCTACCTTCGAGGGCAGGATTACAACCTCAATCGCTAATGATGTTGTAAATAGTCCAGAGGGTAACATTGTTATTAATTTTGAAAATATCCTGCGCTTGATTGTTATTTTGCTAGGCATCTATCTTATCAAAACGATTTCGCAAATGTTTGCGACAATATGGCTTACCAATGCCATTCAGCATGCAATGCGTGATTTGCGTAATGCGGTGTTAAGAAAAATACGTCGTTTGCCGGTGCGCTATTTTGATTCCCATCATGTCGGTGATATTTTAAGTCGAATTACCAATGATATTGATACGGTATCCATTGCGATGCAGCAAAGCTTTATCAATGTGGTAACCGGAGTATTGACTCTGCTTTTTGCGATTGTTATGATGTTTGGTATTCATGCGGTTATGGCTTGTATTGCCTTTATGATCATACCGTTGTCTTTGTTGGTAACTCAAACGATCGTTCGCTATTCACAGAAACGATTTAAAGCACAGCAGGAGACACTTGGTAATCTTAATGGCGCAATTACCGAAATGTATGGCGGATATCATGAAATTCTATTGTATAACAAACAGCAGGAAAGCATTGAAAAATTTAAAGAGCTTAATGATACACTACGAGAAAATGGCTTTAAAGCACAGTTTATTTCTTCCATCATCGGTCCTTTAAATGCTTTGGTAACTTATCTAACTATTTGTGTGTTGGCAATTTACGGAACCTTAAAGGTATTGCAGGGGGGGTTACAAATCGGTGATTTACAGGCATTTATTCGTTATGTTTGGCAGGTCAATGATCCACTTTCTCAAATTTCGGCATTATCCTCACAGATTCAGGCAGCTGCAGCGGCAATGACACGAATCATGGAGGTTCTTGATGAAGAGGAAGAGCCTGCGGAAAAGAGCTTACCGCTAAAGGTGGAAAATGTAGAAGAAGGTGTACGCTTTGAGCATGTTGCTTTTGGATATGGAGAAGAAAACTTTATCCATGATTTCAACATAGATGTAAAGCGTGGACAGATGGTCGCAATCGTCGGTCCGACCGGAGCAGGGAAAACAACCCTTATCAATCTGCTTTTACGCTTCTATGATGTAAATAAAGGAAGAATAACGATTGATGGCGTAGATATTCGAGATATGAAGCGTGGAGATTTGCGCGACTTGTTTGGTATGGTGCTTCAGGATACTTGGCTGTTTTCGGGAACGATTTATGATAATATTCGCTATGGTCGCTTAGATGCCCGTAAAGATGAGGTTATTGAAGCAGCACGTATGGCAAATGTGCATCATTTTATCAAAACGATGCCAAATGGCTATGATTCCTATATCAATGAGGAAGCCAATAATATTTCACAAGGAGAAAAACAGCTTTTAACGATTGCACGTGCAATCTTGAAAAATCCGGAAATTCTGATTTTAGATGAAGCAACCTCTAGTGTTGATACACGCTTGGAAAAAATGCTTCAAGAAGCAATGAAGAATGTCATGAAAAACCGTACCAGCTTCGTTATTGCCCATCGTTTATCGACAATTCGCAGTGCGGATTTGATTCTTGTTATTCAAAACGGTGATATTGTGGAACAGGGTACACATGATGAGCTGATGGAGCGCAAGGGAGCATACGAAAAGCTATACAATTCACAGTTTGCGAATGCAAGTGAATAGAATTTTTATAAAATAGAAAGCTGTTTAAGATAAAGATATGTTGAAGGACAAAGATTTCTATCTTATGGTTTCAACGTTTCTTATTTAACAAGCAGTAAAGAGAGCCTATTGTCCTGTTGATGATAGGCTTTTATCTATTAAGTGATAAGTGTAAATAAAGATTTTTATGAGTAAGCATGGGGATATGGATTTTTTAATGGATAGAGGTTTGCCGGATTTCTTAGAAACTTGCAGGTGCATTTATGTTTGTTTTTTTCTATGAACATTTTTTTGATGATATATTTTTTCATAGTAGAAAACTGGTAACAGATTAGGAATTTCCTAGGAAATAAATGTTTTTAGCAGAAGAATAAAAACATCTTGATAAACAAGTCTTGTTAGTGCTTTTATGTAGCGTTATTTTAAGGTATAATAAACATATTGTTTGGAGGCGAATCAAATGGATAAGCAAAGATTAGAACGATATACAAAGGAGTATGGCTGTCGCTATACAAGAAGGCAGAAAAATAAGTTTTTAGAGGTTTTGCATAAAGAAATGGCAGAGTGTGGCTATGAGTCGACAGATATTCAGGGAAAGCGTTTGTTTTCTCGTGCTAATAATGTATTGTATGGAAATGTAAAGCAGATGAAGCAGGTTATTGTTGTGCCATACGATACACCGGAGAAACGCTTTTGGCCAACGGTGCGATATTATCCGTTAAACGGATCGAAAACAATTAGCAAATCTATGGTTCCACTATATGTTCCTGCGATTGTGCTGTTTGTTGTTTTATTTGTTGGGGTATATTTAGTACAGCCGAAGATTAGCGATGCAATGGCAGGCTTATTGGTAAGCAGCTCCATGTTCCTGATTGCGATTTTATTGATTTATAATTTACTGCATGGATTCTCAAATCGTAAAAATTATAACCGTAACTCTGCGGCAATTGCTTGTGCTGTGGAGGTTGCACATTCTTTATCCAAGGAGGAGCGTGCCAAAACCGGCTTCTTATTTACGGATAAAAATAAACAGTATTTTTTAGGTGCAGAAGCAAGTGCAAATTATTTCCACGAACAGCATAAACAGCCGGAGCTGATCGTACTTGATTGTATCGGTAAGGGAAGCTGTATGCAAATTGGCTTTAATCCACAAAATCGTAAGCTGGCGGCAGAACTTGCCAAGCATGATCCAAGTAAGACAACCATTGAATGTGTCAAACTGAATGAAACAATGCGTTCTCAGCACATGATGGCATATTTCAAAAAAGCGGTCATGGTTGCCTGCGGTGAGTTGGAGGGCGAAGATCTGTGCGTGCTTGGAACGCATACTGGTAAAGACACGGAGCTTGATGAGGGCTTACTTGATCGTGTGAAGGAAATGCTTTTAGGCTATTTGAAACACTAACGTTAATCTGAAATAGGAAGGAGGAGATTCCATGCTGCGTAAGCTATTTAATCTGTTATCAAAAAAAATCGTTATTATTAGTGGCTTGATTCTTCTTCAGCTTTTCATATTTTTGGGATTGATTCTCGTATTAAGTGAATATTTTGTACCGATTTATTTTATTTTGGTTATCTTAAGCGTTGCAATGAGTATCTATATCATCAATAAAAACGATAATCCCAGTTTCAAAATTATATGGATTTTATTCATCTTAGCAGTACCGGTATTCGGTGGGCTGATCTATTTGTTGTTTGGCGGTCAAAAGGTACCGAAAGCATTGCGTAAGCGTGATTTGGAAAGCTATGGCTTGTATCATGACGAAGCAGGACAAAATATGGAAATTATGGAGCTTTTGGAACAAGAGGACAGCGTTGCACATAAGCAAGCAAGATACTTGTGGAAGAATGCCTTTTATCCGATTTATCAACATACGGAAACAACCTACTTTCCGATTGGTGAAAAGAAATTCGAAGCCATGATTGAAGAATTAAAAAAAGCCGAACGCTTTATTTTCTTGGAGTATTTTATTATTGCACCGGGAGTTATGTGGAATACCATCTTGGAAATCTTGATTGAAAAGGTAAAGCAGGGCGTTGAAGTGCGTGTTATGTACGATGATTTCGGTTGTATTACCTACCTTCCAAACGATTATTATTTAATTCTGCGTAAGCTTGGAATCAAAGCTAAGGTATTCAATCCGGTGAAACCGCGTTTGGCGATTCAAATGAACAACCGCGATCACCGTAAAATTTTGGTCATTGATGGGAAGGTGGCAATGACCGGTGGAATCAACCTAGCAGATGAATACATCAATGAGAAGGAACGCTTTGGTCATTGGAAAGACACTAGTGTTATGATCAAGGGAGAAGCGGTTTGGAATTTTACTTTGATGTTTTTGCAGTTTTGGAATTATGATGAAGAAGTAAGGGATAATGTGTATGATTATAAGGCGAGTGAAGAGGAGCTTTGCGATATTCAACAAGATGGGTATGTACAGCCGTTCAGTGATTCGCCAACCGATGAGGAAAATGTTGGGGAAAATACACATTTGAATATGATCAACGGAGCGAATAAGTATGTCTATATGACAACACCGTATCTTGTGATCGATCAAGAGATGAAAACAGCACTTTTATTAGCTGCAAAAAACGGAGTCGATGTGCGTATCTTAACACCGCATATTCCGGATAAATGGTATGTTTTTGAGGTAACACGTGCGAATTATCGTGATTTGATTGCCGGAGGTGTAAAGATTTACGAATATACACCGGGGTTTGTGCATGCGAAAAGCTTTGTTGCCGATGATAAGATGGCAGTTGTAGGAACAGTCAATATGGATTATCGCTCTTATTATTTACATTATGAGTGTGGGATATGGTTTTATCGCTCCAGTGTAGTTATGGACGTGAAAAAGGACTTTTTGGCAACCTTAGAAAAAAGTCATCAGGTAACCTTAGAGGAATGTACAGAGGTTTCGATTTTTGTGCGTATATTAAGAGCAATTCTTTATCTGTTCTCGCCAATGCTTTAGGAAGCGTGTTTTGTAAATAAAAGAACTCTTTACGCAGGCATGCGGAAAGAGTATAATAAGACGTTGAGGTGTAAAAGTATGAAAAAAAAGATTGGATTGATTTGTGAAGGAGGCGGCACAAAGGCTGCTTATACATGTGGTGTCTTGCAGTGCTTTCTTGATGAAAATATCAATTTTCCATATACAGTTGGAATCAGTGCAGGGGCGGAAGTGTTGGTTGCATTTGTATCCAAACAAAGAGAACGCTTGAAGGTAGCCGGTGTTGATGCCGCTAGTAATCCTAAGGCGATCGGTTTATATCCGCTGTTGAAGGAAAGAGGAGTATTTGGTATCCAATATGTTTGTAAGTTTATTGAAGAACTGGCTCCTTTAGATTATCAAACCTTTATGGAAAATGAAACGGAATTGGATATCGGTTTATATAATATGGATAATGATGAGGTCGAGTATTATGGTAAAGAATATTTAGATCCGCAGGAACAAATTTTGGTACAGGCAAGCTGTGCACTATTCCTATTAACACGTCCGTATAAATGGAACGGACATACATATATGGACGCCGGATTGGTGGATATGATTCCGATTGAACAAAGTATTCGTAAAGGAATGGATAAGCATATATTTATTTCTACTAAGGAAGAAAATTATGTACGCAAACCGGCACCATCTTGGCAGTTGAGATTATCTTCTTTGTTTTACCCCGGGAAAAAGAAGGTAAAGGAAAATCTGCGTATTCGCCATGAGAATTATAATCGCCAATGGGGAATTGTAAAAAAGCTGGAGGAAGAAGGGAAAGCGTTGGTGCTTCGACCAAGTGCCGATTACAATGTTACTCGCTATACGCATGATAAGGATTTGTTATCGCGTTGGATGCAGCTTGGTTATGATGATACCAAAGCACGTATTGAAGAAATACGTAAATTTATGGAAGAATAGAAAATGGGACTGTAAAGCTTAGATGCTATACAGTCCTAATTTTTTTATTCTTCCTTTACCCATCTGCCATAAATTCCACATGGTAAAACTGTTTTGCTTTTAGTAATCGGTAATCCGATTTCACCGGCATCTATAACGCCATTTACGTATTTTTTACCAATCGTTGCGTGTAAGAGGTTTTCCAATGCAGTAGGAGGAAAGCCGGTCGTATATGAATTTACTAAGAAAAATAAAGGGTCATCATCTAAGATCTCCATACATGCTTGAATCAGCGGATAAAGCTGTTCTTCGATTTTCCACACTTCACCATTTGGGCCGCGGCCATAGCTTGGAGGATCCATGATAATGGCATGATAGGTCCTGCCACGCCGTTTTTCTCTTGCCACAAACTTCAATACGTCGTCAACAATAAAACGAATCTTGCGATCTTCTAAATGAGAAAGTATCATATTTTCCTTTGCCCAAGCAACCATACCCTTGCTGGCATCGACATGAACAACCTCGCCTGCACCGGCAGCAGCACATGCCATCGTTGCTCCACCACTGTACGCAAATAGATTCAGTACCCGAATTTCACGCTGCTCGTTGGCAATCCTATCCATCATGAAATCCCAATTTGCTGCTTGTTCGGGGAAAAGACCGGTATGCTTAAAGCCGGTAGGAGAAACCTTAAAGCGTAGGTTTTTATAAGTAATGGTCCAACTGTCCTTGAATTGCTTTTTATATTCCCAATGTCCACCACCGCTTTTGGAACGATGATAGTGGGCATGCGCATGTTGCCAATCGGCATCTGTTTCACTGGGCCAAATAACAGCCGGATCCGGACGACGTAAAATAATATTTCCCCAACGCTCCAATTTCTCTCCGTTTCCTGCATCTATGCATTCATAATCCTTCCAATGATTTGCGACTCTGTTCATATCAACACTCCTTGCTTCGTGTTAATATTATATCATAAGGAAGGTACTAGGACTATACTTATGAAAACAGTTTCATGAATAAAATTGAGAAAGTTATGATACAATGAATAAATAATAATGTGTAGAAGGAGGGATTGTTATGATCAACAAGCTATATGATAATTGCTTTACAACCCAGTGGAATACAAGTGTGGTAAAGGTAGTAGAGGAAAACGGAATGTATTGGCATGCGTGCAAGGATACCATTTTTTATAAAGAAGGCGGCGGCATGGCAAGTGATATCGGTATGATCAATGACCACTTGGTGCAGGATTTAAAGTTAGAAGATGGTTATATGTGGCATTTGCTTGATGAAAAGCTAGAAGGTACGGTAACGATGAGCGTCAATCTGCATGAGCGTTTTCGCAAGTGTCAGATTCACACCGCTCAACATTTGATCAGCGCTTTAATGCAAAATGTATATAAAGTAAAAACCTTGGCACATCATGTCGGTGATGAAGAAAACGATGTGGAATTTGATTTAAAAGATTTTAATGAGAAAATGGCATTTGAGCTTCAGGTGCTATGCAATGGCTTGATTCGCGATGATTTAGCAGTTACGATACAATACCCGACTCCTTCGGAGGCTAAGAAACATGTATCCGGAAAAGATGTGAATCGCGATGATTTACGTGTGGTACGAATTGGAACCTTAGACTATAATCTTTGCGGCTGTATGCATGTGCCGAGCTTGCGCTACTTACAGATGCTCTATATCAGTGGTTTTGAAAAGACAACAAAAGGCTACAAGATTCGTTATATCGTAGGAGATCAGCTGTTGGATTGCACAAGTAAGCGTTATAAGGTATTAGATGAGGTCAGTCAAACCTTGGCAGTTCCGCATTTATATGCAGTTACCGGAGTGCATCGTGTGATCAACGAAAATCGTCAGCTGAATCGCAATGTGCTGGTGTGGAAACAAAAGTATTATGAAATGCTAGCAAAAGAGTTGATCAAGGATCATAGTGATGTAGTTGTTCATTGTTTTGATGATATTGATGCACGTTCTTTAAGTATGATGGCACAGTATGTTGTGAAAAATTACCATAAGAATGTAGTATTTGCAGCTAAAATTTATGATAATGTGCATATTGTAGTTGCTTCTGGTGATACAGCAAGCTTTGATGCGAAAGAAGTCTTTGCACAATTCGCTGAGCAGTATCATTTAAAAGGCGGCGGCAACCGTGCGATGGCGCAAGGCGGAGGTATTTATAAAGAAGGAATGTTTGAAGAAATCCATCAGAAATTAGCGTCCTAATCCGATAAATTTTATCGGATTTTTTTAAGTATCATAAAATTTTCTTAATATTATGCATTGTCTGCTTTCAAAAGAGGGGAAGTATGATATACTAAGAACAGTTTGTGGAGGTTTTTTATGAATAAGAATATAAAACGCTTCTTATTGTGCGCAGGTGTTTTGGCTTTAACCTTAGGCGGCTGTGGCAGTAAAGATGAACCCAAGGAAGAAGTAAAAAAGGAAGAAAAAGCGGTGTTGGTGAAAAACGATCTCTATGTAGAGCCTTTGAATCCAACAGAGTTACAGATTCGGGCATATAACGAATTATCAACGTCGGTACAGGAAGAAAATTATGCAAAAGAAGCAGAAATGGCGGCAGTAAGCTTTGCTCTTGATTTCTTTACCATGTCCAATAAAAGCGGAAGTGAGGACGTTGGAGGAATGAGCTTTATTCCGACTACAATGTCTTGGGAGTTTAAAGAATATGCACAATCCTATTATTACAATAATTATAACTATATTGTAAATGAGGAAGGCAAAGATGCTTTACCGGAGGTTGTTGATTATAAGGTTAATTCTGTTACAGAAGGTGTCTACACGTACTTAGGGGAGCAATATAACGGCTACGATGTTACACTTCAGCTTACGTATAAGGAAGGCGGATTGAAAGCGGAGGATTTAAAAACCGAGATGGTTTTACATGTGATCGGTATCAATGATTTTAAATACGATCGCACTAAGGTATATAAGGATTATACGGATTTTGAAGGAGAACGCTACAATACATATAAAGTATTAAGCATGGAATAAAAGAGGAAGGAGCGTTAGCTCCTTTTTGAAAGGAGAGGTTACAATGATCGAAATGCTGATGGAAGGAGAACTGCAAAGTGTAAAGGAACAGGATTCCTTTCGTGAAATGTGGAAACAGATTGCCCAGAAGCATAAGGTGAAATGGGAAGATTTTCATATGCTGCTAACGATGGAGGTTTGTCCGGAGGGAGTAATTGAATGTAGCTTTGAGGATAAGTTTGTAAGTATTGCTGCACAGACGAATGTAGCTGGACCGGGCTTTCATGCCTGTGTTGCGTCTATTTATGATGATATTTTATTGGACAGTGGACTTTCGTTTCAAGTCAATGATCCCACCGGTTATTATGAAAAGCGCGATTTTGAGGAATTGAAGTATCGCTATTTTTATCCATGGCTGCGAACGATTGCAGATTATGTTTTGGAGCATAAGCAGCAAGCAAATATGTGTCTTTGCTGGTCTTTTGATGATTATGAGCCACTTGGAAAAGACGGGTATGTCGTTACTCCACTTGGTTATATGGCAATCGAAGAATTTGAAAAAGAGGACAGTGAACTAGCACAAAGCTTTTTTATTTGGCATAATCAAAAGCGCGATGCTCATTTTTATCGCAACTGTGCGTATGCACTTTTGTGGAAAGAGTGCTTTTTCGATTACAGTGCGATGAATGCTTATAGTGCAAGCTATGCACATAAGATCATTGATTATTTGGAAGCTGCCTATGACAAGGATAATCTTTTGACCTTGCCATACGATTTATATTCTCAGCTATGTCAAGTAATGGGGCGTGAGGAATTGCTTCATGGACAAGCTGCGCCAAGAAAGATGATGATCGGCTATCGTCAGGAATTGGTTTTTTATTCCGTAGGAAATTTTAAAATCGCATGTATGGGTGTAGCGGAAAAAAGCTACGACAGCGTAATGGATACTTTAAATATCATGGCACCTTATAAGCAGGAGGACGCACCATGGTCATGGCTTATCAAGGCAAGTGCAATGCCGCATGAGCAAGGAGAGAGCAGTTATTTTCCATGCTTTGAAAATGCGCAAACGATTCCCTTAACATTTACGGATATGCAAGGAAAGGCATGTATTCAAAAGGAAGATGATTATTATCGTATGGACGTTCAGATTAACAAGGAGAAAGAATGTCTGTATGTGGAGGCTATTGCTTGTGAAGAGGCAATGCTTCAGGAAATCTTGCAGTGGCTAAGCCTTAGCATCTATCAGAAAAAGGCGGAGGAAAGCTTAAAGCATTGATATGTGGAAATGGATTTTGTTGTGGATTGTTGTTATAGAGCTTGATTGGTTGTTATCGTCGGTGATGTTATATGGCTGTGTTTCTTGTTATGCAAGGATTCGTCATCAAAGTGTGCGGCAAGTTTTGGTAATTTGTTCTCGTAGAAGCTGTATGCTACTGGTATTGTTAAGTGAATGTTTCCATATTCCTTTAGCAATAGGAATTAGCTTTCTTTTTCATGGATATGCTTTGTTACGGATATTGTTTTTGTTAGCGGCAGTTATTCAAGGTATTGTTAAAATGGTGGGTGTATATCGCTATCATGAATATATTAAGACATTATAAAAGCCTGCAAAGATAAGCAGGCTCTATCCGCCGATAAGGAAATCTAAGATATTCATTCCGCTATCGGTTTCTTCGCGATAAATCTCGGTAAAACCGCATTGTTTACAGCTTACTGTAATGAATCTTTTGTTTTGGACATCAAATAGTTTGGCAAAATTTCCACCGGTTGCTTGAAATTGATCATTTATAAATTCATGACAGCCACATTTGGGACATACAAACATTTTCTTTTCCATGGTCAAATCCTCCTAATACAAAAATTATAGCATAGTTTTATGCTGATTATATGAAAAAAGCTTTCGTATTTTTGACGAAAGCTTTTAATATACCACTCCTGACATAGAGGACCAAACAAGATTAGGATCATCGCTAATAGCCGGTGTATTCTCATATAAGTTGTCAAGATCAAAGCTGAAATCCTTTAGCTGCATAAGCTTTTTGGCTCCATCATAAGCATTCATGATTTCATGGATTTCTTCCTGACTGAATAAGTAGACATCATAAGGACCGTTTTCAGTGCTTAAGCTTGCGACCTGCTGACGATCATTGATACCGCTGTCGCTAATCAAAGAGTGAATGGTCCAAGGCTGGAAATCACTTAACTGATGATTGATGAAGCTTGTGATTTGATCACTAGGCATATTTGTAATAATGAAGTTTGGTGCAACTTCCAATAGGTTGTTAATATAAGTCAAAGCATTTAAAGAAAGAAGCTTATTGATAACTCCCATGATAACACGACGCTGTGCACGTTCACGACCTTCGGTACCATATCCTTCGGTTTTACGATGACGGGCATAAACCAAGGCTTGAGCTCCATTTAAATGTTGGTTTTCACCTTGCTGTGCACATACGACCTCTTGTCCTTCATGACTTTCTAATTCATCATGTGTACGGTTTTGTGATTCGTCGTAAGAGCAAACCGATAATTCAACGTCGATATCAATGCCACCGACAGCATCAACGATTTGAGCAACCGAAGTAAAGCTGATACGTGCATAATAGTCGATTGGAATACCTACAAAATCTTCAATTGAAGTAATGCTGTTTTGAATACCGTGTAAAGAAGTATGCGTAAGCTTATCGTTGAAGCCGTTTAGTGCCGGATTTGGAATATAACCATCACGAGGCAGGCTTACCATATCTACATGATTGTTTTTAGGATTTACGATCATAAGTAAATTGACATCGGTTCTTGCCATTTGATCAGGAGATCCGGCATCATCAATACCACTGATATATACGGTAAAGACATCTTCGGTTACATCAATTTTATTTTCGACCTGCTCGGCTTCCTTTTCAAAGGTATGAATGGTTTTTACCTTTTCATCAAAGCCTTCTTGGGTTGCTTTTGTCATACCGTAATATTGTTCGCTGATCGCAAGTGCGTCAATCTGTCCATTGGTTAAGAAGGAATATAATGAAGTATAGTCTAAATAATCATAGGCTTGTGTGCCACTTACTTCATTTTCAATCAAATTTTTCATATAGGTTGCACTGGCAACATCAGATCCGTTTTGATAACCGATCACAGCTCCTTGCAAATCCTCGATGCTGTCGATGTTGCTGTCGGAACGTGTGAGAATGAAAAGCTTGGTTTGAGCTGTACTATTAACAGTTGCGATTTTTTCGGTCGTAGATTCGACTTTGCGTAAAAAGAAGCCAACCGTTCCAAGTAGGGCACATAGCAAAACGATAAATATCCGTTTAATAACGACAAACCATGTCGGATAGCGCTGTAAAGCTAATACGAATAGGATCAAATAAATGACAGCTGCTACCATAAGCGCCATAAATACATATTTATTAGGCAGCATAGAGAAGTTAAAGGCCTTATAAAAGGCATAGATATATACGATCAGTAGTACGAATAAAAACATTAAATCGATCGTCCGGCGATAATAACGTTTTTTCTTTTGTTCATTTTCCATTGTTTTTACACCTCAATCGCTCTTTATTATAGTATATATCTTGTGAAAATGCTATTGGCTAAATATGAAATTTTTGTAATAAAGGGTTTGAAAATAAAAAAGCGCACGATGTACGCTGAAGGATTAAATAAAATGAAGCAATAATTTCTACAATCTTTTATAGTGGCTGACCGTGAACACCATTTACTACAACATCGCCAACCTCAACATAACCGTTATTACGTAAATTACGAAGATTTACTAAGTTTTTGTCAATCGGTAGCCAACCGCAAGAGCAGGCATGTGTTGCTTCGTAATATTTTGCCCAACTTGATGTATCTTCTCTATATGTATCATGAGCTTCTTTTGGATAACCATGAGAGGTATAAATGGCTACATGCTGTTCCCAATTTTGTTTTGCTGTATAACCACTGCCTCCACTGAATTTCATGCCACATTCACATACGATACTTTTTGTATATACTGTTTTTTCTATGGTTCCGAAATTATGAACATGTCCAGTTATGATTTCCTGCCCACACGCATTACAATATTTATAGGCAAGTCCTTTAAAACCATGTCCCCAACTAGAATTGCAACCATCAGCCATATGATGAAGTAGCATATCGTTTTGTGTCATAAAGAACATCGGATCACTTCCGGAGTAACCATGTGATCTGCATTCTACACCATATTCCATATGTCCGCTCTGTTCCGGACTTACATGTACCCAATGATGTGTGTGTGGCTTTGTTGGTTGGGAAGGTTTTTGTGAAGAATTGTTGTTTGAAGGCTTGTTGGAAGGTTTACTAGAGGGTTTATTGTTTTCTTTGTTATCTTCTTTTTTGGCAGAACTGTCTTTATCTTTCTTTTTTGCAAGCTTTTTCGATTGCTTGTTATCATTATTGCTTATCAAGTTTTTTTTATCGGTAACAGTTACATTTTTGTTGATTTTTATAATACTAGCTTTTTTATCAATAGGTAGGATTGTATAGGTAATTTGATAGTTTCCGACTTTTTGAAAATCTACTTTTTGATGATTTACCTGAACATCTTTGATATAATTCTTATCCCAAGTAACTCCTTCTAAAAAATCAACATCTTTTGAATTTACAGCAATTTTCCAATTCCTTAAGCCATGAATCTTACTAAGATAGTCTATTTTTTCTTTTTGTTGTTCATGTTGTGCTATTTGTTTTTGGGGTTCTTGATTGTTTGACCACAAAAAAAGACAAGCAATTCCTATAAAACATAAAAGCAATAAGCTAGTCAGTATGACTTTCTTTTTTGTTGATATTTCTGATTTTTTATTATCCATAATAACCTCCTTAATAACAAATATATTTACTTTTACTTTATTTCTTTATGATCTTGAGATTCTACTATTTTATTTTAACATAAAAGAGTTCAAAATTGTAAAAATGGGGCAATTTGTATGGGGACTGTTTTATCTTTATTTAATAAATACATTTATTCTCGTTTAAAACTAAAATAAAAATCTCTTGTTACTTTATCTTTTCAATTCGTAATAGGTGCTTCCCGATATTTATCAGTAGAAACGATAGCAATTTGCAATGGAAGGTAAATTAACCAAACAACATTATTTGATTCCATTATAAGCAGGCGATACTAAAAAAGAAAAGCCAATCAAAATAGTAATATTTATGTGTAGGTAAAAAACAAGATACACATTTTATCGTGGTGATAAATTCATACGAAATTTTTAAAAAGTATAGTTTCCAATTTCCATATGAAGTATAGTATAATAATTCAGAGGTGATTTCGTGTCATTATTAGAGCAATTAAATCAGCAGCAATTAGAAGCAGTTACTTGTGTCGATCGACATTTGCGTATCATCGCCGGTGCGGGAAGCGGGAAAACACGTGTTGTAACCACAAGGATTGCGTATCTGATTGAACAATGTCATATATATCCGAATAAAATACTGGCGATTACGTTTACCAATAAGGCTGCCAGAGAGATGAAGGAGCGAGTAGAGGGATTTTTAGGGGATACTGCACAGGCAGTGATGATTTCCACCATTCACTCTTTTTGTGTGCGTTTGCTAAGGGAGGATATTTTGGTACATGGATATCCACGTAATTTTACGATTTTAGATGCAGACGATCAACGCAGTATTTTACGTGATGCTTATAAGCAGCTACAAGTAGATGTGAAAACTTACAGTTATCATCGAGTGCTTTCCTATATCAGTAATAATAAAACCAACTTCATTGATGCAAACAGTGCCTTGGCACGTGCTAATTATGAAGGTGAAAGAATTATGGCGAATGTCTATGCTTTCTACGAAAAAAGATTAGCGGAAATGTTTGGGTTGGATTTTGATGATTTGCTTATTTTTACATATCATATCTTAAAGGAGCATGTGGAGGTACGCAAAAAATGGCAGCGGCGTTTTACCTATCTGCATGTTGATGAGTTTCAAGATGTGGATATGCTGCAATATCAGATTATTAAAATGTTGGTAAAGGAAGATAGCTATTTATGTGTTGTAGGAGATCCTGATCAGACCATTTATACATGGCGTGGAGCACAGGTCGATATCATCATGAATTTCGAAAAGGATTTTCCACATAGTCATACTGTTATTTTAAATGAAAATTATCGTAGTACACAGCCGATTTTGCAGGCCTCCAACGAATTGATAAAAAACAATCGCAATCGTATTGAAAAAGAATTGTTTACACGCAATGAAAGTGATGAGCGCATCGTTCACTTTACCGCGATGGACGATTATAATGAGCCGATATGGGTAGCGGGAAAAATTCTAAGCCTTCATCATAACGGTGTGAAGTATCGCGATATTGCGGTATTGTATCGTTCTAATTATTTGTCCAGAGGTTTGGAAAAGGCATTGTTGGATCAACATATTCCTTATCGAATTTACGGTGGAGTACGTTTCTATGATCGTGCGGAGATCAAAGATGCTTTAAGCTATTTGCGCTTATTGGCTCCAAAGGTGGAGGGTGATGATAAGGAGCTGTTTAAGAATTTGGCAGTTAAGCGTATCATCAATTTACCAAAGCGTGGAATCGGTGCCAAGACCCTAGAAACACTTGAACAGGAAGCCGCAGCTAAGGATACGAATATGTATGAGATCTTAAAGCAGGGAGGCTTTGGAAAGGGAAAGGCAAAGGAAAGCATTGCGAAATTTGTTGAGGTTATCGAGGCTTGTCGCAGCTGTGTGGATACCATCAGTATCGATCAGCTGCTAAGCAAGGTCTTAGAAGATAGCGGCTACATGGAAATGCTGAGAAACGATGCGGAAATCGAGCGTTTAGAAAACTTAAAGGAATTGATTAGCGATATTGCTAATTATGTAGAAAATAACCCAGACGGAAGCTTGTTGGATTATTTACAGGAAATCTCATTATACAGCGATAAAGAGGATTTGGATAATGGAGAGTTTGTTCAGCTGATGACCATTCATGCCGCAAAGGGCTTGGAATTTGATCGCGTTTTCGTATATAGTCTATGCGATGGAATCTTTCCCAATGAACGCTCTATCAATGAAGGAGGACAGCAAGCCTTGGAAGAGGAACGTCGTTTAGCTTATGTTGCCTTTACACGTGCTAAAAAACAGCTGTTTTTATCAGACTCTTATGGTTATAGCTATGTTTTGGACAAGCTGAAAACAACCTCACGTTTCGTAAAAGAAATTCCACAGGACTGCTTACAGGAGGTAGGAGCAAAGCCTCGCAACAGCTTTGCAAGCGATGTGGATACTTATCAGGGAAGTGGTTTTTCATCACTTGGCAATACAACTGATGAAGCAATCGAGCATACATCAAAGAAAAAAGGAAAAATACGTAAGGGAGATTTGGTTGTTCATGATGTATTTGGTGAGGGAATCGTTATCAAACTAGAGGGTGAGCTTGCAGTGATTGCTTTTGATAAAAAATATGGGATTCGTAAGATTTTAGCAACCCATGCATCACTGCATAAGAAATAGGAGGCTTTGTATATGAGTCAACAAAGAATTTTAGAATTACGTAAAATCCTCGATCGCCTTGCGTATGAATACTATGTTTTGGATAAACCAAGCGTCAGTGATCAGGAGTATGACCGATATTATCAAGAGCTGTTAAAGCTAGAGGACGAGTTTCCGCAATATCGTGATCCCAATTCCATTACGCAACGGGTTGGCGGTGTCGTATTAGATGCTTTTGAAAAGGTATCGCATAAGCGTCGTATGCTGTCTTTGGATAATGCTTTTAATTTAGAGGATTTAATGGCTTTTGATGAACGAGTTAGACAAAGTGTAAAAAATCCGGAATATGTAGTAGAGCTGAAAATGGACGGCTTGGCAATTTCCTTACACTATCATAATGGGCGTTTTGTACAGGCTGTTACAAGAGGAGATGGATTGGTCGGGGAAGATGTAACCAACAATGTGCGTACCATTGCGTCCATTCCGATGCATATTGATATGGAAGGAGATTTAGAGGTACGTGGTGAGGTCATCATGCCTAAAAAAAGCTTTGAAGCTTTGAATGAACAACGACGTAAGCAAGGAGAGGAAGAATTTGCTAATCCACGCAATGCTGCTGCCGGAAGTATTCGTCAGTTAGATAGCCGTATAGCGGCAAGTCGAAAGCTTGATGCTTACTTATATTATTTTGAAGGAGCACAACAGCATGCTATGCATACGCATGAGGAGGCTTTAGAGGCTTTGGAAGCTATGCGAATTAAGGTCAATCCTTTGCGTAAGGTATGCAAAAATATGCAGGAGGTTTGGCAGTTTATTCAGGAAATGAGTGAACGCCGTAACGATTTGCCTTATGAAATCGACGGTATGGTGTTGAAGGTCAATGATCTGCATGCGTGGGATTTATTAGGAACGACTGCGAAGGCACCACGTTATGCGATTGCCTATAAATTTCCGGCAGAGGAGGTTGTAACGAAGCTTCTTGATATTGTATTAAGTGTCGGAAGAACAGGACGCATTACACCAAATGCGGTATTGGAACCGGTAAGGGTGGCAGGCACTACGGTAAGTGCCGCAACACTGCATAATGAAGATATGATCAAAGAAAAAGATGTTCGTATCAACGATGATGTCATTATTCGTAAGGCAGGGGATATCATACCCGAGGTGGTACGCTCTTTACCGGAGCGCAGAAACGGCACCCAAGGTATTTATAAGTTCCCACAAATCTGTCCTTTTTGCGGAAGCAAGCTTGTGCGTTTTGCAGATGAAGCCGCACATTATTGTATGAATCAGGATTGTCCGGCACGAATCGTGCGTGGTATGATTCATTTCGCAAGTCGTGATGCCATGAATATTGATACGCTTGGAGATAAAAAAATCGAGTTTTTTCATAAGCAAGGTTTTCTAAATACGATTGAGGATATTTATGAGCTGTCCTTGCATAAGGAAGAAATTCTTGCTTTGGAGGGATTTCAAGAAAAATCGTTTCAAAAGATGATCTTAGCAATCGAAGCCAGTAAAGAGCGTCCTTTGGAGGATTTGTTGTTTGGATTAGGGATTCGCGAGGTTGGTAAAAAAGCCGCAAGGGTATTAGCGAAAACCTATGGCAATATAGATGATTTAATGGCTGCCGAGGAAGCAGAACTGACAGCGATCAAAGATATCGGTGTAGTAACGGCACAAAGCATTCGGGCATATTTTGCGGAACCGAAAAACAAGGAGCTGATTGCGCATCTAAAGGGCTTTGGATTGCGTATGGATACGGATAAAGAAGTTATAAAAGAGAGCATATTTACCGGGAAAACGGTTGTTTTAACAGGAACATTGCAATACCTAAAGCGTAATGAGGCGAAGGCCTTGTTGGAGAGGTTAGGTGCTAATGTCAGCGGGTCGGTTAGTAAAAAGACCGATTTGGTTATTTATGGAGAAGCTAGTGGCAGCAAGCTTAGCAAGGCTAAGGAATTAGGGGTTGCGACTATGGACGAAGAAGCCTTTATGAAAGAGGTGAATGCGAATGAAAAAAGCTAAATGGGGACAGCTTGCTTTAGCAGCGATCTTGTTGCTTGGAGTGGTTGGCTGTGGAGATAAGGACAAGGAAAAGGAAAGCGGAGAGGCCTTAGAGGTTATTAAGGAAGGCGATTATGCTGCGCTGCTTCCATATCAATCCAGCGATGCCAGTATTAAGCATGCGACCCTTAATACGAATATGATAGATACACTGCAAATCGGAACCGGCTTGATGGAGCTTTCCAAGGAATATTTTTCCAGTGATACTCATACCTTTCGTGAGGGTGAATTTTTAGATTTTGATACCTTAGATGCGGCAACCGATCAATCTAGCGGTTTATTAGGACGATTTAATAAGAAAACCAATTCCATCGGTTTAAATCCGGCTATTAAAGATGAATTTCCAGTAGAAGGCGGAGGCACTGTGAAAATCGGTGCAAGCGATATTTTGCTTTTGGATATTCAAGAATTTGATTGGTATAAAAACGGCGAGCTTGCGGGCTTATCTTTGGCCTTTGTGTTAAATGATGAGGTCGGAGAAGAAAATAATACGCAAAGAATACGAGAGGATAAAATGGACGTCTATGCCAAGGAAACCGTCAGAAAAGCGGTAAACTACATTCGTAAAAAAATTCCCGGTGTAGGTAATGATTTACCGATATTCGTAGCTTTGTACGATATCAATTCTGTTGATGAAGCATTGCCGGGAACATTTTATCAGGCAGCTTTCTTTGAAACGAAAATTGACGGTGATTTTTATGATATAAAAGAAAATTGGGTGTTATTTCCAACGCAGCAGGCTACCGATTTAGATGGAGCTACCGCCGCAAGCTTTGATCGCTATAAGGCAGCCTTTAAAAATGTCATGCCACAAGATGTATCTATGATTGCAAAAGGACATTATATGAAAAATGCTTTGCAGGAGCTGCGTATTCAAGTAACCCTGCATGCTAGTACAAGCGGAGAGGTCATGACGGCGGTGCAATTATTAAATAAAGAATTAAGTGAATTTCCAAGTGATTATATGATTACGGTTGATATTCAAACCGATACGAGCCATGTCGGTGTTATTCAAAGGGATAAAGGCGCAAAGGATACCAATGTTATTACTTTGATGTAGTCATACGTAATAAAAAGGAAATAGATAAATAGAAAGGAGCGGCATAGCAAAGTACAAGCTATGCAAAGGAAGAAATGGAAGCGTACAGTAAGGATTATTTTAAAAGACTGGCACGTGATATCATGTTCGATATCAGCGATGAGGAAGCCGGTGAATTGCAGTATGAATTTCAAGATCTATTAAAGCAGATAAAAGCTTTAGATGCGATTGATACTGAGCATGTTGAGGAAATGGTGTATCCGTTTGAAACGGAAACACATTATTTACGTGAAGATGAAGTAAATTGTGTCATTTCTCAAGAGGAAGCATTATGTAATGCGAAAAGTGTGAAAGCAGGGCATATACACGTGCCAAAGGTGGTGAAGTAAAATGGATTTTAAAAAAGCAAGAGCAGGTGAAGTAGAAGCACGCGTCAAAGCGGCTTATGAAAAGCTACAAGAGGTTAATAAAGATATCAATGCGGTAGTAACTTTTGTAGATCCAAGTGAACAGTTAGAGGAGCTGAAAAAGATTGATGAGCATGCGCCAATGTATGGCTTACCAATTGTATTAAAGGATAACGTCAATACGAAGGGAATACGTACAACGGCATCTTCTCGTATTTTGGATAACTATATTCCGGTATATGATGCACATATCGTTGATAAGCTAAAGCAAGCCGGAGCGGTTGTGATTGCGAAAACAAGTATGGACGAGCTTGGTATGGGTGGAACTAATAAAAACGCTTATACAGGAAGCGTGCATAATCCATGGAATCCTGCACGTATATCTGGTGGAAGCAGCGGTGGCAGTGCTGCGGCTGTGGCTAGTGGAGCAGTAAGCTTTGCGATTGGTACTGATACCGGTGATAGTATTCGTAAACCGGCAGCCTTTAATGGTGTCGTCGGTGTAAAACCAACCTATGGAAGAATTTCCCGTTATGGAATTATCCCTTATGCTTCCAGTCTCGATCATGTTGGTTATTTTACGACCTCTGTAAAAGATGCTTGTGTAGCATTGGAGGTATTGGCAGGACGTGATGATCGTGATATGACTAGCTCATTACGTGAGGTAGAAGCATATCATGCCAATGTAACAAGTGATTTGCATGGAAAACGAATTGCATTATTGGAAAATGTTCAGGAAGAGGTACGTCCGGAAATAAAAGAGAACATGGATCAGCTGGTGAAAAAGCTAGAAGAGCGTGGAGCCATTGTAGATACTGTACGCATGAATGATCAGCTTATGGAAGCATTATTGCCGGTATATTATATCATTGCGAATGCCGAGGCAACGGCAAATCATTCCAATTTGGACGGTATTCGTTTCGGTATGCGTGAAGATGGTGAAAGTGTAGAGGACGTTATGATTCATTCCCGCACAAAAGGCTTTTCTTCCTATGTGCGCAAGCGTTTTGTCATCGGAAGCTATTCCCTGTATGCGGAAAATCAAGAAAAGGTGTTCCGTAAGGCACAGAAGATCCGTCGTTTGATCGTAAACGAGTTAGCTGCGGTATTAGAACGATACGATGCTGTATTGGCAAGTGCCAGTGGAGATATTGCGCCGCTGAGTGAGGCAAGTCATGATGCTTCTTTGCATACATCATCAATCGTAGCCGAAAACTATATGGTGCTTGGAAACTTCAGTGGTTATCCTAGCATTAGTGTGCCAAGCGGCTTTGTGGAAGGAATGCCAATCGGTGTTAATTTGACCACCAAAGCCTTTGACGAACAAACAATGTTTAATATTGCCCTTGCAATCGAAGAAATATGTGGGCTAGAGGGCAATGATGTGGAGGTAGCAGCATGAAATACGAAACAATTATCGGTATAGAGATCCATTGTGAGTTAAAAACCAAAACAAAAATGTTCTCCGGTGCACCGACATCTTTTGGAGAAGTTGCTAATACATGTGTAAATGAGATTGATTTAGGACACCCGGGAACTTTACCATGTGTGAATAAGGAAGCGGTACGTTTGGCGATTTTAGCTGCTACTGCTTTAAAATGTGAAATCGATCCGTTAGTAAAATTCGATCGTAAAAATTATTATTATTCGGATTTGCCTAAAGGCTATCAGATCACTCAGCAATTCCACCCGATAGGACGTGGTGGTATGATTACTATTGATACTGAACAAGGAAAAAAAGATATTCGTATCAACCGCATGCACATGGAGGAGGATACAGCAAAGCAATTTCACTCCGATGCCGGAACATTGATTGATTTTAACCGTGCCGGAACACCACTAATTGAAATTGTCAGTGAACCCGATATTCGAAGCGGTGCCGAAGCAGCGGCGTATGTTGAAAAATTGAGAAGTATTTTATATTACCTAGGCGTCAGTGATGTAAAAATGGAAGAAGGAAGCATGCGTTGTGATGTCAATGTTTCTATACGTCCGATGGGCAGTGATACCTTTGGAACTAAAACGGAGGTCAAGAACTTAAATTCAATTTCCAATGTGCAAAAAGCTATTGATGCGGAAGTAGCACGTCAAATTGAAATTGTGGAGAGTGGAGAACGTGTCATTCAAGCAACACGTCGTTATGATGAAACAACAAAATCGACTATATTGATGCGCAAAAAGGAAGGGAATGTTGATTATAAGTTTTTCCCTGATCCTAATATCACACCAATTCGTTTGGACGATGCTTGGATTCGTGAAATTCAAGAAAATATGGAAGAATTGCCTGATGAGCGAAAAGCACGTTATCAAAGCAGTTATGGTTTAAATGATTACGATGCCGATGTCTTGGTAGCAAATCGCGAGCTATCCAATTTCTTTGATGAGGTTGTTAAATATACTGAAAATTACAAAAAGGCAGCAAACTGGGTGATTGTTGAGGTTGTGGCAGCCTTGAACAAAGCCAATATCAAGGTGAAGGATAATCCTTGTAAGCCTCAGCATCTTGCGGATATGATCAACATGGTTGATAAGGGTGAAATTTCCGGTAAACAGGCTAAGGTGGTTTTTGAAGAAATTATGCTAGGCAAGGATCCAAAGCAGGTGGTTGAAGAAAAGGGTATGAAGCAAATGAGCGATACCTCTGCGTTATTGGAAATCATTACTACGGTCCTTGATAATAATCCACAGTCTATTGAGGATTTTAAAAATGGTAAGGATCGTGCCATTGGTTTCCTTGTAGGACAAGTTATGAAGGCTAGTAAGGGACAAGCCAATCCGGCAATGACTAATAAGCTGATTCAAGAAGAGTTGGCGAAACGATAGTATATAAATTGTAAGAAAGTGGCATTTTGCGTTAATGCGCTTTCTATGCTATACTAATTTTGTATGAAGCCTTTATTAGGAGTGAAAACATGGCAGAAAAGAAAAAAAACAGTCAAAAAAAGACAACCGGCGGTAAGGGACGTTGGGCGAATTTAAATAAAACGAGCAAGATTCTTTATACCGTTGCGGTTATTGTGATTTTGGTACCTTTGCTTTTTCTAGGCTATATTTATATCAGTGCCAAGGAAAACAGTGGAAAGCCAACCGTAGGAAGCCGTTTTGATGATTCTTTAAATCCGGCGATTACCGAGCAGCAGTTAGAAGATGTGAAAAAAGCAGTTGTGTTTGATGGTACAGATAAGGTAGAGGTTAATTTGATTAGCGCGACCTTACGTATTACGATTGATGCTGCTGATGATGCTAGTTCGGATACGATCAATCAGCTTATGGAACAGGCGTATGAAAAAACCGTTGCAATTCTTCCGGTTGAAACATATTTTTCAAACAATAAAGAATCGGACAAAATGTATGATTTAGAGGTACACGTGTTCAATTATATTCCGGACGAAGCTAAACCGGCTGAACAACAGATTTATATGGTAAAAACCAAGACATCAGGTGCTACGGAGCCAAATGTTTCAGTTCCTACAACGCCAAAAAATGAAGAAGTTGCAAATGAGCTGCTAGAAGGTCAAAAGGAAGCACAAGCAGATGCACAGAAAGGGCAGTAAGCCCTTTTTTAATGAGGTATTTATGAAGAAAAATGATCGAGTGATTGGTGTATGCAGTGGATATACACATGATGGACATGGGGTTGTAAAAATTGATGGATTTCCTTTGTTTGTAAAGGGAATGTGCGAGCATGAAGAAGGCGAAATTATTGTTACGCAGGTACGCAAAGGCTTTGGTTTTGGCAAGTTGTGGCGACTGATGAAAAAAAGCGAGGCACGTGTGGAGCCTTTCTGTCCGGTTGCTAAGCAATGTGGTGGTTGCCAGCTTCAGCATGTATCTTACGCGGAACAGCTGCGCTTTAAGAAACAAAAGGTCATAGATGTCATGAAGCGTATTGCGCAAATTGATGTTGAGGTGTTAGATGTCATAGGAATGGAAAATCCTACCTTTTATCGTAATAAGGGACAGATACCGGTAGGAATAACAAATAAGCAGGTAGTTACAGGGTTTTATCGTATTAACAGCAATACTATTATTGATATGAACAGCTGCATGATTCAAAGTAAGCGAATCAATGAGGTATTGGTATGTATGAAAAAGCTGTTAAACAAATATCAGAATGCGGACTTGTTTCGTCATCTTTTAATTAAAGATGCCTTTGCCAGTGGTGAAGTTATGGTAGTGTGGATCGTACGTTCAAGTAAGCTTTCGCATAAGGAGGAAATGTGTAAGGAGTTGGTGGAGAATCTACCTTATATCAAGAGTGTCATTATCAATGTAAATACACGGGAGGATAATGTCATTTTGGGGAAGGAGGAACATGTCTTATATGGTAATAGCTATATTACAGATGCTATCCACGATTTGAATTTTCATATTTCTTCTCGCTCTTTTTATCAAGTGAATCCTGTGCAGACGGAGAGGTTATATGGTAAGGCTCTTGAATTTGCACAACTAAGTGGGAAAGAAGAAGTAATTGATTTATATTGCGGAGTAGGGACGATTTCGATGTTTTTAGCGCAAAAGGCGAAGCATGTAATCGGCGTAGAGATTGTAGATGCTGCTATTCGTGATGCGAAAATAAATGCGAAGCTTAATCAGATTGATAATATTGATTTTGTGTGTAGTGATGCAGCAAGCTATGCGAAGAAATTGGAAAAGCAGGGGAAGAAGCCGGACGTTGTAGTGGTTGATCCGCCGCGTAAAGGCTGTGATGATCTGACATTAGATAGTATTGTAAAGATGCAGCCAAAGCGAATCGTTTATGTTTCTTGCGATCCGGCAACGCTTGCTCGTGATATTAAAAAGCTTGATGAGAAAGGATATGCTGCGCAGGTTGTACAGCCAGTGGATATGTTTCCGTTCAGCTTTCATGTTGAGTCCATTGTTCTGTTGCAAAAAAGATAAATTGAAAATTTAATAGTTTATTAAGGTGTAAGTTTGAATATATGGACTTACATCTTTTGTTTTAAAATCATTAAAATGGATTTTACTCTTTAGCAAGCGGAAAATAAAAGTGTGTTGAACTAACTGAAGCAGCCGAGTAATATGGTTAGTTTAATAACTATAACTACTTAGTTTTTTTACAGATTGCTTGTACTTGTTTGTTCCATGAAAGCAAATAATTGATAAATTTCGGATATTTGTTCAAATCAATTCTAGGCAGGCTTAAAAAAATGTATGTTAAGTGCTTATACGTACGAATTAAGATGGTTTGTTTGCGCTGTCTTTACGATATTGTATACGGTCGCAATTTCATCGGTGAAAAGAAAGCAGAGATATAAAAGATCTATTTTAAGGATAGTTGTTTCTAGAATGCCATGAAATAGAAAGATGAACAGCCCATTTTCCTGTGTTATAATAAGTATATGAATTGGAGGAATGATTTAAGTATGAATATGAATTGGAAACAGTTGCTTTGCGAAGAAAGAATCCCACCAAATAAGAATAAGAAAACACAATATCGGACAGAAATAGAGAGTGATTACAATCGTATTATTACGAGTGCGGCATTGCGAAGATTACAAGACAAAACGCAAGTTTTTCCGCTTGATAGTAGTGATTTTGTCCGTACTCGACTTACACATTCTTTAGAAGTGGCATCTTTAGCCAAATTTATCGGAAAACAAATTTGTGAAGAAATAGAGAAAACTGAAGAGATTGATACACATGCGGTTTTGGAGATATTAAACTGTGCTTCATTGTTACATGATATAGGAAATCCTCCATTTGGGCATTTTGGTGAGCAGGCAATCCGTAAGTGGTTCTCTGACAATTTGAATAAATTAGAATATAATGGAATAAAGGTTTATGATTTATTAGATGAGCAACAGCGAGAAGATTTACTTAATTATGAAGGAAATGCACAAGCATTACGCATTGTGACAAAACTTCATTCTTTCAATGGTAAAAACGGAATGCATTTGACAGCTGCCGTTCTCGATACGATTATAAAATATCCCGTCAATTCTTTAGAAAAGAAAGAAGAAGATAAAAAACTAAAAGAAAATAGAAAGTTTATCGCAAAAAAGATTGGATATTATCAAAGTGAAGAAACAATTTTCCAAGAAATAAAGCAGAATACCGGAACTTTTGGTTGCCGTCATCCATTAACATTTATTTTAGAGGCAGCGGACGATTTAGCTTATACGTTTGCCGATTTGGAAGATGGTCTAAAAAAGGATATGTTTACGTTTGATGAATTGTTAGACGTACTTGAAAGCGCCAAAGATGAAAATGGAAAAAAACGCTTGTTAGAGATAAGGAAAGAAAAGGAAAAGATGAAAACAGAATCTGGTGATAACCCTGTGATAGAAGCTATCGCTTCGTGGTTGACAATCAAACAACTTTTCTGTGTAAGTTCGGTAAAAGCGGCATTTATGGAACATTATGATGAAATTATGAGTGGGAAATTCGATAATGAACTTATCGCATGTTGCAGTGAATCGGAAATAATTAAAAAATTGAAAAATTTTGCTTTCCGTAAGATTTATCGTGATGTTTCCATATTAAAACTAGAAATTATGGGGAATGAAATTCTTCAGTTCTTTTTGGATAAATTCGTCAATGCTGTATTATATTTTGATTCAGAAAATTATAAATTAGATGCTATTCAAGAGAAATACTTAGCTTAGATTTCTAAAAATCATTTAAGCAATTATAAAAAAGCATCAGATGGGAAAAAGGACGAAGAAAAAATTTATGATAAATTACTACTTGTTGCAGACTATGTATCTGGCATGACAGATGGATATGCAAAAAGACTTTATCGTGAATTAAGGGGAATTTAGAGATGGTAGTAAAATTGAAAAAAGATGCGTCATTTATTATTGGAAATGGATTTAATTTTTATTTGAAGAATTATTTGAAAAGCGAAGAGTTTAAAATAGATAGAGAAGAAAAAATAAAGGGAGTCAGCTATGATTCTAAAATACAATGGTTGAAACAATTGGAAAATGTATTAGAAGAATATTGTTATTTAATGGACCCGATTAAATCTGAGAATTCTAATACAAGTGGAAAATTTTTCCTTAAAGATTTAGATGATTTTTGTAACAAAATGACAAATTCAAATGCAATGGATATGGTGATGAATCAAATCGAAACAATGATTGCGAATAAAATCGAACAAAGTATGTCAAAAGAAGGTGAATCAAGTCCACCGTTAACTGCTAGAAGTATTTTTAAAATAAAGAAAGGTGAGATGCATTCATGGTTTTACTCATGTTTGGAAAATACATTTAAAGATGTCGGAATTGAAAAAATTCACGCATATACAACTAATTATGATGATTTGATTGATAGAGTTCTCTCTACAAGACAAAAATCTGCAAATGTAGTTCATTTGCATGGTTATTATGATGAACCGAATAGTATTGTGTGTTGTTCGCCAAATAAAAAGGCAGATAAAACCAAAAGAAAATTAAAAGAGCTGTCAGTAAATTTAGAAAAATCTAAAATTGTTGTACTGTTTGGACTAGGATTGGAAAGTGATCCTCATATTCGAGAAGTATTAAATCAGATGAAAGATAGGCAATTTATTATTATAGAAGCAAATCCAGCGGAATATTTTGTGAAAAGGATTGAAAAACTAGAGGAATATCAGTTTTTGAAAAATAATTATATTTATTTTATAAATACTGCTAAGTGTATACTTGATAATTCGAAACTAAGGGAAGCAGCGAAATCTCCCGAACTGTTGATTGAACGATTACAGGAAATATTAGCAGATATTTATAAATAAATTTCATATTTATATTGACTTATCTCTTGTTTGATTATAAACTATTAAATAGGCACTTATGCCTTTGTAGCCCCGGAAACTACATAGGAAAGGAAGTAAAAATATGCGCCAAACAACTTTTACAAAGCCTGCAGAAGTAGAACGTACTTGGTATGTTGTTGATGGAACAGGCAAGACTTTAGGTCGTCTAGCTACAGAAGTAGCAGCTGTATTAAGAGGAAAACATAAACCTACTTATACACCAAATGTCGATTGCGGAGATTACGTTATCGTAGTTAATGCTGATAAAATCGAAATGACAGGTAACAAATTGGATACGAAAAACTACTATAATCATTCTGGATATGCTGGTGGACTTCGTACACGTAGTGCTCGTGTAATGAAAGAAAACTACACAGTAGAATGGGTAGAAAGAGCTATTTACGGTATGTTGCCACACACAAAACTAGGTGATGTTATGCGTAAGCACTTATTTGTTTACAAGGGTAGCGAACATCCACATACTGCACAGAAACCAGTAGAAATGGTTATTAAAGGGTAAGGAGGAATAAAGAATGCCAGCTAAGAAAAATACAGTAACTTACAATGGTACAGGACGCCGTAAAACTTCTGTTGCTCGTGTCTTCATGACTCCGGGTAAAGGAAATATCGTAGTTAATGGTAAAACATTAGAAGAATATTTGCCTTTGGAAACTCTACGTATGGTTGTTCGTTCACCATTAGAATTAACAGAAACTTTAGGTCAGTTCGATATTAAAATCAATGTTCAGGGTGGTGGATACACTGGACAGGCAGGAGCAATGCGCCATGGTATTACTCGTGCATTGATGGCTGCTAGTGAAGACTATCGTCCGGCATTGAAAGCTGCAGGATTCGTAACGCGTGATTCTCGTATGAAAGAGCGTAAGAAATACGGTCTCAAAGCAGCTCGTCGCGCTCCGCAGTTCAGCAAGCGATAATCGACTGCTCAGACTATATCAAAATGGTTCAAAAAGCCCGGAAAATCAAGGTTTTCCGGGCTTTTGCTATATCTAAACGGGCTGATATGGTTTGACCAAATTTGGCAAAACGAGAGCCGATTTCACCCAATTTTTAGTGGTTAAATATAGGACAACCGGCAAAAATGGGGTCAAAAAACGGCCTTAGTGGTTAAAAAATAGGACAACCAGAGAGCAATTTCGGGGGTATTTTTGAGGGTGATTTGGCACTCTCAGACACCGGATTTTTCGCTGGAGGGTTTGGCATAATCTGACCAAATCTGAACAATTAAATACGATTCTAATGCAGGCACTCAGTAACAAATAACTGGGTGCTTTTTTTGTTTCAGAGATTCCGGCATTAGAAAGGGCCGTCACTTTATGATTTTGAAGTGGCGGCTTTTTCTATTTCCAGAAACAACAGCAACAATCAGAAATGAGGTGAAGTCATGAACACACAAATCATCGCCATCGCCAACCAGAAAGGCGGCGTTGGCAAAACAACAACCTGTGCGAACTTGGGAATAGGTCTGGCACAGGCCGGAAAGAAAGTGCTTCTGATCGACGGGGACCCACAAGGAAGCCTGACAATCAGCTTGGGAAATCCGCAACCGGACAAGCTGCCATTTACACTGTCGGATGCAATGGGCAAAATTCTGATGGATCATCCTATACGCCCCGGAGAAGGTATTCTGCATCATGCAGAAGGCGTTGACCTGATGCCTGCGGATATTCAGCTTTCCGGTATGGAGGTTTCTCTGGTAAACGCCATGAGCCGTGAAACAATTTTACGGCAATACCTGGACACACTGAAGGGACAATATTCCCATATCCTGATTGACTGTCAGCCCTCGTTGGGGATGCTTACGGTCAATGCGCTGGCGGCTGCGAACAGGATCATAATTCCCGTTCAGGCAGAGTATCTGCCCGCCAAAGGGTTGGAACAGCTTCTATCTACGGTCAGTAAGGTGAAACGGCAGATCAATCCAAAGATCCAGATTGACGGTATCCTGCTGACGATGGTGGATAACCGCACCAACTTTGCCAAAGAGATTGCTGCTTTGCTGCGGGACACCTATGGAAGTAAAATCAAAGTCTTTGGAACGGAAATCCCCCATTCTGTCCGGGCAAAGGAAATCAGTGCAGAGGGAAAAAGTATTTTCGCCCATGACCCTGGCGGCAAGGTGGCAGAGGGGTATCGAAATCTGACGAAGGAGGTGTTGAAACTTGAAAAGCAGCGCGAAAAAAATAGAGCTGGCCTCGGTAGATGATCTGTTCTCCACCGAAGAAGGTCGGCAGGATGCAAAGCTGGAAAAGATTCAGGAGATTCCGCTGTCTGAACTGCATCCCTTTAAGAACCACCCATTCAAAGTCAAGGATGACGAAGCCATGATGGAGACCGCTGACAGTATCAAGCAGTATGGCGTTCTGGTTCCGGCGATTGCTCGACCGGACCCGGAGGGCGGTTATGAGCTGGTAGCCGGACACAGACGGCACAGGGCCAGTGAGCTGGCAGAAAAGGAGACCATGCCGGTCATTGTTCGGGATTTGGATGATGATGCCGCCACGATCATTATGGTTGACAGCAACCTGCAACGAGAAAGCCTGCTTCCAAGTGAGAGGGCCTTTGCCTATAAAATGAAGTTGGAGGCTATAAAACATCAAGGAGAACGCTCAGATTTAACTTCTCGCCAAGTTGGCGAGAAGTCGCAGACATCAATTCAGCTGGTTGCAAATCAAGCAGGAGAAAGTCAAAGGCAGGTTCAGAGATTTATTCGCTTGACTGAGCTGATTCCCGAACTGCTGGACATGGTGGATGAAAAGAAAATTGCCTTAAATCCCGCCTATGAGCTGTCCTTTCTCAAAAAGGAGGAACAGGTAGACCTGTTGGACGCGATGGACAGCGAACAGGCTACCCCTTCTCTTTCTCAAGCCCAGCGGCTCAAGAAATACAGTCAGGAGGGGCATCTGACCCTCGATATGATGCGTGTCATCATGGGTGAGGAAAAGAAAAGCGATCTGGACCGAGTGACATTTACCTCTGACACCTTGCGGAAGTATTTCCCTAAAAGCTATACGCCCCAGCGGATGCAGGAAACCATCATCAAGTTGCTGGAGGCATGGCAGAAAAAGCGTCAGAGAGACCAGGAACGATGAAAGGAGCCGCCTATGAAAGATATTTCAGCAAGGGAGCTGAAAGGACATAACATTCTTGCCGTGGAACGCTTTGAGGACAGCACCCGATGGATGATTGAGTTTGTTGTTCTCCATCCGTGCAGTGCTTACGGGAGCAGAGGTGATGAAATGCGTCTGTTTCTTGCAGAGGACAGCTATCAGAACGCTCTCCAAGATCATCAGCTCCGGAAAATCAAAATCAAGCGGTATGCCCGTGTTGTTGAGGGACACATTCTCGACTTTAAGCCGGGAAAGAAATGCACAAGAAAATATAGAGAAAGTTGAACGCCACAATTCTTTGATTTAGGATTGCGGTTTTTTGTACCCAAAATTCGGAAGGAGTGAGGTCGATGGCCGTTTTTCGCATTGAACGGACCCGTGATTATACCGTGATGAGCAATCATCATTTACGAAATGCAAACCTGTCGTTAAAAGCCAAGGGACTGCTTTCCATGATGTTATCTTTGCCAGAGGACTGGAATTACACCACCCGTGGTCTTGCAAAGATCTGTAAGGAGGGCGTGGATGCCATAGGCGCTGCGTTGCGGGAATTGGAGGCTGCTGGTTACATTGTGCGGCACAAGCTGCGTGACCGGCAGGGACGCATCAGCGATACAGAGTATGTCATATACGAGCAGCCACAGCTTAGAAAACCGGATACGGATTCACCAGATACGGAAAACCCGGATATGGATAAACCGGATACGGAAAAGCCCGCAGAATTAAATATAGAGAAATCTAATACTCAAAAACAAAATATTTATGGATCAAGTACCGATTCCATTCCCTTCCGGGATTGCGCGGCAGATTGTCTGCCGGAACGGAAAGGAAGGGATGCGATGTCACTCACAGAGATAGAGAGTTATCGGGAATTGATTCAGGAGAATATCGGGTATGAATACCTGTGTCAGCAGTATGAAACTTATCGGGAGGATTTGGATGAGATTGTGGAGCTAATCGTGGAAACGGTCTGTGCAAAGCGAAAGACCACCCGTATTGCAGGAAGTGATTTTCCGCATGAAATCGTTCGTTCCAGGTTCTTGAAGCTGGATAACTCGCACATTGAGTTTGTCATGGACTGTTTACAGAAGAACACCACGGAAATTCGCAACATGAAGCAGTATCTTCTGACCGTTCTGTTCAATGCACCGACCACGATAAGCAATCATTACACCTCACAAGTAAATCACGATCTGTATGGCGGCTGGTAAATGGTCGCTTTTTTATTGCCCGGAACTGCCGGGAGAAAGGAGCAAGCATGATGTCTGAGGGAAAGACCATAGGGCAGCTGATGGAAGAAATGCGGGCAAAGGCAGGAGCGCAGAATTATCACGGTCATGGATATATGGACCTCCAGCGTTTTGCGGAGGACACCCGGCACATGATTATTTTTGATGTGCTGACGAACGATTCCCCTGTTGGCTGGAAAGGCGAACGAACCCGCCTGTTCCTGTCGGATACCGGTTATGAAAAAGCACTGGATAGTCAGGAAAAGGGACAGATTAAGATTTTGAGCCACGCAAAGGTACGTCAGGGCAATCTGCACTATGACCGTTCTGACCAGTTACGCTAAGGAGGGCGGTATGAAGCGTTATCTTCTGCGGCGGCTGGTGGTTCCGCCTTAGCAAAAAAAGAGATTCCCTGCAAACTTCGTGGAAAGGAGGCGAGAAAATGCAGGAAGAAGTGGAAAACAGAACTTTGACGCTGGTTGTCAGTGGAACAAAGTTTACCGGCAGAATGTTTAAGGCTGCCATAAGCAAGTACATGGCACATCGCAAGGAAAAGAAGCTGGAAAAACAGAGAAGCCGTGATGCGCCGGTTGTTCCGCATGGGAAACAGACTGTGAAGCAGCTTGTCGGGCAGAATCAGGGAATATCCAATATTGAGATCACAGACCCCTCTATCAAGGCGTTTGAGAAAATTGCCCGGAAATATGGTGTGGATTATGCGGTGAAAAAGGACCGCAGCAGTTCTCCGCCAAAGTACCTGATTTTTTTCAAAGGCCGTGATGCAGATGCTCTGACAGCAGCTTTTACAGAGTACACCAACAAAAAGGTCAAAAAGGCAACGAAAACAGAGCGCCCGTCCGTACTGGCAAAACTTAACCAGTTCAAAGAGATGGTTAAAAATGCTGTGGTGGATCGCACCAAGCGAAAGGAGCTGGAACGATGAAAAAGACATTGGACATCAAAAAGCTCATTTTGCTGAATATGCCGTATATCCTGCTGGGGCTGTTTGCTACCAATTTTGGAGAGGCATGGCGAATGGCACAAGGGGCGGATGCTTCAGAAAAGTTTCTTTCGCTGGTTGCGGTTCTGCCTGGGGCGCTGCAAAGTTTCTGGCCCAGCCTTCACCCGTTGGATCTGCTGGTGGGGCTGTGTTGCGGTGCTGGTCTGCGTCTGGCGGTGTACCTCAAAAGTAAAAACGCCAAGAAATATCGACATGGTTTGGAATATGGTTCGGCCCGCTGGGGAACCCGTGAGGATATTGCACCTTACGTTGATCCTGTATTTCAGAACAATGTGATTCTGACGAAAACGGAGAGCCTGACAATGAACAGCCGCCCCAAGGACCCAAAGACCGCCAGAAACAAAAATGTGCTGGTGATTGGCGGCTCCGGTTCCGGTAAGACCCGCTTCTGGCTCAAACCGAATCTGATGCAGATGCACAGTTCCTATGTGGTCACAGACCCGAAGGGAAACATTTTGGTGGAGTGCGGAAAGATGCTCCAAAGGGGCGCACCCAAACTGGGGAAAGACGGAAAGCCCATGAAGGATAAGCACGGCAAGGTCATTTATGAGCCGTACCGAATCAAGGTTCTAAATACCATCAACTTCAGGAAGTCCATGCACTATAACCCTTTCGCCTATATCCATAGCGAAAAGGACATCTTGAAGCTGGTCACAACGCTGATCGCCAATACCAAAGGCGAAGGCAAGGCCGGAGACGATTTCTGGGTAAAAGCAGAAACCTTGTTGTACTGCGCGCTTATTGGCTATATCCATTATGAGGCCCCGGTGGAGGAGCAGAACTTCTCCACCCTCATTGAGTTCATCAACGCTATGGAAGTCCGTGAGGATGACGAGGAGTTCAAAAACCCCGTAGACCTGATGTTTGACGCATTAGAAGCCGAGAAGCCAAACCACTTTGCGGTGCGCCAGTATAAGAAATATAAGCTGGCCGCCGGAAAAACAGCCAAGTCGATTTTGATTTCTTGCGGTGCGCGTCTTGCCGTATTTGATATTGCGGAGTTGCGTAAGGTCACAGCTTATGACGAGCTGGAGCTGGACACTCTGGGAGACAGGAAAACTGCCCTGTTCCTCATCATGAGTGATACGGACGATAGCTTTAACTTCCTAATCTCTATGTGCTACACCCAGCTGTTTAATCTGCTCTGCGAAAAGGCGGACGATGTGTATGGCGGCAGGCTTCCAGTCCATGTGCGCTGTCTCATTGATGAAGCCGCCAATATCGGGCAGATTCCTCGTCTGGAAAAGCTGGTGGCCACCATCCGAAGCCGTGAGATCTCCGCCTGTCTGGTGTTGCAGGCGCAGAGTCAGCTCAAGGCAATTTACAAAGATAATGCCGATACCATCATCGGCAATATGGATACTTCCATCTTCCTGGGTGGCAAAGAGCCAACAACGCTAAAAGAGCTGGCGGCTGTTCTGGGAAAGGAGACCATAGACACTTACAACACCGGAGAGAGCCGGGGACGGGAGACCTCCCACTCGCTCAACTATCAGAAATTGGGAAAAGAGCTGATGAGCCAGGACGAGCTGGCAGTTATGGATGGCGGCAAGTGCATCTTGCAGTTGCGCGGTGTGCGTCCGTTTCTTTCAGACAAGTATGACATTACCAGACACCCTAATTTCAAATACACAGCTGATGCAGACAAGCGAAATACCTTTGATATTGAAGCATTTTTGTCTGCCAGACTAAAACTCAAGCCTGATGAGGTCTGCGATGTATATGAAGTAGACACGGAGGGCGTGTAATACGGTTCCGCTGAGAAAGGAGTGATCGTATCTATTTGCCGCAACTGCCTCTGTTGAGGCCATTGGCGTACAAAGCGGACAATCGCAAGAAAAATAATGAAAAAGGAGGACAGCCGGAATCATGCCCCCGGAAACCGGGCGGCAGATTGTTCCGGCTTTTGTATGCCTATGAAACATGACAAACCTATTTTTTAATCAGATTCCGGCTAACAAACTATATGGCATTTTTTGAACAGGCAATTACCGTTCTTCAGACTCTCGTTATCGCTCTGGGCGCTGGTCTTGGTATCTGGGGTGTCATCAACCTGTTGGAAGGTTACGGCAACGACAACCCTGGCGCAAAATCTCAGGGCATGAAGCAGTTCATGGCTAATTAAAGGGAACAAAAAGAAAGGAAAAACCAATCCAGACGGTATCAGCGGCAGGCTACAAGAATAAATTGTGATTTCACAAGATTGGTGTTATAATAAGAGAAAAGTTCCTGCCGGGGCAGCCGCCCCGGTGGTATGGGTAGAAAGGCAGGAAAACAATATGCACATCAGCTATAAACCACTCTGGCATACACTGTTAGAGCGTGATATGAGAAAAGAAGATTTAAGGCTTGCCGCCGGTATGACAACGAATATGATTGCCAACATGAGCAAAGAGGGAAAGCACATCAGCATGGATACATTAGCCCGTATCTGCGAAACGCTGAATTGTGAGATTACCGATGTGATTGAGTTAGTACCAGACGAGCCTGCTTCCACAGGAGGTAAGGAACATGAGCGAATTGAAACCAAGAATAACGGAAAACGGAATTGATTATATCCTTGTCGGAGATTACTATATCCCAGATTTGAAGCTGCCGGAGGAACACCGCCCTATCGGAAAGTACGGACGGATGCACCGGGAATATTTAAGAGAAGCCCATCCAGCCAGATTGAACACATTGACACTGACCGGGGAGTTATGGACATATCTTGCAGACCTGAACGAACAGGCACAGGAACGGTTAGACACCATCATGGAGCAGATGAAGGCTGCCGATGGTGTGACCGAGGAATTGAAGCGTACCCATCAAATGGAATGGGTGCAGCGTTGCAATAACATTCACAACCGGGCAGAAGAAATTATTTTGCAAGAGATGATTTATTCATAACGGTATGGTAGAATGATTATGACAAATCGGGATTTGTAGAGGGGGTGTGATTATATGAAAAACAATAGCCCACAAAAGCAGGCTGCCATTTCTTGGATCATTTTGATGATAGGGATATTGCTCGCAGTAATAGGAGCAATGACGGCAAAGGAGTACAGAGTAAACCTATGCCTGCTGATCGGTGCAATGGTTGTTATTGGTGGTATTGTATATCATCTCACCATGATGAAATGTCCTTATTGCGGTTGCTCACTTGTTGGTTATAGGCCGATCCCTAAAGAATGTCCAAAGTGTCATAAAAAATTCGAAGAATAAGTTCCAGTTTTTGAAACTGAGAAATCGGAATTTGAGGAGGTGTTCATATGAAGAGAGCATTGCTTTTTATTTTCATGACGGTTTGTGTATTAGGAATGTCCGCCTGCAGCAGCAAAGACGCCATGCCAGAAACATCAGATTCTGCCAGCAATCCGGTTCAGAATACAGATATCAGTAATCTGAATGGAGGAAAAATCTGGTCTGAACAAGATATTGTGTCGATGTTCTCTCTTGTGCAAGAAACAGATTGGGAATACATAGACTGTGTTTTAATTCCAGATCATGCTAGTGACCGTGTTGGTGCAGTACTCTTCCGGAACGATAAGGAGCAAACAAGCAATGTTGCGTTCTTTGATGCAGACGGATACTTTCAACAGTATGGCACATATGCAAGAATGTCTGACGAACCTGACTTTCAGTATCTCGGAGGTGGTGCGGTAACATTTAGGCTGGAAACAGAAGATGGTATAATCTATAACTACACGATCACAATCTCGATCGATGACAGTAATGTGAATTTTAAAGCGGAAGATGATTTGCCAAAATAAATTCCAGTTTGTCGTGCTAAAAATTCAACTGAATAATCCCAGCAAAAACCGCTGCTACATGGAAGCCAACAAACCATGCAACAGCGGTTTTTCTTTATCGTTTTTTCCTCTGGCTGATAGGCGTTCCCATTTTCTTTGATTTTTTGAGAATCCGAATCAGCCAGCGAAATTCTTCATCTGACAGATTTTTATAGTTGATACCAAGCTGCTTACAGTAAAGGACAACCAGCTTTTCATCACGGCTGCCCTTGAAATTTTCAACCGCTTCCAGATTTTCTTTCAGTTCATCGGCAACGGTGGTCTGAGGTGCACTCTCGCTGTCCTTTTTATGGGCTTCCCGAATATCCCGGATAATCAGGTTGAGGTCATCCCGTACCATGTGACTGAAATATTCATCATCACTGATATGGGCGGCTTGCAACACTTTCAAATGGGGGTCATCTTCGCCGGGGCGATACCGTTCAATGATTTCATGCCGGACGGTATCGACAAGGGCGTTGAGGTTCTGAATCTGCATGGTGGCAATCCCATCCACATAAATCTCAATGTCCGCAAGAAACTTGATAAAGTCCTTATGGGTGGCAAGTTCGCACAGCAGACGGTTGTTAATCCGACCGCTTTTCAGAAGTGCTACCATCTCATCACTCAAATGCAGCTCCCTTAATGGCGTGTTGATCTGCTCCCGGTTCTCTGTCCGGCACAGTAGATAATCAACGGAAACCCCATAGAAGTCTGCCAGCGTGATAAGGTTGCCATGATTGATTTCCTTATAATCTTCTTTTTCATAATTTCCAAGAGCTGATTTGGAAATGCCCGTCAGCTTTGATAATTCTTCCAGATTTAAGCCTTTGTCCTTGCGGAGTTCCCAAAGGCGTTCCTGTATGCTTGTTGCTCCTTTCATGGGCGCACGCTCCTTTCCGGCGGTTTGATTGCTGCCGCTTAATTGGATTATATCATACTTTCCGCAATCGTGGAAATTTCCGCTTTTTACCCCTAATTCCTACTTTGTGGACATACGGCACAGGGTACAAAAATGTTCTATGATACAGGTAGTTCATCGATGGATTATTCCAATCGAATGACCAGCCTGTGTGGGATATGCTTCCCCGGCGATGTAGTGCCATGACTTTTGGCAGGGATGTGGAGGAACCCTGACCGAAACGAGCGTACCAAAGGGAGCGATACGCCGCTGTGAGATTCAGGGGAGGAACGACACCGGGGGGAACTGGCGAACTGACACCGAAATGATACCGAAACACGACAATCTGATAGGGGGATAGTCTACCCTATCGCTGATACTTCGGGAGATTTTAAGCGGCTCTATGGCTGTAATTTTGCCGAAAATCGCCCCGAAACCATACACGAAAACGGGAGGAAGCGCAATATGCCGAGAATGAGCAAAAAGAGGAAGCATGAGCTTTCCTTTTACCTCAATGACCGGGGGCGTGTCACTTACAACGAATTATGCCGGAAATGCCAGCATGGGTGCAAGCAGAGCTTCCGGGCGGTTGTGATTGACTGCCCCCGTTATTTATCCAAACGAGCAAAGAAAAAGGAGGAACACACCGAATGAATTTTGAATTTATGACGATAGACACACCATTGCCGCCCTGTATGCCATTTCCCAGAGCGTTGACAGGATTTCCAGTCAGCAGCACCGCAAAGGTCATGTACTGCCGGATGCTGGACGCTATGCTATCCAAAGGGCAGGAAGACGAGAACGGAATCCTGTTTGTCTGCTTCCCTGTCACAGCCATTGCCGCAGTCCTGTCCCGCAGTCCCATGACGGTCAAGCGTTCTCTGAATGAACTGGAAACCGCCGGACTTATCATGCGGGTGCGTCAGGGCGTTGGAGAACCCAACAGAATTTATGTGCTGATACCGGGAAAGGAGGACGCTGCCCTTGCCTGATACCTTAAAGCTGGAAAAGCTAAACCGGGAGCTGGAGAAAAGCGAAAAGAAACTGCGGAAAGCCATCAATGATGAAAAGGCATTGCAGCACCAGTTAAAGCAGCTTACCCGAAAGGAACGGACGCACCGGCTCTGCACTCGTGGCGGTATGCTGGAAAGTTTTCTGCAAGAGCCGGAACGCCTGACAGATGATGATGTCATGCTGTTGTTGAAACTCATTTTTCACAGACAGGATACGCAGGAACTATTGAAAAAACTGCTGGAACGGGAGAAGCCGGAAACCCCTTAGTTTACTAAGGGCGCAATTATACACCACCCAAAGGTTGGTGCATTGCGTTCTCCGAAGGCTCCTCGCCGGAGGGCTGTGATTTTCCGCAGTCAAGGTCTGCTCCAAATCATACAGGGGACGCTACGCTTCCCCTGCGCTGGCTGCCGCCAGCTACCCTTTTGTGGACTTGCCATCTGGGGACACCTTGCGCTGTAAGCTGTTCCCAGCCGACAAGTTTCATAAAATATGCTATCTTTTCGATAATCGATGAAGTATAATAAAGTCAGAAATAAATCAGGAATTTGAGGTCAAGGCTTAAACGGGAGGTTTATATGAAAAAATACCAATGTCCTTGCTGCGGATATTTTACCTATAATGTTCCGGCAAATGAAGATTGTGGGTATATCTGTCCCGTTTGTTTTTGGGAGAATGACCCGTTCATTGCTTCTGATAACGAATCAAGCGACTCTAATCATGGAATAACACTAAAAGAAGCAAAATTAAATTTCTCAACATTCGGAGCTTGTGAAAAAGAAATGGTGTGTTATGTCCGACTACCAAGAGATGATGAAAAAGAAATTTCATAGTAGTGTGTAAAGGAGAATCAAATGAAGCGTAAAAAGTTTTTGTTAATTGCACTGATATGTTTAATCGGTATAGGTATTAGCTTTCTTTTGTTTTCTGCTCATAGACCATTCAAAGATTTAGAGGCAGCAGATATTACTTCGGCAAGTGTTCGGTTATCGCCACCTGATACAACAATTCAGATAGTAGAAACAGAGGAATTAGTATCATATCTCAATGAGGTAGTTATTTACAATAAGGACAACTCATATACAGAATATGCCGGACAAGCAGTTATTTTCACTCTGTCTTTGGCAGATGGTTCTCAAGTGGAGATTATAGCATACAATCCATTTATTATAATTGACGGTATTGGTTATAAATGCAAATATGAACCTTGTGAAGCTCTTAATCATTATGCTAATGAGCTAATGACAAGAGAACCATAATTTTTAAGTGTACCATCTCCCCATCGGGTCAACTTGTCCCGAACTTTTACAACTAAATATCCGCCGCCCTCACAGCGGCACACCGAGCAGGAAATCTGAAAAAGGTCTCCTGCTTTTTTTCTGCCAAAATGAGGTGGTAAAACGCCACCCCATCCACCAATTACCGAAAGGAGGGACACGAAATGCCCTGCCCACACAACGAAATCACGATTGTTCAGCGCAGCCAGCGACAGTCTGCGGTTGCCGCCGCTGCTTACCAAAGCGGCGAAAAGCTGTTCTGTGAATACGACCAGCAAGTGAAGCACTACCCGGAAAAGCGTGGTATTGTCCACAATGAAATTCTGCTCCCGGCAAACGCCCCACGGTCGTATGCAGACCGCAATACCTTATGGAACGCCGCCGAAGCGGTGGAAAAGCAATGGAACTCCCAGCTTGCAAGGCGGTGGGTGCTTACCATCCCAAGAGAGATACCACCCGACCAGTATGCTGTCCTTGTCCGGGAATTTTGTGAGCAGCAGTTTGTTTCCAAAGGCATGATTGCTGATTTTGCAATCCATGACCCCCATCCGCCGGGACACAATCCCCACGCCCATGTCATGCTCACTATGAGGGCAATGGACGAACATGGAAAATGGCTTCCCAAGAGCCGCAAGGTTTATGACCTTGACGAAAACGGGGAACGGATAAAACTTCCGTCCGGCAGATGGAAAAGCCACAAGGAGGATACGGTTGATTGGAACGACAGGAAGTATTGTGAAATCTGGCGGCATGAATGGGAGGTCATCCAGAACCGCTATCTGGAAGCCAATGACCGCCCGGAGCGTGTGGACTTGCGTTCCTATGCCAGACAGGGGCTTGATATAGTCCCCACTGTCCATGAGGGGGCTGCTGTCCGGCAGATGGAAAAGCGTGGTATCCAGACGAATATCGGCAACCTGAACCGGGAAATCAAAGCCGCCAACCGCCTGATGCAGTCCATTCGGCAGCTCATTCAAAACCTCAAAGGCTGGATTACCGAACTGGGAGAAAAACGGAAAGAGCTGCTTGCACAAAAAACGGCGGAGGAAGCGACACTTCTTCCCAATCTGCTGATGAAGTATATGGAGATACGAAAAGAAGAACGGAGGGACTGGACAAGGGCTGGACAGAACCGGGGGACTTCACAGGACTTAAAGGCAGTCAGCGAAGCCTTGTCCTATCTCCGGCAAAAGGGACTTTCCACTGTGGAGGACTTAGAAGCATTTCTGGAATCTTCTGGGAAATCAGCCGCAGATTACCGCAATCAAATGAAGCCAAAGGAAGCCCGAAGCAAAGTGATTGACGGGATTCTTGCCAGCCGGACAGACTGCAAAGAATGTAAGGCTGTCTATGAGAAGTACCAGAAGATATTTTTTAAGAAAACAAAGGAGAAATTCAAACAGGAATACCCGGAGGTTGCCCGGTATGAGAAAGCCGCTGACTACCTTGCCAAGCACCCGGACGATAAGGACAGTACCAAAAAGGAGCTGCAAGAGGAGCAGGAAACGCTTCTCAGCGAAATCGCAGAACTGAAAGTACCGCTGACCGAGGTACAGGAGGATTTGAAGAAGCTGCGGGACATCCGCTACTGGGTACGGAAAGCCACACCCGGCACAGAAGAAAGCAAAGAGCCGCCCAAGAAGCAGCCCATCAAAGAAGTCTTGCAGGATAAGACTGACGAGAAAAAAGCACAAAGAACCGCCCCGGCACAGACAAAACACAGACAACAGGATATGGAACTTTAACAGGCACTTGCCATTTTCAATCAGAGAATGTCAGGTGCTTTTCTTATGTTCAAGGAGGGATTGATTTGAATGTATTTGAAGTTGTGAAGCAGTCTGTCACAACAAGACAGGCAGCGGAGCATTATGGAATCCATGCAGGGCGGAACGGGATGGCTTGCTGCCCGTTCCATCACGATAAAACCCCAAGCATGAAGCTGGATCGGCGTTACCACTGCTTCGGCTGCGGTGCGGATGGGGATGTGATTGATTTTGCCGCCGCTCTGTATGGGCTGGGAAAGAAAGAAGCCGCCGTACAACTGGCACAGGACTTTGGAATTTCCTATGAGGACTGGAAACCGCCGGGAAAGGTAAAAAAGCCCAAGCCCCGGCAGAAATCCCCGGAGGAACAGTTTCAGGAAGCAAAGAACCGCTGCTTCCGTATCCTTGCCGATTATCTCCACCTGCTCCGGGCATGGAGAACGGAATATGCCCCGCACTCCCCAGAGGAAGCCTTTCATCCCCGGTTTGTGGAAGCCTTACAAAAGCAAGCCCATGTGGAATATCTGCTGGATGTGCTGCTGTTCGGGGAGACAGAGGAAAAAGCGGCTTTGATTGCGGACTACTGAAAGGATGTGATACAGCTTGAACAGCGAATGGCAGAGCTTGCAGCCGCAGACGCAGCAAGAACTAAAAAACACCATGAACGCCATGCAGCCGCCCCAGAGCATTGAGGAAATCAAGGCGGGGCTGGAAACCACCGAGAAAGGCGGTGTCCGCCAGAGCATACGGAACTGCCTGACCGTATTCCAGCGTGACCCTCTGCTTTCCGGGGCTATCGCATACAACATCCTGACCGACCGCAAGGACATCATAAAGCCCATCGGTTTTCACAGAGAAAGCACAGCCCTGAACGATACGGATATGAAGTATCTGCTTCTCTATCTGGAAGAAACCTATGGGCTTACCAATGAGAAAAAGATTGATAATGCCATCGGGATTGTGGCGAATGAAAACAAGTACCATCCCATCCGGGATTATTTAAGTTCCCTTGTGTGGGACGGGACAGAGCGAATCCGCTTCTGCCTGCGGCACTTTCTGGGGGCTGACGCAGACGATTACACCTATGAAGCATTGAAGCTGTTCCTGCTGGGTGCAATCTCACGAGCCTTTCAGCCGGGGTGCAAGTTTGAAATCATGCTTTGTCTGGTAGGCGGTCAGGGGGCTGGAAAGTCCACCTTCTTCCGTCTGCTGGCAGTCCGGGACGAGTGGTTCTCCGATGATTTGCGGAAGCTGGACGATGACAATGTGTACCGTAAGCTGCAAGGTCACTGGATTATCGAAATGTCGGAAATGATGGCAACCGCAAACGCCAAGAGCATTGAGGAAATCAAGTCATTTTTAAGCCGGCAGAAAGAGGTTTACAAGATACCCTATGAAACCCACCCGGCAGACCGCCCCCGTCAGTGCGTGTTTGGCGGCACTTCCAATGCCCTTGACTTCCTGCCCCTTGACCGTTCCGGCAACCGCCGCTTTATCCCCGTCATGGTGTACCCGGAGCAAGCCGAGGTTCACATTTTAGAGGACGAAGCTGCTTCCAGAGCCTATATCGAGCAGATGTGGGCGGAAGCGATGGAGATTTACCGAAGCGGCAGGTTCAAGCTGGCTTTCAGCCCCGCCATGCAGCGGTATCTCAAAGAACACCAGAGGGATTTTATGCCGGAGGACACCAAAGCCGGGATGATACAGGCGTATCTTGATAAGTACACCGGGAGCATGGTCTGCTCCAAGCAGCTCTACAAGGAAGCCTTGAACCATGTCTTTGACGAGCCGAAGCAATGGGAAATCCGGGAAATCAACGAGATTATGAACCAGTGCATTTCCGGCTGGCGGTACTTCCCAAACCCAAGAATGTTTTCCGAATATGGCAGACAAAAGGGCTGGGAGCGTGAAAACCCGGCAACGGACTCCGGCAACCCGTCTGAAAAAACGATGGACGGTTTTGTGGAGGTCACAGAACAGATGGAGCTTCCATTCTGAAAATGACAGCCCGTTGCATCCCCTGTTGCTATCCCGTTGCCGAGCCGGTTGCCGGGGAAAACCCCATAACTGCGGGCTTTTCTCCCTTATAACAACCAAAACAACAGAAAAATAAAAGAAAAGTATAAATAGTAACCATCGCCAGATTGAGATTGTTTGCAAGGTCTTTTGAAGCCCGTTGCCGGACTTCGTTGCCGACACCCTCTGTCTGGCTATTTTCATGTATGGAGGATAACTGCCTATGGCAAAAAACAAAACAGAGATTCATGTTACAACGGTATTTGACGGGGAACTGGACGCAACCGATGTGTTCGTCAGCCTGATTTCCCAGAAATACGGTAAGACAAATACGAAAGAATATCTTGCTAAAAGGAAAGATATGAGCTATAATGAAGATGAGGTTCAAAAGAGCCAGATACCGTCTGGATTGTGTGGGTAAATGGCTATGATGAACGAAATGGAATACAGAACAATCGGTTCGGCACTTGCCGGAGGGTATCGTGCAGCGGTCTATTGCAGGCTGTCAAAGGACGATGACCTGCAAGGCGAAAGTGCCAGTATCGCAAACCAGCGTGATATGCTGGAAAAATACTGCGAAAAGCAGGGATGGGAGGTTGTGGCAGTCTATCAGGACGATGGCTTCACAGGTCTTAATATGGAGCGTCCTGATTTACAGAGAATGTTGAGAGCCATTGAGCGCAGGCAAATCAACCTTGTCATCACGAAAGACCTCAGCCGACTGGGGCGTAACTATCTGCAAACCGGGCATTTGATTGAGGACTTTTTCCCAAGAAACGGTGTCCGCTATATCGCCATGAATGACGGTATCGACACCCTGCGGGATAACAACGACATCGCCCCGTTCAAGAATATCCTGAACGAGATGTACAGCAAGGATATTTCCAAGAAAGTCCATTCCTCTTATCTTCTGAAAGCGCAGAAAGGACAGTTTACCGGGTGTCTTGCCCCGTTTGGGTATCGGAAAGACCCGGAGGACAAAAACCATCTGCTCATTGACGAGGAAACCGCCCCGATTGTGCGGCTGATTTTCGGATATGCCCTGAACGGTCATGGTCCGAACTATATCCGCAGACGGCTGGAGGAAGAAAAAATTCCCTGCCCCACATGGTGGAACCGGGAACGGGGGCTTCGCAATACCCGCACCAAATGGGAAAAGAAAGACCCGGAAAACGGGCGGTATATGTGGGACTTCTCCGTTATCAAAGACCTTTTGATGAATCCCGTCTACACCGGGGCGATTGCTTCCCAGAAAAAGGACTACCGTTTCAAAATCGGCACGATTGGGGAAAAGAAGCCGGAGGACTGGATTGTGGTGGAGGGACAGCATGAACCGCTGATTGACCGCATGAGCTTTGACATTGTGCAGAACAAGCTGAAATCCCGCCAGCGTCCGGGGCAGACCAATGAAATCAGCCTGTTTGCCGGACTGATAAAATGCGGTGAGTGTGGGAAGTCACTGACGGTACGCTACACAAACGCAAAACATCCCCAGCAGATTTACTCCTGCAAAACCTACAATGCCTTTGGAAAGAACCACTGCACCCAGCACCGGATTGATTATGACACCCTTTACAGCCATGTGCTGCGGAAAATCCGGGAATGTGCCAGAGCCGCCCTGATGGACGGGGAAGCGGTTGCCGACCGCTTGACCAATACCTGTGAAGCCGAGCAGCGGGAACAGCGGGAAGCAATGGAACGCTCCCTCACAAGGGACGAGGAACGGATTGAGGTTCTGGACAAAATGGTCATGCGGCTTTATGAGGATATGATTGCAGGGCGTATCAGTGAACAGAATTTCAACACCATGCTGGAAAAGACACAGACCGAGCAAGCGGAGCTTAAAGCAAAAGTGTCCGAGGGCAGAAAGCGGCTGTCCGATGAAGTCCAGCTTGCCAATGACGCAAAACAATGGGTGGAAGCCATTCAGGAATACGCCAATATCACAGAGCTGGACGCAGCCACCCTCAACCGCTTAATCAAAGAAATCGTCGTGCATGAGCGCATTGACGAAGATAAAACAAGACACATTTCTATCGAAATTCATTTTAATCTCAAACCCATCCCAGAGGTGGAACAGGTCACTGCCTGACCTGTCCCGCCGGGACGGTTCTCTTAAAAACACCATATAGATTTTTGTACGCCGCCGCCCGCCATCGAGCAGAGTTTTACACCTAATTGGGGATAAAACAGCTCATGGCTGGCGCTGGTGTAGCCGTTGTTGGTATGGTTCTTGTACCTCTGCTCTCCGGGCTGTTCTCTGTCTAAGCGTTCCTGCATGAAATCCTTGCCGCTCCCGCAGCTCTGCGGGGGCGGCGGAAAGGAGGTTGACACCGTATGGATTTCTTACTTGAAGCCCTGACAAATTGGCTGAAAGAAATGCTGGTGGGCGGTATTATGAGCAACCTTTCGGGGATGTTTGACAGCGTAAACCAACAGGTCGCGGATATATCCGTACAGGTAGGACAGACCCCACAGGGATGGAATGGCAGTATTTTCAATATGATTGAGAATCTGTCAAACTCCATCATGGTGCCGATTGCAGGTGTGATCCTGGCTATCGTGATGACCGTAGACCTGATCCAGATGATTGCAGACAAGAACAACCTGCATGATGTGGATACCTGGATGATTTTCAAGTGGGTGTTCAAATCAGCTGCCGCCATCCTCATTGTCACAAACACATGGAATATCGTGATGGGTGTCTTTGATATGGCGCAGAGCGTGGTGGCGCAGGCGGCAGGGATTATCAATTCGGATGCGTCCATTGACATTTCCTCAGTTATGACCGATCTGGAACCGAGGCTGATGGAAATGGATTTGGGACCGCTGTTCGGACTGTGGTTCCAATCCCTCTTTATTGGCATTACCATGTGGGCGTTGTATATCTGTATCTTTATCGTTATTTATGGCCGTATGATCGAGATCTACCTTGTAACTTCGGTGGCTCCCGTTCCAATGGCTGCAATGATGGGCAAGGAATGGGGCGGTATGGGACAGAATTACCTCCGATCTCTGCTGGCACTGGGCTTTCAGGCGTTTCTCATTATCGTCTGCGTGGCAATTTATGCTGTGCTGGTGCAGAACATCGCTCTGGAAGATGACATCATCATGGCAATCTGGAGCTGCGTGGGCTACACCGTACTGCTATGTTTTACGCTGTTCAAAACCGGCAGTCTCGCCAAATCAGTCTTTCAGGCACACTAAAACGGAAGGAGGTTTCCACATTGGCTTATGTACCCGTACCCAAGGACTTAACAAAAGTCAAAACAAAGGTCATGTTCAATCTGACCAAGCGGCAGCTTATCTGCTTCACGGGCGGAGCGCTTATTGGCGTACCGCTTTTCTTTTTGCTCAGAAAACCTACCGGAAACAGTGTAGCGGCTATGTGTATGATGCTGGTTATGCTGCCCTTCTTTATGCTGGCTATGTACGAAAAGCATGGACAGCCCCTGGAAAAGATCGTGGGCAACATTCTCAAAGTAGCTGTGATCCGTCCAAAGCAGCGACCTTACCAGACCAACAACTTTTATGCCGTATTAAAGCGGCAGGAAATGCTCGATAAGGAGGTGTATGACATTGTTCACCGCAATAAAAAAATGGCTGCATCGGATGTTCGGAAAAACCGGGGAAAAAACTGTGCAGCCGGTAAAGACAAAGAAAAAACTGTCCCGTGCCGATAAGAAGCAGATCGAAGCGGCCATTGCCCGCGCTAACCGCACGGACAAAAAAGGAAAATCTGCGCAGGACAGTATCCCTTATGAACGGATGTGGCCGGACGGAATCTGCCGCGTATCGGACAGCCACTACACAAAGACCATTCAGTTTCAGGACATCAACTATCAGCTTTCCCAAAACGAAGATAAGACGGCAATCTTTGAGGGTTGGTGTGATTTCCTCAATTATTTTGACAGCTCGATTCATTTTCAGCTGTCTTTTTTGAACCTTGCGGCATCGGAGGAGACCTTTGCTAACTCCATTTCCATCCCGCCCCAGAGGGACGCCTTTGACAGTATCCGCGAGGAATACACCACAATGCTGCAAAATCAGCTGGCCAGAGGTAACAACGGTCTCATCAAGACCAAATACCTGACCTTTGGTATCGACGCGGACAGCATCAAAGCCGCCAAGCCCCGTCTGGAGCGTATTGAGACCGATATACTTAATAACTTCAAGCGTCTTGGTGTAGCTGCCAGAACGCTGGACGGTAAAGAAAGGCTTTTTCAGCTTCATGCGGTATTCCACATGGATGAACAACTCCCGTTTCAGTTTGAATGGGACTGGCTGGCTCCTTCCGGTCTGTCCACAAAGGATTTTATTGCACCAAGCTCCTTTGAGTTCCGCACCGGCAAGCAGTTCCGTATGGGTAAGAAATACGGGACTGTTTCTTTTTTGCAGATTCTCGCACCGGAACTGAATGACCGTTTGCTGGCTGATTTTCTGGATATGGAAAGCTCGCTCATTGTGAGTATGCACATTCAGTCGGTGGATCAGGTGAAAGCCATCAAAACGGTAAAGCGGAAGATTACCGACCTGGACCGCAGCAAGATCGAGGAACAGAAAAAAGCAGTCCGTGCCGGATACGACATGGACATCATTCCATCTGACCTTGCTACCTACGGCAGTGAAGCGAAAAAACTCTTGCAGGATTTGCAGAGCCGCAACGAGAGAATGTTCCTTTTGACCTTTCTGGTGCTGAACACAGCGGACAATCCCCGTCAGCTTGGCAACAACATCTTTCAGGCAGGCTCTATTGCCCAGAAGTATAACTGTCAGCTGACCAGACTGGACTTCCAACAGGAAGAAGGGCTGATGAGCTGTCTGCCTCTGGGTCTCAATCAGATTGAGATTCAGCGAGGACTGACCACCAGTTCCACAGCTATCTTTGTGCCCTTCACTACGCAGGAACTGTTCCAGAACGGGAAAGAAGCTCTGTACTACGGCATCAATGCTCTGTCCAACAACCTCATCATGGTGGACAGAAAGCTGCTGAAAAACCCCAACGGCCTGATTCTGGGTACGCCGGGTTCCGGTAAGTCCTTCAGCGCAAAACGAGAAATTGCCAACTGCTTTTTGCTTACCAGTGATGATGTCATTATCTGTGACCCGGAAGCGGAGTACGCACCTCTTGTTGAGCGTCTGCATGGGCAGGTCATCAAGATCTCACCTACTTCAACCAACTATATCAATCCGATGGATCTGAATCTGGACTATTCGGATGATGAAAGCCCGCTGTCACTCAAGTCTGACTTTATCCTCAGCTTGTGTGAGCTGATCGTGGGCGGTAAGGAGGGCTTGCAGCCGGTGCAGAAAACCATTATTGACCGTTGTGTGCGCCTGGTCTATCAGACCTATCTCAATGACCCGCGCCCGGAGAATATGCCGATTTTGGAGGACCTTTATAACCTGTTGCGGGAGCAGGAAGAAAAAGAAGCTCAGTACATTGCAACGGCATTGGAAATCTATGTAACGGGTTCGTTGAATGTGTTCAATCATCAGAGCAATGTGGATATTGATAACCGGATTGTCTGCTATGACATCAAGGAACTGGGCAAGCAGCTTAAAAAAATCGGTATGCTGGTAGTTCAGGATCAGGTGTGGAACCGTGTCACCATCAACCGTGCCGCTCACAAGTCTACCCGCTACTACATCGACGAGATGCACTTGCTTTTGAAGGAGGAACAGACCGCTGCTTATACGGTAGAAATTTGGAAGCGATTCAGAAAATGGGGCGGCATCCCCACCGGAATCACGCAGAACGTCAAAGATCTACTTTCCAGCCGCGAGGTGGAAAATATCTTTGAAAATTCCGACTTCGTGTATATGCTCAACCAGGCAGGGGAGACCGTCAGATCCTCGCCAAGCAGCTGGGTATTTCCACACACCAATTATCTTATGTGACCCACTCCGGTGAGGGCGAGGGCCTGCTGTTTTATGGCTCTACAATTCTGCCTTTCGTGGATCACTTCCCGAAGAATACCGAGCTTTACCGCATTATGACCACCAAACCTCAAGAATTGAAAAAGGAGGATGAATGATTATGAATCTCAACATTTTGAATAAAAACCCGCTGATGTTTTTTGACAGGGCGGTAAATGCCCAGCGCAGCCAGCTGCTTACGGTCATGGCTGAAGCAGTCAGCGAGTGCCGCACAGCGGCAGACCAGGCAGCCGAACTGAATGAGACCGGTCAGGTGGGGCTGCTCCGTTTGGCAGAGGTGTGGAGCACCATCCGTGCCAAAGAAGGTATGGGGGGTCTGGTTCTGGAAGGAACCGAAGCGAAGATCCTGTCCGATGTGGTGGCACAGTTTTATGCCTACCTGTCCGGCTGTATGTTCAACGATCCGGTGGGAATGGCCATTTATGCAGAGCTGCACTACATGATGTCCTCCCTCATGCTGGGAGAATGGTTTGAATAAGGAACCGCGCCTGCGCTTTACTGATGAGGAACGGTCTGACCCTGCACTGGAAAAGCCGATCCGTAAAGCGGAGAAAGCTGCGGCCAGAGCAGATAAGGCGCAGGCCAATATCCCAAAGAAAAAGGTCAGGCAGACGGTCATTGACCCGGATACCGGAAAAAAGACCTCGAAGCTGACCTTTGAGGACAAGAAAAAGCCACCTTCCAAAGTTTCTCAAGGAGTCAGGCAAGCTCCCGCCCATCTGGTCGTGGGCAAGCTCCACAAAGAGATCCGGGAAACAGAGCAGGACAATGTGGGCGTGGAAAGCGCCCACAAGTCCGAGGAAGCGGTGGAGACCGGCGCTTATCTGGTGCGGGAGGGCTATCGCAGCCACAAGCTGAAGCCGTACCGCAAAGCAGCACAGGCAGAGCGCCAACTGGAAAAGGCAAATGTAAATGTTCTGTACCAGAAATCTTTGCAGGAAAATCCCCAGTTTGCCAGCAATCCGCTTTCCCGCTGGCAGCAAAAGCAGGCCATCAAAAAGCAGTATGCCGCCGCCAAACACGCCGGTCAGACTGCCGGAAATACCGCCCAGGCTGCATCCAAAACCGGAAAAGCCGCAAGGACGGTAAAAGAAAAGGTACAGCAGGCAGGGGCATTCGTCATGCGCCACAAGAAGGGTTTCCTGATGGCAGGGGTTTTGTTCCTCATTACCTGTATGCTGATGAATACCATGTCCTCCTGCTCCATGATGGCGCAGAGCATCGGTTCCGTTCTCTCCGGCACCACCTATCCGTCGGATGACCCGGAAATGCTGGCGGTGGAGGCAGATTATGCAGCCAGAGAAGCCCAGTTGCAGGAGGAAATCGACAACATTGAAAGCAGCCACCCAGGGTATGACGAGTATCGCTATGACCTTGGTATGATCGGCCATGACCCTCATGAGCTGGCAGCATTTCTGTCTGCCGTCTTGCAAGGTTACACCCAACAGAGCGCTCAGGCAGAGCTGGCGCGTGTGTTTGCAGCACAGTATCAGCTGACGCTTACTGAGGAAGTGGAGATTCGCTACCGCACGGAGACCTCCACCGACCCGGAGACCGGCGAGACCACCTCAGAAGAAGTCCCCTATGAGTATTACATTTTGAATGTGAAACTCACCAGCAAGCCCATTTCCGCTGTGGCGTCGGAGTTACTGACCCCGGAGCAGATGGAAATGTATCAGGTTTACCGGCAGACCATGGGCAATAAGCCGCTGTTGTTTGGCGGTGGTTCCCCTGACATGAGCAATTCCGAGGACTTGACCGGTGTACAGTTTGTAAATGGAACCCGTCCCGGAAATCCGCAGTTGGTGGAGTTGGCCAAGCGTCAGGTCGGCAATGTGGGCGGCTATCCTTATTGGAGCTGGTATGGCTTTGACAGCCGCGTGGAGTGGTGCGCCTGCTTTGTATCCTGGTGTTATAACCAGGCTGGAAAAAGTGAGCCGCGCTTTGCAGGCTGCGAGTGGCAGGGCGTTCCGTGGTTCCAGTCTCATGGACAATGGGGTGCAAGAGGCTATAACAATCTGGCTCCCGGAGATGCAATTTTCTTTGATTGGGATTTGGATGGGACAGCAGACCATGTGGGTATCGTGATCGGTACGGATGGCAGCCGTGTTTATACCGTGGAGGGAAATTCCGGCGATGCCTGCAAGATCAAAAGTTATGACCTGAATTATCAAAGCATTAAAGGCTATGGTCTGATGAACTGGTAACAGACTTTGTGGAAAGGAGTGAACGGTTATGGCAAAAAACAAAATTGAACGTATCGACCAGGAAATTGAGAAAACCCGTGAGAAGATTGCGGAATATCAGGAAAAGCTCAAGACCTTGGAAGCACAGAAAACGGAGGCAGAGAATCTGGAAATCGTTCAGATGGTTCGTGCGTTACGCATGACTCCAGCACAGCTGAACGCTATGCTTTCCGGTGGAATGAACCATGGCAGAGATACGGCACTGCCGGAATCAAATAATCAGGAGGCTACCGCTTATGAAGAATAAAAGAATTTGCAAAACACTTTCCGCCCTTTGCCTGACAATGGTTGTGGCATTTGGCTTTACGATCCCTGCTTTCGCACAGGGGTCAGAACAGGCTCCGGCGGCACCGGCAGAGGATTCTACCAATGACAGCAATGTGATTGTGGAAGAAGCAGAACCGGCACCGGCACTTACACCAGATGGCAATGCCGCTCTGGTGGATGATTTTGGTGGCAATAAGCAGCTCATTACCGTTACCACCAAGGCTGGCAACTATTTTTACATTTTGATCGACAGGGCTAATGAGGATAAAAAGACTGCTGTTCACTTTCTGAACCAGGTGGATGAAGCAGATTTGATGGCACTGATGGAAGATGAAAATGTCAAAGAGGAGCCGGCTGCTGTGTGTAGCTGTTCAACAAAATGTGAAGCAGGGGCAGTCAATACGGCCTGCCCGGTCTGCGCAACTGATAAGAGTAAATGTACGGGCAAAGCACCGGAACCTCCGGCAGAAACATCGGAGCCGGAAAAAGAGAAGCCTGCCGGATTGAACCCGGCTGCGATAGTCCTTTTGCTGGCTCTGCTGGGAGGCGGTGGCGTATTTGCCTACTTGAAGCTCGTTAAGAACAAGCCTAAGACCAAGGGCAATGACAGTCTGGACGATTATGATTATGGCGAGGAAGATTCCGAGGAATGGGAAACCGAGGATGAGGAGTCGGAGGAACCGGATGCTGACGGGGGCAGCACAGAAGATGATGATGAGGACAGTGTGAAATGACCCGTTTCACAGACAGTCCCTATGAACGCATGATGACACGCAGGCCGGAGGGCGGGAAGGAAACTTCCCGTCCTCCTTCTTTGCCCCACAGCCACCCCTGCTATGGTTGCGGGAATTATGGAAGACCCTGCGTAGGTATCTGTCACCGGGAAATGTCCCGATGGCTCAAAGAGAGGAGGAACCATCATGGCTCAACATAAATTGGTAATTGCCGAAAAACCATCAGTTGCCCAGAGTTTGGCGGCGGTGATCGGCGCAACCGTCCGTAAGGACGGGTATCTGGAGGGCAACGGTTGGCGTGTCAGCTGGTGCGTGGGTCATCTGGCCGGTCTTGCAGATGCAGACAGCTATGACCCCAAGTATGCCAAGTGGCGATATGATGACCTGCCTATCCTGCCGGAACATTGGCAGATGGTAGTGGGAAAGGATAAGAAAAAGCAGTTTGATATTCTGAAAAAGCTGATGAACGCCCCGGATGTGACGGAGGTGGTAAATGCCTGCGATGCCGGACGCGAGGGTGAGTTGATCTTCCGCAGCGTCTATGAGCTGGCAGACTGTCAGAAGCCTATGAAAAGGCTCTGGATTTCTTCGATGGAGGACTCTGCCATAAGGGAAGGCTTTGCAAACCTGCGCCCCGGTGCGGATTATGACGGACTTCGGGATGCTGCCCTCTGCCGTGCCAAGGCCGACTGGCTGGTGGGGATCAATGCGACAAGGCTTTTTTCCGTGCTGTATCACCGAACCCTCAACATCGGGCGCGTGATGTCCCCGACGCTGGCGCTTATTGTTCAGCGAGAAGCTGAGATCGACACCTTTAAGCCGGTTCCCTTTTATACCGTGGCGCTTGAGCTGCCCGGTCTTACCATATCCGGGGATCGCATGGCGGATAAGGCCGCTGCTGAGCAGCTGAAAGAAACCTGTCAGGGTGCAAATGTCACAATCAAAAAGGTGGAGTGCAAGGAAAAGTCTGAAAAGCCGCCTGCCCTCTATGACCTGACTACTCTGCAAAGAGATGCCAACCGCTTGCTTGGATTTACAGCCCAGCAGACCCTGGACTATCTGCAAAGTCTGTATGAAAAGAAGCTTTGCACCTATCCCCGTACTGACAGCCGCTATCTGACCGGTGATATGGCAGACAGCCTGCCGGTGCTGGTCAATCTGGTTGCCAACGCTATGCCGTTTCGCAAAGGGATCGCCATTACCTGTGATCCGCAGACGGTCATCAACGATAAGAAAGTAACTGACCACCACGCAGTAATCCCTACCAGAAATCTCAAGGATGCAGACCTTTCTGCCCTTCCTGCGGGAGAAAAAGCGGTGCTGGAGCTGGTGGCCCTGCGTCTGCTGTGCGCCGTAGCCCAGCCCCATATCTATTCGGAAACTGTTGTGATTGCAGCGTGTGCCGGTGGAGAGTTTACCGCCAAAGGAAAAACGGTGAAGCACCCCGGATGGAAAGCACTGGAGGACGCTTACCGTGCCAAAATGAAGGATGCAGAGCCGAAAAAAGAAGGCGCAGAGAAAGCTCTGCCGGAGCTGACCGAAGGACAGACCCTTTCGATTTCTGCGGCAATCGTCAAAGAAGGTAAAAGCAGTCCACCTCAGCACTTTACGGAGGATACCTTGTTGTCCGCAATGGAGACTGCCGGAAAAGAGAATATGCCGGAGGACGCCGAGCGAAAAGGTCTGGGGACACCGGCCACCCGTGCCGGTATTTTGGAAAAGCTGGTATCTGCCGGTTTTCTGGAACGAAAAAAGAGCAGGAAAACGGTGCAGCTTCTCCCTTCCCACGATGCAGTATCCCTTATCACGGTCCTGCCGGAACAACTGCAATCGCCGCTTCTGACTGCCGAGTGGGAGTACCGCCTGGGCAAGATCGAGCGCGGGCAGCTTGCACCAGAGGAGTTTCTGGACGGGATCAGCACCATGCTGAAAGATCTGGTGGGAACTTATCAGGTCATCAAGGGAACCGAGTACCTGTTCACTCCGCCCCGTGAGGTAGTGGGCAAATGCCCTCGCTGCGGCGGTGAAGTTGCAGAACTGCAAAAAGGCTTCTTCTGTCAGAATGATTCTTGTAAATTTGCAATCTGGAAAAACAACAAATGGTGGGCTGCCAAGAAAAAACAGCCGACCAAGGCTGTGGTGTCTGCGCTGCTGAACGATGGCCGTGTCCGTGTGACGGGGTTATATTCGGAGAAAACCGGCAAGACCTACGATGCCACTGTGGTTTTGGAGGACGATGGACAGTATGCCAACTTCAAGCTGGAATTTGACCAGTGGAAAGGAGGCAGCCGATGAAGCTCTCTTTAGTGGAACGGGAAACCATTCTCCTCTATAACCAGGCAGAACCAATGGCTGAGGTCTATACCCACGATCCCCGTCTGATGGAGAAGCTGGAACTGCTGGCAAAAAAGCACCCCGACCAGATCACCCGAAAGGACGCCCATAACTTTACCGTCCCCAAGCGGTGTGTATCAGTCCGGGAGCCATACAGCGCCGAGCGCCGCAAAGCTGCCAGTGAGCGAGCAAAAGCCGCCGGATACCAGCCCCCTGTGAAAAAGTCCGGCAGTTAAAGGCACATGGCAGAGAATGTATTTGAAGCGGTCAAGCAGTCGGTTAGCACCAGAGAAGCGGCAGAGTTTTACGGGATAAAAGTCAGTCGAACTGGCATGGCCTGCTGTCCCTTTCACGATGATAAGAATCCCAGCATGAAGGTAGACCAGCGGTTCCACTGCTTTGGCTGTGGCGCAGATGGGGATGTGATCGACTTTACCGCAAAGCTCTTTGACCTCTCCCCAAAAGAAGCGGCGGAGAAACTGGCACAGGACTTTGGCCTGATCTATGACAGTCAGGCCCCGCCCCGCAGGAGATATGTCCGGCAAAAAACCGAGGCACAGAAGTTTCGGGAGGATCGACAGCGCTGTTACCGTGTACTGTCCGATTACTACTATCTGTTGAAAAAATGGGAAGCCGACCGTTCTCCCAGGACACCGGAGGAAGAACCGCACCCCCGCTTTGTGGAAGCAATCCAGAAGAAAACCTATGTAGAGTACCTGCTGGACCTTTTTCTTTATGAAAGTGAAGAAGAACAAAAGGCATGGATTGCAGAACACACAGCAGAAATCACACACTTGGAAAGGAGATTGAAAATCATGGCTGAGAATAAACCCACCAACCGAGAACGGCTAAGGGAAATCACAGATGGCATCGAGCAGGGTATCAAAGAATTGTTTGAAAGCGAAAAGTATATGCGTTATCTGTCCGTCATGTCCCGCTTCCACCGCTATTCGGTAAACAACACCATGCTCATCTATATGCAGAAGCCGGACGCCACATTGGTAGCCGGATACAATAAGTGGAGAGACCAGTTTGAGCGTCATGTAAAAAAGGGCGAGCATGGCATTACCATCATCGCTCCCACACCGTATAAGAAGAAAATCGAGGAGCAGAAGCTGGACCCAGATACCAAGGCTCCGATTCTGGATAAAGACGGAAAGATCGTCACAGAGGAAAAAGAAATCGAGATTCCCATGTTTCGCCCTGTCAAGGTCTTTGATGTGAGTCAGACCGACGGGAAACCTTTGCCGGAGCTTGCTTCCTCCCTTTCCGGCAATGTGCCAAATTATGAGGCATTCATGGAGGCCCTGCGCCGCAGCGCACCGGTGCCGATTACTTTTGAAGCAATGGCCGCCGATACGGACGGCTATTTTTCTGCCGATCATCAGAAAATTGCCATTCGTCAGGGCATGAGCGAGGTGCAGACGGTTTCGGCCACGGTTCACGAGATTGCTCACAGCAAGCTCCACAATCAGAAAAAGATCCAGATTGCCAATGACGAGCAATATCAGGAGATCGAGCTGTTTGATAAACTTGGTCTGTTCTCCAACGGACGGATTGCTCGCGATAATCTGCCAGAGGGCGTTTATTGCTATGACCTGCGCGGTTCTGACTACGATCCTGGAGATCCGGTCTGTGTGGAAGAACGAGTGGTTGTAAACCATGCAGGCTCCGTTCTGCTGACAGAGCCGTTGGAACTGACGGAAGATGGACGCTTGATGCTGACCGAGGAAAAAGGGCTGAATTTTACCGGTGGCTTTTCTACCCTCTCCCAGTTTTTGCAGAAACAGAGGAAAGATCGTCACACGGAAGAAGTGGAGGCTGAAAGCATCTCCTATGCGGTCTGCAAGTATTTTGGCATCGAGACTGGAGAAAACAGCTTTGGCTATATTGCCAGTTGGAGTCAAGGCAAGGAGCTGAAAGAATTGAGAGCCAGTTTGGAGACCATCAACAAAACCTCCGGCACTTTGATCTCCGACATTGAGCGCCACTATAAGGAAATCTGCAAAGAGCGCGGAATCGACCCTCATGCAAAGGCAGAGCCGGAAACCGCCCCGATAGAGCAGCCAACCAGCAATCTGACTTACTATGTAGCAGAGTGCATGGAATTTCCAAACCTCGGAGAATACCACGATAACTTGTCTTTGGAGGAAGCAATCCGCATTTATCAGGAGATTCCGGCAGAACGAATGAACGGGATCAAGGGCATTGGTTTTGAGCTGAAAGACGGAAGCGACTATGAAGGACCTTTTCCGATTTTGACCGGCCAGACCATTGACCTGGACACCATCCAGGCAATCGACTATTACCGTGATAATCCTCTGGTGCAAAAAGCGGTAAAGGAACTGGCTGCGGCAATGCCGGAAATGGAAGTGCTGGGGGCGGACGCCAATCAGCAGGAGGCTTTGTTTCTGATCGACAATGCCACCTATCTTCATATCCAGTCCTGTGACAGCGGCTGGGACTATACCCTTTACGATGCCGCATCCATGAAAGAGCTGGATGGTGGTCAGCTGGATATGCCGGAGATTTCCCGCATGAAGGCAGTTCTCCAGATTTGTGATGACAACGATTTGGGCAGAGACTCGGTAAAATACGCACCGTTGTCCATGATTGAGACCTTGCAGGACGCTGCCTATCAGCAGATGCAGGCAGAGGTCAGTCAGATGGCTGCTTCTTCCCAGCTGCCGGAAGCACAGGAGCAGGCACTGGATGAATACCCCATGCCGGATGAGCAGGTCTCCACACCAGATATGCAGGAATACGGCTACTCCTATGATGGGATGTTCCCTGTTACCAGAGAACGGGCGCTGGAACTGGATGCCGCCGGTTTGACCGTTTATGTGCTGCATGAGGACAATACGGAGAGCATGGTGTTTGACCCGCAGGAAATCATGGATCATGGCGGTCTTTTTGGCGTGGACCGTGAGGAATGGGAGAAAAGCCCTCAGTTCCACGAAAAGGTCATGGAGCGTCAGGAACATCAGCAGGAACGCGAACAGGCATTTCTATCCCAGAACAGAGATTGCTTTGCTATCTATCAGGTGAGCCGTGACGATCCGCAGAATGTGCGCTTTATGAATCTGGATTGGTTAAAGTCCCATGACATTTCCATAGACCGCAGCAATTATGACCTCATTTACACAGCTCCGCTGAGGGAGTCTGGCACGGTACCGGAGCAGCTGGAAAAACTATATGAGCAGTTTAATCTGCAAAAGCCGGCGGATTTTCACAGTCCTTCTATGAGTGTCAGTGACATCGTTGCGATCAAGCAGGACGGTAAGGTATCCTGTCATTACTGTGACAGTGTTGGTTTTACCCAGATCCCCGGATTCCTGCCGGAAAATCCGTTGAAAAATGCGGAGATGGCCGTGGAGGACGATTACGGCATGATCGACGGTATCATCAACAATGGCGCAAAAGAGCCTACGGTGGCAGAGCTGGAACAGCAGGCCCGCAACGGTCAGCCCATTTCCCTCATGGATTTGGCTACCGCTGCCCATCGGGAGGAACGGGAAAAGAAAAAGTCCGTCATGGAGCAGCTGAAAAGCCAGCCCAAGGCAGAACACAAAAAGATAGCGCCAAAAAAGAGTGCGGAAAGGGAGATTTGATATGGGAAACTTTACTTTTGAGGAAATGAACCTGATGTGCATTTACAATACCGGCAGCCGCACCGGACTGATCGACAGCCTGCGTGAGATGCGCGGCGAGCTGGCCCCGGAGGAAACCGAGCTGCGGGAGTTGACAGACAGCGCACTGGGCAATCTCCAGGCCATGAGTGATGCCGAGTTTGCCGAGCTGGAGTTGTATCCGGATTTTGACCAGTAAACACCATAATCGCAGGGATGGGGTGGCAATATGCCACCCCACCTCTTTACCCCAAAACCGAAAGGAGGACAGGACACTATGCCAACCAAAGCTGAACTATATGCACAGATGGCGGAGAAGGTGACAACGCAGCTCACGGGGAGTTGGCAGGAATGGGCAGGGTTTCTCACTACTGCTTCCCGCCTTTACAAGTACCCGTTCCATGAGCAGCTGATGATCTATGCCCAGCGACCGGACGCCATCGCCTGTGCGGAGTACGATTTGTGGAATGAAAAGATGGGCCGGTATGTAAGGCGCGGTTCCAAAGGGATTGCTCTGGTGGACGATTCCGGGGACAGACCTCGCCTGCGTTATGTCTTTGACATTTCCGACACCGGAACCCGTGAACATTCCCGCACTCCCTGGCTGTGGCAGCTGGAGAAGCGCCATCTGGATTCCGTGCAGGCCATGCTTGAGCGCACCTATGATGTTTCCGGTGATGACCTTGCCGGACAGCTCACGGAGGTAGCCGGAAAACTGGCTGAGGAATACTGGACGGAGCATCAGCAGGACTTCTTCTATATCGTTGACGGTTCCTTTTTGGAGGAATATGATGAGTTTAACATCGGAGTACAGTTCAAGGCAGCAGCCACCGTCAGTATCACTTACGCTTTGATGTCCCGCTGTGGACTGGAACCAGAACGCTACTTCGACCACGAAGATTTCATGGCGATCTTTGATTTCAATACCCCGGCAACTATCGGGGCGCTGGGAACAGCGGTCAGTCAGATTAACCAGCAGGTGCTGCGGCAGATCGGCGTTACCGTCCGAAATGCAGAGCGCGAAGCCAACCAAGAAAGGAGCAAGCAAGATGAACAATCCCATGACCTACATCCAGAACGGAGACTATCAGATTCCCGACCTGAAGCTGAGCCAGCAGCGGTCGAAACCCCTGGGCAAGTACGGCAGGATGAGGAAAACCTACCTGAAGGAACATCGTCCCATCCTCTACAACCAGATGCTGCTGAGCGAGAAGTTGTACCAGCACCTTCTGGAGATCGACGAGACCGCCCAGAGCAGACTGGAGCAGATGATGCCCCAGCTGGCGAAAGAAGCGGGAGCCACCGAGGAACTGAAAGCCAGCGATCCCATGAAGTGGGTGGGGCTGATGAACACCTGCAAAGCCCAGGCAGAGGAGATCCTGATGGCGGAGCTTATCAACAGCTGACCCTAAACCTGTTCCTCTCCGAAGCGGAGCAGATCCAATCCATAGATGAAGCAGAGAATGTAGCGCATACATCCTCTGCTTTTTCTTTTGCCCAAAATGATATTGACCATGTGCTGCGTTTGGGAGGCAATACAGATCGTCAGAGAGAGCGTGTGGTTGCAGCCTTTGAAAAGCAGAAAACCACCGCTGAGATTGCCGAGATACTGAAAACGCTGTATCACGGCGGTAACGGCCTTGGCAGTGTGAGTGCATGGTATGCCGAGGATGGTATCCATCTTTCCCACGGGAAGTCTGTCCGTTATGACAGGTCTGCCCAGGTCATTTCCTGGGAGAGTGCCGCAGAGCGTATCGGGGAGCTTTTGAAAAGTGGTCAGTTTGCCTCCAATGTGGAGCTTGCAGAAGCGGCAGGCTATGAACGCTCCCTTCTCTCGGAAAAGCTCTGGCATCTGTATCACGATCTCAGCGAGGACGCCAGAAAAGCCGGATATTTGTCCTGCCTGTCAGAGATCAAAGGCAATGGTTTCCCAGAGGAGACCCGCCGCCTGACGGAGCAGCTGAGTGACCCGGCTTTCCGCCAGACACTCAAGGAAGAATACGCCGCCTTCTGGACTGCCTATCAGCAGGATCGTGACCTGTTGCGTTTTCACTATCACAGACCAAGGGAGATCTGGGAGAACCTGAAGGACCTTAACCTGCCACGCAGGACCTTTTCTTCAGACCTTTCCCAAGTGCCAACCGTTCAGCACTTCATTACCGAGGATGAGATCGACGCCGCTATGACCGGCGGCAGCAGTTTCGCCGGAGGAAAAGGCCGTATCTATGCGTTCTTCATGGCAAACCATACGGATAAGGAGAAAGTGAGATTCCTCAAAGACGAGTATGGCATTGGCGGACGCTCTCATGCCCTGTCCGGCGCAACACACAGCGGCGAAGATCACGATGGGAAAGGACTGCACTATAAAAAGCAGGACTGCCCGGATGTTCACTTGAACTGGGAAAAGGTTGCCAAGCGCATTACCTCACTTGTCCAGAAAGACCGCTATCTTACCGAACAGGAACAGGCACAGTATGACAAGATCCAGTCTGAACAGGAACTGGCCGAAGAAGATGCCATTCAAGCCCAGCAGCCGGAGATGGATGAAGAAACACCAAAGCCTACCCTTGGGGAGCAGTTTGAGCAGTATAAGCCTGTGGTGACTGCCGCTATTTCCGAGGATGCCGCATACCGCAATGCCTGCGGGCATTCTGACCGTGAAAATGCTGTCATCGAAGGTAATGCCGCTGTGCGCCGTGCAGTCCTTGGTTCTAAGGATATGGAGCTGATCCGACTCTATTCGGATGTGCCGGAGTTCCGTCAGCGTTTACACCGGGAAGTGATCGACGAGACCTATCCAAAGCTCCATGAGCTTCTGCGCCCTCTTTCTCAGGAAGATATTGATACTGCCCTTTGTGCATGGAACGGCAATATCGAGAGTAAACACGCTGTTGTCCGCTATATGAAAGACCATGCAAGAGAAAAAGATACCGCCGCATGGCTGGCTCAGGAATACGGCGGCAGTAACAGCAACAGCCTGTTCGTTGTCCGTGCCGGCAGCCCGGAGGAAACGCAGCTGCCCTGGCCGAAGGTACAGCGCAGGCTTGCCCAGCTCATTCAGGAGGACCGGTTCTATACCGAAGAAGAACAGGACCGTTTTGACGACATCGACCCAATCGCCATCCGGGAAGCTCTGGAGGAAAGAGGGATTGTCAACGGCCAGGTGGCAGACCCGGAAAAACTGGACAATGATCCGTTTATCCAACAGGTGATGTCGGATGTAGAGCAGATCGCAGCTGCTGAGACAGAGCAGACTTCCGAAGTTGCTATTTCCGATGAGGAATATGATGCAGTTCGCCGCCCAACTCCGCAAAGAACATCCTATGACCCTGCTGCCCTGGTCTATGCCGTGGGCGATACCGTGTATATCGAGGATGACGCCTATCAGATCACCGAGCTGCGTGAGGACACCGTACAGCTTCTGCCCACCGGGATGGTATATCCCATCTACCGGGCAGAGCGCAAAGAACAGTTCGAGCAGCTGCTTCGGGCAGACCGCCGCAATGCTTACTATACCGAGTTTCTTCCTACTGACCCGGACAAGGCAGATCAGGACTTGCGGGATGTATTGGCTCATGGACTGATGGATGAAGCGGATAAAAAGAAGATTTCCACGCTGCTGCAATCCGGCAGGAGCAACAGCGAGATTGCCTACTGGCTGAGCAGAGCCTATTCCGGTGAGATCGAGACACTGAATCTGGAGACCGGCGATATTGCCGATTACCGTACCACGGCACAGGGCATAGAACTGGAAGTCATGGATGCAGAGGAAAAGCGTCTGGCTATGCTGTATTTCCGCTGGGATGAGGTTGCGCCTTTGCTGCGCGGGATGTATGCCCGTCAGCAGGACGGTTTTGGACAGGAACAGCCCCAACCGGCTACCGAATCCCCAACCTTCCATTCCGAGACCATGGCCGTCTATCCGGGCGATAAGAACAATCTGCCTTATGATGTGGTGGTGGAACGACTGCATATCGAGGAGCCGGAGCCACCAGCCCCTGTGACTGAGCCGGAGAAAACCTTTGAGGAAGTGCTGGACGAACACCCGGTTTCCATTCAGGTCAATGGCCAGTGGCAGACCTTCCCCAATGCCAAAGCTGCCGAGAAAGCCTCCTATGAGGAATACAAGGCTAACCTGCGCCGCAATGCAAAAAACTTTCGCATTACCGATGAGCATTTGGGCGAAGGCGGTCCGAAAGCCAAGTTCCAGGCAAATGTCAATGCGATTCGTTTGCTGAAAGAGCTGGAAGCTGCCGGACAGCAGGCGAGCCCCGAACAGCAGGAGGTTCTTTCTCGATACGTGGGCTGGGGCGGTCTCTCTGATGCGTTTGACCCGGAGAAACCGGCATGGGCTTTAGAGTATGCCCAGCTAAAAGAACTGCTGACCCCGGAGGAATATGCCGCCGCCAGAAGCTCTACCCTCAACGCCCATTACACCAGCCCTACGGTCATTCAGGCCATCTATGAAGCGGTGGACCGTATGGGATTTGAGACCGGAAATATTCTGGAGCCGTCTATGGGTGTGGGCAATTTCTTTGGTATGCTGCCGGAGAAAATGCGAAACAGCCGTCTGTACGGCGTGGAGCTGGACCCTGTTTCCGGGCACATCGCAAAGCAGCTCTATCCCAAGGCGGACATCACAGTAGGCGGCTTTGAGACCACCGACAGGCGTGACTTCTTTGACCTTGCCATCGGCAATGTGCCGTTCGGTCAGTATCAGGTCAACGACAAAGCCTACAACAAGTTGAATTTCAGTATTCATAACTATTTTTTTGCCAAAGCACTGGACCAGGTGCGTCCCGGCGGTGTGGTAGCTTTTGTGACCTCTCGATATACCATGGACGCCAAGGATTCCACCGTGCGCCGATATCTTGCCCAGCGTGCTGAGCTGCTGGGAGCTATCCGTCTGCCGAATGACGCGTTCAAAAAGAATGCCGGTGCCGAGGTGGTATCGGACATCATCTTCTTCCAAAAGCGGGACCACCCGTTGGACATCGTGCCGGAATGGACCCAGACCGGACAGACGGAGGACGGGTTTACCATCAACCGGTATTTTATCGACCATCCGGAAATGGTGCTGGGCAGACAGGAGCCGGTAAGCACTGCACATGGTATGGACTACACCGTGAACCCCATCGAGGGACTGAAGCTTTCCGACCAGCTGCATGATGCTGTGAAGTACATTCATGGCACTTATCAGGAGGCAGAGCTGCCGGAGCTGGGCGAAGGCGAAGCCATTGACACCTTCATTCCTGCCGATCCTAATGTGAAGAACTATTCCTATGCCATTGTAGACGGGCAGGTGTACTACCGGGAAAACAGCCGCATGGTGCGCCCGGATCTCAACACCACCGCAGAAGCCCGCGTAAAAGGTCTTGTGGGACTGCGTGATTGTGTGCAGGAACTGATCGACCTTCAGATGGATGCAGCGGTTCCGGACAGCACCATTACCCAAAAGCAGGCGGAACTGAACAGCCTGTATGACAGCTTTTCTGAAAAATATGGCCTTATCAATGACCGTGCAAACCGACTGGCCTATGCAGATGATTCTTCCTATTACCTGCTCTGTGCGCTGGAAGTCATCGACGAGGACGGAAAGCTGGAACGCAAGGCAGATATGTTCACCAAACGGACCATCAAGCCCCATCAGGCGGTGGCTGTGGTGGATACGGCAAGTGAAGCACTGGCGGTGTCCATCTCGGAAAAAGCCTGCGTGGATATGGACTATATGAGCCAGCTTACCGGAAAAACAAAAGAAGAACTGGCCGGAGAGCTGCAAGGCGTCATCTTCCGTATACCGGGACAGTTGGAGCAGGACGGAACGCCCCATTATGTGACTGCTGATGAATACCTCTCTGGCAATGTACGCCGCAAACTGCGTCAGGCGCAGCGGGCGGCACAGCAGGACCCGGTTTATGCAGTCAATGTGGAAGCTCTTACCGCCGCCCAGCCCAAAGACCTGGATGCGTCGGAGATTGAGGTGCGTCTGGGCGCTACCTGGATCGACAAAGAGTACATCCAGCAGTTTATGTACGAGACCTTCAACACCCCGTTTTATCTCCAGCGCAGTATCGAGGTCAACTATTCGTCCTTTACCGCTGAATGGCAGATCAAGGGGAAATCTTCTGTATCCTACAACGATGTGGCAGCTTATACCACCTATGGGACCAGTCGTGCCAATGCCTACAAGATTTTAGAGGACAGCCTGAACCTGCGGGATGTCCGCATCTATGACACCATAGAGGACGCAGACGGAAAAGAGCGCCGCGTGCTGAACGCCAAGGAGACCACCCTGGCGGCTCAAAAACAGCAGGCGATCCGGGAAGCCTTTAGGGACTGGATCTGGAGAGACCCGGAGCGCCGCCAGACTTTGGTGCGTCAGTACAACGAAGAAATGAACTCTACCCGTCCCCGCGAATATGATGGAAGCCATATCACTTTTGGGGGCATGAACCCGGCCATTACCCTGCGGGAACACCAGAAAAGCGCCATTGCCCATGTGCTGTATGGAGGAAATACCCTGTTGGCACATGAAGTAGGCGCAGGCAAAACTTTTGAGATGGTGGCCGCTGCGATGGAAGCCAAACGCCTGGGACTGTGCCAGAAATCTCTCTTTGTGGTTCCCAACCACCTGACTGAGCAGTGGGCATCGGAGTTTCTGCGCCTCTATCCTTCTGCCAACATCTTAGTCACAACCAAAAAGGACTTTGAGACCCATAACCGCAAGAAGTTCTGCGCCCGTATTGCGACCGGTGACTACGACGCCATCATCATGGGACACAGCCAGTTTGAGCGTATCCCCATCAGCCGGGAGCGTCAGGAACGGCTTCTCTATGAGCAGATCGACGAGATCACCGAGGGTATCGCAGAGGTGCAGGCCAGCGGCGGCGAGCGTTTTACCGTCAAGCAGCTGGAGCGTACCAGAAAGTCTCTGGAAGCCAGACTGGAAAAGCTGCAAGCCGAGGGGCGAAAAGATGATGTGGTAACTTTTGAGCAGCTGGGTGTGGACCGGCTGTTTGTGGACGAGGCCCACAACTACAAGAACCTGTTTTTATACACAAAAATGCGGAATGTGGCTGGTCTTTCCACATCGGACGCGCAGAAATCCTCCGATATGTTTGCCAAGTGCCGCTATATGGATGAGATCACCGGAAACCGTGGCGTGATCTTTGCCACCGGTACACCGGTCAGCAACTCCATGACCGAGCTTTACACCATGCAGCGTTATCTTCAATATGAACGCCTGCAAGAACTGAACATGACCCACTTCGACTGCTGGGCTTCCCGATTTGGGGAGACCGTCACAGCATTGGAGCTGGCACCGGAAGGCACCGGATACCGGGCAAGAACGAGATTCAGCAAGTTCTTTAATCTGCCGGAGCTGATGAACCTGTTCAAAGAAGTGGCGGACATTAAGACTGCCGACCAGTTAAATCTCCCTACCCCGGAAGTGGAGTACCACAACATCGTGGCGCAGCCCACCGAACATCAGCAGGAAATGGTCAAGACCCTTTCGGAGCGCGCATCGCTGGTACACAGCGGAACTGTTGACCCGTCCCAGGATAACATGCTCAAGATTACCTCGGATGGCCGTAAGTTGGGGCTTGACCAGAGGATCGTCAACCAGATGCTGCCGGACGAACCTGGCACAAAGGTCAATCAGTGTGTGGACAACATCATGCAGATCTGGCGGGACGGCAAAGCTGACAAGCTGACCCAGCTGGTGTTCTGCGACATTTCTACACCACAGGCCAAAGCTCCTGCAAGCAAGGCGGCGAAAACGCTGGATAATCCACTGCTTCACGCATTGGAAGGCGCTGTGCCTCTGCCGGAACAGGAACCGACCTTTACGGTATATGACGATATTCGTCAGAAACTCATTGCTCAGGGGATGCCTGCCGACCAGATCGCTTTTATCCATGAAGCCAATACCGAAGTGCGGAAAAAGGAGCTGTTCTCTAAAGTCCGTACCGGTCAGGTTCGTGTCCTTTTGGGCAGCACCGCCAAGATGGGCGCAGGCACCAATGTGCAGGACCGTCTGGTGGCACTTCATGATCTGGATTGTCCGTGGAGACCCGGAGATGTAGGACGGATTTTGCGGACATTCAAAATAAAAAAGAATGTGGAGGTAACAGACAATGGCAAAATCATTATTTGAGGAACTGGGCGGCAAATACGAAAGGCAAGGGGATTATTTGATACCGTGCTTAACTGTACCCGCCGAAGAAGAACAGGCAATAGGCATCTGGGGGCAACGGCATTTAGATTATCTAAAACAGTACCGTAAAGTTACATACACCAATCTTCTTACAAGCGGCAGGCTAAACGCCTACCTTGCCGACATCAACAGACAGGCACAGGAACGCTTTGAAAGGCTCATAGAGGGTATGAAACAGGCACAGGGCATAACGGAACAGCTAAAGGCAGAAAACGCCTTAGAATGGACAGGATGCCTCAATAACATAAGGGCTTGTGCGAGGGAGATTGTGGAAAAGGAAATTATTTTTGCATAAACAGATGATTAGTGGCAGGGGGAAATCCTGCCGCTTTTTCTGCTTTAGTTTGTCAGCTTGACAAATAAAGGGTTAAGGAATATAATTAGATTCAGTATTATACAAGGAGTTAATAAATATGCGGCAAGGTATTCTTAAATAAACTGTCAATTTGATAGTGGGAACAAAAAGTAGCAGTCCCGTTTCACTTTTAATATGGGGCTTAGTTTTTTGTACCCAGTTTAAGAATACTTTTATCATGTAATTTTATATGCCCGAAAACATATAAGTGTTTTGGGGCTATTGGAGTTATTTACCCAGTGATAGGAGTATTTATCACTGGGTATTTTTATGCCCTTTTTTGGGTGTTGATAGGAGGAAAATCACATGAAAATAATTAACTTAGGCATTCTGGCTCACGTTGACGCAGGAAAGACAACATTAACGGAAAGTTTATTGTATACCAGTGGTGCAATTGCAGAACTAGGGAGCGTAGATGAAGGCACAACAAGGACAGATACAATGAATTTGGAGCGTCAAAGGGGAATCACTATCCAGACAGCAGTGACATCTTTTCAGTGGGAGGATGTAAAAGTCAACATTATAGATACGCCAGGCCATATGGATTTTTTGGCGGAAGTATACCGTTCTTTATCCGTATTAGACGGAGCAGTATTATTAGTTTCTGCAAAGGATGGCATACAGGCACAGACCCGTATACTGTTTCATGCACTACAGATAATGAAGATTCCGACAATTTTTTTCATCAATAAAATTGACCAAGAGGGGATTGATTTGCCAATGGTATATCGGGAAATGAAAGCAAAGCTTTCTTCGGAAATTATAGTGAAGCAAAAGGTTGGGCAGCATCCCCATATAAATGTAACGGACAATGACGATATGGAACAGTGGGATGCGGTAATTATGGGAAACGATGAACTATTAGAGAAATATATGTCAGGGAAACCGTTTAAAATGTCAGAACTGGAACAGGAAGAAAACAGGAGATTCCAAAACGGAACGTTATTTCCCGTTTATCACGGAAGCGCTAAAAACAATCTGGGGATTCGGCAGCTTATAGAAGTAATTGCCAGTAAATTTTATTCATCAACGCCTGAAGGTCAATCTGAACTATGCGGGCAGGTTTTTAAGATTGAATATTCAGAGAAAAGGCGGCGTTTTGTTTATGTGCGTATATATAGCGGAACATTGCATTTGAGGGATGTTATTAGAATATCTGAAAAAGAGAAAATAAAAATCACAGAGATGTGTGTTCCGACAAACGGTGAATTATATTCATCCGATACAGCCTGCTCTGGTGATATTGTAATTTTACCAAATGATGTTTTGCAGCTAAACAGTATTTTGGGGAACGAAATACTGTTGCCGCAGAGAAAATTTATTGAAAATCCTCTCCCTATGCTCCAAACAACGATTGCAGTAAAGAAATCTGAACAGCGGGAAATATTGCTTGGGGCACTTACAGAAATTTCAGATGGCGACCCTCTTTTAAAATATTATGTGGATACTACAACGCATGAGATTATACTTTCTTTTTTGGGGAATGTGCAGATGGAAGTCATTTGTGCCATCCTTGAGGAAAAATATCATGTGGAGGCAGAAATAAAAGAGCCTACTGTTATATATATGGAAAGACCGCTTAGAAAAGCAGAATATACCATCCACATAGAAGTCCCGCCAAATCCTTTCTGGGCTTCTGTCGGGTTGTCCATAGAGCCGCTCCCTATTGGAAGCGGAGTGCAGTATGAAAGCAGAGTTTCACTTGGATATTTAAATCAATCGTTCCAAAATGCGGTTATGGAGGGGGTTCTTTATGGCTGCGAGCAGGGGCTGTATGGATGGAAAGTGACAGACTGTAAAATCTGTTTTGAATATGGATTGTATTATAGTCCTGTAAGTACCCCCGCAGACTTTCGGCTGCTTTCCCCTATCGTATTGGAGCAGGCTTTAAAAAAAGCAGGGACAGAACTATTAGAGCCATATCTCCACTTTGAAATTTATGCACCGCAGGAATATCTCTCACGGGCGTATCATGATGCTCCAAGGTATTGTGCAGATATTGTAAGTACTCAGATAAAGAATGACGAGGTCATTCTGAAAGGAGAAATCCCTGCTAGATGTATTCAAGAATACAGGAACGATTTAACTTATTTCACAAATGGGCAGGGAGTCTGCTTGACAGAGTTAAAAGGATACCAGCCAGCTATTGGTAAATTTATTTGCCAACCCCGCCGCCCGAATAGCCGTATAGATAAGGTTCGGCATATGTTCCACAAGTTAGCTTAACAGCTTGCAAAAGTCATATAAAATGAGATTTGAAAGGATTAGAGACTAATTATGATGAAATGCGAATGGATATTGTGTCCTGTTTGTGGGAGCAAAACCCGTAATAAAATTAGGAAGGACACTGTTTTGGAGAATTATCCCCTTTATTGTCCAAAATGCAGACAAGAAAGATTGATTAAAGTTGACAACTTGAAGATAACTGTCATCAAAGAGCCAGACGCTTAAGACGCAGAGCCGATGAAATTGTGGAACAATTCACGAATCATCGGCTCTTTTTGTTTCGTATTTGAAAGAACAAACTCACCAAATAAAAAAACGATATTCGGGTGGGTTATTTTGTTATACCCTAAATTACCCTCTGAATTTGTTTTTAAATTTGGAGGGATTTTTTTATGTCCTTTTTTCGGGCAGTTATCTATCTGCTCATACGAAGCAAAATTTATCAATACATAGCATATCAGAGAACGGCAGGAAACCAGTTAAAAAAATTTCTGCCAGTGCAACGGTACTTCTCACCTTGAAAGTAGAAGTACAATCTCCATACAATAGAATTACTATTTCCTATAACCGTAAAGGTCACAGAGCCTTTGCGGTTTTTCTTTTGTCGATTTTTGTTGGAAAGTGCCGTAGGGCTGTTTCTGATATGCGGTGTCGTTCTCCGCCTCTCCATCTGGATTTTTTACATTTCAAAAATTCAGATGGGAGGTATTTATGGTGAAATATGCACCAAGAAAGGTATATATCAGAGAAAGTGGCGGCTATGTGGAATTATCCTACACGGAGTTCTGCCGTTGCAGGGAATCCGACCAGACCTATATGGACAAGCTGTTTATCCCCATTCAAGGCTGTCTGCTTGAAGTCGTGAGGGAGCAATACACAGACTTCTACCGTGACAAGGAACGGTGGCGTTATCTGCAAAAATTAGATACAAAGAATAGACTGCTATCTCTCGACGGATTTACGGACAGCGAGGGGAATCCTCTGGACTTTATCACTGATGAAGCGGTGGACATTGCAGAAACCGTTGTCAATGCGGTCATGGTGGACAGGCTGAAAGCCGCCCTGCCTTTGCTGTCGGATAGTGAACAGGAGCTGATACAGGCAATCTTTTTTGACGGACTTTCCGAGCGTGAAGTCGGGGCGAGGTTGGGCATAACCCAGAGCGTTGTAAACAAACGCAAAGCCAGAATCCTAATAAAACTAAGAAAGATAATAGAAAATTAAAATTTAAGGCGTTCAGCCCCCTTGTTTTTTCCTTTGGGAAGATGAGGGGGCTTTTCTCTGCCCTCTCAATCAATTCTGATTGGAGGAAGTAAGAATGGCATACAACCACGGACGGGAGGACAGGAAATGGCGTATCTGGAAAGAAGCGGAGGAAAAGCTGCTGCGTGAGTGCGGCGTTGATGAAGCGACCATTGAGCAGATACGCATGGCGGACAGGGCAGACTTCAATTCCAACAGGCGGTTTTACCGATGGACGAATGACGTTGCGGAATATCTTGAGGACATGGCAGGCAGGGAGCGGCAGGCGGAAGTGGGTACGGTTGCGGAGTTACTGGAAGAGATTGAGAGCGAAAATCTCTATCAAGTATTAGTCACGGTGGACGGGCGTACCTTGAAAATCGTCCTGCTGAAAATGCAGGGGTATTCCACAAAGGAGATTGCCCCGCTTGTGCATTTGACGACTGGTGCCATCTATGCGAGGTTAGACCATCTGCGGAAGAAGCTGCGGAAAATTTTATAGCTTCTAAAACAGCCTGCCATCCTGCGGGCTACTGGGTGAGGGATGGAAATCCCCTCACTCATTTTTTGCAGGAGGACAACAGGATGGCATACAGGGTTAAGGCATACACGCTTCGGGAGGAATCCACGGAAAGCGGCACAAGGTATTTTATCAGCTTTAAGGACGGGCAGGGCAAATCCCACGAGTTGGAAGTGTCGGAACAGTTCTTTATGGAGTTTCGGCAGATGGAGCGCAGGAACAGGAATCTTTTCTAATGGGACGAGCGGCACAGGGAGTTTAACGAGGTATGGGACGAAACCCTTTACAGACGGGCGTTGCGTGTGCCTAAGAGCCTTGATGAACGCATGGTTGAGGAAGAACGGAATGAAACGCTCTATAAGGCGGTTGGGAGCCTTCCAGAGATACAAAGGCGGCGTTTCCTGCTCTACTACGAGTATGAGTTCAATTTTTACCAAATCGCCGCTATGGAGCATTGCACCGCTTCGGCAATACAGAAATCTGTTGCGATTGCAAAGGAGAAAGTAAAGGCGGAAATTGAAGAAATATCTCCAACCGTGACCGACACCGCCCGAAAAAGAAATCTGTTTTTTATTTGTGTGGGATTGGCGGCATTACATACTCTCACTTTTTTCCGTGGGAGTAAATCTATTTTTAAGGAGGTCAACGCCTATGTGCAACGAAAACAAAGACACCGCCCGAAAGGAGGAAAGCCATGCAGAAGTTACAGACAGTCAACGCCGAAACGCTCCTTTATGAACCGCTTGAGAAACCATCCTTTGTGGTGGACAGCCTTATCCCGACAGGCTTATCGCTGTTCTGCGGCTCACAGAAGATAGGCAAAAGCTGGCTCATGCTGAAGCTATGCTTATGCGTGTCGCAGGGAATCCCTTTATGGGATATGCCGACAATGGAGGGCGATGTGCTTTACCTCTGCCTTGAGGACACGTTCTGCCGCATACAGGACAGGTTATTTCGTTTGACGGACGAAGCAAGCGGGCGGCTCCACTTTGCCGTGGCAAGCTGCAAGCTGTCAGACGGTCTTATCGTGCAGCTTGAAGATTATCTGAAAGATTACCCAGACAGCAGGCTCATTGTCATTGATACCTTGCAGAAAGTCCGTACAGCTTCAAAAGACAATGCCTATGCAAGCGACTATGGGGACATCTCCCTCATCAAAGACTTTGCCGACAGGCACTCTCTGGCGGTCATTGTCGTACACCACATCCGAAAGCAGAATGACAGCGACGTGTTCAACAAGGTGTCTGGGACGACAGGATTAACGGGGAGTGCGGACGCTACCTTTGTTCTGGAAAAGGAGAAACGTGCGTCTGACACCGCCAAGCTGTATGTGACGGGCAGGGACACGCCTTATCAGGAATACACGCTGCGTTTCCGTGATTGCCGTTGGGAGCTTGTGGAGCGGAAAACGCAGGAGCAGCTTGCGAAAGAAACGATACCAGATGTCCTTTTTCGGTTGGTGGATTTTATGAGGGATAAGGAAGAATGGATAGGCACGGCAACGGAACTGTTAGCCGCTATGGGGGAAACGGAAACCATACCCACGGTGATTACGAAATGGCTGAATGAATACCGCACCACATTTTTAAGCGAGAACCGTATCTGCTACCAGTACAGCCGCAGGAAAGACGGCAGGCGGATTGCCCTTGCAAGGAGGGCGGGTGACAGCGGTGATGGTGGTGACAGCGATATTAGGATACCCCCCTGTTACTGTCATTGACGCTTAAAGCCATGTAAAGCTGGCGGCTCTGCCCTGCGGGTGACAGCAGTGACGGTGGTGACAGTGATTTTAGGATACCCTGCCGCTGTCATCCCTACGGGAGAACACCCCGTAAACGCAAAATGCAGGCGTGAGATTTACTCGCCCTTTTCGGTCGTGTAAAACCACCCCTGCGGTCAGAAAAATCATTCCGATTTTTCCGACTGCGTTTACAGGGTGTAACACACTACACTTTGCCCTGCAAAGTCGTGTGCCAGACGTTCCCTCTGGACTCCCTTAAGGCAGGGCTGTGCCCTGCTATCCTACGCCTTACGGCTTCGGATAAAAGAATGGCGGCATGACGGTGACGGCTCTTGCGAGGGGGGTATCCCAAAAACACCGTCATCATCGACATGACCGTCATGCAGGGGGTGAGGGTGACAGTTGCGGCAGTCGGCAGGGGGTATCCCAAAACTGCTGTCACCACCGTCACCGCTGTCACCCCAAAGGACGGTCACCCGCCGAAAGAAAGGAGGAATCCGCCTATGCCTTATGCAATCCTGCGTTTCCAGAAACGAAAAGCGGGCGGCGTTGCGGCTTGTGAACGCCACAACGAGCGGAAGAAAGAAGCCTACAAAAGCAACCCAGATATAGATATGGAACGCTCTAAAAACAATTACCATCTCATAGCACCACCAAAGTACACCTACAAGAAAGAGATTAACCGCATGGTAGCCGAAGCGGGGTGCAGGACAAGGAAAGACAGCGTGATGATGGTGGAAACGCTCATCACAGCTTCACCAGAATTTATGAACCAGTTACCGCCCGAAGAACAAAAAGCGTATTTCCAGACGGCTCTTGACTTCATTTCGGAGCGTGTTGGAAAGCAGAATATCCTCTCCGCTGTCGTCCATATGGACGAGAGAACGCCCCATATGCACCTCTGCTTTGTGCCGATTACGCCAGACAATAAGCTGTCAGCGAAAGCTATCTTAGGCAACCAGAAATCATTATCCGAGTGGCAGACCGCCTACCATGAGCGGATGTCCTCACGGTGGAATCAGCTTGAACGGGGGCAGTCCTCAATGGAAACCAAGCGGAAACACGTCCCCACATGGCTCTATAAATTAGGCGGCAGGCTTGATAAACAGTATGAAGAAATCGTGTCTGCCCTATCCGACATCAACGCCTTTAACGCAGGGAAGAAAAGGGATAAAGCGTTAGATTTACTCTCTGCATGGCTGCCAGACGTGGAGAAATTCTCTAAGGAAATCGGGAAACAGCAGGCGTATATCGACAGTTTGAAAGAGAGAATTGGGCAGGAATCAGACTATGCGGGGCGTATGCGTGATGAAAAGTACGAGCAGGAACTAAAGGTGCAGAAAGCGAATCAGAAGATATTTGAATTGCAGAGAACCAACGAGCAGATGGGGCGGCTGCTGTCAAAAATACCGCCCGAAGTGTTGGAAGAATTGCAGAAAAATCATAGAAGCAGAGCGAAAGAAAGGTAGATATGTGAATGAAGAAACAGGATTTTAAGGTGTTAAAGACCAAAGACTTGTACCCGTTCCCCGACAATCCGTTTCATGTGGCAGAAGATGAAACACTGTCAGAGTTAGCGGAAAGCATCAAGGAATTTGGCATTGTCACGCCGATAATCACACGCCCGAAAGAGGACGGGGACGGTTATGAAGTGATTGCAGGACAGCGGCGTGTCCGTGCTTCTGAACTTGCAGGGATAAATACCGTGCCTGCGTTTGTCCTGCCCTTAGACCGTGACCGAGCCATCATCACCCTTGTAGACAGCAATTTGCAGCGTGAGAATATCCTGCCATCGGAGCGGGCGTTTGCTTACAAGATGAAATCCGAAGCCATGAAGCGGCAGGGTTTCCGCACAGACTTAACCTCGTCACAAGTTGTGACGAAGTTGCGGACGGACGACAAGGTGGCACAGGGCTTCGGCGTGGGCAGGATGACCGTGCAGCGTTTTATCCGCCTGACGGAACTGATACCGCCGATTTTGCAGATGGTGGACGAGGGGAAAATCGCCCTCACGCCTGCGGTGGAACTGTCCTTCTTGAAGAAAGACGAGCAGGAAAACCTCTTTGCCACGATGGAGAGCGAAGAAGCAACGCCCTCACTCTCACAGGCACAGCGGATGAAACAGTTAAGCCAGAGCGGGCGGCTTGACATGGATACGATATTTGCGATTATGACGGAGGAAAAGGGCAACCAGAAAGAAACCTTGAAAATCAACACAAGCAAGCTGAAAAAATACTTTCCGAAGAACACAACGCCGAAGCAGATGGAGGAAACCATCATCAAACTTTTGGAGCGTGAGTTGCAGAGGAAACGCAACCGTGACAGCCGCTAATCTTCTTTTTTCGGGAAGTAAATACAGAGAGTTGAGGTATGGAGAATGAGAGAAATCCAGTATGAAATCGTAAAGGAAATCGCAGTATTGTCTACGGGCGACAGTGGCTACACAAAGGAAATCAATCTCATTTCATGGAATGGGAAAGAGCCGAAGTATGACATCCGCAGCTTTTCCCCGAACCGTGAAAAGTGCGGCAAGGGAATCACGCTGAACGCTGATGAAGCGGCGGCACTCCTTAAAGCATTACAGAAAGAATTAAACAGCGAGGATTAATGGTATCTGATTGGCAGGGCGGGGACATTTCCAAACTCTTCCCTGCCCTGTCTGGAAAGGAAGATTTAAGTATGGGCGAGGATAAGAAAGCAGATAAAAAGAGAAAGCGTATCGTGCCAAAAGCACCAGTGCAGATGATAATCAGCCGTGAATATGTCGGCACACAGACCGTTACAGAAGCGTTTGTCCCGATTATCTCCGAGGATATTCGGAAGAAGATTGCCGAGGGCGACACCTTCGACAATGAGGGGCTGTCCGCTTAGAATGTACGCAATGGGACATGAAAACAGATAGGACAGATACGGAGGTTTTACAGTATGGCAGGAATCAAAGAAGAAAAGAAAATCTATTTAGTCGGCATTTATTGCCGCTTATCTAAAGACGATGGTACGGATAACGAGAGTGCGAGCATTGCGACACAGAAATCCATCCTCACGGATTATGTGAAAAAGCAGGGATGGCACATAGCAAAAACGTATGTGGACGATGGTTATTCTGGTACAAATTTCCAAAGACCAAGTTTCCAGAATATGATAAAAGACATTGAAAGCGGTCTGATAAACTGCGTGATTACGAAAGATTTATCCCGTCTGGGGAGAAACTATCTTGATTGTGGGTTATATCTGGAAGTTTTCTTCCCAGAGCATAACGTGAGGTATATAGCGGTCAATGACGGCGTAGATACCTTGAATAAATCTGCTATGGACATCACGCCTTTCCGCAACATTTTAAACGAAATGTATGCCGCTGACATATCTGTTAAGATAAAATCGGCATATCGGGCGAGGTTTCAACAGGGGAAATTCATGGGAACTACCGCCCCTTATGGCTATATCAAAGACCCTGCCGACCACAACCATCTGCTGATAGATGATAAAGTGGCACATGTTGTAAAAGAGATATTCGACCTTGCATTAAAAGGGAATGGAGTTGCCAAAATTTGCAGACATCTTAATAAACAGCATATCCTACGCCCTGCCGCTTATGCGGCGGAGCGTGGCGAAACAGGCTTTGAACGTCATTTTGAGGGGAACGAGGACAAACGCTATATTTGGAGTGGGAACAGCGTGAGGAGCATTTTAAGAAGCCCGATATATGCGGGAAATCTTGTAGGCTACAAACGGATTGCCGCCAATATGAAAAGCAAGAAACGCCCCTCTAAGCTGCCCGAAGAATGGGAAGTGATACCCAATACCCATGAGGGAATAGTCACGCAGGAGGAATTTGATATTGTCCAACAGCTTATTACAAGTCGTAGGCTTCCACAGAACAAGGGAGGATTTGTAAATATTTTTGCAGGCGTTATCAAGTGTGTGGACTGCGGATGTGCTCTGCGGGCAATGAACGTACACAGGAGGAAACGCCCAGAGATTATCGACTGTGTACAGTATTCATGTAATAATTATGCAAGAAACGGAAGAAGCGAGTGTAGTGCCCACAATATAGAAGCAAGGGATTTATTCAATGCCGTTCTTGCCGACATCAACTGTTTTGCGGATATGGCAGTGAATGATGAAAAGGCGGTCAGGGCCATAGAAAAGCGGCTCACGGAAACAGACCAGAGCAGGGCGAAAGCATTAGAGAAAGAACGTAAGAAGCTGAACAAACGCCTTGCGGAACTGGACAGGCTGTTTTCCTCTCTCTACGAGGATAAGGTCATGGAGCGTATTACCGAGCGGAATTTTGAGATGATGTCGGGGAAATACCAGAAAGAGCAGCTTGAAATTGAAGCAAGGCTGAAAGAGGTGACGGAAACTCTTAATGAAAGCTACGAGAAATCACGGGGAATCCGTGACTTCCTCGCCCTTATCCGAAATTATCAAGGCTTAAAAGAACTGGATGCAACAGTTATAAACGCACTCATAGACAAGATACTTGTTTCGGAGCGTGAGAAGATGGCAGACGGAACAGTGAAGCAGGAAATCAAGATTTACTATAAATTCATCGGCTTTGTCGATGAATTACATATCATACCTACAAAACGGTGGGCAGCAATGCCCGCTAAAAATTGTACGGTGTGCGGCGTTGAATATGTCCCGGGCTCTGGTGCATCAAGGTATTGTCCTGCTTGTGCCAAGAAGATACGGAGGGAGAAATCAAACGAGAGCAAACGCAGGAGCAGAGAACAGAAAAGGATAGCATGTATGAACTGTCCGCAAAAAATGACCGACTGACCTTGCCCAGAGAAAGGGGCGTATCGAGCGTCAGGGCAACCAGAACCCCCTTGTTCATGTGTACCGCTATGTGACCGAGGGAACCTTTGACGCATACCTCTGGCAGACAGTGGAGAACAAGCAGAAATTCATCAGCCAGATCATGACTTCTAAATCGCCGGTGCGCTCCTGCGATGATGTGGATGAAACCGCCCTCAGTTTTGCAGAGATTAAGGCTTTGTGTGCCGGAGACCCCCGTATCAAAGAGCGTATGGATTTGGATGTGGAGGTATCCCGCCTGAAGCTGATGAAAGCCGACCACCAGAGCAAGCAATATCGTCTGGAGGACCAGCTGCTCAAATACTTCCCGGAGGAGATTGAAAAGCACAAAGGCTTT
>NZ_DS483474.1 GCF_000154285.1 Amedibacillus dolichus DSM 3991 | reverse complement strand
ATAAGCGTGTACAACGGATTATGCATTTTCCCAGTAATCCGTTAATATGCATAATCCGTTGTACACGCTTATGGTTAACATGAATACCTTTAGCTTTTAATGCGTGATAAATGCGTCTTACACCATATCGTCCTTTATGTTTATTAAACAATTTTACTATTTCCTTGGTTAATTCTTCATTTCTTATAGCTACTTTATCATCTTTCGATACTTCAAAATAATATGTTGATTTAGATAATCTCATAGCTTTCAATAGATATTTTAGTTTGTATCCTTGCTCTCTAAGTTCTTTGATGATCGCTGCTTTTTCGCCTTGAGATGCGCAGCTTCCTTTTCCTTTCTCAAGGCGATCGATTTTTTTAATACTTCAATTTCTGCTTTGATATATTCATTTTCAGCTCTTAATCTAATTAATTCTTCTAATTCAGTTTCATTTAAATCTCTTTGTACTATTGTTTTCTTGTTCATATCAGGATTCTTGCATTTGCGACCTTTCTTAGATTCTACAAGACCATTATATCCTAATTCTTCGTATTTGCGAATCCAAGAGTACAATAAACCTTTATCAATTCCCGCGTCAATCGCAACAGACGTCATGGATTTACCTGTTAAATATTGATTTATTAAAACTAACTTAGCATCAGGTGTCCACTTATAATTTTCGTTTGAATGTTTCAAGATATTAGGTCCGTGTTTATCATACATTCTTGTCCATTCTCTAATTTTATATCTAAAAGAATGTTGTTTGACTTTCTCGGGTGTTGGTGGATATGTGCCTGTTTCTTTATAGAATTGTACACATTCCAATTTAAACTCATAACTATAACGCATATAAAAATACCCTCCTTACTGGCTTGTCCAGTAAAGAGGGTACATATCATCGTTCGAGCGTTTTTTCATCACGAACACTTAACGCTACTTGAAAATAATGATTCCCTTTTTGATTTTGGGCAACGAAATCGACCTCAAAAGTATCAATTTTGCCTACATAGACATCATATCCTTGACGCAGCAGTTCTAAATATACAATATTCTCTAAAATATGTCCGGCATTCATTTTCCGGTTTCCCTTAGTTAAAAATATTACTCTTGTTGATTACTCAACTTTTCCGATAAATCGGTAATATATCTCAATTTCCTGTATTCTTTCGTTATCCTCATTCGTTGTCGCTTCATGTATGAGGATTTTTTCTATCATTGCATTTAATAACGGTGCTGTCAATTCCTTTGGTATGGAATATTCCTTGATTAACTCAATCCACTTTTCAGCACCTATCATATCCTGTTCCATTTTACTTAGTTCTTCTCTTAGGCTTGTTATCTGCTGTTCCAGTTCTATCTGTTCTTTTTGGTACTTGCTGGACAACATCACAAAATTTCGCTCTGTTATCTTCTCACAGGCTCTATCTTCATACATTTTCGCAAATAAACGGTCAATCTCACTTTGTCTGTTCTCGGCTTTCTTCAATGTACTTGCCTTTTTCTTCTTTTCCCGTATTCGCTCTGCATTGCCGACTTTCTGTATCTTGTTCAATGCCTTTTCTTCGTCCTGCTGTACTGCCTTAGCCCAATATTGCAATCGTTCCAATACGGCTTGATACAGCACATCATAGCGGATATAGTGCATAGAACAATTACCTTTGCCAAACTGCCCGTAGTAACTGCAAGCATAATAACTGTATGGCGTTTTATTTGCCTTATTCGTTCCAAATCTCATAGACCAGCCACAATCCGCACACTTGACAAGCCCTGCAAATATCGGCGTTGCCTTTTCCTTTGTCTGTCTGCGTCTTGATTTTATCTGCTCCTGCACACGATAGAACACTTCCTTGTCAATAATCGGCTCATGCGTGTTTTCTACTCGAAACCATTCACTTTCGGGTTTACGCACTTTCTTTTTACTCTTGAACGATACCGTAGACTGCATATTGTGGACACTGTTTCCGATATAGACTTCACTTTTCAATATCGCCTTGACATGAGCAATCGTCCACTCATAACGTTTACTTTCGGGGTTTCCCTCAAAGATATGTGCAAACGTACCATACCTTGTAAAATTCAGCCATGACGCTGTCGGAACTTTTTCTGCTCTTAACTGCTTTGTGATTTTTGCACTTCCGTAACCTTGATAGGCTAGAGAAAAGATTTTTTCAATAATCCATTTTGTTTCATCATCAATCAACAGTTTTCCTTTGATGTCAGGGTGTTTCTTATATCCTAACGGAGCATAAGCACCGTAATGAGCACCCTCCGCAAACTTTGTCTTAAATGCTGATTTGACTTTACGGCTTGTATCTCTTGCCACCCATTCATTGATGATGTTCTTAAATGGTGCAATCTCACTTTCGCCTTTTTCGCTGTCTACACCGTCATCAATCGCTATGTAGCGGACATTATGACTAGGGAAATACAATTCTGTATATTGTCCTGTCATAATATAGTTTCTGCCAAGTCGGGAAAGGTCTTTTGTTACAACACAGTTGATTTTTCCTGCCTCTATATCCTCAATCATTCTTTGAAAACTCGGTCTGTCAAAATTTGTTCCCGACCAGCCGTCATCAATATATTCATCAATGACATTCAAATGATGTTCTTTTGCATATAAACGCAACATACTTCTCTGTGTGGTAATGCTGGAACTTTCGCCCTGTAATTCATCATCTCGGCTTAACCTAAGATAAAGTGCAGTATTGTAAATCTGTTGTTTCATTGTCAGTTATCCTCCTTTATAACTAACCCGTGTTTACAATACCTGCTTGCAAGTAAAGTATAACACGGGTACTTTTTGTCATTCAATCTATTTCTTACAACTGCACCGATTTTATGCGATTGTCTGCTTTGCTTTTTCCAGCATGACATCAGTTAGAAGTTCTTCCATTGTTTTGCCCTTTTCGGAAAAATGCTCTTTTACTACAATCTTTGTCTTTCCTCTGTTGCCAATGCCACACTTGCCATTTTTCTTTTGAATTGTTTTTACAGCATTATCAATAACACATACCCCCTTTCTGTAAAATCTTTCTAAGCAATTCAACGGCTTTTGTCATAGCCCACAGGAGTTCCACCTCTGCATAGTTCTTATGTAGCCGTACCCATTGCGTGCGACGCTCTTAATGCTCAAGCTGTGGCTGTACGGGAGTATCATTATCTGACAGCACAGGTCATGGCGATAAAAGAGAACAAATCTTTTACAAGAACACAAATAGAGTTCGCTCGCTTTTGCAGGGAAAAGGTCATGGCGTATTTGTTTCAACGGCTTGCTGTCTGTCAAACGTATTGAATTGCTTTATTCAGTTGTCAAAGAACACGAAAGAAGAAAATCATCTTTCCTATATACCGCGTTGGAAAAGAGGGGAAATGTAACCAAAATTCAAAACTTTTTCCATTATTAGTACAAATGGAACGGTTCATTTTGACAATCAACGGTTCATTTTCTCCTTTTTCACTATTATCTGTACAGCAAACGTCCATTTGCTAAGTTGAAATGGAAAAATTTTAACTTCTTTTCTTGCACCATATAGGGATAGAAATTGTCATTTTGCTAAGTTAATGACGAAAAAAGATTATTTTTCTTTTCACACCCTAACTACCCAAACCATACCGTTACTGCCAACAATAGAATGAAATATTTTCTTTGCACCATATAGGGAACGGAAACCTTAAATTGTTAAGTTTAGAATAAAGTATTTTCCTCTTTTCACATCAACACTCAACTGCTAATGCCTGTTTGAATACAAATCAAGAAATGACATAATAATTTCTTCTTTCTTGCACCAACACTCGACACGAGTAAGATATTTGAATACAAATTTAAGATAGTTTTTCCTCTTTTCATAGAACACTGTCCACTAATCAGGAATTTCCGTCATTTTTTCAAAACTTTTTTCTTCTTTCACATCATATAGGGACAGCAAGCCCTGATTTAATGACCTATTTTCAAAAAAAGTTTAGATTTCCTTTTCTCGCACCATATCTGTACGCAAGTAGCTGTTTTGTTGCAGATTTGATAAAAAAGTTCATTTTTCTTTTCCGTTCCATATAGGGAATAAAAATGACTCTTTGCTGACTAAATCTGAAATTTTTCAATTACATTAAAAAATACCGTCATTCTCTTGTGGAACAGCGGTATCTATTCGTTCTTCTATGGTCGATTTTTCTAATTGTAATAAATGTTTATGCTTGCCTTTGAGTTCTGCCTGTTCAATCATATCTTTCAGTATCGTTGTATGATTTTCTTTATCTAATGCCTGTACCATTTTTATGGTTGGTGCGACTTGTCTTTGTAGCCAATGCAACGCTTTTTGTAAAGTGTAAGGCTCTGGTTTTGTGGTTAAGCGTATCGGCTCTCTGTTTTCCCCTACAAACCATGCCCAATCATCATTTGTTATCCATTGACTTTTTGGCTTGTCGTCCTCTCTGTCAACAAAGCGGACATAATGATTGATGATAGAAAAAGCGGTGCGTTCAGCGTCCCGATAGGTCAGTAAATCTACAACCGCATAATAGGCTCGTTCATTCTTCATGCGTATTTCAAAACGGTTCTTAATCTCCGTATCTTCAATTTCTGTGCCATTCTTGGCATACTGCTCATAATTCTTCTGATAAGCACACATATATAATTCGCTACTTGTTGAACCGAGATATAAGGTTTCTCCTGTATTCTTTGGTAAATCGCTACCGCATTTTTCTGTACCGCTGTAATCTTTCTGCATACGGAAGTAGGAGATACATTCGCCAGCCTTGTATTTTTCCTTTAACTTTGGAATATCCAATATTCCTGCTTTATCATTGATAGCCAAATCAAGCCGTTTCATCACACCACCAGCCGTCATACAATCCAGCATGAAGTTATACCATGAGCGTTCCTGTGCCAGCAGATAACATTCCATTTGCCGACACCCTCTGCCTTTCAGTTCTAACAAAACACCTAAATGCTCCTGCATAGAACACATGATGTTGATGTCTCCTAAAACATATTTGCTTTCATATCCGTACTTTCCAAAATCTTCATAAAGCATATAATCAGCTTTCAGTTGTAATACATCACGAATAATCTTTAATGCGTCCGTAGTAGGAAAGCGGACACGAAAATAATCAATCAGCAAAAACAACGGTTCTTGCGGATTGAAACGCTCAATCTGTTTTTCTATGACTTCTCTTAATTCATCATTCAATGGCTGTTTCCCTTTTTCAATGCGGTTGTAATATTCACGGCTGATACCACAGGCAACAGCAAGTTTTGTTTGTGTTACTCCATATTCTTCACGCTTTTGTCTTAATACTTCAATAAAGTTTTTATCATTCATTCTTCAATTCCTCCAATCAAAAAAGGCAACTACCATATTTGATAATTGCCTATACTTAAATTTCTGCAAAAGAAAAAGACAATCAATTTCTCGTTTGAAATCAACTGTCTTTCTTATGCCTTATTCAATTTTTCCAAGTGATAACGGCATAATTTATATCACACCATGTAAAATGCAGTTTTGCCTTGTAAATACAGCGTTTTCCGCTTAGTAGTGTATATTGTCTCTTGTTTTTTTGCCCCCCTTGTTAGATAACGGGGGCTTGATGTTCGCTCGCAAGCTCGCTCAACTGCCGAAGTGAACCAGCCACTAAAAACGGCGGAAAAATCTAAGAGATTTTCCCACCGCCGTGTCTGGATCACTCCGTCTTTCTATTCATTTCTTATATCCATCTTGTTTAATCTTAAATATTACAAACAATACTCCTTATCAAACAAAGTTTTGCACCTTTCGATAGCATTTTGTACATATTCATCTTGCACTATATAGTAAATGTATTTTCCTTGTCTTTGACTTTTTACTATACCATTAGCTTTTAATATATTTAATTGGTGGGAGACTGCTGAATGAGACATCTCTAATTCTTCCGCTAATTCTCCAACACATCTTTTTGTTTTTAATTCAAGCACTATCCTTAATCTTGTAAAATCTCCCAGCGTTTTGAAAAATTCCACCAATTGCAAGCAATCTTCTATAATAAGTTTTTGCATTTTCATCTAAATTATAAATTATGCACTCTTAATGCTCTAATAGCATTTAATATTGCAATAATCATGACACCAACATCTGCGAAAATAGCAAACCACATATTTGCAATACCTATTGCACCTAGTCCAAGACATGCAAATTTGATAACCAATGCAAAGATGATATTCTGATATACAATTCTAAGGCATTTTCTCGAAATCTTGATTGCTTTAGAAATTTTTAGTGGGTCATCATCCATAAGAACGACATCAGCAGCTTCAATCGCCGCATCAGAACCCATCGCTCCCATTGCAATACCAATATCTGCACGAGTCAATACAGGTGCGTCATTAATTCCGTCTCCAACAAAGGCAAGTTTATCTTTCTCTGCTTTTACAGAAAGTAGTTCTTCAACTTTTGACACTTTATCTGCTGGAAGTAATTCGCTATATACTTCATCAATTCCAAGCGATTGAGCCACTTGGTCTGCAACACGTTTAGCGTCTCCTGTAAGCATTACTGTTTTTTCTACACCAGCTTTTTTCAATTCTGCAATCACTTCTTTTGAATGTGGCTTTAAAATATCGGAAATTACGATATGTCCAGCATATTCACCATTGATTGCCATGTGAATGATTGTTCCAACTCTATGACAATCATAATACTCCACACCTATTTGTTTCATAAGTTTGCTGTTTCCAGCAGCTACCTCATGACCATCTACTTTTGCAATAATTCCATGTCCACTGATTTCCTTTATATCAGAAACTCTGCTACGGTCTATCTCTTTCCCATAGGCTTTTTGCAAGCTCTTACTGATTGGATGAGAAGACGCACATTCTGCTAAAGCAGCATATTCCAAAAGTTTCTTTTCTTCCATCTCATTGTGATGAACAGCACTTACTTCAAATACTCCTTGTGTCAAAGTTCCTGTTTTGTCAAATACTACATATTTTGCTTGTGATAAAGTTTCCATATAATTAGAACCTTTAATCAACACCCCTTCTTTACTTGCACCACCGATACCTGCAAAAAAGCTAAGCGGTATACTGATAACCAATGCACATGGACAACTAATTACAAGGAAAGTAAGGGCTCTGTAAATCCATACTCCCCATTGTGCTGTTTGACCTAAGAACAACATTTGTACTAATGGTGGCAATAACGCCAACGCTAATGCACCATAACATACTGCTGGGGTATATACTCTTGCAAATTTAGAAATAAAGTTCTCTGATTTAGATTTTCTGGAACTTGAATTTTCTACAAGCTCTAAAATTTTTGAAACTGTTGATTCGCCAAATTCTTTTGTTGTCTGAATTTTTAAAACCCCTGTCATATTGATACAACCACTGATAATTTCATCGCCTTGTTTTACATCACGAGGTAAACTTTCACCTGTTAATGCACTTGTATTAAGGCTAGATGAACCCTCTATTACAATACCATCTAATGGAACTTTTTCTCCAGGCTGAACGACAATTATACTTTCTATACCGACTTCGTCAGGGTCTACTTTTTCTAGTTTTCCATTTCTTTCTACATTTGCATAATCTGGTCGAATATCCATCAACGCACTAATATTTTTACGGCTTTTTCCTACTGCGTAACTCTGGAATAATTCTCCAATTTGATAGAATAACATAACAGCGATTGCTTCATTGTAATCTCCACTTCCAGAGTAAATTGCTAGTGCAAAAGCTCCCACTGTTGCCACTGCCATTAAAAAGTTTTCATCAAAAACTTGTCGGTTTATAATTCCTTTGCCTGCTTTCTTTAAAATATCATAGCCGATTATTAAATATGTTGCCAAGTAAAGTAATAGTTGCACAATTCCTGTTACCTGTATCAAATTCAAAGCAATAATCATAACTGCCGCAATAATAATTCTTGTCAACATTTTTTTCTGCTTCTTATTCACAGTCCATTCCTCCTATTTATTTTATATATGTTTAATTATTCATATAATCTTTTTAAATTTGCACCCCTTTTGTATTTAGGGGTGCGTTTTTTCTAAAGTTCAATCTCACAATCTGGCTCTACCTTTTTGCAAGCCTTTAAAACATCATTCATAACTGCTTTTGGTTCTTTTCCATCTTCAAACTCTACAATCATTTTTTGTGTCATAAAGTTTACAGTTGCATTTGCTACTCCAGCTGTCTTTTTTGCTGCATCCTCCATAAGATTTGCACAGTTTGCACAGTCAACTTCGATTTTGTAAGTTTTTTTCATGATAAATATCTCCTTTCGTGATTGTTATTTAAACTTCCATTCAACAATTAAGCACTTGTTTAATTGTTATGACTGTAGTATAATTCTCTCATAACCTAAAGTCAACAGAGATATGTGATTACCTACTAAATGGGCGAAACACATTTCTAAACAGAGCAAAATGAAAGGAAGATTGTATATGTCTTATATGAAGTTACCACATAATCATCATAACGAAATAGATAATACTGAGTTATTAGAACAACTTAATGATATTCAACACTTTCAAATAGTTTCAGAATTATTTAAACAATTAAGTGATCCTACACGTATTCGTTTATTTTGGCTTTTATGTCATTGTGAGGAATGTGTTCTAAATCTATCTGCAATGATGAAAATGACAAGTCCTGCCATATCCCATCATCTTAGAGAGTTACGAAACAAAGATTTAGTATCTAGCAGACGGGTAGGGAAAGAGGTTTACTATAAGTCAGCAAATACAGAGCAGAGTGTATTGTTACATAAAATGATTGAAAAAATTTTGATGATTACCTGCCCTGAACATAAGGAGTAAATAATATTATGAGCAACAAAATCGCACCATTAGAAAAAAGTATTCAAGAACTTTCTAATAAATATCATATAGTTAGTTATGATTTATACAAAGGTATAAAACTTGCTTTTATGTCATTAACTGGCAACAAACATACTGATACGCATGAGCCATTAAGACATATTTTAGAAATCAATTACTGCCATAAGGGAAGAATTGGGTGGAAAATGTCTAATGGAAATAGCGTTTGCTTAGGGGAACATGATTTTTCATTACATACAATGGAATATTGTTCTAACTCTACAATAACTTTACCTAATGAATACTATGAGGGGATTACCATTTATATTGACTTAAATACCCTTTCAGAAGAACCGCCAGAATTATTAAAAAATACTGGGATTACAGGAAATAGTATACTTGATAAATTTTGTAAAGATGGAAATTTTTCAGCTTTTATTGGTAATGAAGAAACAGACGCTATCTTTTCATCATTCTATCATCAGCCAAAAGAATTTCAACTTGCGTATTGGCGAATAAAAGTGATAGAACTCTTACTGTATCTAAGTAAATTATCCTTCGATACAGAAAACCGATTGTCTGAATATCAATCTGAACAAGTTGAACTTGTTCGTAGTATACACAAATACCTGTTGGATAATATAAGCCAACGGATAACAATAGATGAAACGGCACGCAAGTATCTTATCAATCCTACTACATTAAAGTCCGTCTTTAAAGCTGTATACGGTACTTCTATTGCCTCACATATAAAAGAACACCGAATGAAAATGGCAACCCGTTTGCTAATAGAGACACCAAAAAGTATAAAGGAAATTGCAAAAGAAGTAGGTTACGAAAGCCAAAGTAAATTTTCTAAAACTTTTAAGGGATATTATGATGTTTTGCCAACAGAATATCGAATGTTCCATTCAAACAAATCAAAATAATTTAATTCTCTATATAATAGCTTTAAATCAATATTTTATGTGTAATAGGGTTTGGTATCAAAAAGAGATACTATGATAATCTCGTAGTATCTCTCCCTAATTGGAATATTATGTTTTTGCAAGCAGGTAAACACAGGTTATTTCTTAATATCCTTTTGTTTGGGAAACTCCGATTTCCAAGCAGCATATAGCGTAAGCCGATATCTACAACATAATATTTTTCCAATGTTTTTAAATATTGTTTTCCCTTAATATTATAGCGTTTTGCCTTGTAAACAATATAGCTTTCCATGAAAGCTTCCAAATATTTCTCAATTGTCCGAGAATCCACCTTTCTTCCATTTCTAGTCATTGTATCTGCTATTTTTTTTGAAGATAATGGATTTCCTATATTATCAAATACATAGCGCAAAACACTTTTCAACATCATAACATCTGTTATCTTTTTCCTATTAACAATATCCTTTAACACAATCGTATTATAAATGCCCTCCAAATAATCCTTTATTTGCTCGGGCTGATCCTTTAATTCAATCGTATAGGGAAATGCACTGTTTTCTAAATACTCTATATACTTTTCAGCCTTATTGGTCATATCCCCCGTACTTATCATATATTCTTTAAACGATAATGGTAGCATTTCAATTTGAATATATCTTCCTGAAATTAACGTTGCAATCTCTGAGGAAAGCATATAAGCATTCGAACCTGTAATATATAAATCTACATAATCTTTAATATATAAGCTATCAACAACTTTAGGAAAATCCTCTACATGCTGAATTTCATCTAAAAATATATATGTCATCTTTCCACTGACAAGCCTACTTTTTAAGTAAGCATACAGCTTCTTATAATCACGATATTCTTCAAAGTCCAAATCTTCGAAATTGATTGATATTATCTGTTCATCAGTTACACCACTTGAACGCAAATAGTCTTGAAAAATATTTAGTAAGGTTGTTTTCCCACAACGTCTAATACCTGTAACTACCTTTATTATTTTTTTATCCTTCAATGCTTTCAATTTATTGAAATACTGTTCACGCTGAATAATCACAACCGTATCTCCTTATTCTTTATAATACACAATCATAGCGTAATATCCCAAAGTTTTTGCATTATAATGCGAAAACTTTTAATTTTCATATAATTTTCGCATTGTAATGTAATAATTACGTATAAAAATAACTATTGAAATCAAGCACTATGTATGACAAATCCTCCTTTATTCCTTATTTTAAATAAAATATATCCCTTTTATTGACACTCTAGTGTATTGTATATATAATACACTTAGAAAGAGGTGGTTGCGCATGAATTTCAAGGATATTCAATTTAATAAAAAAGAACCGGTCTATCCACAGTTAAGCCGCTATATCAAAAAATCAATTTTATCAAATGAACTTACACATTATGAAGAACTACCTAGCCGCCGAGAATTAGCCATGCAGCTATCCATCAATCCAAACACCGTACAAAAAGCTTATAAACAGCTAGAAGATGAAGGAATCATCAAGACCATCAGCAATGTTAAAAGCGTTGTAATCGTTAATGAAGAAGTCTTGAAAAAGCTGCATGAGGAAATGATCAAAGAAACTGTTCACCGCTTTGTAAAAGAATGCCAAAGCAGTGGATTAGACTTCCAACAAACCATTTCGTTACTAACGGAAGCATGGAATAACTGATTTTTTATTTCCATCTAGTGTATTATACATATAATACAGAAAGGAGAATAGTATGAAAGAAATTCGATTATTCATAGAAAATACCTCAGCACCATATATCAAACACATTCTTATTTTATATTTCTTTATTCTCATATTTCAGCCACTTCTTGTCTTAATGAACATCAATGTCATGAATACAAACGTAGGATTCCCTAATCCTCTTATGATGATTATCTTATACCTCGGCTTTCTCGTTCTGTTTATCCTTCATCATAAGCGTTATAAAACATTTATGAACAAAGGTGGATTGACTAGGATTCGCTTGCTTCCAATAGCTAAAACCTCTTTCCTATATAGCGAGCTGCTGTTTCAATTCATAAGTTACCTTGGATTATTTTGTGCAAATATCATTGCTTGGACCCTTTTGTATTTTTTACTTCGTAATCAACAACCTTTTCAAGAACATTCCTATTTATTCTTTATGCTTTCAAATACTACTAGCGCAACCTATCTTCCAATGACTTGGAACACCCTTCTATTTGATCTTTTAACCTTAATCAACCTCACATGTATCAGTGTCTTTTTACTGCTAGGGAAGGATTCTGACAAATACGAACGCAATAGCCTCCTTTATATAAGCATGCTTGCACTCATATTCTTATTTAATTGGATATGCAAAATAGAAAATCAATTAACAGAGTTATTTGAAATCATGCCTTTACTTTCTGCTCTTGCCCTTCTCACTTTACACCCGCTGATTTTAAAATCCAGCTTTCTATGGAAAAGGAGGAAGCCAAAATGAAAAAAACATCTATTTTCTTAAGCGTAGTTATTCTATGCAGTATCGTATGTATGTTTACACCACTGCTTTACACAAAACAAGCGACCTCTTCCATAAAAGATGTCGAAGGCGATCGCAATATATTAAAAGGAATTTCTTTTGCAAGCTATGTCAATATCCATAACAATTACGTTCTCATTTCCTTTGATGAAAATACAAAAGAACATCATTCCATACAAAAATATTATGATGAGGATAGCGAATCGACTGCTTATTTAGAATATTACTGCAAAGATAACTGCAAGACTATTACCGATTGGAAAATAAAAGAGGAAACAGAAACAAATGACTATGTTGAATATACAAGACAGATTGATAAAGCCGATATTTATCTTACTTTACAAGGCTCAAAGCTTCCTTATGAATATCTTTCCCTGAAAACCGATTTATACTATACAGCTGACAATGAGCATCAAATCATTCAATCGAGCGATACCATAGCAAGTGAAGATAAAGAAATTTACTCATCAGACCCTCTTACCACAACATTCGATGAACCTTCAAAAATTCAAAGCAATTTTGATTTCGAACAAGATGATTTCTTTACTGTTCCATTCAGCAATCAAAATATGAAAGGACAAAACTATATCTACCATGTCAAACGCAAAAAAGATGTTTCCCTAAGTGAGCTTCGTTCGCAAGCTTATCAAAACTTTACGGAAGCCTATACAATCGAAAAGCTTAAAAAGTTGGATATGTCTTATAACTATTTAGGTGTCCGCTTATTCCCTAACTATTTTCTTGTATTCAGTGAGAAAAATCATCAGCTTTATCTTACAAAATATGATCATAGCGCCAATAGAATAGATGAACTTATCCTTGAGGGAGATTCAACGATTGAACAGGTATTTCAAAATGACGCTTATATGTGCTTTATCCATAACGGAAAGCTCTATATCATCAATACTGCCACTATGCGAATCGAAGAAAGTGTTGCTAGCGATTTCATACAAAATATCGAAAAGAAGCATGGCATTGATGATATCCTATACCAAGATGGGATTATTTATACTTTATGGCACAATTTTAAGGAACCCAAAGCTTACGATACCCTTATTCAAGTTATTGACAATGAAAAGATCCTTTATACCGGCACACTTTCTGTTTTCTCCGCAGAAAATTACAGTTCATCAAGCAACTTTCAATCTTATTATCCATTCCTAGCCCCATTTCGATTTAAGAGGTGATCTATATGTTAAAACAAGAGCTAAAATATCATTTTAAACGTATCTTCATCGTATATATGCTACTGCTATGTGCATTTCTTTTATTGAGTATTTCTTCGACACATGAAATAGCGTATGATATTTCAAACTATACTACACCTTTATGGACATGGACACAACATATATCCGATTATTTTAACCGGATATATACACTCACTTACTTCTTTATAATCATTTCCGGTTTCTACTATATCTTACGTATCGCCCTTGACTATCGCCAAGGAAAAACAAGATGGCTGCTGTTGGCACATACACAAAAGAAACGTATGCTTGCGGATATCATCATACTTTCAATCATAACAATAACCTTCTATATCCTCAGTCTTATGGTTATGTATCTAGCTTTTCAATATTTTGTAAGTTTGCTGGATTCACTTGAAAGTCATTCCTCGATCCCTACTACCTACCAATCGTTTTCCTATATGTTTTCGACACAAGAAGAAAATCTATCACAAGCCCTCTATGTTAATAATTACATAGAATCTATGCTCTCTCCCCAAGAAGCATATCTATTTCACACATTCTATCCCAATAGCTTTGCAGGCTTATTAAACCTTATCAGTTGTTTTCTTTCCTTTATCCTTGCAGAAGTTTATACACTTCATATCCTAAAAGAGAATGTACAATTAAAAGAAGCCTTGTTAATAATCGCTTATATCGTAATCATGACAATCATGCTTGTAGAAGTAAATATGAGATCCTTTGTTTTCATCGCTTCACTCACATTTAGTCTACTATTTATAATAAAGCTTGAAACAGTATATACATACAGGAGGTTAAAGCTATGTTGAAATTAGAACAAGTAAGTAAATTATATCGTAATAATCATGGATTACAAAAAACCTCAATCACATTTCAGGAAGGTCAAATTACCGGTATCCTTGGAAGAAACGGAAGTGGGAAAACCACCTTGTTAAAAGCTATTTTAAACCTAGTGCCAATCGACAGCGGTGTAGTGTCCTACAATGGAAAAAGTATAGAAGAACAATATACTCAGATTGCCTTTATCAGTGAAGATGGTAGTTTTTTTCCTTACATGAGTGCAGAAGAATACGGAAATTTTCTTGCTATGTATTACCCTTCCTTTTCAAAAGACGATTATCAAAAATTATTGGAACAATTCGAAGTGGATACCACTACACATATTCGTAATTTATCCAAAGGACAGCAGTTAAAAGTGGAAATCAGTGCCGGATTTGCGACGAATGCCAAACTGATCATTTTAGATGAACCCTTTACTACCCTAGATATTTATGCCAAAGAAGATACTGTTCGCTTATTGATTGAGCAGTTAAAAGATGATGTAATTATTTTAATTTCTACTCATAACATAGAAGAAATCGAAAATGTTATTGACCGCTGTATTGTTTTGGATAATGGAAGTATCAAAGAAGATGTTTTCATAGATGAATTAAACAAAGAAGGAAAAGACTTGCGTGCTTTATTAGATACCTATCGTCCCAAAGCTAAGACTGCACCCTAATCCTTCCCTTCGTGTGCGCTTATATGCGCACTTTTTTCCTATTTTAATAAAACAAAAGAGACCATTACAGCCTCTTGTTCGTAAAATAACTATTCCGGATAGCGAAGCTTCTCAACGCTCCACTCCTGTATCACTTCTTTGTAATCCATTGCATAAGCCTTTGCTTGTGCAAGGTTATGATCTAAATAATTACCACATTCCTTAGGTTCCTGCGCTCCGGGAATATCGCCTTCAAATTCCGCAATAAACTTCATGGTATCCTGTACCAAAGCAATCGCTTCTTGTTTGCTTATGCTATCACGAGTAAGGAAATAGAATCCTGTACGACAGCCCATCGGACCGGCATAAATAATATCCTCACTATATTTTGAGTTGCGAACATAGGTTGCAAATAAATGCTCAAAGGTGTGCAAACCGGCATTTTCCAAGTACACTCCCCCATTAGGCACAACCATACGCAAATCATAGGTAATGATATCCCCATCAATGCGTGAGATATACATTCCCTTTCCTAATATATCGTGATCGATACAAAAGCTTGTAATCTTCTTCATCTTGCTTATTCCTTTCTATCCTTGATAACGAAAAGACCTGCCAAACAGGTCTTTTGTTTATTTTACTTCTGAGTATTTTCTACGCTCCGGACTTAGATTATCTACATAATAGCGAATCGTTAAACTAGCTGCACACTTACTCTTATTTTTAGGCTCCACGACAAAGCCATCTCCCTCAAGCATTGCATCAAGCATCGCCTTGCAACAAACATTTTGGTTTTTCACACCCGGCTCACATTCTTCCAATAAATCCTTCGCATTTACCTCAATATACAACCACTGCTTGTCATGCGCTTCCTGTTTTTTAGCCTGTAAACAGTTTATGTAATCCTGCATTTCCAATTTTGCCATGGGATTCTCCTCCTTATCATTTATGGGCTTATTATAGCACTTTTATATAGATAGTCAAAGAAATCACAAAAGCGATTTCACTTTCTTTTCAAAACCGCTTTCAATCCTTTATAATTCAATATTTTTAAGCTTTTATGAAATTCTTTCCTTCAGCTTATCAATACACCAATTCGCCCATTTGATCTCATTTTGATAATACATAAAGCCATAGGTCATCGTCATGCTCCAAAAGAACGATTCATCTTTTTGCTCGATTTGTGCTTCAAATTCCGAAATCTTGTTAATATCGGCATTCATATCCTCGATAATCTGCGCACAACTTTGAATATATTTCTCCAATAGGCGCATCGTTTGATCAATCCCTAAATTTCCGGAAAAGAAAATCTTGATCAACAAAGGATTTTTATATTTCATAATATCATCAATGTTTGCATCGGCAAGCCAGCGATGCAGCTCCACCTTCCCCTCATCGGTAATATGAAACAGCTTTTTATTCGGTTTATCACTTTGATAAACAATATCGCTTTCCACATAATGATTGGCAGTTAAATTGTTCAGTTCCTTATAAATCTGTGATGTTTGCGCATGCCAATAAAAAGCAATCGAGCTTTTAAAGAAGCGATCAATATCATAACCGGACATATCGGCATAATTCAACAGTCCTAAAATCGCATGTTTTAAAGGCATAGTTTCCCTCTTTTCTATACATCGTTTTAATATTCTACTATTAGAATACAATAGATAGCCTCATTATGCAAGTGTGTCCTCGTTTGCTTCCGCTTGTTCTTCCTTTCCTTGATGAATCGACTGAATCATTTGTATGATTTTTTGATTGTTTTCACGAATAAACTGCTGAAGCTCTCCGGCCTTTCCTTTCATCATTGCCTCATAGCCATCAACAAAACGTTGTGTCAGCTCTTGAATGTGCAAACGTCCGATATCCTCTGCCAACTTTTCACTAAGGTGGCGTGTTTTCCTTCGCTCTATCAAATCCTGAAAGGTAATCGTCTTAATTTCGTCATAGCTAATATCATCAAACAAAGAAATATAATTGCTGATGTGATAAATCATGACCTTGTATAGCTCCTGCATGGAAAGATTGCTGTTAAAATAATCATCACAAACCGCGAGGATCTTTTCCAGTTTCTCCTTTTTCAAGCCGGCAAAAAAGTTGTATAAAAAGATATGCACCAAGCGAGGTACGGCACTTTTATTCGCTGTCGGTACCAGCCTTCCATTTTCAAAGCGAATCGCATATAAGTTGTGATTGTGATACAGCTGTGTAAAATTCGTACAGGAAAGGCTTGATTGATAATAGCAGGGTGGTACTAAATGTTCAAAAAAAGAGGATACCGTATCATTTTCATTTTCATAAATATGAAGTAAGGCTTGAAAACTTGCATCATTTGCTCGCTGTGCATATAGCTTCATCATACTTTTGGTAATACCGGGAGCATTGTAGGTATATACTCCGGCAAGTAAGTCCATAAGATCCTCTCGCATCGCTAAGGCGATAAACAGTGCCAGATTTCCTCCCTTGGAATGACCGGCTAAATAAAACGGCCGCTTTTTTTCTATCTTGTAAAACTCATGCAGAGCAATTAGCTGTTGAAGTGTCGGCTCATCACGAAACATTCGAACATTGTCTGCCCAATCCTGCCAGCCGGTGCGATGATTGACACTATCCAAGCCTTCACTTCCACGAAATACATAATAATCGTATAGAGCATCTGCGAACACATAAAAAACTACACCGCTGTTTGCATTATCGTTTCTACATAACTTCACGCGAATATCACGATAATCGCTGCCATTTAGCTCCTCCAACATTTTGATATTACCTTCAAATTCCGGCATTGCGGCATAATCCAATCGCAGCTGTTGATCGTTTACGATTTCCTCAAGCATGACCTCTACGCTCACATCGGTTGTATCATAATCGAAATAGGATAGCAGTGATAAGCTGCAAAACAATGTTTCTTTTTCCATAAAAACGATCCTTTCTCCTATCAAGATGGCTGTATGCTTTTCCTTACTCTTAAAAACTATACCTAAATTTTATCATTTTGCTTGTGCATTCATCAAAAAGTAATACAATTATAACAAAAGGGAGGACATTTATGAAGAAAGCTAAAGCAATCTTATTTGATTTTAACGGAACAATGGTTTTTGATGATAAAGAACATAAGCAGGCATGGGATCATTTCAGTATGAAATATCGCGGCAAACCGGTCGCAAGTGAAGAAATGGAACAAGCACACGGTCGCCCCAACAAACAAATCATTCAGCTTATTCTCGGTGATATGAGTGAATCCGAAAGTGAAAAGCTGTCATCGGAAAAGGAGGCGATGTATCGTGAGGTATGTCGTAGTGAAGGAAAGGATTATCATTTGGTTTTCGGCTTGGAAGAGCTTTTAGAGGAAGCTAAGCAGCAGGGTATCTTAATGACGATTGCTTCTGCCTCCATCAAGCCTAATATTGATTTTTTTGTGGAGCATTTTCAATTGGATCGTTTTTTTGATCCGGCAAAAATCGTTTATGATGACGGTACACATGCCGATAAAACTACCATGTATCAAAAGGCAGCGCAGGCAATCGGTGTAAAGCTTGAGGATTGTTTGATTTTCGAGGATTCTCTTTCCGGTATTCAAAGCGCTATAAAATGTAATCCGGCAAAGCTGATTGCCGTTAGCGGCAGCAATAAATCCTTGAATTACCAATCTTTTCCACAGGTCAAACAGGTGATTTTCGATTACCGTAAACATTCCTTAGAGGAGCTTCTATCGCTTTAAAACACTTTCGTATGACTTTTCATGTATTTATTTGCATAGAAATAGCTACAAATTATTGATTTCCTCGCCCGTTTACGATACACTAAAGGTGTTAATGCTATCCCTTCTAATTTACTCTTTCTTCCCCCACATAAATATGAGTAAATCAGATTTCTTCCCCCAAATCAAACCGATAGCATTAACACTTTTTTTATGTCAAAATTACGGGCTGAATTGCAAGCCTTTCTTGGTGGTATTTCTTCTTGTTTTTCGATACAATAAAAAGGCATTGAAAAGGAGGAAACGTGATGAATATCGGCAATCATTTAATGATGGCACGTAAACGTAAAGGTCTTTCACAAGAAAGTGTGGCAGAGAAACTCGGTGTCAGTCGTCAAACGATTTCTAAATGGGAAACCTGCGAAACTCTACCTGATATTTGCCAAGCCAAAACCCTAGCAACAATCTACGGTATTTCCCTAGATGAGCTTATCACATTTGACAGTGATGTTCAGGAATTACAGGATATTATTGAGCGCACAAGCGAAGAATTAACAAACAAAATAGATTGGACAAAGCTTTGGCGCAAGAAATATCCGATTCTTAACGAATATCAAAAAGAGGTTGATATTCCCTATTATGCCTCTCAAATTCTTTCCCTATTCTTACAGTTGGAAAAAACTTATGGCTATAATAAGCTAAACTCTATGTTAGTTCTTAAAGATATTCTCGCAACTGTTTAGAAGGCAAGAAACACATAACTATAAAATACTTACCAACAGCCGATACACCTCGGCTGTTTTCACATTCTTTCTGAAAGGATAATTGCAAACATGAAAAATAAATAAATTATTCTTTCATTATGGATATTCGTATGTTAAAATATCAAAAAGAGGGAAACGTATGGAAAAAGTCATGTATCGCAAGCATCAAAACGTCATTATTCACATTATGATTTTTTCTTATGCTTTCGTTTATCGAGTCTGCGATTCTCTTTTTACTCATCATATCACAACAAATATTTAAAAAAGGAGAACAGACTTATGAAAAAACTATCATTATCACAAATCGCAGGTATGTCCTGCATGATTTTTGCTATCTTTTTCGGTGCCGGAAATATGATCTTCCCACCTTCCATGGGACAACAAGCGGGAACCAATGCACCAATCGCTTTGCTAGGCTTTGTTTTAAGTGATGTCGGTATTGCGGTTGCCGGTGTTTTAGCGGTCGTACTTGCCGGTACCAGTATGTATGAACTAGCCTCACGCATATCTCCACGCTTTGCGAAAATCCTATCCTTAACGGTATATCTTTGTATCGGTCCTTTGTTCGCATTACCAAGATGTGGGAGTGTTTCCTTTGAAATCGGCATCATACCTTTCCTTGATGGCTTCGATCCAAAGCTTGCATCATTCTTATTTACCTTTGCTTTTTTCGGAATTACATTACTTTTATCATTGCGAAAAGGAAAGGTTGTGGATATTGTCGGTAAGGTTTTAACCCCGATTTTATTACTATGTATCCTTACACTCTTTATCGGTGTCATCGTATCCCCACTAGGCGAGGTCGGTGTCCCTCGTGGTGATTATCAAAGCATTCCGTTTTTTAAGGGAGTCATTGAGGGCTACTTGGCACTTGATGGCTTTGCCGGCTTGGTATTTGCCATTTTGATCGTTCATTCCTTAAAAGCATTTCAAATCAGCGAACATAAACAGGTTGTAAAATATACGATTATCTGTACTTCGATTGCTGCTGTTTTACTCATTGCCGTATATACGATCTTACTAATCATCGGCATTCAAACCTCCTCCATGGAGCTTTTTGCTAACGGTGGTAATCTATTGACCTATGTAACAAACACCCTATTCGGCAAAACCGGTAATTTGATTTTAGCCTTAACCGTTACCTTAGCCTGCCTAACCACCTCCATTGGTTTATCCACTTCCTTTTCCGATTATCTATGCAATGAATATCCAAAGCTTAGCTATTTGCCAACTCTCATCGGTGTTTGCTTATTCTCCTTTATCATTGCCAATGTCGGTTTAAATCAATTGATTGTCATCGTTCAACCACTCTTGGTAACAATTTATCCGATCGTTACGATTCTGGCACTTGTTTCTTTGCTTACCCCTTATTTAAAGGAACATACAGCTAATGCCATGAAATGCGGAATGCTCTTTGTTTTACCGTTTTCCTTTATGGACGGCATGAAAACCGCCCATATCAATATTCCGTTCTTTTCCGATCTTATGAAAAATATGCCGCTGTTCTCTGTTGGTTTAGGTTGGCTGCTACCTGCCATCATCGGCTGTACGCTTGGATACTTCCTACATTATCGAGGGAACAAACGCACCCTTCCTCGATAATGATTTCTAACCTAATCATAAATATACTGTACAATAGTAGGAGAAATATCTATGATAGAATTTTTACTCGTTGGACTAGGAGGTGCCATCGGTGCAATGCTGCGCTATGGAATAACCTTGATTCCGATAAAATATGATTTTCCTTATATAACACTGCTCATTAACTTTATCGGAGCTTTGGCAATCGGTATGCTTGCGGCACTTGCCACAAAGCAAACGCTTTTATCCGATCACTGCTTATTGCTGCTAAAGAGTGGAGTATGCGGAGGCTTTACGACCTTCTCCACCTTTTCTTTAGAAGCTCTCACATTGCTGGAACAGCATAAAATACAAACAGGAATTGCTTATATCCTTACCTCTGTGCTATTATGCCTACTAGGTGTATATATGGGAAAGCATTTCATACACGCATAACAACATGAAAGAGTGATTCCTATAAACAGGCGGTAATCACTCTTTTTGTTTGTCCTATATAGTTTCTATGCTATATGAATACGAACACTACTTAAGGGAGAATGCTTATGCTATTAGATATATGCAAAACACACAGACAACGCTATGGCTATCTAATCCGACAAAAAAGAATAGCGCTTGGTATGACACAAAAGCGTTTGATTGAAAAAACAAATCATGCAATCTCGATAAGAAGTTATATTGCTTTGGAAAATGGCAAAGTCTTACAGGATATGGAAAATTATGACCTGCTCTTTGCTATTCTCCATATACAATATAACTACGAGTGCGATTTAGATCCTAAGTTAGAGCCGATATTATCCAAACTGTTTCATGGTTGGAATACCTATGACAAAGTTTTATGTGAAGCCTGTTATAAAAAACTTATTCAAATGCTAACTCCTTATCAACGATACAGCTGGGAAGCCGCCATGATTACCTGTTGTCAAATTCTACAACGAAATTTAAACAATGAGATTGAACTTTCTGCACAAGAATATGATTGGCTCTTATCCTTTTATTTGGCTTTCCCAAATACCATACAATCCATTCTTGCAACCGTTTTATATTCCTATCAGTATAATTTTCCTCATGATTCACAATGCTTGCACACCCCGATTCTGTAAGAAACTGCATCACCTTTGCTTTGCATCAAACCAATATTGAACATAACGATCTGCTCGCTTGGAAACAACTGCAAAAATTCAAAAAGCTGGCTTGGAAGGATAAGAATTGGACAGCTCTATTCGATATTTATCATTGGTTATGCTTAATCAGTGCCGATATCAATGTTCCGGAATTTGATACTTTACAGCTTACCTGCGAACAACTGTTAAACGAGCATGACATACCATTGGAACGAAGATCTACCTATTATTTTAATTTATCCATTGTTTATCATAGAAAGAAAGATTACAAAACAGAGGAGCGTTACTTGCAAGCATTTCTAAAGGAACGTAAACATGCCTTGCTTCCTTTCTTATTTTGGTATATCCACAACCAACGCCTACAAAATAAACCCATTGATACAATACTTGTGAAGAACTATCAGATAGACGATTGTAGTGAGCAGTTACAACATCTATGGAAATTTTATGAACTATTGCCTAACGCAGAAGCCAAAATCGCTCAACAATATCTAATGAAAACCTGTTTACCTATTCTTTCTACGCTCGCAGTGGAATTTCAAATAGTATTTCTACATGAATTACAGCTTTTAATTATCAAAACAAGAAATTACAAAGATTTACTGCTTTACATGAAATATTTAAAGCTATAAGCTGTTTTTCTTTGCAGCTTATAGCTTTTTTCCTGCTTTAAATTAGCTTTCTTATCCTATCTGCAAGATTTCCTTTTTTATCAGTTTTTCCTATACAATAATGGTAACTAATGGAGGAACTGATATGAATTTAGATGAACTTTATAATACTTTTCACGAGGAGGAACGACTGTTTCACGGATATGCCAGTCAAGTAGAATATTTAACCACATTACATTATATTTACACCTATGCAAAGCCCTCTATGCGTATTTTAGAAATCGGTGCAGGCTGTGGAGCATATTCTTTAAGGTTAGCTGAGGAAGGATTTCACATCACCGCAATGGATCCGGTAAAACGACATATCGAAATCATGAAAGCAAAGAAAAGAAAAGACACGGATATTACGATTATACAAGGAAATATCTTAGACCTACCACAAGCATGGAATGAAGTATTTGATATGGTACTTTGCCTTGGTCCGCTTTACCATATCGAAGATAACCAACAACAGTTTACTGCTATCGCAAACTGTTGTAGACTATGTAAAAAACAAGGTATTCTAATGTTTTCCTATATCCCTCATGATATGGTCATTGCCAGTGAAACCTTCCACGTTCCTAACTTTTTATTGAGTGAAGAGCTTTGCCAAGAAAGCTTACAGCTGAAAAACAACCCTTTCATCTTTCATGATGAACAACAAATAGAAGCCTTATTCCAAACATTCCCTTTGCGAAAAGAAAAGCATCTTGCTGCCGATGGACTTGCGGAGCTGATGCGAGAGCGTATAGATCGTTTTAGCAAACAGGAATTTGAAATATACATGAAGTATCATCTCCATACATGTGAAAAGCCTTCTTTTTTAGGTCATAGCAATCATAATCTGCTCATATTCAGCAAGACAGATTAAAAGAGGTAAACTTCTAAAAGCCTGCCTCTTATTTATATCTTACCATCGTGATTAAAAAAACTGTGGCTCTTTATCAACCACAGCTTTTTGCATCTTAGTAGTTTTTAGCTTCTTCAGCGAAGTGAGCTCCTGAATATCCGCATACAGGGCAAGCCTTAGGAGCTGATGTACCTTCATGACGATAACCGCAGATATCGCATACCCAAGTAGTAGCTTCTGCTTTTTCAAATACTTTACCGCTCTTAACATTTTCTAATAGAGCAAGGTAGCGTTCTTCGTGTGCTTTTTCGATTTTCGCAACCTGTTCCATCTGATAAGCGATTGCTGTGAAACCTTCTTCTTTTGCTGTTTCTGCAAATCCCTTATACATATCTGTCCATTCGTAGTTTTCACCAGCAGCTGCATCTTCTAGGTTTACTGCAGTTGTAGGAACTTTTCCACCATGTAGAGCCTTGAACCAAAGCTTTGCGTGTTCCTGTTCATTACGTGCAGTTTCTTCAAAGATATCTGCAATCTGTTCCATACCTTCTTCACGAGCCATCTGTGCATAGTATGTGTATTTGTTTCTTGCCTGTGATTCACCGGCGAATGCTGCCATCAAATTTTGTTCTGTTTTGCTTCCTTTTAATTCCATTTTCTTTTCCTCCATCTTTTACTTTTTCTTACCTGCACATTTTTCACATACACCTTCCGCCATAACGCTATGACTGGAAATAGCTAATCCGCTTTTAGCAATCAGCATTTTTTGTAATTCCTCATCGTAGGGAATCTCTAAATCCACGATGCGATCACACTTGATACAGTGCAAATGATAATGTGGTCGGCAAGTGATATCATAACGATATCCTTCATTAGAATGGGCAATCTTTTTAATTTCATTCATTTCCACAAGAATATTCAAATTGCGATAAACGGTTGCTAAACTGATTTTCTGACCACTGGCGTTTAAGTCTTTGAAAATCTGTTCCGCACTGACATGCTCACATGCTCCATACATGTAATTCATAATCATATCGCGTTGCTTTGAAGATTTTCGCATGGGATCACCCTTCCAAATTAAGAACCATTCTTATTATAGTTTCCTTGGGTTCATTTGTCAATCACAACACTCACGCATTTTCACTTTTTTGTAACAGGCAAATGCACTGTGCCAAAACACCTTCCTCACGTCCGACAAAACCCATCTTTTCCCCTCGTGTTGCCTTGATACTGACCTGCTCGATATCACAGCATAATGCCTGTGCAATATTGGCTCGCATGGTTGCAATATGCGGTGCCATTTTCGGTCGTTCAATCATGATCAAAGCATCTAAATTTCCGATGACATATCCTTTAGCAATCATCATATTATAAATTTCCTTTAGCATGTTCATCGAATCCATACCTTTATAAGTATCATCGGTATCCGGAAAATGCTTTCCTAAATCCCCCAATGCCAATGCTCCCAAAATACTTTCACCAATGGCATGAACCAAAACATCGGCATCGCTATGCCCATATGGACCTTTTTCATGTTCGATTTCCACACCGCCTAAAATCATTTTACGTCCTTCTTTTAGCTGATGAATATCTGTTGATTGTCCTATTCGAAACATTCTGTTATTCCTCCTGACCTTTTATCCTTTGATACTCTGCCTCAAACCAAGGGAGTATTTCATTTTCTAAGCAAAGTAAATCCTCTTTATCTCGTTTATACATAAAATCTTCTGGGCAATAATCATCGGAAAGCTCCTTCATTGCCTCATCTCGACAGGAAAAGCCACAAGCCCTTGCCATTGCAATCGCAAAACGACGAGGTGCTTCTCCTAGCGCTGTAATGATATTTCCATCACACACAACAGGTGCATACACAATATTTTCATATTCTACCCCATGAAAGCGTGCATTGAAATCATCACCCATGGAATTTATAAATTTCTTTCCTTTTAATAAGCCACTCATAGAAAGAAACAATGGTCCTGCACATATCGCACCGATAGGAAAATCTTTTTCTCCCTTAAATGAACGCAGAAATTGAAAAAGCTTCTCATCTGCAAAAGCATAGGCTAATTCCGCACCGCCTGGTATGATAAAACAGCAATATTCCTCTTTATGAAATTCCTCGAATGTTTTTTCCGGCTGAACCTGTATGCCCTCCTCCGAAACTACCGTCTTTTTAGAAGAAGCAAAGGTAACTGTCTGTATCTCATAAGACCAACGAAATAAATACATGAGATCCGCTACCTCACGCAGACTAAAATCGTCATATACCAATAATGCGACTTTTTTCATAGACAACCTCCTTTCACACTTTTGACTTTCTACTCATAGTATATCACAAGCAAATAAAACCATGGATAATTCAACATCAAAAATCAATTTCTTTTGCTTATAAAATCCTATCTTAATAAACTTACATATCCTGTTGTTAAGCGTTTACAACACTATGGAAGATATGTTACTATGATATTAACAAATGATACATAAAAGGAGGAAACAACGATGAAAAAGTTGATAAGTTTGGTTTTCTGTGTTGCGTTGCTATTTGGATTAACTGCCTGTGGTTCAAAGATTGAAGATGAGGCATTAGATGCTTTGGAAACTTCGATTGCCAATCTTCTTGAAATGAAGTCTTCAACATTCCATATCGACATGAAGGTAGATGCACCGGATATTACGGAGGAACAAGCAAATGCAAGTGTATTTGCGATTCATGGTGCTTATGATCTAAGAACCGCAAACCCGATGCTAAGTATGGAAATGGAAATGGAGGCAGAGGGAGAAAAGATTCCGTTCATGGCTATGTATCTTAAGGATAATACCTTATATATGAACATGATGGATATGATCAAGCAAAAACAATCGCTTGGCACTTCCGAAACTGCTCCACAGATTAGTCTTGAAAAGGATTCCTTCGAGCTTCCAAAGGAAGAAATGAAAGAATATTTGGAAAAGGCTTCCCTAGATGACAATGTCATTACGTTAGAATTTGATACAACGAAAATCGATCAGTCCGAGCTAAAGGAAATGGCAAAAGCCAATGGATTAGACAGTGTACGTCTTGGTAAGCTAGAGGTTGTGGTTACTTTAAAGGATAAGCACATTGAGAAAGCCGAGCTTACCCTTGGAATAAGTGCTACCTTAAAAGAAGAAACCGAAAGTGCAACCGTTACGATGAGCTTTGCTCTTGATAAGGTCAATACCGATCAGGAAATTGATTTCCCTGATTTCTCCGATTATACCGATGCCGCTGATACTGCTGTATTGGAATAACTCATTGCATCTTGCGAAAGACTAAAAAGTTTGTTAGAATAAGGACAATGTAAGGGAGTAGTCGGCTCTTTGGAGCTGCTAAGTCAACACAATGGTTCTTATTTGAATCTGGCTTATGCATGAAATGACGAGACTTGCATACGATGTTTTCGTATGTAGGTCTTTTTTATTCCTTTCCCTAGGAGGTACTGCAATGAATTTTCTTTCTTTGGTATTATTAGGTATCGGTCTTGCGATGGACGCATCTTGCGTTAGTATGGCAAAAGGTATGACGATGGAAAAATCACAGCGATTTCGCTATGCCCTTTCTTTAGGTTTAGCCTTTGGTTTTTTTCAAGGCTTTATGCCCTTTCTCGGTTGGTGGGCAGGCAGCTATTTTCAAGACTTTATTACCTCGATCGACCATTGGATTGCATTTTTGCTGCTTGGAATTATCGGCTTTCACATGATTAAGGAAGCCCTACACCCGGAAGAAAACGAAGAAGCCACTGTCTTGAATTTTAAAACCATTTTATTATTAAGCATTGCTACCAGCATTGATGCCTTAGCAGTTGGTATCAGCTTTGCCTTTTTAAAGGTAGATATTATGAGCGCCGTTAGTATTATCGGCATCACTACCTTTGTACTAAGCTTTATCAGTGTGTATATCGGCAATCGCTTAGGTGATATGTTAGAGAAATATGCCGGTATTCTCGGTGGAGCGATTCTTATTTTTATCGGTCTGAAAATACTAATTGAGCATCTGTTCGCATAAAACAGATGCTCTTTTCATATCCTATACATGATTATATGCCTACCATTATTCAACAATATATCCATATTCCGTATGTGGCAAATAGCGTACGGTTATCCGCTCTCCCACATCACTGCCACTCCCCCAATATTTCAAGGAATGCTCCTCACCTGTTCGATCATCTCTCACATGGATTCTTCTTTCACTACTTGAACCCTCCTGTGTCATAGCACCTTGTGTTACCTCGCCTGTAACCTCAATCAGATTATTCGATAACAAATAAGGAATATCTAAACAGCAAGGAATTGTTACCAAAACACCCATCACTACCAAACCTGCGATCACTATGACATTGATTCTTTTCTCCCACTTTTGATACTTACGCTTTTCTTCCTCATTAATAGCCTTTCGCTTAATAAATTTTCCGTTTTTCTTTCTATGCAAAAGATACATAACCAAAACAATCGCGAAGATAAGAATAATACCAAAAGTTCGAAACATTAACAGTGCCATAATAAGCCGCTCCTTTCTAATAAGACAAACTATTTGTTAATCGCTTTATCCACTAATCGTCTATCACCCCATGGTGATTTCAACAATGCTTCATGATCGATAATTCCCGCTCTTATAACTTCAATCGGTTTATCCAATTGAGAAATATGTTTGCCATCTATAAAAACGGCAGATTGAAATTCATCAAATTTTTTAAATACTCTATCCTGAAAGACAAAAGATATATTTTCTTTGCATTCCTCAGCATTCGCAGGCAACACACAAGAACCTATTGTATATTGTTTCCCATCATATAAAAATTCAATAAGTGCAAACGCCATATCCTCCTCATAATCGGACTTGATAATCTCTATAACATCGGTTCCCATTATCAATAAAGGCTTATTCTCCTTCTTTTTAAAACCAAACATAAAATTCCTCCTTTCCAACAAACAAAAAATTTAAAAGCTGTCTGACAATTTTATAAAACAATGATAGCATACTCCTTACCAATATTCATTACTTTTCACTCGTTATCCACATATTTCCGAAGTCAAAAAAAGGTTTGCTTATTTGAGAAGAATATCATTCCATAAAGCAATGTTGTGCTTTCATGCCTATATATCGTAGTAAAGAAAAAAGATAGCTCTATGTAAGCCATTTACGGCATACCATAGGGGATATACCACAATGTTATTTTCTTCGGTTAGGGATTATGCTAAAATAGAGTTATGGAAAAACGAGTAGAACCCCTAGCATTCTCGATGCGACCAAGTGTCTTAGATGAGATCATCGGTCAACAGCATTTAATCGGAGAAGGAAAAGTATTGCGTAAGTGCGTAGAAAATAATATGTTGTTTTCTATGATTTTTTACGGTCCTCCCGGAACCGGAAAAACAACCTTAGCTATGGTGCTTGCCAATACCTTAAACAAGCCCTATCGTCTATTCAATGCTGTGAGCGGAAACAAAAAGGATTTGGATCGTATCTTTGAAGAAGCCAAATATTTTCCCGGCTTAGTTGTCATTGTCGATGAGGTGCATCGTTTAAATAAGGATAAGCAGGATTTACTGCTGCCTCATATCGAAGATGGCTCTATCATTATGATTGGTGCAACCACCTCCAATCCCCTTCATGCCATTAACCCTGCAATTCGTTCCCGCTGTCATTTATTCGAAGTCAAGGCATTGACGCAAGAAGATATTAAGCAGGCTTTACGAAATGCCATACAATCTCCAAAGGGATTACAAAATGAAGTAAGCATTGAGGAAGATGCTTTGGACATTATTGCCCGTCATTGCAATGGGGATATCCGCTATGCTTTAAATATCTTGGAAATTTGTGCAATTGCCTGTGATGGCATAATCAGCAAGGATTTGGTTATGCAGTATTCCTCTATTCCGAATATGAGCATGGACCGTGATGGTGATGGCTATTACGATGTTTTAAGTGCCTTTCAAAAATCTATACGTGGCAGTGATGTCGATGCAGCTCTTTATTATTTAGGCATCATGATTGAAGCTAACGATATGGACAGCATTGAGCGAAGGCTCTTGGTTACTGCCTATGAGGATATCGGCTTAGGCAATCCTGCTGCGGTTGCACGCTGTGTTCAGGCGATTGATGCCGCTCGTCGTGTCGGATTTCCGGAAGGAAGAATTCCTTTAGCAGTTGCGATCATTGATCTATGCTTATCACCAAAATCCAAAAGCGGTGAAGCTGCGATTGATGCCGCTCTATCCACCATTCGTAAAAGCAGTTACAGTGTACCGGAATATTTGCGTTTAACTCCCGTTAATATGAAGGAAGAAGATCTTTATGACTATGATCGCTCAGATTTATGGGATAAAATCCAATACCTTCCAAATAAGCTGCGAAATGCACAATTTTATATTCCAAACACTAACAGCTCCTACGAAAAGGTCTTAGCTCAAAATCTTATGCGAATCAAAGCTCATACAAGAACCGACAATTTAGCCTCCTTGAAAAAGCACTACCCTCAGCCACCTAAAAAAAGCTAGGTATATGGCTGGAGTTTCCATAGGAAAGTCGCTATAATTGCCAATGAAACGGAGCTGATACTATGCGAAGACATGATATATATTTTGCCGGTGGCTGTTTTTGGGGCGTTGAAAAATATTTTTCTTTAATTCCCGGGGTAGTATCCACAAGAGTCGGCTATGCTAACGGAAGCGGAACTGCACCTACCTATGAAGAGGTCTGTGAAAATACCCGTGGCTTTGTGGAATGTGTGCATGTGATCTTTGATCCCGAGCAAGTTACCCTGCGTCATTTGTTAAATATGTTTTTTGCAATTATCGATCCGACAAGCATCAATAAGCAAGGAAACGACGAAGGGCTACAATATCGAAGCGGCATCTATTATACAACAAACATTGACTGCTTCATCATTCACGAAACATTGAACGAATTACAGAAGCAATACGAAGCAGCGATTGTGGTAGAGGCTCTTCCTTTGCAAAGCTTTTATCTTGCCGAGGAATATCATCAAAAATATTTAGATAAGAATCCAAATGGCTATTGCCACATTCCACAATTTCACTTCGAACAAGCAAAAAACAGTTGTGCTTTGAAAAAAAAGCAAAAGGAGGAATAAATAATGGTAAAACACGTATTATTTGTAAAATTAAAAGATAATAGTCCTGCCTCCTGTGAAGCAGTGAAAGAGCTTTTCTTATCTATGAAAGAACATATTGATTTCATTCGTGAGCTTCAAGTAGGAATTGACTATTTACACTCTGAACGCTCTTATGATGTCGTTCTTGAATTGGTGGTGGATAGTCCTGAGGATCTAGAACGCTATCAAAGCAATGACTATCACGTTCATAAAGTAAAATCCTATATTCATAAGGTACGCAGTGCTTCTGCTACGGTTGATTATATTTATTAAAAACTCAACACGCTAGATCAGCGTGTTTTATCTTTTAGCTATGCAATCACTGTAACATATAGATTATTTTAAAACATATAGATAAAGTATCCAATAGCCTATAATCCTTACATTTGTAATTGAAAGACCACTTGATACAACAAAAAACCGAGCATACACTCGGTTCATTTTTATTTCTTAATGATTGATGGATTCCAATGTTCATTCGGTTCAATACCAAGCAAGTCCGCAACCGTAGCGGCAACATTTGATAATCCCAAATTTTCGTCTTGTTTTAACTCTACATCTGCACCGTAAACAATAAATGGAACCTTATTTAACGTATGAGAAGTTTTTGCCTTAATCGGTGCATCTTCTTTTTTCTTCTTTTCATACATTTCATCGGCATTACCATGGTCAGCAGTAACAATCAGGATACCGTTTACCGCATCAACCGCTTTCTTCACACGTGCAAGCTGTAAATCCACAGACTCTACACCGATAACCGTAGCTTCAAAGTTTCCGGTATGTCCAACCATATCACCGTTTGGATAATTCGTACGTAAGAAATCGTAGTTTCCGGATTCAATAGCTGCGCATAGCACATCGGTAATTTCCGCAGCTTTCATCCAAGGACGCTGTTCAAAAGGTACTACATCAGACTTGATTTCAACATAATCCTCTAGTTTCTCATCGAATTTTTCAGAACGGTTTCCATTCCAGAAATACGTAACATGTCCGTATTTCTGTGTTTCACTGATTGCATATTCACGAATACCATGCTTGCATAGCTCTTCTGTCAAAGTATATTTAATCTTTGGAGGATATGTCAAGAAGTTATGTGGGATATTCAAATCAGCATCATACTGAAGCATACCTGCATACATTACGTTTGGTTTGCGAACACGATCAAATTTATCGAAAGATTCATCACCGTCAAATGCTAAAGAAATTTCCTGTGCACGATCCCCTCTGAAGTTGAATAAAACAACACTGTCTCCATCTTCGATCGTTCCTACCGCTTTGCCATCTTTTGTGATTACAAAGCCCGGAAGATCTTGATCGACAACACCGGTTTCTGCACGATATGTTTCGATTGCTTCGGTTGCACTAGCAAATTCTCTTCCTTCGCCTAATACATGCACATGCCAACCTTTTTCTACCATTGCCCAGTTTGCTTCGTAGCGATCCATCGTAATGCTCATACGACCTCCACCGCTTGCAATACATGCATGGAAGTTATCATCGTTTAATTCTGCCATGTAGTTTTCAATATCCTCTACATAAATCAAAGCACTGGTTTCCGGAACATCACGTCCATCTAGTAAAATATGTAGACGAACCTCCTTTACACCATCTTCTTTGGCACGCTTCATCAATGCCTTCAAATGATTGATGTGAGAGTGAACATTTCCATCGGATAACAAGCCTAAGAAGTGCATTTTCCCATTCGCACAGTTCTTAACAAGTCCGCTCCATGTTTCCGTTTCGAAAATCTCACCGGATTCGATATTTTCATTTACCAGCTTCGCACCTTGTGAATAAATCTGTCCACACCCAAGTGCATTGTGTCCTACCTCACTATTTCCCATATCCTCATTGCTTGGTAAGCCAACAGCCAATCCATGTGCGCTGATTTCCGTATTCGGACAGTTTGCCCAAAGCTCGTCTAAGGTTGGTTTATATGCTGCATTAACAGCATTTCCATATTCTGAATTATTGATACCTACGCCGTCCATAACGACAAGTACCACAGGTCGTTTACCCATACTATAAATACCTCCTATTTTCCTCTATAAATATAACACTTACCATTAAAATTAGCAATTTAAAACAGTGGAAAAGCCATGTTTTCGTACAATGTGATTTTACAGCTTGGTAATAAAAATCCTCAAGCCTTAGGATAAAAAGCGTGTCCCTGCCAAAAACAAGAAAAGCAGACCGCTCAACCACGAGCAATCAAGCTTATATTTTTTACCTATTCTTTCACCTATCGCAAAGCCGACAATAAGCGAAATCAGTCCAACGCTAAAGCTAACTACCAAGACATAGACCGGTTGTGTAATTTGAATACCAAAAGCAAAGCCACTCACAAGTCCATCAAGTGATAATGCGATTGCTAAATACACCGCTTCCTTAACAGATAAATATTTACTTTTATCCACATCAGCTTTCGTTTCGTCTAAATATATATCAAAAACAAGACGAATATTATGAAAAGAAAGAGTCATTGCTTTATTTCGGCGATGACGAAGGAATCGTTTAATCGCTCCCTCAAACAAAGCATGAAAACCCATTAAGAGAAAAATAATACAAGATATTCTGCGACATAGCATAGGTGATAAAAAATTATTTGCAATATCTGCACAGTATAACGAAATTCCTAAGAATCCAACACCTATTCCTGCAATTAAGCATGCACAACGAAACGGAATGCGTATGCCCTCACTGCTATATGCAAATGATGCTAAAAAACTGTCAATACTTAAGGCGCTTACCAAAATAATGACTTCAATCAATGTTCATACCCCTTTATTATCATATTAAAGCATCAAGTTTTGGTTCGATTGATCTTTCTTTTATTAGGGAATTGAATTTTATACTTTGTCATTATTTATTATTACAAGAGTAAATAATCATAATTCTTCCTTAATTGTAGATAAAAATAGAATGATAGATTTCAAGCATAAGTAAATGAAACGATTATATAGAAATCTATTTTTAATAACTATCCTAAAATTACGACTGTATCCTATATATTACTTTTGTTTTCTGTGGTATTGCTATGATTAAATTGTTGTATTACCTTTTCTTGCATATCCTTCTCGATTCCAAGCAATTCAAAAGCTTCCTGCATACTTAATTGCTTTTTCATCAATCTTTCTACATTTGCTGTTTGTGTCAAAATCTTTCCACGTCGTTCTCCGATAAGCATTCCTCGCTTTTCTCCAATCAACATGCCTTCCGTCAATCCTGCTTTCTTACCTTCCTGCTCATAATACATACATATATGACTCATTTCTTCTACCTCCTCTTCCATCGTTTCTGTTACCTTTATTCCAAACTGCTTCCTCAATATCTCCAACTTCTCCTCTACACTATGCTCATTCTTAAACAATACATTCATCAAATTTTGAAAGCTTGTATCCTTTGCATCATATTTTCCTTTCGGATACAACATGAAGATATGCATCATACCATAGTTCTCTACCTTCTCCTCCCATCTATTTCCCAAGCATTCTTCTTTCATGCTGTAATGATTCGCTACTCCTTCTTTCCTATTTGCATATTCCTGCATCAGCCATATCGAATGTACCCTTTGTATCTTCTTATATTCTTTCTGGCGTACGATCAATCGACTGCAATAGTATTCCGCTCGCTTTAGCAACGGGTATCCGGGGTCGATCATTCATCTGTATTTCGATATTGATCATCTGTTGCTTATCACTCTTGGGAATATCCGCTACAAACAATATATCATAGCGTACCAAAGAGCCTAATACGCTTTCGTCCTCCAAGTTGAGATTACTGATATACTCTTCTTTTTCATTCCCTAAGCATTTCATGATTTCTTTTAACGAAAGTGTTTTATACTCTGCAATATATTCCTTTAATAATCTTGCTAGGATTTGTTTATTGCTGAATATTCTTTTACAATAACGATCGTATGCTTTTTGTTTATCCTGATGATGAATCACTGATGCTAAAACTTCTTTACTTTTCATCACACACCTCCTCATTTTTTATGTGTTTTTAATATCTTACTTTATGTAAAGCTTAGCATATCCTTCTAGCATTCTCAATTCGATATATCATATATTTTTTCCTCCTTTCTAGGTCTTTCTTTTGCTTTGAAGTTCCCTTCACTATATCTAATACGTAAAAATAAGGAAAATATTTGAAAAAAGTAATTTATTTGTTTATTTTCATCACCCTATTACCTGCATTCAATTCTTTTTTGCTATGATTGAATAGAGCAATTAGACTTGTGAAAGCATTTCTATAAAATATACAAGCAAATTCTATATCATTAAAAAAATGATACAGCCTTTGCCATATCATTTCTTGTTTATCAATTTGCGTTTTATTCATTTTCCAATTCGCTGATTTTTTTGATTCTTCGAATATGACGTTCATCTTCGGAAAAAGGTGTTTCAACCCACACACGTACGATTTCCTTCATCATTTCTACACCAATGATACGTGCTCCCATAGCCAACATATTGGAATCATTATGTAAACGAGTAAGCTGTGCACTAACCGGATCACTACACAATGCACAACGAATGCCCTTTACCTTATTTGCTGTAATACTTACACCGATGCCGGTACCGCAAATAACGATTCCCCGATCATATTCTTTGCTTGCTACCGCTTTTGCACATGGTGCCGCAAAATCCGTATAATCTACCGACTGTGTAGAAGGACACCCGAAATCCTTTACTTCATGTCCCATTTCCAACAGTAAATCTTTCACAATTTCTTTATAATCATATCCGCCATGATCACAGGCAACCGCAATTTTCATAATCATATTCCTCCTAGTTACTCAAATAGTATAACATTATCGCTATCATAACGATAGTTTTTTTATCCCTCTTGATAGAATAAACGACAATAATTTTGTTCTAGCTGTTCTGCCAACACTTCTTTTTCCATATCGCGAATTTCACAAAGCTTTTCAAATGTATAGCTTATATATTTCGGTTCGTTTTCTTTTCCGCGAAAGGGGTGCGGTGTTAAATACGGACAATCCGTTTCAATCAATAAACGCTCAATCGGAAGCTTAACAGCTACTTGTGGGGCACCTCTTGAATTTTTAAACGTCAGCGGGCCTCCATACGAAATATAATATCCATGACGAATAAGAATTTCTGCCGTTTCATAGCTTCCGCTATAACAATGCATTACCCCCACACAAGAATGCTGCAAGAGAATTTCTACCGTATCCTTGGTAGCTTCTCGCATGTGAATAAGTACCGGCAGATGATATTTTTCCGCAAGCTTCAGCTGACGGATAAATCCTATTTTTTGATCCTCGACAGCCACATCGTCCCAATGATAATCCAAACCGATTTCACCAATGGCAATCAACTTTTTACAAGCTGCCAATTCTTCTAAATGTTGATAATCCGCTTCGTTGAATTTATATAAATCACAAGGGTGGAAACCCAAAGCAATATCTAGCGGATATCCTTTTTCTCGAAGCTGCTCAGCACGCTCATATTCTTCAAATCCCACACAAACCACAAGCATGCGTACAACTCCTGCCGCTTTTGCATTTTCCATTATCTCATCAATACGTGAAAATAATCGTTCATCAGTGATGTGGCAATGCGTGTCTGTCAATCCATACATAAAATCCCTCATTTCTGTCTTACGTATATTATTTAATTTTTTGTGTATAGTCTACAAGCTATTCTTCCTAAATATAGTCAAAGCATTCGATCTATTTCATCAACAATAAAAATCGCTCTATTTTCCTAAACAAAAATTAGAAAATAAAGTATCTAGCAAATCTTCATGATGTACTTCTCCTAAGATTTCCTTCAATGCCGTATAAGCATCTTGAATATCAATCGCAACCAAATCCAATGTCATTTGCATATTCATGGCTTGAATTGCCTGAAGCATACTTTGCTTTGCTTTCAGCATTTGTGAGATTTGACGCTCATTGGTAAGCAGCGGCTCTTCCACAACCAACTGATGATGATCGTATAATTCATGAATCTTATCCAATAACGGCTGAATTTCTCCCTTTGCGGCACTGATACAAATTCCTTCATGTTGCTTTAAGTCGCTTTTGTTATAAACAACAATATGTGTTTTATCCTTAGCTAATGCAAGCAACTTTTCATCTTCTGCATCAATTTCACGGCTTCCATCAAGCACCACAATAACCAATTGTGCCTCCTCAATTGCTTTTATACTACGTTGAATACCGATTTGTTCCACAACATCTTCGGTTTCACGTATTCCTGCGGTATCAATCAAATGCAATGTCAATCCGGATAAATGAATACGACCCTCTACAATATCACGTGTTGTACCGGCAATATCGGTAACAATTGCTTTATCCTCCTCCAACAAAGCATTCAATAAGCTGCTCTTTCCTACATTCGGCTTTCCGATAATTGCAGTTTTGATTCCTTCCTTTAGCATTTGTCCGCTGTTTGCTTTATCTAAAATTTCATCTATTTTTTTTAACCATACCTGTGCTTTAGGTAACAGCTTTTCATTCGTTAACTGCTCCACATCATCATATTCGGGATAATCAATATTTACTTCAATATTGGCAATCATATCCAACATGGTTGAAATCAACGGATCAAGCAATGCCTTTACGCTTCCCTTGATTCCATGCATTGCCAAACGTGCATTTACATTTGTATCTGCCATGATCATGTCGTTAATCGCTTCTGCTTGTGTCAAATCAATTCGTCCATGTAAAAAAGCACGACGTGTAAATTCACCGGCTTCCGCAAGACGTGCTCCCTGTGCTAAACAAAGCTGTAAAATCTTTTTGGTAATAAAGCGTCCGCCATGACAGTTGATTTCCACAATATCCTCACAGGTAAAGGTTTTCGGTGCATGAAAAACCGAAATCAAAACCTCATCTACTTCTTCCTTAGTGATTGGGTCAATGATAAAGCCATAAGAAATCGTATGTGATGCCTTTTTCGTTAAATCTATGGAAGTCAGCCTATCAGCAATATCAATCGCATCATTTCCACTCATTCGTATGATGGAAATAGCCCCATCTACTGCGGCAGTGCTGATTGCGGCAATCGTGTCTTGTAGCATAAAACGCCCCCTTATATAGTATCATTGTATCATAAGAAAACTTTGACTTCCAGCTGAAAGAAGCATATCCGTTTTTACAAAATTAAGAAACAATGGTATGATAATGGTCTTGGAAGGAGATGTTTTTATGCAAGCAAAAGGAAAAACATATTTATATATCGCAGGTATTTTTGAAATCCTACTTGGCGTTCTTACATTAGGACTTATTTTTTATGCAATGACTATGAATAATAGCGCATCTATAAAGGTATTTGGTACATATCCAAAGGATATGCCAAGCTTACAGCTTCTTGGTATTTATATTCAGATCGGACTTCAGATCATTGCCGGTCTGCTTGGTATTTTATTCGCTAATAAACGTGAAAAATACAAAATCTGTCAGCTGCTTGCCTTGTTTTTATTAGGTATTCTGATTTACAACTATATTCTCATGGAAGTAAATGCGCAAGCTATGATTTCTGCCTTCGTAAGTGTAATTCCACCACTTCTTTATTATATGGGGGCTTCTCGTAATAAAGATACCTTACTTAAATAAACTAAAGTTATCTTATTTAGGAGAGTATGTGATTTACAAGCTATTTCATCATCTAAAATGCTCATGAAATAAATACTTAAAATAATCGGTACTCGATTTAAAAGCCATGGCTTTTTCGCTGTTGGCTTTTTCTTTATTATGAAGAGTAGTCAAGCGAAAGGAAGCAAAAGTATGTATCTTTATTCCTTAGCAAAATGGTAATAATATGCTGATTTTTATTGTGGCTGATATATGGATTTGATATAATATGAGAAAGCATAATTATAGATTATATTTTGGTAAGAAGGTGCAATAAAATGTTTAAGTTCCAAAAAAAGAAATGCACCGATGAGGTCATGGGTAAAATAATAAAAAAAAAGAGGAATGGAAATGTATGGTTTTTAACTGCCGAATACATTGTCGAAGGCAAAGCATATAAACGAAGTGAACAGCTTCGTTATCAAAAAGTAAAAACGCATAAAATCGCTAATATTCCTATCGGAATGGCATCACAGGCTCCATTAGGAAATTTAAAAGAAGGTGATTCTGTACGCATCAAGTTTAATCCCCAAAAGCCTAAGAAAGCATATATGCCTGATAATGTCGGCATGCTACTAACATAAATAAAAATAGCTCTTTAATGTTTTATGAGATACAACATTGACCGAAAGAAAAATGAAAAAAGAACAAATAAAATGCTGTATATGGGCATAAAAAAGGATAGATTAAATCCAAGGAGAAAGCGATATGATTGTATTTTGGATAATTGGAGTTTTGTTTTTAATCGTAGGTTTAATGGTTAGTGTTCCTACAATTCTTAAATTCATCAAATGCAAAGAACATACAACCGGGAAAATTATAAGTATTGATAGTTCATCAAATGGAAATGCCAGAGCAGTATATGAATATATTGTATCTAGCAACAAATATACAAATAAAACAAATTGGACTCCACATCATATATTTCATCTTGATGGAGAATGTCATGTTATTTATGATAAGAATAATCCAAATTATTCTTATATCAAGCAAAGCGGACAATATATCCGTTGCATTGTAGGTACGCTTTTTACAATTATTGGATTAGGTGTATTGTTACTGGGGATATTTCTTAATACTGTTTTATAACGATACAATGGTTTTGATGTTGATAATATTTTAGAAATTGTGAGGTGTTTATTTATGAGAAGAAAAAAATTTTTATTTATAATTGCAATGGTGTTTATGCTGATGTTATCAGGGTGTGGGAGGAGTTCAACCTCTGAGCCAATTACTACCACTAAGTTTAAATCAATAATGGAAGAGAATGAGTTAGAAGTTACAGATAAAACAGACAGTGCAAAAGACCATTCTTATCAAGAAATATACGTTGCTGTAGATGAAGAGAAATATTCATTTGAGTATTATTTTATGAAAAATGAAAAGTCAGCAACTAATGTGTATAAATATGCAGTTGACAATCTAAACAAAACATATAAAGAAAATAGTTCTGCTAAAATTGCAGAAGAGGAAAGCAATACTCAATCTGTCTACGATGTTACGGCATCTGATTATTATTGCAAAGTTATAAGAAAAGAAAATACTGTTTTATATGTAACTGCTTATTCCGAATATAAGGAAAATGCAGAGAAACTTGTAAAAGAATTAGGATATTAGTAATTAAAAAACATGGGAGTTACGCAATAAATTTATAGTATCTCCCATGTTTATGTTAAATGTTATATCAAGGCACATTCAATCATGATAAAATGAATGTTTTTCTGTACTCAAAAATACATAAAAGTATAGTATTTATGCGTGTAATTAGAAATCAGATATAAAATTTTATATTTAATAATTATTTGCACTTGCTTCTGAATGAGTATCTCTTTCTTTTTCGGCTTTGATTTCAAAATGAATCATCAAAGATAACAGTGCTCTTAATAAGATAATTGCACCTAACACATAGATTTCTTCAAAGTTGCGGACAAGCACCGTTTTCAAAATCTCTGCACCCATTTTAAATTCTAATCCTAATGCAAGGGCATTTGCTAATTCAATACGAATCGGTGTATCACTTTCTACAAATAATGCTTTCACATAATAGAAGAAAGCTTTGGCAGCACCGATTGTAATAACAACGACACCGATAATCTCTAAAAGTGAAATAATTTCCGGAACGACATGTTCTAATAGTAGCTCTAACATTTATTATTTCCTATATAGATTATTCATTAAAGCTTGCAAGAACCTCACTAACCGGTCTAGCTTCCTCTACCGCTTTAATAACACTTCCCAATACCGGTCCTACGGATAATACCGTCATTTCCGGATACTGTGCAGCTTTGTCATCTTGAGGAATGGTATTTGTACAAACAAAGCCTTTTAGCTTCGCATCTTTCAAACGTTGGATTGCAGGTCCGGATAATACGCCATGCACACAGCTTGCATAAACATCAACAGCACCCTTATCCTTTAGCATCTGAATACCGGCAGTTAAAGTACCTGCTGTATCTACGATATCATCTACGATAATCGCTGTTTTTCCATCAACATCACCAATCAAATTCATAGCTTCCGCTACGTTTGGTTTTGGACGACGCTTATCAATAATTGCAAGTGGTGCATGTAAGATCTCTGCCAACTTTCTTGCACGTGTTGTTCCGCCATGATCCGGAGAAACGACAACAACATCTTTCAAATCTAAAGACTGGAAGTATTTTCCTAAGATACAAATAGCTGAAATATCATCGGCAGGGATATTGAAGAACCCTTGAATTTGTGTTGCGTGAAGCTCCATTGTAATTACACGTGTTGCCCCGGCCTTCTCCAATAGATCCGCAATCAGCTTAGAAGTAATCGGCTGTCTTGGTTTCGCTTTACGATCCTGACGTGCATAACCGAAATATGGCATAACAACGGAAATACTTTCCGCACTCGCACGCTTGCAAGCATCAATCGCAATCAAGATTTCCATGATATTGCTGGAAACAGGAGCGCATGTAGATTGAATGATATATACGTTTTTACCACGTACAGACTCTCCAAGCTCTACCATGATTTCCCCATCAGAGAAGTGCTTTACATCACACTGTCCCAAAGGAATACCGATTTCCGCAACGATTTCATTTGCCAATTCAACACTTGATGTTAAGGCAATAACTACTGTTTTGTTTTCCATTTCTACAATCCTCATTCTTTCTACTTATTTTTATATGCTGTTCCAAAGCCCTTTTTTATGCTTTGACGCATTCTGGCAATCCCCATATCTCCATCTTCAACAGAGTCTGTAATGGTAGAACCTGCTGCCAGTAATACGTTTTCGCCAATCGTAACCGGTGCAATCAAATTGCAATTGCTGCCAATGAAAGCACCATCTTTAACGGTCGTACGGTATTTATTTTTTCCGTCATAATTAACCGTAACTACACCACAACCAACATTGATCTTTTTACCGAAATCGGAATCTCCGATATAGGTTAAATGTGCACACTTGCTGCCTTCTCCGAAATAAGAATTTTTAAATTCCACAAAATTCCCAATACGACAATTTGCCGCAATTTCCGTATGATTGCGCAGATGCGACATCGGACCAACCGTTGCGTTTGCCCCAACCTTGCTTTCTACGATCTTACTGCTGTCAATTACAACACCATCTTCAATCACCGCATTGCGTAAGAAGGAATTTGGTAAAATCTCAACATTACTACCAATCACGCTATTGCCTTGAATGTGAACATTCGGATAAATGATCGTATCGGCACCGATTTCCACATCAACATCAATATAGGTATTCTCGGGATCGACAATGGTTACCCCATTGCGCATGTGCTTTTCGTTAATATGACGCTTTAACCAACGAGCAGCATTTGCCAAATCCACGCGGTCATTTACACCCATGGTTTCATCGCGATCCTTGACAATCATAGCATTGACCCGTTCGCCCTTTTTATTAAGAATTTCAACTAAATCTGTTAAATAATATTCATTTTGTGCATTATCATTGCGAATTTCCTTTAATCCCGCAAATAGCTTTTGATTATCAAAACAGAAAATTCCGGTATTGATTTCTGTTATCTTTAATTCTTCTTCACTACAATCCTTCGCTTCTACAATCTTTTTCACTGCACCTTGCGCATCACGAACAATACGTCCGTAATGTAAGCCTTCTTCCAATACAGATGTCAGCACCGTACAAGCATTTCCCTTATTTGCTTCAAATGCTGCCTGAATCGTTTCCGGCTGAATCAACGGTCCATCACCGCATAAGATAATGGTTTCCCCTTCAATGCCTTCCAAGGCTTTGGCCTGCATAACGGCATGCCCTGTTCCTAACTGTGGCTCTTGAAGTGCATATTCCACCTCATCGCCTAAATATTCTTTTACACTTTCTGCCCCATGACCGACAACCACAACGATGCGATCGACATTTGACTTCTTTAAGCTTGAAATAATGTGTCCAATCATCGGTTTATTCATAACCGGATGCATTACTTTGTTTAAGGAAGATTTCATTCTTGTGCCTTTACCGGCCGCTAATACTACCGCACATTTCATAAAATATACCTCCATTTATTATTTTAGCAAAAATCATGCTTAAATAAAAGCTATAAAAGGCTTTTCTATATGTTTTCGTAAAACTTTCCAACGAAAAAGAAAAACAATTGATTACAAGCTTTTTCCTCGTTTTATGCGTATGATTTGCGTTATAATAGTAACGATACAAATGAAAGGAGCAATTGCATGGTAACATCTGATATTTTCTTTTTTGATGTTGATGGAACGCTGGTAGATCCACTTACACATAGTGTTCCCGATTCTACAAGGTATGCCCTACAAGAATTAAAAAACAACGGACAGCTGATATGTATTTGTACCGGACGTTCTTTAGATGCCCTTGAAGATGCCGGCTTTGATAGCATCGCAAAATGGGATTACTATATTTGCTGTAACGGACAAATCAGCTATGACAAGCACAAGCAATGTATCCATCGTACACCGATCCCGCATGATATCGTTGTTTCATGTATCGCAAAAGCCGATGCTTTGCATGCTCCTTTACTGCTTCAAGGTGAAAAAACAATATTAACCAAGGAAGCAAATGCCCATGTAAAAGCAGCTGCCGCTTTTTTTAATGAAGCAATACCACCACATAGCATCTATGATGACTTTGATGTATATATGATGATTGCTTATGGAGAAGTAGGCTATGACTATCATGATTATAACGATCTTAAGGCTTTACAATTTATCCCCGGTCAATCAAGCTATGCCGATGTGGTTTTAAAGGGCATGAATAAATATACCGGCATCAAGGCATTGCTGAAGCAGCTTAACATATCAGATTATATTGCCTTTGGGGATAGTATGAACGATTTAGAAATGCTGGCACATGCCAAAATTGCTGTTGTTTTGGGAAATGGCTGTTTCGAGGCCAAGCAGATTGCCGATATAGTTACCGAATGTGTTTGTGAGCATGGAATTTATCATGCCCTTGTGCAAATGAAGCAAATCAAACCTCATGAAAGCTTTGAAAGGAGAACAATTTATGAATAGCAAACGAAACGGCTGTTTTCTTATAGCCTCACGTTTTATTAACTGCCTCGGTTCCGGGATTTATAATATATGTATCCCCTTATACCTTTTGGCAAATACACACTCTGTTTTAACAACCAGTATCTTTTTCAGCATTATTCAAATCCCTGCCATTGTGTTGCTACCCTTTTTAGGAGTTTGGCTGGAAAAGAAAAATCTGAAACATGGACTGATGCTTTCAAATGCTCTTTCAGTCTTATTATTTACCATCTTAAATGTTTTCTTAATGACAGAAGGATTTCATTTCTATTTCTTATTAGGAATTTCATTTTTAGAAAAAATCAATCATTCCGCTTTCCATGTTATGTCCTCAAGTATTTTTGCTCGCTTGATTGAAAAAGAGGAGCTAGTACAATGGAATGGAATACATAGCGTATTCGATAACATTGCCCATTTGTTAGCTCCGGCACTCGGTGCTATCCTTTATGCCCAAGCAGGCTTTGCTTGTGCAATTTGGCTAAATATTGTATCCTATGTCCTTTCTATTGCTTTAACCGCCTTATTGACCTATAAGCATAATAAGCACATAGCCGCCACAAAGCCACAACCTTACCGCTTGCGCCTTAAAGAAGGCTTCCAATTTATTCTTAAAAATAAACAAATCTTTTATCTATTTATTTTGATCATGACACTCAATTTTCTTGTTTCTCCTACCGAGGAAGTATTCTCTCCCGGCATTATGAAAACCGTTTACCACTTTAATGATTCACTTTACGGTTGGACAGCTTCGGCAGTGAGTGCCGGTGTCATTTTAGCAAGCATTATTCTTGGTATTAAAAACAGTAAAAAACTGTCTATGAAAACCTGTTTTTATGTGCAGGCCTGGCTTATGATCATCACCGGTATTTGTTCAATTCTTCTTTTAAAAATCAGTCCGTATGGCTTCTATGCACTTTATCTTGCACTATGCTTTTTATCCGGTTATTTTTCAACCTTCGTCAATGTCCCATTGACAGCCCAATTTCAGCTAATGGTTGATGAAGAATATCAGACACGTTTCTTTTCTATTTTATCTTTTTCAAGTAACCTTATGATTCCTTTAGGAACGTTGTTTGCCGGATTGATGTCTGATCTTCTTCGCAGTGATGTAGCCTATCTGTTTAATGGCTTCCTAATGATATTGGTACTGATTCTTGTATTTCGTAAACTGATCAGCGAAAAAGTAAATTAGCCTTTATACAAAGCTAAGCATACCCTTCTAGTGTTCTCCATTCGATATATCATATATTCCCCCTTTCGTTTTAGAGCTACTCTTAGGTATCTCACAAGGTAATACGATTACAGGTACTAGAAAAACAAAAAAAATTTAGTAATTTTTTGATTTTAATCTATCGAGCATTCTTTTTAACAAATTCTTTAAATTTTCACCGATTCTTCTTTTTCCTTCGTATGAGATATATGTAGGTATATTTCAGCGAAAGGAGAGGATCGATATGCTTACCAATACAACATGCAGTAATGAAGTGAATTACTGCAACGACTTTTTCTTTAAATATGCTCTTGGAAGTGAAGATGAGGATTCCACGTATATCCGTAACACCATCATTGAACGTGTTACCGGTATTCACCCAAAAGAAAGCATCGTTTTGAATCCCAATCTTGATCCAACACTGCTTGCGCAAAAGCAAAGCATCTTGGATATTCATGTCAAGGACGAGCAAGGTCATGAATATGACTTTGAAATGCAGACTACCTTCTTACAGGCATCGGAATGGAAACGATTTGAATACTATGGCGCAAACATGCTTAGCAAACAGCTCGTAGAGGGAGAGAACTATCGTCAGCTACAACCGATTTATCAGATCATCTTTGTAAATGCATGTCCGCAAAATGAGAAACGATTGATCAATCGCTATATTATGCGAGATCCATATGGAGAAGCAGAAAGCAAAGAGCCACTGTTACACAGAATCTATATTCAACTGCCGATGATTGATGAAATAGCGAAGGAAAAGGGAATGGAAGCAATGAATGATTTTGAACAGGTGTGCTACTTGTTTAAAAACAATGCGAATCATGCTATACTAAAGACAAAGGAAAGGTTGGTGAGAAAGCTAATGGAGAAGCATGAGAAATTCAAAGATGATGAAGGGCTGTGGTCGCTGGCAATGTCAAGGCAGATGGCAGAGTGGAGAGAGAAGAACAATCTGTTAGATAGCTATGATGAAGGCAAGAAGAAGGGTGTCATAGATTTATTATCCTTACAAATCAAACAGAAATTTGCTATTGATGCTAAAGAGTGGTTATCCACTTTAAGCTTATCCCAGCTATATGAGCTTTCCAATCAGCTTCTTACCTGCAATACTTGGGAAGAACTGCAAAAAAATTTATCAAACATTTAGCTTTCTAAAAAAAGCATGAGTAATTATCCTTACCCATGCTTTTATGATTTATGAAAGCTTATCAATCGAATAACTCCAAGAAAAGACTTCTTGGTTTTACTTCTGCCATACACATACTTTCTTCACGAAATTCACCATAAACCTTACCCCCTTTTCCATCTCCCTCTTTGATATGCAGTTTTCCCTTCCGCCACGCTACCTTTATATCCTCTTTATAAGCGAAATATGCTTTATTCTGCAACACAAGCGCGGTATGCGATTCCTTTTGAATACCATACACTAACTCATTGTAAATATCTTGGATTTCCTTTTTCACTATATAGGTATCCTTTGTATGACTATCAAAGCTAAGCACATACTCTAAATTACTATCCGCCTTTAAAGACACCATTCCCTGCAACAGCATTGCCCATACAATCATCAGCAGCATTGTCTTTTTCATGTATTCACCTCGTTGTGCAGTATGGACAATCCAACGCAGATTATGCAAAAAAGGACTCTTTTTCTATAAAAAGCATAATTCCCCTAAGTTTTACTAGCTTTTTTTCTATATTATGTTAGAATACCCTAGGAAACTTCACATTTCCCCTAAATTACGTTATGATGATAACGATGGAGGTAACTTATATGAATTATGATTTACTAATTGTAGGGGCTGGTCCCGGTGGTATTTTCTCAGCATACGAAGCATTAAAGCTTAATCCGGAATTAAAGATTGCTTTATTTGAATCCGGCAATGCATTAGAAAAACGTAAATGTCCGATTGACGGAGTAAAAATCAAATCCTGCATCAATTGTGCTACCTGTGGGATTATGAACGGCTTCGGTGGTGCCGGTGCTTTCTCTGATGGAAAATATAATATAACAAATCAATTCGGTGGTACACTGTATGAATATATCGGACGTAAAAATGCAATTGATTTAATGAACTATGTTGATGAAATCAATACTGCCAATGGTGGAGAAAACACCAAATTATACTCTACTGCCAACACCCATTTAAAGAAAATATGTATGCAAAACGATTTGCACCTGCTAGAAGCAAGTGTTCGTCATTTAGGTACAGATATCAACTACATTGTATTGGAAAACCTATACAACCAATTAAAGGATAAGATTGATATTTATTTCAACACACATATCGACGCAGTGGAAAAATTAGACAATGGCTATCGCTTACTTTCAAAGGAACAAGCCTTTACCGGAGAAAAATGTATCATTTCTACCGGTCGCAGCGGCAGTAAATGGATGGGAAAAATCTGTGATTCGCTTGGTCTGAAAACCAAAAGCAATCGTGTGGATATCGGTGTTCGTGTCGAGCTTCCTTATGCTATTTTCTCTAATTTAACAGATGAGCTTTATGAAAGTAAAATCGTTTATCGTACCCAAAAATTTCAAGATAAGGTTCGTACCTTCTGTATGAATCCTCGTGGTGTCGTCGTTAGCGAAAATACCAATGGTATTGTTACCGTAAACGGACATAGCTATGATGATCCATCGCTCTATACCGAAAATACAAACTTTGCCTTATTGGTTTCCAACCATTTCACAGAACCTTTTAAGGACAGCAACGATTATGGAGAAAGCATCGCCAGACTTTCTAATATGCTAGGTGGCGGTGTTATTGTTCAACGCTTCGGTGATTTAATTCGCGGTCAACGCAGTACCGAAAGCCGTATTACCGAAAGTTTTGTTACACCGACATTAACAGCTACTCCGGGTGATTTAAGCTTGGTTATCCCTAAGCGCCAGCTTGATGATATTATCGAAATGATCTATGCACTGGATAAGGTTGCTCCGGGAACTGCTAATGATGACACTCTATTATATGGTGTCGAGGTTAAATTCTATAATCTTGAAGTAGATATTGATGAGCATCTGGAAACAAAGCACAAAGGTTTATTTGTTATCGGAGATTGCAGTGGAGTTACACACTCCTTATCTCATGCCAGTGCATCAGGTGTTTATGTTGCACGCTATCTATATGGTAAATAAGAAGCTCCGGCTTCTTTTTTTATTTTTACTACTCTTATTCACTTATATCAAAAATATAAAAGCTTATTTCTTTATACTTACAAGTTTTATCAAGCTTGTACTTCCCATTCTATAAATACCAAGCTATAATGAAATTAACAAAGATAACCATAAAAGGAGGTTATCTTATGGAAGCATTATGGATCATTTATTGGGGGATTTTAATTTGCAGTATTATTTTTGGCATTATGACGGCAATCAAATACAGCAAAATAAGTGGATCAGTACAACTCCTATTATCTCTTATTCTTCCTTGTTGGGCTTTTATCTTTGCTTTAAAAAGAGATTATTTATCAACCGGTCTAGAATCTAATGAATTGCATTTTATTTACAGTAAGGTTATGAGCGGTGATATGGAAGCCATTTTACTTGTCAGCGGATTTCTTGTTTTAATTATACTTGCAATTTATAATATTTGCTTATTTAGAAAGCATCATCACTCTTCTAAAGCATAACTTTCAATACTCATATATGTAATAAAGGAGCATAGCTATTCGAGCTTGCTCCTTTTGTGTGTATTTTATTTTTGTTCTGCTAAAGCGATATTTTTATCATCATATTTAGATACTATCGGCTTACCTGCTTTTAAAGAGCTTTGCACATCAAGAATACGCTGATTGCTGCTGCCCTTAAATACTAAGCGATAATCCTTTAACTCCGCTTGAAATCTTCCATCAACCAAAACATCAAGATAGCTTAGTAGTTCTTTTTGTATCGGTTCTTTAACTAAATCTTCCCATAAAAAACCGCTGAATGCCCATAGATCATACCCTTTTTCCTTTGCTGCCTTCGCAAGCGGAATCAGCTTTTCTGCTTGTAAGAAAGGCTCACCACCGGAAAAGGTAATACCGGTTTGCAGTTGTGCTTCCTGTATTGCCTGTACCAAGTCATCGACTGCATACTCCGCACCGCCCTGCATATCCCATGTTTGTGGGTTATGGCAATCTTGGCAATGATGCGTACAACCCTGTGTCCATACAACCATGCGCACTCCCGGCCCATCAACGATACTATCGTATTGTAAAGGAGAAGCTAAGCGCAGCATATTAGCCATGCTTTACACGATCTCTTTCTTCTGCCGCTTTACCATTGTTGAAACGATCTACCGTACCTACAAGATAACCGGTGATACGACGAATTTTTTCAAATTTATATTCGCCCTTTGTTTCATCACGACCACACTTCGGACAAATGTGTCCTTCGATTACTCCGCTATAACCACAGCAAGGATCACGATCAACCGGGTGGTTGATACTTCCATAACCGATACCTGCTTCCTTCATACAGCGAACGATGGCTTCAAAAGCTTCTAGGTTATTGGTTGGATCTCCATCTACCTCAACATAGGAAATATGTCCACCATTGGTAAACTCATGGTAAGGTGCTTCCTTCTGAATCTTCTTAAATGCGGTAATATGGTAATACACCGGAATGTGGAAGCTGTTGGTATAGTATTCACGATCGGTAACACCCGGAATTTCGCCATAGATTTTCTTATCAATACGTGTGAAACGTCCGGATAAGCCTTCTGCCGGTGTTGCGATCAAGGAGAAATTCAAGTGATATTTTTCAGTTGCTTCATCACAACGCTGACGCATGTGTGAAACAATCTTTAGACCTAACTGCTGTGCTTTTTCACTTTCACCATGGTGTTCGCCAATCAAAGCTTTTAAACACTCTGCCAAACCGATAAAGCCAATCGTTAAGGTTCCCTGTTTTACTACTTCCTCTAGAGTATCCTCCCAACCTAATTTATCAGATCCGATCCATACTCCCTGTCCCATTAGGAATGGGAAGTTTTTCACCTTACGCTTCCCTTGGATTTCCATACGTTCTAATAGCTGCTGCACAACGACCTCGATTTTTTCGTCCAATTCATTAAAGAATGCCGTTTCATTAAAAGTACCGGTCGTTAACATACCATGCTTGATACCAAGACGTGGTAAATTGATTGTTGTAAAGGAGTTATTTCCACGTCCGGTTGCAATTTCCGGACCGTTTACATTTCCCATAACACGTGTACGGCAACCCATATATGTAGTTTCTGTTTCCGGGTGCCCTTCTTTATAATATTGTGCGTTGAACGGTGCGTCCATAAAGCTGAAGTTCGGGAACAAACGCTTTGCGGAAACACGCATTGCTAATTTAAACAAATCATAGTTTGGATCTTCCGGATTATAGTTGATACCTTCTTTTACCTTAAAAATCAGAATCGGGAAAATCGGTGTTTCTCCATTTCCCAATCCGGCTTCCTGTGCCAGCATCAGCTTTTCGCTAACCAAGCGTCCTTCCGGTGAAATATCAGTACCGAAGTTAATGCTTGAGAAAGGCACCTGTGCACCGGCACGTGAATGCATCGTATTCAAATTATGTACGAAAGCCTCCATTGCTTGGAAGGTCTTGCGATCTGTTGATTTCATCGCTTCCTTATATGTGAAGGCATTGATCTTTTCGATGATTTCATCACTTAAAGCAAATTCCTTTTTCAGCATCTCATTTAATGCACAAACAAATTCATCTTCGATTTCAATCTTAGGTGATTTTCCACATGCTTCCTCGACTGCCAAGAAGCGCTCTTTAATATCCATATCCGGATCCACATAGATTTCCAAAGCACGATTTAGGTTTGCCATATATTCCTTACGGAAGGATTTCGCAACCCCCTTTGCCAAATAGAAATCAAATGCCGGAATACTTTGACCGCCATGCTGATCGTTTTGATTGCTTTGAATAGCGATTGCTGCCAAAGCCCCATAACTCGTAATATCCTTTGGTTCACGCAAGTGTCCATGTCCGGTAGAAAAGCCGTTTTCAAACAGCTTGTCCAAGTCAATCTGACAGCAAGTTAAAGTTCCCATATTCATAAAGTCCATATCATGAATATGAATATCACCTTTTTCATGCATCTGCGCATGTGTTGGATTCATCAGCTGGGACATACAAAATTCTTTGGAAACCGCACTACCATATTGCAGCATCGTACCCATAGCTGTATTTCCGTCGATATTGGCATTTTCACGTTTGATATCTGCATCATTACTATCCGAGAATGTGATTTCACCGATGGATTTCATTAAACGTGTTTTCATATTGCGGATTTTAGAGCGCTCGGCACGATATAAGATATATGCCTCACTTGTTTTCGCATGACCGTTTTCAATCAATACCTTAACCACCATATCCTGTACCTCTTCAACGCTCGGCACCTTATCCTGATAGCAGTTATTCAACAAGCCAACAACCTGCTCACACAAACGCTCCGCAGTTGCATAATCCGCTACCTCTCCACTGTCCTGTGCAACATGACTGGCAGCCAGAAAAATTGCTCGTGTAATCTTTTCCGGTGAAAAATGAATCTCACGACCGTCTCTTTTTTTAATTACCGTAATCATACTCTTACCTCCTTGAATTTTCCATATATCGACATAAAAAAAGGAAATATATTGCTTCTTGATCCTTCGACATTGTGTCTATATTTTATAATGATTTCTTGCATACGTAAACGTATTTGCCTATCTTCTGCTTATGTGCTTGTTTATTATACATCACTTTTCATGTTTTGGGCATTGTAAATCATTTACATTTTTGAAATATTGTTTCTTTCGTTTATCGCTGTATATTTTTGTAAAATCGTATCAAAACAAGCAGTTAAAAAGCTGTGCTTCCTGTCCTTACCGGCACACTTCAACACAGCTTTTATAATACTTTTTTATACATTGAAACGGAAGTGCAGCACATCGCCGTCCTGTACCACATAATCCTTACCCTCTAAACGCAGCTTACCGGCTTCCTTGATTGCCTGTTCGCTTTCCAAGGCATCAATATCTTCAAATTTATAGCATTCTGCACGAATGAACCCTTTTTCAAAATCGGTATGAATAACACCTGCGCATTGCGGTGCCAACATGCCCTTACGGAAGGTCCATGCACGACATTCATCTTCTCCGGCCGTTAAGAATGTGCATAGATCAAGAATATTGTACGCTGCTTTGATTACGCGATCCAAGCCACTCTCCGCAATTCCCAAGTCATTTAAAAAGACCTTCTTTTCCTCCGGCTCTAAAGAGGATAGCTCTTCTTCGATTCTGGCACAAACTGCCACAACCTGATTATGCTCACTGTCCGCCAATTCCTTAACCCTTTGATAATACACATTGGCTTGCGGATCGGATATTTCTTCCTCGGACATATTCGCAACATAGATCATCGGCTTTAGCGTCAATAAGCTAAATGCCTTTAACATTGCCAGCTCATCTTCATCAAGTTCAACGCTACGGGCCGGTTTTCCTGCTTCAAAAGCCTCTTGCAGCTTCTTCAAGGTTGCGACCTCATGCAGTGCGTCCTTATCCTTATTTGTCATTGCTTTACGTTCGATCTTGCCTAAGCGATTTTCAATCGTCTGTAAATCTGCCATGATTAGCTCCAAATTGATGATTTCAATATCACGAATCGGATCTACGGAGCCTTCCACATGGGTAATATCCGCATCATCGAAACAACGTACCACATGGCAAATCGCATCGGTTAAACGAATGTTGCTTAAGAATTGGTTTCCCAATCCCTCGCCCTTACTGGCTCCTTTTACAAGTCCGGCAATATCGGTAAATTCAAAAGTTGTATAAATAGTTTTTTTCGGGTGGAACAACTCACTCAAACGATCCAAGCGATGATCGGGTACCTCTACGACTCCCACATTGGGCTGAATGGTCGCAAAAGGATAATTGGCAGCTTCCACCTGTGATTTTGTGATTGCATTAAACAATGTAGATTTACCAACGTTCGGTAAGCCTACGATACCTGCTGTTAATGGCATATACATACCCCTTTCATTCAACGCATCTATTTTATCATTTTTACTATACAAGTGCTATGCTTATTTTCATATTTCCCTTACATCTGAAGCAAACAGCCGACAAATGCACTAAGGGCAATACACGCTAACGGGTGCAGCTTATATTTACGTATGAGAACATATAAGCCCAGTGCAATCCCCACTGCAAGTAAAGAAAATCCTTCCATAGTTACTCCGTTAGGAAAAAACGCCAACTTGGCGACACGTAAGCCTGCTGCGGCAATCAAAGCCGTAGATGCCGGACGTAAGCCTTTAAATATACATTCAACCGTCTTTGAATTTTTAAAGCGCTCCATTCCCTTGGCAATGATAATAATAATGATAACGGAAGGTGTAACAAGAGCTAAGGTTGCCAACAATGCACCTGATATGCCATCTACCAAATAGCCTACATAGGTGGACATGTTAATGCCCATAGCACCGGGCGTAGATTCGGATATGGCAATCATATTGGAAATATCCAGATGTGTGAACCACCCGCTCTTATCTACCATGTCATAAATAAACGGCAAGGTTGCCAAGCCACCGCCGACAGCAAATAATCCCGTTTTGAAAAATTCAAACATCAAACGAAATAATGTTTTCATCACTTCATCACCGCCTTATGATAAAGCATATATCCCACAGCACCACAGCTTACGACCAAAATGATTGGGGAAACTCCTGTACATACCGCAAGCACAAGAATAATCGCAAAAATAACAAGTGAATAGGCATCGATAATACTTTTCTTGCCAAGCTTGATAATAGCATCGAAAATCAGCACTGTAACACCTATGCGAATGCCTGCGAAGGCATGCTTGACGATTGGCAGCTCAGCATAGTTTTGCATAAACATGGAAATTAACAAAATAATGATGAGTGATGGGGTTAAAAAACCGAGTGTTGCGGCCAGTGCTCCGCGTAACCCCTCTTTTTTATAACCGATGAAGGTGGCGGTATTGATGGCAATAATACCCGGCGTGCATTGTCCGATGGCATAATAATCCATCAGTTCCTCCTCACTTGCCCAATGATATTTTTCTACTACCGTTCGTTGCAACAGTGATAACATGGCATAGCCACCGCCAAAGGTACAAAACCCCACCGAACAAAATACCTGATATAGCTTCCATAGAGATTGCATAGCGTTTCTCCTTTCACTCAAAAAGAAGCGAATGACTATTCTTCGCTTCCTTGATCTGCTTTTTCAATAACACGCTTTAATTTCTTTTCAAATTCTACACGTGGAAATAATACACTTGTTCCACACCCCAAGCATTTGATGCGAATATCCGCTCCCATGCGAATGACTCTCCAATATTTCGATTTATGGCAAGGGTGCTCTTTTTTCATTTCCACAATATCGTTTAAATCGTAGTTCTTATCCACCATTTCGCATTATCCTTCCTTCTTTTCATAAGCCTCTAAGGTATTTTCCAATAACATCGCAATCGTCATCGGTCCAACTCCTTTGGGAACCGGAGTAATGTATGCCGCCTTTTCCTTTACGGCTTCAAAATCCACATCACCGCACAGCTTGTTGTTTTCATCACGATTGATACCAACATCAATAACCACTGCACCTTCCTTTACCCAAGAAGCATGGATATAGCGTGGCTTGCCGATCGCCGCAATCAAAATATCTGCTTGTGCGGCAATTTCTTCTACATTTTTCGTACGGGAATGGCATACTGTTACCGTCGCATGCTTATTCATCAACAGCTGTGCAACCGGCTTTCCGACAATATTGCTACGTCCTACCACAACTGCTTTTTTGCCGCTTAAATCATCGTAGCCGATTTCCTCTAGGATACGCATGATGCCTTTGGGAGTACAGGAGATAAACGTATCCTCTTGCAACATCAGCTTTCCTAAGCTAATTGGGTGAAAGCCATCGACATCTTTAGCGGGATCAATCGCAAACAGCACCTTATGCTCATCAATATGTGCAGGCAGTGGCAGCTGTACCAAAATTCCATCGACTGCATCATCAACATTTAACTTTTGAATAAAATCCAAAAGTGCTTTTTCACTGATGTCCTGTGGCAAACGAATCAAATCGTTTTCCATTCCGATTTCCCTACAAGCCTTTTCCTTTCCTGTTACATAAGAAAGACTTGCCGGATGATTGCCTACCAAAACAACACATAGCTTCGGCAATCGCTTACCTTCCTGTTTTAAGGCTTGCATTTTCGCTGCTAATTTTGCTTTTATCTTCTTGGCAATTTCACTTCCATATACAATTTCAGCCATATCTTTCTCCTTTTATTTTCCAACCCATTCATAACTGTCAAGCAAAATGGTAACCGGTCCGTCATTTAACAATTCCACCTTCATATCCGCACCGAATATGCCTGTTTCTACAACGATACCATAGCTTTCCAATTCCTTATTAAACAGCTCATACAGCGGCTTGGCGATTTCTCCCTTTGCTGCCCTATCAAAGCTTGGACGTCTGCCCTTACGACAATCCGCATAAAGTGTGAATTGTGAAATTGATAAAATCTTACCCTTAACATCTTGCAAACCTTGATTCAGCTTTCCGTTTTCATCTTCAAATACACGCAGTTGTGCACATTTGCTTGCCAGCTTCTTTACGATTTCTTCCGTATCGGTATCCGTAATTCCCACAAGCAATAAAAAGCCCTGTTCAATCTGTCCGCAAACAGTATCATCAACCTTTACGCTTGCATGTTTTACCCTTTGTAGTAATACTCGCATATATTCTCCTTAATATGTTAAAATTTCGACTCCCTTTTCGGTAATCAAAACGGTATGCTCCCATTGTGCAGACAGCTTTCCATCTTCGGTATAGCTTGTCCAACCATTATCCGCATCAATATATAAATGATAATCTCCTTCATTGATCATCGGCTCAACAGTTAACACCATGCCCGGTGCTAACACCATGCCTGTATCGGCTTTCCCAACATGGGAAACAATCGGGTCCTCATGGAACTCCTTACCTACCCCATGCCCTGCAAAGTCAATAACCACACTGTATCCGTTCTTCTTGGCATGTGCCATAATCGCCGCACCGATATCACCTACATGTCCCCAAGGCTTGATTGCCTGAATACCGATTTCCAAACATTCCTTGGTAACCTCTACAAGACGGCGGGCATTCTCACTTACCTCACCGATCATAAACATACGAGAAGCATCGGAGTAGTATCCATGAAAGATCGTTGATACATCGACATTTACGATATCCCCCTCTTGCAAGATGATATTTTCATCGGGAATCCCATGGCATACCTCATCATTGATCGAAGTACAAACACTTTTCGGAAACCCCATATAATTTAACGGTGCCGGAATCGCTCCGTGAGAAACCGTATAATCATACACCAACTGATCAATTTCTGCTGTACTCATACCGGCATGAATATGCTTTGCGACATGATCCAATACACCGGTATTGATCTTAGCGCTTTTCTTAATGCCTTCAATATCCGCTTTGTTTTTAATTAAGGAACGATCGGGAATCACATGCCCCTCTCTTGCCATTTGCGATAGTCTTTCATCAAACTTCTCATGACATTGCTTATATTTTTTTCCACTGCCACACCAGCAGCGTGTATTTCTACCCATTTCCATTTCTATACACCTCGTTTTCTTTCCTTAGTATATCATTATTCCCTAAAAATTTCATATCTTGACTCTTATTTTCTTTTTTTATCTGTCATATACGTTGATAATTCCTTATAAATCCGCTAAAATATCAACAAATGAAAGAGGGATTTATATGAAAAACAGAGAGAAATTCTCGTCGCGTCTGGGCTTTTTGTTAATTAGCGCAGGCTGTGCCGTAGGTTTGGGAAATGTATGGCGTTTCCCCTATATCACCGGTCAATACGGCGGAGCTGCATTTGTACTGCTCTATTTAATCTTTTTAGTGATTCTCGGCTTACCGATCATGGTTATGGAATTTTCGGTTGGACGTGCTTCACAGAAATCATCGGCACAATCTTTTGATGTCTTAGAGCCACCCAAAACCAAGTGGCATGGCATCAAATATTTTGCAATTGGAGGCAACTACCTTTTGATGATGTTTTACACAACAGTCGGAGGTTGGATGCTGAATTATTGTTTCAAAATGTTGAGCGGACACTTTAATGGTTCTTTGCATACGGAAGAAGTCAGCGCAACCTTTAGCAACATGTTGGCAGATCCGTGGCAAAATATTTTTTGGATGCTAGCTACCATCATCATCGGTTTCTTCATTTGCAGCCGCGGTTTGCAGAATGGAGTTGAAAAGGTATCGAAATACATGATGTCATGTCTATTCATCGTTATGTTGGTGCTTGTCGTTCGTGCTTTTACCTTACCAAATGCAATGGAAGGCTTGAAGTTTTATCTGGTTCCCGACTTCCATAAAATGATTGAAAACGGGATTGGCAATGCAGTATTTGCGGCAATGGGACAAGCCTTCTTTACCTTAAGCTTAGGTATCGGTTCTTTGGCAATCTTCGGTTCTTATATCGGAAAAGAGCATCGTTTAACACAGGAAAGCTTAAATGTTTGTATCTTAGATACCTTGGTTGCTTTTATTGCCGGCTTGATCATCTTCCCATCTTGCTTCTCCTTTGGAGTGGCAGCTGACAGTGGTCCGGGATTAGTATTTGTAACCTTACCAAATGTATTTAATTCAATGGCAGGAGGAAGTATTTGGGGCTTTTTATTCTTTTTGTTTATGTCTTTTGCGGCACTTACAACCATTATCGCCGTGTTTGAAAATATCGTTGCCTATGCCATGGACAGCGGTTGGACAAGAAAAAAGGCCGTTCTCGTAAATTTTGTATTGATTATTGTACTATCACTTCCTTGTGCTCTTGGTTTTAATATCTTATCGGATATTCAGCCACTCGGTGTTGGAACAACCATTCAAGATTTGGAAGATTTCATCGTTTCCAACAACTTGCTTCCACTTGGCTCCTTGCTGTATCTAATGTTTTGTACACATCGCTATGGCTGGGGCTGGAAAAACTTTATTAACGAAGCGAATACTGGTAAAGGGAGAAAATTCCCGGCAAAACTATTTAGCTACTGTGCCTATATTTTACCGGTAATCATTCTGGTAATCTTCTTCCAAGGCTACATCGAAAAATTTACATGGCCTTTGAATTTCATTCTTGCGACAGTGATCTTGGCAATCGTCTTGTATTTTCCGATACAGGCATGGGTTGCCAATCGCAGAAAAGCAAAATAAGAGCTTAGCAATAGGCTCTTTTCTTTTGTCCTTTTCATAATCCATGATACAATATTATTATTGAGAGGTGTTGCGAATGGCAAATATATGGGGACATTTAAAAACCATTACAAAGCATAAGATTGCGGTAACCAAGCTTTGCTTTCGCTGTGGTTTATATAAACAAGGGCTTCTGCATGATTTATCCAAATATTCTTGGGTGGAGTTTTCCGCCGGTGCTCGTTATTATCAAGGCAATCGCAGTCCGATCGATCGGGAAAAGGAAGTCAAGGGGTATTCGCTTGGCTGGCTGCATCACAAAGGAAGAAATAAGCATCATTGGGAGTATTGGTTAGATAATGCTGCCGATGGAATTCAGCCTTTGGAAATGCCCTTAAATTATGTTATCGAAATGTATTGTGATCGTACCGCTGCTTCCAAAATCTATATGAAGGACGCTTATCATGATGGCAGTGCTTATGAATACTTTATGCGTGGCTATCACCATGTTCTTATGCACCCCAACACCAAAGCATTGTTGGAACATATTTTAATTTATCAACGAGATCATGGTACGGATCAAACGATTGCTTATATTCGCAAAGAGCTGTTAAAAAATAAATAAGCGGGCAATTCACAGAGGTATGTTGAATTGCCTGCTTATTTATTACGAAATATACTATTTAAAATATTATTTATGATGTAACTATATTTTGATTTTATACTTGCTTTAACCATTCAAAGTATTCTAAATTTCTTATTTTAATTCTTCAAATGTTGGATAACTTGCTATGGCACCTTCTTTTGTAACAGAAATTGCACAAAATTTATTTGCGATATCCAGATAATGCTTTAATTGATTTTCTTTAAGCCTTTCAAGATCCTCTAATTCTACTTTATCTTTTGCCAATTGATATAATAAACAACCAATAAAGCCATCTCCTGCTCCCGTTGTATCTACTGCCTTAACCCTTTTTCCTTCTGAATAAACTTTTACATGTTTTGTATATGCTGTTGCTCCTTCTTTACCTGCTGTATAAATTATTAACTTTACGCCTTTTTCAAATAAAGAATCCAAAACATCTTCAATATTTTTACTTTCAAAGATAAATTCCACTTCTTCATCACTAATTTTTAATATATCTGCATAGTTAATGTATTCGTTAATTGTTTTTCTTAGATATCCATAATCTTCAAATAACGGTAAACGGACATTAGGGTCAAATGAAATAACAATATTCTTCTCTTTAGCAATTTCTAATGCCCGATCATGCGCTTTACGCATTGGAAATTCCCCCAATGATACGGAACAAAAATGTAACGCGTATGCATCTAAAAACCACTCTGGATTTATATCTTTTTCAGACAACAACATATCCGCACCCATTTTTCGATAAAAAGAAAATTCACGATTCGCTTGTTCATCTAAAGCCACAAACGCTAAAGAAGTATTTGCCAAATCTGTTCTTTTCACATAATCTACATGCACATTAAAATCTTCCAATTCTTTAATAATTTTGTCTCCAAACGAATCGTTTCCTAACATTGTAATAATATTGCTAACTCCTCCAAGCTTTGAATATGCACCACACACATTCAAAGGAGCACCACCTAATTTCGGAGAAAAACTGTTTACATTCATAATTTTTCCAACATTTGAAGGAATCATATCAATCAGCGCTTCTCCAATAGCTAACAGCTTTTTCATAAAATTTTAACCCCCTTCATTTCATAAGTTATCATCTCTTTAATGCCTTCTGTTTTTATATTTAATTGATTATTGGAATCATAAAACCTTGAAGTCATAGTATATCTTCCATCATTAATAAAAATCTCAAGTACCGTCTCATCTATAAATATCGACATTTTATTCACTTTTATATTTTGAATATATCGTTTATTTCTATTACAGTTACATTTAGAAAGATCTAGACATAATTCGTTTTTCTTATATACCATTTTTATATCATTTAAAGACAAAACAAATTCATTATCAGCTTCAAATTCAATATTGCTTGATTTCGAGATTGCAAAAGAGCGACAATATTTCTTCTTCTCTTTTCGCAAGCTTAATATTTCATCAATCGGTTTTTGTATCATTCTACCTTCCTTAAATTCTATTTGCCTTGGCATACTTAATGTTTGATTCCAATCATCATATATATCAAGATATTCATTATCCGGCATTCCTATCCACGCCATCATAATCAATCGTTTTGAATTATAAAATGTTTGCGGAGCATAAAAATCGAACCCGTAATCTAAAGCTTGATATTCAACTAAATCTTTCCCCTTAATTTTATAGTACCCACAATCATAAACATTTTTAAATATCTCTTGCTCTTTAACAAAGCCTTGTGGACAACACATAATAAAACTATTGCTTTCATTTTTAAGTAAATCAGGACATTCAATCATATACCCTACATCTTTTTTAGGAGTATATCGTTGAAAGTATTTCCACGAATTAAGATCCTTACTAATATATTCTAAAACACAGCTTGTATCATCATGCAAACGTGCCCCTAATAAAAGATGATAATTCCCCTCTGAAATAAATAATTTAGGATCTCTCACATGCTTCGTGCAATCTCTTGGATAATCTTTATTCGATAAAAGACAGCGCTTGTTTTTAAAATTGAATCCATCTTTACTTTCTACACAAATTAAATTTTGTTCTCTTCCCGAGTGTATATAATCATGATTTCCTGCATATCGTACATTTCCCGTATAAAACAAATACAATGTATCTTCTTTAATGATTGCACTCCCTGAATAAGCTCCGTTCATATCATATTCAGAATCTGGTAAAATAGCCAGCTCATGCCTTGTATATGTTACAAAATCAGTGGTTGAATAATGTCCCCAAGCTTTATTCATACGTCCTTGTAAGTCATCTTCGTCAGCTTGATAAAATATATGATACCTGCCATGAAAGAAAACTAACCCATTGGGATCGTTTAACCAACCTTTTCTAGGCATCAAATGATAATTTAGTTTTTTGGCTGCCATATCATTCTAGAATCTCCTTAATAAAATCAGCCATTACACACCATGCTTCCTCTGCTTCTTGTGGCATATACTCATCAAAGCATTCATGTGTAAAACCATGACGACAAGAAGAATATTCGATATATTTTACATCACCGCCAGCTAGTTTCATTTTTTCCGCGAAAGCTTTTTCTTCATTTTTTAATGAATCAAATTCCGCGCTTATCACTAACATTTTAGGTAAATTATGAAGATCTGCCAACAATGGCGATGCTAATTCTTCATCTAACTCATCAAAACTATTATAGTACCAATTGATATATTGCAGCATTCTATTTTCTGAAATTGCTTTGGACGGATCTTGTACCTTTCGAAGATCTGCGCTTATCTCTTGTCGTAGAGGAGGATAATCTAAAATAGCACCCTTAATTCCGATTTCTTTTCTATCACGATCGATTAAAGATAAGCATGCTGAAATATATCCGCCTGCGCTATGTCCCATGACCATAACATTTTCTTTATCAAGCAATAATTCTTCGTTGCGTTTCAGAACTTCCACTATTGCCTCATAGCTTGAAAATAACGGTTTGGGATACTTAAATTCCGGTGCTAAAACATAATCTACATTCAAAATAGCACAATTTGTTAAATCTGCTAATTTCCGACAGTATTTTCCATCTTGCTCATAGTATCCTAAAACATTTCCTCCTCCATGAAAATTGAATACAGCTTTCAATGGCGTTTTTCCATTCCAATTCAGTGGTCTATAAATAGATATATCTACATATCCAGCAGTTTCTGTCTTTACACAAATTTTTTCAAATTTTCCATGTAACCGTTCTTCGTGTATCATATCTGCATATTTAATTTCTTTTCCCATACGATATTCAAAAATTGTATAATCTTCTTTTCTCATCATATTACTTTCTTCCCATCCTGTTCATCCAATAATCTGCCAAAAATACCCATTGATTCAAATGACAATCAATCTCATCATCTATATGAGTCAACCTATTATCCAACGCTTTTCCATGTTCACCATGACCAAATAAATGATATTCTACTTGCACATCAAATTCTAATAATTTTGCGATGAATTTCGTAGAATTTCGAGAATCAACAACCGGATCATCTATAGAATGCCAAATGAACATTGGTACAGTATCTGTTGAAATATAGTTTAATAAATCCACTTTATATATTTGTTCCAATAAAGGTGTATTCGTTTGATATAAGACATAATTCATTATCTTTTGGACTTTCTTTACACTTTCTAACTTGTGTTGCACCATAAATTCTTCACTATTCGGTCTTAAGAAAGGATAACCCAATATAATTCCCTTTGCTTTTAATTCGTTTTCTTTCGGTTTAAAACTTAATTCTTTTATGATACTAGGATCATTCCAACGAACCCCGCAAGATGCGCAAACATGACCTCCAGCTGAAAATCCCATCATAAATATACGATTCACATCAATTTTCCATTGTTCTGCATTTTGTTTTATGATATGTAATGTTTCAAACATCTCAACAACTTGGAGCGGATACTTTGCAGCTTTTAAAATACCTTTTTCTGGATGTTCACGATCCGAACCAACAGAATATTTTAATACAAACATTTGGTATCCCATTTTCATGAATTCAAGCGCAATAGGTTCCCCTTCTTTCGTAGCATGAATTGCATACGCACCACCTGGTGCAACTATAATAGCAGGTCTTTTTCTAAATTCACGATAGTTTATTTCTGAATCCATGATATATGTATCAAAATATGCTCCACTAGGCAAATAAATTTTTGAATTTATCATATAAACACCTCTTTATTAAATGACTTGAGGGGAGCTATTCCCCTCGTTTTCTATATTAACCTTGAATATCTTTTTCGTTTTTATCAAAACCAAAGAAATATACAAATACGGCTGTTGCTACAAATGCAATTACACATGCAATAATCCCATTAACCACATTAGCTTGTGATTTACCAAGGAAACATAATGCCGCAAATATATTGGAAGATGGAACAAGAGTAGCATCAATAACTCCGGTTAATCCTGCGTATGCACCACCTAAGAATCCTCCGGCTAACAGACCAATGAATGGTTTCTTGTATTTTGTGCATATACCATAAATTGTCGGTTCAGATGTTCCAGCAACAATTGCGGTAATTCCATAAGATAACGCAAGTGCTTTCTGTTCTTTATTTTTCAAACGTAAGAAGGCACCGATGCCAACACCCATAATTGAAAAACTAGAAACAGAAACTGCAACTGCTGCAAAACCATCAAATCCCTTGGTAGCAAAGATCTGGAACAACGTTGTAATCAATACCATGTGCATACCGGTCATTACCAAAACAGGATATAAAGCAGCGATTAACCCAATACCAATAAATCCAGCAATACCTTCTAATGAGAATAATGCAGCTACTACATATTCCCCAATAAACGCTCCTGCTGGTCCAAACACACATAATGCAATTGGTAACATAGCAGCAAGGGTAAATGCCGGTGAGAATACGGAACGAATAGATCCGGGAATGATACGATCAAAGAAATGAGCAATATATGACATTACCCAATTTGATAAAATGATTGGTACAATTGAACTAGCATAGCTTTGAACATTGCATGGGATTCCATAAACTGTAAATTCTTTTCCAACTAAACCTACAAATGTCGGGTGGATTAGAATAGCCCCCATTAAAATACCTAGTACCGGATTCAAATTAAATTTCTTTGCACTCGTATAACCAACAATTACCGGGAAGAAATAAAATGCTGCATCTCCTACAAATGTGAATAATGTGTATAAATCATTTCCTTCATGTAATACATCTAATACATCTGGCCCCAATACAGCAACAAGCATTTTAAAGAATGCAGATGCCACAATTGCTGGAATAGCTGGACCCATACTTCCGGAAATGGCATCTAAAATCCCATTTCCTATTGATTTGATAGTGATTTTTTCTTTCTTTACCGGAACAATGTCTTTATCTGTATTTTCAAAATTTCCTATTTCACAAATTTCTCTATAAACATCTTTTACTTCTGTCCCAACAACAACTTGTAGCTGACCACCTGCACGTACTACACCTAATACACCAGTAATTGCTTCAATCTTCGCATCATCTGCAATACTCTCATCTTTCAAGTTAAATCGTAAACGTGTTTGACAATGTAATACTTTAGATACATTATCCTTTCCACCTATTTGTTTTAAAACATTTTCTGCAATTTGTATAGCTTTTTCTTTTTTCATATCTCTTTATCCTCTCATAAAACAAAAACCTTTACGCAATATGCACTTATAGATGCAAATTATGTAAAGGTTATGCCGATTCTATCGTAACACCCTAATGTGAACATAATCTATTGACGTGAAGAATTAAATATAAAATTTCTTCATCGCCAATATTCCAATTAAATTTATCAAAAATCAGTTTTTTAATCAATAATACACATTGATATGTTTCTGTGTATTCATTTTTTAATACTTCAAATAATTTTTTATTTGCACTACTTATTTCTGTGCATTCGTTTTTTCTTCTGAATAAATACTGCATGTGTGAAGCAAATCTCGAATAATTGAATGAATGCATATCTATCGAAACGTTCATTTGCGCTTCTATTACGTGAACAACTTCACGTATAAACTCTGATTTAAGCTTAACATTACCTGATACTGTTATATTTTCTTCTGAATTGATAATATTCATTGCGATTGCATACATTTCTTCTTCTGGCAAATCAATATTCCGTCTTTTTTTCATTAATCCTAAGGTATATTTAGCAATCTTTACTTCCACCGGATATAAATCTCTCAATTCATTTGAAATCGGGGTTGAAAAAATCATACCTTTATCCATACGTTCAATTGCAAAATTCAAATGATCTGCCAATGTATATTGTGCATTATGTTTTAATGGTACACTTAACATTGTTGTAGCTAAATCTATCACATCTGCTGCAATACTAAAAATTTCAGAATCAATATATTCAAACAAATTCAAATACTCTTTATCAACGTTATAGAAAGTACGATCAATCTTACTTAAATCTTCCAATATATACGGACATTTAGGAAAACCAATTCCTAATCCGATAGCAATCAATTCTCTTCCGCTATTATCTTTACATATAGCTGCATTATTCCCTAATTTTTTTATTACTTCCATATACTATCACTACTTCTTTTCTAAGGTAATCACTACTTCTGTATTTGTTGATACATTTGCAAGTTTATTTACTTTCACATAAAATTCATCTGAATTTGTTATAACCATAGGCGTTTCTATTGCATATCCTTTTTTTTGAAGAAATACAATATCCACATCTAAAATAAGATCTCCTTTTTTTAGCCTTTGCCCTTCTTTTGCAACCTGTTTAAAACCTTTGCCTTCTAATTGAATCGTGTCCAATCCAAAATGAATCAAAATTTCTGCTCCATTGTTAGCTTTAATTCCAATTGCATGCTTCGTTGGAAACACAGTTATAAGCTCACCATCACATGGAGAATAAATCTTGCCGTCATTTGAAATAAATGCGACTCCCGGCCCCATCATTTCCGAAGCAAAAACTTTATCAGGTACTTCTTTTAAATCAATCATCTTCCCATTCACCGGAGATGCTAATTCGACGATTCTTTCTTTTTTCTTAAATCCAAACATCATTTGCTCCCATCGTGAGAAACAAAAAAACTCTTTTTCTGCTCCCCATCTTCTTACTACATAGTAATTGAATAAATCGCTGGTTAAGCCTCAAAAGAGTTACTCTCATTGATTTCAACTTAATTTAATCATAAAAGAATAGTTATGTCAATATTTTTCGAAAACGATTTCATTCTGCTATTCGTTTGCTTAATTGTTCATTTTAATAAGATAAAACCAACGATTATTTTAGTTATTTCATAATCTTACTCATTGCTAAACGAACATATACGGCAATCGGTATGACACTTATCCAAATAAAAATTTTCAAAAATCCAGGATAGATCCACTCTCCGATTTCACACACCAACAGCATTCCCGCAATTAACAAATACAGATTTCCCATAAGCTTGCAAATTAGGGGAATATCAATCTCTTCTCGATGCTTTTTTGCTCCCGGTACAAGCACTAAGACATGATATTTCTTAATCGCAAGTGCCATGATCGAAAATATCACGATTAGGCTGATAAGCAGGATATGCAGTTTCATTATACTTCTTCCTCTATTCCGCCTAATAGCTCTAAGATGCGGTTCAAATCATTATTTCCTTTATAATGAATCGTGATTTGCTTTTCACTAACCTGCACTTTTGTTTGAAAGCGATTTTGCAAGCGGTTTTCCACACTGGTTAGATTAACATCTTTTTCTTTCTTTACTGTTTGTGGCTTCGGTGTTTGTAATGCCTTTACATACGCCTCAATAGCACGTACACTCATACCCTCTTTGATAGCTTTTTTTGCTGCCTCTTCCATTTGCTTTTCATCATTCAATGCCAACAAGGCACGTACATGTCCCATGCTTAATTCACCATTTGTTACATGCTCCTGCACCTTTTTTGGAAGTCTTAGTAAGCGTAACATATTCGCAACATGTTCTCGAGATTTTCCGATACGCTTTGCAAGCTCCTCTTGGGTATAGCCAAGCTTTTTAATCAGCTTTTCATAGCCCTGTGCTTCCTCGATGGCATTCAAATCCTCACGTTGTATATTTTCCAACAAGGCAATTTCCATCATTTGCTGATCATCAAAATCCATTAAAATTGCCGGTATGTTTTTTAATCCCGCAAGCTTAGCGGCACGCAAGCGTCGCTCACCGGTAATCAGTTCATAGCCCTTGATTGTTTTCTTAACCAAAATCGGAGTAAACACTCCATGCTGTTGAATGGAGTGTGCTAATTCTTGGATTTTTTCATCATCGAAAACCTTGCGGGGCTGATATGGGTTCGGCTTTACTTCACTGACAGCGACTTCAAATTTTGCATCGCTATGTACTTCGCTTTTTCCCTGTTGGATATCCTCCAATACGGAATTGACATCTTCACCGAAAATCGCAGATAATCCTTTTCCAAGTCTTGGATTGCTTTCTTTCTTCGCCATAACTAGCCTCCTTATTTTGTTTTCTTATTCATTCTTTGTACCTCGCTGGCAAGTCCGGCATACGCCTTTGCGCCCTCGCAGCGTACATCATATTCAAATACGGACATTCCTCTTGATGGCGCTTCACTCAACTTAACATTACGGGGTATGTAGTTCTTATATACTCTTTCTTTAAAGTGGCGGCGTACCTCCTGCTGTACCTCAACGCTCAGCTTTGTTCTCGCATCGTACATCGTCAATACAACACCTTCAATCACCAAATTCTTATTGAATAGCTGCTGTACCAAACGAATGGTTAATAACAGCTGTGTTACACCCTCTAAAGCATAATATTCACACTGCACCGGAATAATGACCGAATCGGCAGCGGTTAAAGCATTGGTGTTCAATAAGCCAAGAGATGGCGGACAGTCGATGATGATGAAATCATATTCGTCCTTTACCTTATCTAGCTTATTTTTCAACAGCTCTTCCTTACCGGCTTCAAATTTCACCATTTGCAAGTCTGCACCGGCAAGTGCGATATTGGCAGGAACGATATCAATCGGCGGAGAGGATAGCTTTTTACAAATATCGCTTACCTCATAATCCTCCATGATCAGATTATAAACAGATAGCTTGTCATCACCAACCTCAGCGCCTACTCCTTGTGTAGCGTTTCCCTGTGGATCAAAGTCCACCAATAAAACACGGTTTCCCAAATAGCCTAAGCCGGCTGCCAAATTGATGGAGGTTGTTGTTTTTCCGACACCGCCCTTCTGATTGGATACTGCAATTATTTTTCCCATCTTCATCGTCCTTTCTACTTCGGTATGCGAATGGTGATGATCACATCATCTTCAAGCTCTTCCTGTGATACCTTTGCATCGACACCGGCACGCTTTACCATTGCTACTGCCTGATGAATCGTATTAACGGCAATCTTTACATTCTTACTGATACCCTTCAGCATCACCTTTTTCTTTTCTTCTTTTGGTAGCTTTTCTTGCTTTACAGCCTTTTCCGTCTGTGAAACATTTAAGCCCTTTTTCACAATCGTATCTAACATCTTTTGCTGCTTATCACTATCCAAGCCCAACAGCGCACGTGCATGACGCTCTGTGATCTGATGTGCGGATACTGCATTTTGTATGTTTTCATCAAGCTGCAAAAGGCGAATCTTATTCGCAATCGCCGACTGTGATTTTCCTACTCGCAAAGCCAGCTCCGATTGATTGACACCGGTAAAACGCATAATATCGACATAAGATTTTGCTTCTTCGATCGCACTTAGATTTTCACGCTGAATATTCTCTACAAGTGCCATCTCCGCCATTTGAATATCATTGGCGTCCATAATTACGACCGGTACTTCCACCATACCATTCATCTTCATCGCACGATATCTTCGCTCACCGGCAATGATCTGATAGCCGTTCTCTGTTTTACGTACACTAATCGGTTGAATCAAACCATTTTCACGAATGGATTGGGCTAACTCCATTAGTGCTTCATCGTTAAATTCGATACGTGGCTGATAGGGATTAGGTTCTATCTGATCAATGGTAACCATTTTCGTTTCTCTCATACTACTCTCCTTTATAAAGGGTTCTTCTTTATCTTCGCAAATGCTCTTGGATAGCATTTCGGTGTTTTCTTAACCTTCGCAAATCCAAAGTTGATACGCTTTGAACCATCGCTCAAGGTTTTTTCATCACGCTGTGCCAGTCTACAGCCGAGAATCTCGATTGCATGCTTGGCATTTTCATATTCCTCATCGCCGTTTGCACCCTTGAGCGCTAAAAACGTCCCATTCAGCTTTACCAAGGGAATACACAGCTCTGATAACATTGGCAAATTCGCTACAGCTCTGGCACTTACGATATCAAAGCTTTCCCGATGCTCCTTGGCATAATCCTCCGCTCGTGCATGCACAAGCACTACGTCCTTCAACCCCAGTTTTTCACATAAGGCATTTAAAAAAGTGATTCGCTTTCCCAAGGTTTCTACGATTGTAACCTTTAGCTGCGGATATACGATTTTTAATGGGATACTGGGAAAACCGGCTCCCGCTCCCACATCACAAAAGCTTCCGTTTATTTCCATATCAAAAGAGGGCAACAGACTATCCAAAAAATGTTTTTCGTAAATTTCATCAATTTCCGTAATAGCGGTTAAATTCATTTTTTTGTTCCATTCCACAAGCATCTGCGCATACTCATCAAACTGCTGTTGCTGCTGATCATTTAATACAATTCCTTGCTTGCCCAACGCATCAAAAAAATCCTGTTTATAAAACTGCTTTGTCATGATATCCCTCCAGTATTTTATATTATACCAAACTTACCCTTTGAAATGAATATTTACTTTTGTTTTTCCCCTACATCACCCCATACATTACAATCATTTTTACATAGTAAAGAAAGGGGTGAGTAGATGTTTTTCTTTCTTTTCGCTTTGATTATCGCCTATTTGGTATATGTATTGTTAATATATCCAAGCCGCTGCTGCCAAAAATGCAAACGACGAAGATAACCTAAAAAAGATAGTTAAAAGCAAGCTTATTGCATATTCCCTTATCTTTGTGTTTATTATCTCTTATAAATTTTATGGTACTTGAGCTTTCATAACACAAATTTCAATATTCATTCAAAAATAGCGAGGCATTTGTCTAATCCATTTCTGCCTCGCTTGTTTATGCTATTCAATTTTACCAACAATATCCTTATCTTTGCATGCGATATCTCATCGGATTGCAATACATCGGATACCTTTATCTATCTTATGACGATTATTTCAGACAATTTTTTTACATTTGTATGTTACAGGTTCACTCGCCTATTTTCCTTTCTTCATCTGAAATATCTATGAACTCATCTCTATGATAACCGATTGTATGTATTTCTAATATTTTGTATTTTTCGATTACTTGTATTTTGTTTTTTCATCGGTTATACGAATGACTTTCAACATTAGCTTCTGTCTTTCCTTTACCTAGTTAGCAATTCCTCACCAGATATCACTTCCTTTTGTCTTTCCCAACAGTCGCTAGATGTATTTTCATCATTTGATCGATATGGCTTTGCTTCCTAATACATGAGCCTCTTTCACCGACTTTTCTTTAGGCATCTTCACTTCGATGGTTTCCACACCGTATGTTTTATGGTCCGCTATTATTATGATTATTTCCCTTTCATTCATTCCTTTACAAGAAATGCTTTCACGTATGAATGAAATAATCTAGCCTCTAAAACTTCCCATTTTCTCACCGCTCTCTTTCTTTACACCTTTATTATAGTCCATCATTTGAAATTGTAAAGCGTTATGGAAGAATTGGTATATTTTTGGAAAAATCGGTTATCTCAGGCGTACATACTTCCGTATTTGTTCACTTACCTCGTTTTTTCTCGCTCTTGCAATCGGTAATTTTATCTTTTGTAAATATACCGTATCAGGTGTCATTTGCGTAATATGCTGCATATTCACAAGATAGCTGGCATGAATCCATAGAAAGTTATTTTTCGCAAAATCATGACTTGCCACCTTCATGCTCTTTCGTTCACGAAACTCTCCTCGCTTGGTATGATAAACCAAAAACTTATCCTCCTTTTCAATATAAAGAATATCCGCAATGCGCAGTGGTATTTCCACATTGTTATAGGCAAACATATACTCCTCTTGATTACTAAGCATACGTTCAACATGTGGCATAATACGTGCAATTTCTTCCTTTATATGATGCTTATTAAGATAAAAAATACGAGCAAATGGCAGAATGATTTTCTCACATTCCGTCAGCTCCTCTTTCATATATATAACAATGCGCTGAGGGTTGTTTAAAACAAAGGATTGTGTAATACGCGGAATCTCGAATTTTTGATGAAAAACAATGATATGAAATTCTTTTTCCTCCTGCGCAGTTGCCAGCTCTGATATTTTTCTAAATGCATGAAAAGCAAATTCCTGTTTCTGATGAGCAGATGCTAATTCAAACATAATGTCTTTTGCAACTTCTTCGGTTTCCAGAATTGCCACTCGCAGCATATAATCACTCCTGTCATCTACATATATAGTAAAAATATTATCTTTATTATACGCTATAAGCATACTTTATGAAAGCTTTGTTGTTACTATCACAACCCTTCGTGCTTACTAACTTATAAAACAAAGCATTCTCTTATCCTGCAAAAGAATGCTTTGTATTTCTATTATTTAATTAAAATACGGATTGATACAACGCTTTTTGTAATCGTCTAAGGACTCAAAGTATTCCATATCTGTGTAATCTAAGCTTTTCTCTTTAATCAATGTGATATTCTCTTGCTAAAAAAGGTATCCATAGCCGCTTACTATTCAACAAGCAAATCCTTTTTTCGATAATATAACACAACCATCAAAACTACTATCATTCCAAAACTAATGCAATAAATAATTGCTTCATGAATTGAAATACCCAATGCATTTGTCAAAATATTTTCTACATTCAGATAAAAAATCGGAATATAGCGAAAAAAGCTCAAAGTAATACGATAGGTTAGAAAGACATAGGTTATTGCGATAAATAAACTAAAATAAGTAATCGCATCTACCTGCTTTTTACATATATAGGATAATGCAAAAAGAATAGAGGCAAAGAAAAATAAGACAGCTGCGAATAGCTTGATACTCTCAAATAAATAACTATCTGCTGTTATAAGCATACCATTGCTCAATAAATATGGGTAATCACTTATTCCTAAGCCAAAGACTGCTCCCGTAACAAGCGATGTTATTCCAACCGATAATAAAAGCATGGCAAGTGGAAGAATCACAGAAATTCCAAACTTGGTAAGCATGATAGTTGCTCTTGATGCTTTACTCGTATATACATATTTATATGTGTGTACCTCAAAGTCCGAGCAAACGATCATCGGAATTATACTTAATGCTAAAAGAAGAAGAATAATGACTGAAATCGTATCATTCATAATTAAATATAAGAAATTGAAGGTTTGATTATCATAAGGTGTCGCATAAGGAATATATTTTTTTGCTTCTAAAGCTTCATACCATTTCATTTCTTGTTTAATTTCTTTCACTGTTTTGGGTGAAAGTAAATCCTTCCCTTGTTCGGCGCGCAAGAGCTCTCTCTTTAATATATCATATTCTGTATTTGTCTTAATTGAAACATTTTGTTCATACTGCTTGGAATTATAAACCTGATAGAGAAAGTAATAATCTTCAAATTCTTCATGATAAAAGGTGCGATCTTCCTTAGTTTGTGTCATTTCTTTATAGGATTCTGCACTATCGGCAATAGTATATATCTTTATTCTTGTATTCTCAATATATTTCTGTGCTTTCCACATATGGAAAGGAATATGCAAAAGAAGAAAGATCGTCATACTTAAAAAAATGATGATAGTAAATTTACTCGCAAGATGTCTTTTTAGCTCAATAAAAAAATATCTCATCATGCTTCTCCTTTAAAAATCTGACGGTAAATATCTTCGATATTTGCAGTCTTTTTATAAATATCACTAATCTCTATACCTTGCTTTTCCGCTTCAACCAACACTTTCTGCAGAACATTCAGTCCACTTGTTTCCAATAGTATTTGATACTCTCCTATCTTCTGATATTGACAGCTTGTTTCCCTATTTGCCAAAGTTTGAATAAGTGCATCTATTTGCTTTGATTCTAAGATATAAAACTTCTTTTGCACAAGTGCTTCATTATAATCTGCCACTTCCCCATGGTTCAAGAAAATAACTCTTGATGCCATTTTTTCAATTTCTCCCAATTGATGGGAAGAAATAAGAATGCTCATTTTCTTTTCCTCAACAAGATATTTCAGGCTTTCACGCAAAGAAATGACACCATCGGGATCTAAACCGTTCATCGGCTCGTCCAGGATTAAAAATTTCGGCTCTGACAACAACGCAATTCCTAAACCCAGACGCTGTTTCATTCCTAAAGAATATTCCTTTGTTTTCTTTTTTAAAGCATCGCCAAGTCCTGTAAATTCCTTTACAAATTGATACTGCTCCTCACTACAGCCTCTGAGTTTCGCAAAATAGGTAAGATTTGCATCTCCTGACATATTTGGATACATTCCTGGCATTTCAATCAATGAGGATTGAACGGAAAGCGCATGTTCACGTTGCTTTTGTATATCATATCCACAAATCTTAATTTCCCCTTCTTGAAAAAACACCAAGCTTGTCAAACATTTCATAAGTGTTGATTTCCCAGCACCATTGGGACCAATTAAACCTACAATCTCTTTTTCTTGTATCTTCAAAGTAACATTTGATAGCACCTTATTTTTTCCGTAAAACTTTGTTAGATTATTTACTTCCACAATTGTTTTCATGATATCCTCCCTATCCTTTATTTATGTTCACCTTCTGCTAAATACATTTTTTTGTAAAGCCCTTGGCTTCGAAGCAGCTCATCATGTGTTCCTTCTTCTACAATACAACCGTCATCTATCACGTATATATTATCCATACACTTCAAATAAGACAATTTATGAGTTATAAAAATTACTATTTTATCTTTACTTATTTCATCAAAAATATGATAAAACTCATTTTGTGAAAAAACATCAAATGCGCCTGACGGCTCATCAAGCACCAAAATAGATGCTTTTTTCAGTAAAGCTCTTGCAATAGCAATTTTTTGCAATTCTCCTCCTGATAATAAAACTCCTGCTTCATCATATTCCGAATCAATAATAGTTTCTAATTTCTTAGGCATTTGACGAATTTTATCTGCTAATCCAACCATTTCCAATGCTTCCCACACTTTTATTTCATCACTGCTTCGCTTTCCGCTTTCTTCTATGCAAATGTTATCAAAAATGCTCATAGAATAAATACAGAAGTCTTGAAAGACAACAGAACTATTTGCTAACAAACTAGATTGACTTTCACTTATCTCTCCTGAATCCGGTGTATATAGACCACATAAAATCTTTGCTAATGTACTTTTTCCGGCACCGTTCTTTCCGATAATCGCGATCTTTTTTCCCCGTTCGACCTTCATATTGATATCATGCAAAATCTCTAAATGCGCTGTAGTATATTTGAAACATACATCTTTTAAAACTATCTTATCAATATCAGCTTTACCTTTACCATAAATCATTGCTTCTTTTTCATATAGGAATTCATCTATTTTTTCCAAATATAACTCATTTTCAAAGATTCTGGGTATCAGCTGTATCATAGCATCTAACTGATTTTCTATTTCCAATATGCTATTAAATAAAACCACAAAATCACTGATTGCTATTTTCTTACTTATCGTTTTAAATGACAACAACAATATTACAATCCCCTGAAAAGATATTTGAACAAAGTGCTGCATTGTCTTTAATCTTGTCTGCTTTTTCCCTGTATCTTCTTGAACTTTTACTTTTTCTTGATATTGATAATTAAAACGTTTTTTAAGCTTAAGAAATAAGTTATAAATTCTTAACTCTTTTGCATATTCTTTTAAATACATGACTCGATGAATGTAATCTAAATCACGTTCTACCTCTGCCATTTCTACATTTGCATTATAGTATTCCTTTGACAAGCAATAATTTAAATAGGAAAGAATGCAGACACAAATAACAGCAATTATTAAAATATACAAATCATAAACAATAACCAACCCTATCAATGAAAGCATAGTAAGCAACTGTTGTAATAGTAAAATTACATGATCATACAGATTCAAAACATTGGTTACACCTTGATTTAAAACAAAGTAAAAATCACTATATTCCCTCATATCATCTAAACTTTTCAAGCTTCTGGCAAGTGATTTTTCATAGATACACATGAGTAAACCTTTTTGTAGTTTGATCTTTTCTATTGGAATACTTTTATTTATAATCTGATTTAACAGAAATTGCAATGTCAAAGTAATCATCATAAATATCCCAACAAAAAATAAGATTTTACCAAAATTGCCCTGTAATAAATTATCCAGAACAAGTTTTAACAATAGAATATCAAAAATATTAAAACAAACCTGTATCAATAATCCCAGGATACTAAGGAAGAAAAACCTTTTGCTATTTCTAACTCCATAAGAAAGCCAATAGAAAATCGTTCGTATCTTCCTTTTCACGATATATCCTTTATTTTGAAGAAAAACACACTTATTCTATTAACCAAAAATGTGGCAAGCAACAAAACAATTGCCGCAAACAAGAAAGAATAACCTGTATATCCTGTAATTGCATAAATTGGATTTCGATGTGTAAACGGATTTAATACATTATAAACAGCACATGCATTTTCAGGCATTGATATAAGTACACCAAATCCCGCAATAACCAAAAAGCTCAATGCTGCAATGATTGGATTCGATATCAATGTATGCAACAACAAATTTAATGAAACATAGAAGCATATCAATAGTATTGTAAAAACCGATGCCGCTAATAATAATTTCCAAAAAGGAATCAATTCCATTTCATCTTGCGGTTCCATATCCTCAGGATTATCCGGATTAATTAAAACATTTGAAAAATATATTTTTTTATCATAGCCATATACATAATGAATATCATCAATATGATTATCTATGTTTTTTAAATTAGTTAAACCTCTCTCATAAGCAAGAACAGGAGAAGAAAGCGTTTCGAATCCACTTTGTACACCAATACATGCAAAAGTGAATGCAAGCGGTATAAAGATAATCAGTGCTGTTTTTTTAGCATATAGCTTCCCCTTATTCATCAAATATACACTGCGTTTCTTTGGTTGAGTTAATAGTAACTTTAATGTTCCTTGTTTACGATCACTATCTACCATATCAAGACATACTATCGCCACTATAAGAATCAAAAAATATGGCATCAATTCTTCCAAAATATGCATTATGGAAGAAGCACTATCAGAAGAACCGGAAGATAAAGGGGGTAATCCTTTTTCATATTGTTCATAGTACAAAGATGCCCGTAAAACGATACCGGGATATTCCCATATAAGTATCCTAGGTGCATGATATAAAGGATCTTTCACTAAAAAATAGTAATCATCTTGATTCAATCCTACTTTTTTAAATAGTGAATCTGCCAATTGTTTTCGCTCATTATATAATTTATGATCTACATTACTCGTTTCCTTATGATCATAATACACTTCATAAACATACAGCGAGTGTAGTAAACATAATTTTGTCGCATTCAAATTATATTCTTTATAATTCCTTTTTGTTAGCGCCTCATTCGCTTGCTTGTAAATCTTATCAAATTCAGCTAACGATTCTTCTATCTTCCATTTATCTTCTACTGACATAGTCTCTTCTGCATAATGCAAATCAGGCATCATTAAATCATAATTCAACATTGTAAATCGCTCATTCGCAATAGTTTCCTCTTCTCTACCAACAAATGAATAACAAAAAGATAGGAATATCAAAAATATAAAAATCATAATTATTATTTCCCTTTTGTTTATTTTTTTCATTAAATGTCCCCCTCCTCTCTATACACTCATTATAATCTATTTTATGATATACTATAGTATTATATTGTGAAAAAGAGACATAGATCTCTTAAGCATGTTTACGGGTTTTATATACGTAGCACATTTTATTATTCATTTATTAACCCTCCCATATATTGTTCTTTCACTTACCACCATATAAAATAATTTCATCATTACAATCTATTGTATGTGAATGGTCGCTTCCACATTTGGCACAATAACATAGTGCCATACCCATAATAGGTAAAATTATAATTAAACTTTTAACATACTTCTTCATAAAAAAACCTCCAATTCTTTACTAAAACTATAACCTAACTTATAGTTTTTTCAATAGATTGGAGGAGAATGAAAAAAGATACAATTTTTTTAAAATCATTTCCGTTTTTATGAAGTTTTTTTCATTTCATGAAGTAAATACATCGGCTTATATGCCTTTCTTCGCTTGCAATAATCAACGATGATTTTTTCTACGATCTCATAATATAGGATATCGTTATGCGTAAGAATCGGAAGAACGCTTTTTAAAAGATAATCAATCGCTTTGCTTTCTTCTTGATTTTGATAATCCTTAAAATAGGAATACAACAACCAATCCACCTTATCTCCTTTTTCATGTTCTTCGCTAGAATAATACTCTAATGGAATCTCAAAATTTTGAATTTTATATAAGAAACACAAACAGCTGTATATACGAATAAGATTGGTTTTACTGTATGTCAATGCTTTTTGATACAGTTCTATGCTTTGCGTATAATCTTCCATGAGTAAATATAAATCAGCTAAAGTTAAATAAAATGTATAATTCTGCCCTTGTGATAAGTCGATAGTTTTAATTAAATCCATTATATTTCTACAATACTGACGTGCGATATGTTTATCAAAGCGTACAAAAAGTGTTGCTAAATTTGAGTAAACAAATAGCTTCTGAAAATTATACCTTTCATCAACAATGTTTTCTAAAATATTCTCAAGTGCATTTTGTGCTTCAAGATATCTTTTTTCTCTTTCTAAAAGATCCACTGAAAACCGTTGATTTGCAATCAGCTTAGAATGTGCATAGTCATAGTTATGAAGTACATATTCTAACTTTTCATCTTCATGAAAGCTTGCATAAACATACAGATAATAAATGCAAAGATCATACAGCTCATTTTTAAAAATAGCGCTGATCTCATTTAAGTTATCGTACTCGCTTTCCGATACAAATTTACGATCTGTCAGAAAAACTTTTAGGGATTGCAGTAAATAAGCAATCTCTCCGTAGTAAAAATAGTTCTTTGCATTTTGCATTGTCGATAGCATTCGTTCAATGATATCTGCGCTTTCTTGATCCTGCTTGCGATTCATGGCATCTATCAATAAAGTGCTTTCTTTGGTTAGCATTTCTTCCCAATCCTGTTTTTCTTCTGCAATCTTATCTAGCTTACTTGCTGCAAAAATATAAATTTCATCTTGAAAAATACCCTTTTGCATTTCCAATGAGCAATAGGTTCTTGTGGAGCATATCGGCGTATTGGTTGTAGGATCACTATAAAACCATTGTTTCTGCCACTTTCCCTCATTTGTAGCATACAGTCTTTGTTTTCGATAGTAAGGTATTAGAATGTTGCACTTTTCTTTATATCCATCACTTAGCATACGAAACACCCTCTCTTATCATTTTATCATACATTCATCTTTTCAAGAATAGTGGCAAGTCCTGCTTGTCAAAGGATATGATATGCAATACAATGGTAGTATTAAGGAAGTGTTGCAATGAAAAAAATAATCGAAAATGTAAAATTCATTCAAGATGGTACGCTTGTTTTCGGTGATTTGCACCTAGAAAACGGTTTTGTGGAGCGTATTGATTATAAAACACCACATGCCAATAGCTATTTGGCAATTCCCGGCTTTATTGATTTACATACCCATGGCTTTCGTGGACATGATTGTGATAATATCCAACCGGAAAACCTAAAGCAGTTGGCTTTGGAATATGCGAAACGAGGAATCACAGCCTTTTGTCCGACCATATCTGCCCGCTCTTTAGCGGAATATGCTGCCATCATCGAAGGCTATCATGCGGTATTTGAAAATGATATCAAGGGAGCTGCATATTGTGGTATCCACATGGAAGGTCCTTTCCTCAATCCCGATTGCTGTGGTGCACAGGAAAAAGATCAGCTTTGTGAAATCAATCTCAGTGAGCTGGACGGTTTTCTTTCAAACTATCATGATGATATATGCATTATGACCATTTCACCGGATATTCCCAATGCCATGGAGGCAATCTCTTTGCTGCATCTGTATGGTGTGCAGGTTTCTTTAGGACATACCAATGCCAGCTTTGATACTACCATGGAGGCATTTGAAAACGGCGCAACAAGAATCACTCATTTATGCAATACGATGCCTTTCATTGATCACCATAAGGAAACAATGATGGACGCTGTATTCTTATCCGATTGCTGCTGCGAAATTATTATGGATCGTAAGCATATTCAACATAAAATGTTAAAATGGCTTATTCCGTTATTAGGCTGTAAACGTATCAATGCCATCAGTGATGGTCGTAAGCAATGCGGTTATGAAAAGGGAGAAGAAGGATATAGTGATACCAGTTGTGATATGCTGGATATCTTTCGTTTCTTATATCGTGAGGAAATGTTTGACTTGGCTGACTGTTTGCAAATGTGCAGCGGCAATGCCGCAAAGATGTTGAAATCCTATTCTTATGAGATCGGATTAGGAAAGAAAATTGATTTGGTCGTTTTAGATCATGACTTGCGTATCTGTGAGGTTATCATCAACGGCAAAAGTATTCTGCATGTGTAATCGCTCTGTTTTCCCAAAAGAAAACAGGGCTTTTTTTCACCCTGTTCGTTTATCATTATAGCTTAATAAATTGTTCCACATCAATTACAAAAATCGTAGCTCCCCCAACCTGAACTTCAACTGGGAAAGAAGCGTAGCGCCCGATATCATAAGAGGCAGTACTAGGCACAACTTCCGTACGGCGTCTGCTATATTCACCAATGACTTCGATTGCTCTTTCGATTTTATCATCATCTGTACCGACGATCAGAGTTGTATTTCCTGCACGCAAGAAGCCTCCGGTTGTTGCTAAACGGGTTACCTGATAGTTTTCTTTTGTTAAAGCACTGGAAACTGCCGGACTGTCGTCATTGGACATAATCGCTAAAATTAGTTTCATGATTGTTTGCTCCTTTCTTGTGTATATGCACATTTTATCACTTATAGACTCGTTTTACAAACATATCCTTTGCATATCCTAAAATTTAAGAAAATATTTCGTTTTTACACATCTGTCAGCCACGTTGCTTTATGCTATAATGATAGTCGCAAAGGAAGTGTAAGGAATGAGTAAATTAGGTTTGGTATTGGAAGGCGGAGGTATGCGTGGAGTTTATACCATGGGTGTGCTTGACTATTTTATGGAGCATAATCTATATACCGATGGGGTAATCGGCGTAAGTGCCGGTGCTTGTCATGCATGCAGTTATGCCTCAAAACAGCAGGGACGTGCTTGGCGCATCAATGAGCGGTTTTTAAATGATAAGCGCTATATGAGCATGCAATCTTTAATCAAAACCGGTGATTTGTTCGGTGCGGATTTTATTTATAATGTTATTCCCAATGAGTTGGAGGTATTTGATTATGATACTTTCCATAAGAGTGGCATGAAGCTGTATGCTGTCTGTACCGATGTGGAAAGCGGCAAGGCTGTTTATGCACCCTGCATGGATATGAAGAAGGATATTGCCTACGTTCGAGCTTCTGCCTCTTTGCCATTGTTATCGAAAATCGTAGAGGTGAATGGCAAAAAGCTACTAGACGGTGGAGTTGCCGACAGCATTCCGATTCAATATTTTCAAAGCCTCGGTTATGAAAAAAACATTATCGTCTTAACACAGGCAAAAGAGTATCGGAAAGGCAAGAATAATCTGATGCCGATTATCAAACGCACTTATCGCAAATACCCTGAATTCGTAAAAGCAATGCAAGAGCGTCATATCCATTACAATCGGACACTTGATGAAATCAACCTCATGGAAAAAGAAGGCAGTGTCTTTGTTATTCGTCCTAGTCAGCCGGTAGAAATCGGTCGTTTGGAAAAGAATATGCATGCGTTAAGGGCATTGTATGAGCAAGGCTATCAAGATGCTACAAATCACTATGAAGCCTTATTACAATTTATCAACAATGAAAGACCATAGAGGTCTTTTATTTATAGAACCAATAGGTAAGCCTATCACCGATGGTTAAACCTACATGTTCTTGAAGCTTTAAAGAAGCCGTATTATCTATAAAGATTTCACCATACGGAATCTTCCCTCTTTCCAACTGCATATTGATAACCGCTTTTTCTAAGGCAGAGCCTAACCCTTTTCGCTTGTAACAGTCCTTCACCTCCAACATTCCCATAGAACCACTGCCACCTTCATGAACTCCCATAAATCCGGCAAGCTCATCTCCATGAAATACTCCAATTAAGCCATAGTCCATCGCTTTTCGCATATATGCGGCATTCGCTAATTCAGGCATTTCTTTACGGTATAGTGCTATCACATCTTCCATATAGCGCTCATCTACAAAAGCAAAGTGAAAGCCTGCTGGCAAATCAACAAAAAAACGCTTATGCCCAATATAGACACAATGGTAACAACAATTTTCATAGGTAATGTGAAAACGTTGCTGAATAGCTTGATTACAATATTCATCATGCGACACGAGAATATCAAAATCCTTAATGTGCCCAATCATGTTTGCGGCAGCTTCTGCATCTAAAGCTGTGCAATACGTCAATCTGGAAGAAATATCTTGTAAAAGCAGACTTCGTTCATCTTCATATAAAATTACCGCTTGATGACGCAGAGCATTTTGCATATCCGCATATAAAATCTTATCAATATCTAAGTTCATATCCATCACCTAGATTCATTATAACACGTTGTTGATAGGCTAAAAACATGTGAATTTCATTTAAGAACGATTGCTTTTCATTTCCTTTATATATGCAGTTGTTAATTGTTTACGTATCTTAGTTTGCATTTCTTTTTCTATTCCTAACAAAGCAAAAGCTTCTTCTATACTTAGCTGATGCTCTAACAGTCTTTTTACACTCGTAGTCAATGCTTTTAGTTCTCCGACCTGTATTCCTTTCGCTATACCTTCTCTTTTTCCTCTTTGCTCTCCAACTCTTTCATGATACATACTGATATTACACATATCGTTTAAATCCTCCTCCATTTTCTTTGTTACTTCAATATGATACTGCTTCCTCAATATCTCTATTTTCTTTTCTGCACTTAGCTGATTCGTAAATAATACTACAATTAAATTCTGAAAATCGGTATTATTCTCATCGTATTCTTCATTTGTATAAATCAACAGAATATTGCTTAAATCATACGTATCGCGGCAATGTCTTAATGCTCTTTGAAGTTTCTTCTCCGCTACTCGATAGCTATTCACCGCGCCTTGCTTATACTTTGCACAGCCATACATCAGCCATATAGAATTTACTTTGATCAGACTATCATATCCTCCTGCTGTATGATGCAATTGTCGATCAATCAAACGACTACAATAGTAGAGCGCTCTTTTCAATATCGGATATCCGGGGATAATCACTCATCTGTGCTTCGATATTAAACAATTCCAATCGCTTGCTTTTTGGCATTCTTACTTCAAATAAAGTATCAAAGCGAATTACAGAACCTAAAATGCTCTCGTCCTCGAGATTAAGATTTTCGACATATTCTTGATTTGGATTTCCCAAATACTTTGCTATATCTTTTAAAGGAATATCACTAAATTCCTCCACATACTCTTTAAAAAAATAGGCAAGTATTTGTTTGTTTGATAATAGCTTCTTACAATAGCGATCGTATGCTTTTCGATCCGCTTGCTGCTTGATTGCTGCACCTAATACATTATTTACGGCATTAACTTTCATAGCCTCAACTCCTTTCACTTTTTCGTTCTTTATTATTGTATTCGTATGAATATTTCTACACCTTAAGCTTATCACACCTCCTATCTGCTCTCAATTCGATATATCATATATTTCTTTTGTATGATTGCGTCTTTTCTTCCTCTTTAAAAACACCTCCTTCTCTATATTTAATACGTAACAATTCATGAAAATCGGTAAAATTTATAAAAATAAATAAAAAAAGTACATTTTGTGCTTTTACTTTCAAAATATACTTTCTTATCCTTTATTTGATTATTTTTTTAAATTTCTACAATATTCCCCTTTTTATCTGCTAAGATTACGCTCATGTTCAAACTGCTTTTTACTGCTTTTGGAATTTCATTCCATTGCCGGCGATAACTAATCGAATCATTAAATGCCATACTGTAATGCGTATGTGTATCGTCGATCTGTTTAATTACTTCACTAAGTTTCACCGGTAATGACTGTTTTCTTCCACGCTTAATCCCCTGCACATTGATGATCCATTTTTCTTCTTCATGATGTGCTTCAATAATTTCCTTATTCTCCATATACTCCCAGCCATGCGCCTGCAGCCAATTGGTAATCAGCCTGCTTAAATCCTCTGTATTACGCTTCATCTTTGCTTTGCGCGCCGCTAGCTTTTCTTCCTCGCTCTTTGCCGGTCTACCACGTTTTTTATTAGGGAACATACGCTTTCTTCCCTCTATATCATGCACATAAAAACGAATGGTTAAATGTGATCCGAAGCCGGTGTTTCCCTTTGGCTTTTGTAGGATTTCATCTCCCTCTAGCATGTGCTTATACATTGCCTGACAGCATGTTGGCATCGTTGCATGATTTGGTGAAACATGGGCATGGAGCTCCTTGGAATTGATTTCAAGATATGCTTCCCCCTTTTCGATCGCCTCCCTTTTCAAATTTTCAATTACCTGCAAGTAATCTTTAATACCTGGTCCTTTCATTTGTTACACTCTCCTTTTATGCCTACATTGTAAATGTTTTGTTTTGTCGAATGCACGCACATTTTGTTGTAGAAGAAAAAATTTCTTTTTCGGTGTATAATAAACATATAAAGGCGGTGATTTTATGCGAAAATTACAGTTTAAGAAAATCCTTTTGATTGTTGATGCCATTGAGCTTCGTGAGATTTCCCTACAAGAAGCACCGCTTGCTTTGTATGAGGAAATAGCAAATGAATACTATGCGATGAAATTGTCGGCAGTGGAAGAACTCTTTGATTTTCTTGTTTCCACAAAGCTTATTTGCGATACCGGTAACGGAATCGACTTAACTCCTGCCGCTACTGTTTATGCGAAAAGCAATCAAAATTCACGCTTGGAGGCCTATGCCATTGTCGAAGCTTTTCTTAAAGTTGAAAAAGTTGCGGTCTTTTTTCAAAAGCAATGCCAACAAAATCCGTTTTGTCGTAAGGAAGAAATCCTACAACAACTTGGAAATAACGAGATCTTTTGTTATCTGGCACAAACGATGTTATTTGAAATCGAAAAAGAAGCCTATCGCATTCACCCCAAACTGCTAAAAGGAATTCGTATAATCGTAGATGAGTATAAACAAAATGATAAACTCTTGATATCTACGGCATTGATGGCTTATTTTACCGATAGTGTTGTTTCTCATAGCGATTTACGTATTCACTATAAAAACAGTGAACGAAAAATGGTGGATTATGACAACAAAGATATTATTTATACGGTTATTCCTCGTTTGGGAATCCCTCATGATCGTGATGAAACCAAAGCCATGCAGTCCTTTTATAAGGATACCTTATTCCATGAATTTCATCATGCTTGTCCGATCTGTCATATTCGTATTCCTCACATGCTGATTGCTTCGCATATCAAACCCTTCCGTGATTGTGCTCATATCTTTGAGGCAGTCGATCACAACAACGGACTTTTGTTATGCCGTAATCATGACTATTTATTCGATCAAGGCTATTTTACCTTTGATGATCGAGGATATGTTATTCTTTCCCATGAGCTTTTAAAGCACATGGAAACCTGTGATGTGTATGGTATTGCGAAAAACTATCGTATTCCAAAGGAATATATGACCAAGAACCGGCGTTTGTTTCTTGCATATCATCGTGCATATATATTTAAAGATAAACTTCCCAGTTAGACAAAGCATACATGCATTTATCGTATAAAGATCAAAAAGTCTTTGAATCTTATAAGTAGCTTTCCTATATATTTTATAGCAATGCAAAAAGCACTCTATCCTTTTGTATCATTTCCTAATATTCCTTCAAAAAAGACAATGCTTTAACTCTGCATTGTCTTTTTAGTTATTCGATTTTATGCTATTCCTCATCTGCTGCGGCATTCTTTGATGGCAGGATAAATACCTGCTCTCCCGGCTTGCTGACAAGATATTTACCACGCACAAAGCGTTTTACATATTCCGGATTTTCCAAGTTTTTCTTTTCCTTGGTTAGTGATGACTTTTCACTTTCCAATTCGTCTACGATTTCCTGATGAGAAGAAATTTCCTTCTTTAGCTTAACGGTCATCAATACATCATGTGCTGATGAATAAATCAAAAAGCAGGCAATGAAGATGAAAAGGATGCTGAAAAATGTCTTAATCGGACGTTTTTTCTTTTTGCTTACGTTTTGCTTTGGTGCGCTTTCGTTTTTTGTCATATCCCTTCCTCCTATTCACTCTGCGTATAAGCACCTTAATTATACCAAGTATTTTATATTTGACAACCTTAAATTTCTTACGAATCCATCGAAAAATGGCGATGATTTTTTGAAAAAAGGATAAGAAAACAGCTAAATAATAGCGATAATAAAGTATCATACCAAGCAGAAAAAAAGCGATTAGGTAAATGTTGGTAATGCCTCCGTTGATACAAAAAAGACCATAGTACATAAGCAGGGTGAAAAGGATATGATAGAGAATCTCCATGATGCCCTTGAAGAAGCGAATACGAAAATGCCTGTTTAGCGTTAATATAAAACTAAATCCAAGCCCATACACCCACCCCATAAGCAAATGGTAGAGTATCGCTTGGATTTGTATTGGAAGCAGCATCATCGAAACAGCTTTGACATCATCGTTTCCTTGGCAGTTCCTTTTTTATTGGATACATAGCTTAATGCCTCAATGATGCCATTGATAATGACATCTCCTCGTTCGGTATCTAGCTTGCCAAGTTTTAAATCCTTTCCCTGTATCATAAGCCAGCCTTGTGCTGTTTCTAATAAAAACTCATTCGCATCGAAGCTATCAATCTGTTTTACGCCAGTTAATTCCATAACCTTGCGATCCTTTATCACGATGTTATGGTATGGATTGGTTTCGAAACGAAGCGGATTGGCATTGTGTTCTTCCATGAATGTTCCTCCTTCACAGTATACCTTATGAAGCAGTCGTGATGGTTAGAACCTGCCTAGCGTATCGTTTTGATATGAACGATAAAATAATAATATTTGATAAACATTAAAAGTAAGAGGAAAATTTGTAAATGGAGGGAGTTTGTAAAGTAGATTGCCAGTAGTATCATGATACTTGCAAAGCTTAATAAGCGAACCTTTGTTTGCAGGGTCATTTCCTGATTTCTAACAAAGCTATCCAAATGTTTTTGATACAGCTTCGTTTGAACAAACCATTGATGAAGTCGCTTCGAGCTTTTCGCAAATAGCACAGCAGCTAATAATAGAAAGGGTGTGGTTGGTAAAACCGGTAATAACACACCGATGGCACCAAGTGCGCTGCTTATACAGGCAAGTATAAAATAAATGATTTTCATAGATTTCTTTCCTTTCTGCTATGGTAGATATGAGATACTACGAGCCATGGCTTATGAAACAGCATGCGTGGTCCGCTAAAGCGCATCACTTTGCGAATCTTTTCACGCATTTCGCTTTGGTAACAGTGTACCTTGCAGTTGGAACAAAAACTTTTGGTTTCCATAAAGGGACAGCAATCGATTCGTTGACAGGCATATTCCAATAGTCTTTGGCAATCCTCACACATCGCTTGTTTATGATTCTTTCGGCAATATAAAGCAATCATTTGCTCGATGACCGCTTTTTCCTTGGAACGCTTTGTTTTAGCTGACACGGCCATTTTCGATATGCAAAATTTCATCGGCAATACGTAGGGTTGCTTGGCGGTGAGTTACCAATAGGATCGTTGTATCCTTTTGTTCCTTAAGACTTTTTAAAATCATGGCTTCATTCAATACATCTAAGCTGCTGGTCGGCTCATCAAGAAGAATGCAAGGTGCTTGATGTAGGAAGGCACGTGCTAAGGCAATTCTTTGTCGCTCACCGGCAGATAGAGAGGAACCTAGCTCTGCGACACTGGTTTCATATTCCTTCGGCAAGGACATGATGAAATCGTGAATGTTTGCTTTTTTACATGCTCTTTCAACATCGCTGACACTTGCCTCTAAATTGGCAATATGCACATTGTTAAAGATGGTATCGTGGAACATGATCGTATCCTGTGTAACATAGCTTTGCATATCACGCAGATCATTTGTATTGATACTATCCAATGCTCGCTCACCAACTTGAATTGCTCCGTCCTGTGCTTCATAAAAACGCATCAACAGCTTTAATAAGGTACTCTTTCCACTTCCGCTTTTTCCAAGAATGCCAGTTATTTTTCCTTTTTCAAACGTATGGGATACCTTATCTAAAATTCTTTCCTTATCATAAGCAAAGCTTATATTTTCTACCTTTATCGTATCAAATACAGCATCTTCCTTACCATTGATGTCCTCAACCTGTGGTGCTTCTTCTAATAGGGCTAATACTCGTCTTGCGCTTGCCATCGTAAGCAAAAGATGATTGGATAGTGAGGAGAGTGCCAATACCGGACCAAAGCTGGAAAGCATAAGAACGGTTGTCATGATTAAAGAAGTAATGGATACCTCACCCTGCATATAAAGGGTTGTGGCAACGCCTAGCATCAACAAGCTAAAGCTCATCACTGCCATTGTTTGTAAGCTTGCATTTTTTCCTTCATGACGCTTTAGCTTTTCTTGCGCCTTGTTTACTTCCGCACTACGCTTCAGCATGCCCAACTTACGCTCATCAGCGATTTGATATTGTAGAATATCCTGCATGTTTCGTAAATTTTCTAGCGTATAACTGCTCATTTCACCAAAGATAGCCTTGCTGGTTTCTCCGTCTTTTTTTCCTTGTTTCATAATGATAAACGGAATGAACAATGCACAAAACGCATAGCCTGCCAAGGCAATTAGGAAGAATAAGATGTGCATACGATAAAACTGAAACAGTAAAATGATACTTGTTACAAGAGCGATTAGGATCGGTGAAATCGTATGGGCATAAAACACCTCGAGTGCTTCGATATCACCGGTAATCAGATAAATCAAATCACCGGAGTCATGGCGATCTAGCTTTGCCGGTGCTAACTTACGTAAAGCTTTGAATACCTTATCACGCAACAGAGCCAACAAACGAAAGGCGATGTAGTGATTGCATGCCTGTTCGCCATAATGTAAGATACCTCGCATAAGTGCAAATATAAGCAATAAGATAAAGAATACATGAATCGGAAAATCCGGTGCTTGAATCGCAATATGCGTAATCAATAAAGCCGCAAAATATGGAATATAAATCGCACATAAATAGCCAACAACTCCTAGTATGACCGCAAGTACCATATATCCGGCTAGAGGTCTTACAAGCTTGGACATCTTCCACATCAGCTTTATATTGTTTTCTTTATGCATGCGCACTTCCTCCTTCCCATTCCTCTAGCTCTCTTTGCTTTTCAAACATTGCATAATATTTGCCTTGTTGCTGATACAATGCTTCATGACTTCCTTGCTCTATACAGTGTCCCTGCTCCATGACATACACTCTATCACAAGCAGTAATGCTTGCCAGACGATGGGTAATCAAAACAACGGTTTTCTTTTCCTTTACCAACTGCTTTAAGACCGCAAGAATTGCCTCCTCGCTTTCCACATCAATATTGCTTGTGGCTTCATCAAAGATATAAAGCTCACGATCGGCTAATAACGCTCTTGCTAATGCCAAGCGCTGCTTCTGTCCTCCGGATAAGTTGTTTCCCTTTTCCAACAGCTGCATATCCAAGCCGCCCTGCTCTTGTAAGAATCCATCTAAGCGTACTTGTTTTAAGGCGTTCCACATTTCTTCTTCATTCGCATTCGCCTTGCCAATCAATAGATTCTCTCTTACACTGCCTTTTAATATCATCGGCTGATGGGTAATATAGGCTGCTCTTTGATAAAAGGAAGTATCCTTGATTTCCTTGCGCTGCTTACCTTGTATTTGCACACTGCCTTCATAGTCCTTATGGAATCCGCTCATAAGTTTCGCAATCGTACTTTTCCCACTTCCGCTTTCTCCGATGATTCCGATAAATTCCTGTGGCTGTATTTCCAAGGAAATATCGAATAAGATCTGACGGCTTTGATCGTAAGAAAAATTTACATGTTCCATTGTAACGGAAAGCGCATCGTCGCTTAACACCTCTTGTCCTTGCGTATCGCTTGGCATATCCAAGATTTTGAATATTTTATCACTGGCGGCAATTCCGTTCATTGCGATATGAAAGAAAGAGCCTAGGATTCGTAGAGGAATGAAAAATTCAGAGGATAGTAGAATAATACATAGCACCGCAAATAGCGAAACACTTCCGTTGATAAAACCGCTAATCGCAACGATACTGCCAACCGCAGCTCCGCCATAGGCAATAAAATCCATAACGCTGACGGAGTTTAACTGCATCGTTAAAACACGCATTGTAATCTTACGAAAATTCTCGGCTTCCTCATTCATTTTTTGATTGCGATATGCATCTGCCTTATAAATTTTAAGCGTTGTTAATCCTTGTAGGTTTTCCAAGAAGCTATCACCGAGATTGGCATAGCTTGTCCAATACTTCGATAATAAACGCTTCGCCAACTTCTGAACGGCAATAATGGAAAGTGGAATCAGTGGCACACAGATCAAAAGTACAACCGCACTTTTCCAATCCAACCATACCAAGATCAGAAATAAGGTAAGAGGTGCCAACATACTGTAAAAGAACTGCGGCATATATCTTCCAAAATAAGTTTCCAGCTGGTCGATTCCTTCTACATTCAGCTGTACAAGCTCACTGGTTGATAAATGCTCCTGATAGGCACTTCCCATTTCAATCAGTTTATCAAACATTCGATTGCGTAAGTGATCCTTTATTCCGCTGCTTGCCTTGTGAATATAGTAGGTACTGCGATTGGTGGCTAACATACGCATGGCAATACATATAATGGATATGGCAATAACCAGCCATAGCGATGAAACACGAATCGTCTGATGCAGTGCCTGATCAATAAGAAAAGCTATTGAAAAGACAAAAGCAATATTGCATAACAATGAAATCCATTGCATCAAAACTGTTTTAAATATATCGGTTTTGGCTTGCGGCATTTCATTTAATAAACGCTTGTTAATCATAAAACCTCCCTAGTTAGCTTAAACTAACTTTGTGAACGATTAAAGTTTACCATAGCTAACTTAAGCTGTCAATAGCTTTTCCTATTCTTTCATTCGTTAGCACAAAAAAGGTCCTACCCTACGGCACGACCTTATTTAAATTATTCAATTATAGTGGTTATTGACAGTTTTATCCTACCAAGGCGGCATGACCCATGGCAAGATATCAAGCACTTTTTCTATTACCTTGCCCTGTTTTTCACCCTTCATTTTTTCTTTTGCTACATAAGCGATTTGTTCCTTACAAAAGCCTGCCTGCTTGAGTTCTTCTGCTTCCTCTTGCGTAAGATATTCCGCAATCAGCTTATCCAAATCCTCACCTTCATCAAATAGCTTGTCATACGAAAAATCCTGTTTATTTTCTGTCATGCTTTCACCTCCATTGAAAATCGTATGTTCATTGCTTACTGTATCTCTAAGTACATCATACATAGAAAATCAGTGAAATGCAAGCAGCGATCAAGGGGTTTGATAAGCTAAATTTTATTATTTAATTCCATATATATTTTTCATATTCCATTTATTTTGGAAATTTACTTTCTATTCCCGTTTCGATCAAAATTCTTTTTCAATGCTCTTTCAGTAGGTATAATAGCACCGACGAGTGGGATAAGCTGTACAAAACATAAAGCTGCACCTACTATTCCGATAATATTCTCTGTTTTTCCCATAACCGTAAACATAACCAATGATGAAATAGGCAATAAGATAAACCCACTTACATACCATAGCTTTCCACAATAGGTATGAGCAAATACCCAAGTATCTTTATTTTTCATCGTCATTGCCGTACGATATCCGAATATTCCGTTTATATCTTTTGGGGTATGTTTAAAAAAGTATTTTCCAAAGCCAACCATAAGCAATGGCGTTAATAAATCTATACATAACATAAATATCCAAAACCACATCGTAATTCCTCCAAAAGCTCTATTTCTTATTACTTCCTATTTTTTGGTAAGCTTTTCCTAGTTTATTATGTAAAGCTTATAACTTTGTGTAAACACCTTGCCCATCTAAATACAAAACACAGTCTGCCTCTAATCTATGCGCTAATACACGCTGAACATTCTTTTGATCACTGCACTTATAAAAGACAATCGCTTCTTCCATAGTCGTACCCTTTGCTTTACGTTCGATCAAGCGCTTTTCTAGCATTGCTTCATCTCCATAAAGAAAAATAGAATAATCGCAATACTGCTTTAAATCCCGCCATGGTGCTTCGTCCAGCAACAAGTAATTTCCCTCAAGCAAAACAATATCTTTATTCACCAACATAGCATCATTTTTCGGATTGTGTAAGGTACGATCATATATCGGCCAAGCAAGATCCTTCGTTTTGCTGTCTATGATGTAGCTTTTTAATTTTGCATAATCAAAACTTTCCGGACAACCCTTTACATCACGCAGCAAACCACCTCTTACAAAATGAAAATCCAAATAGTCATTTGGATAGTGGAAACCATCCATACCGATTCCCTGTACATTATCATATCCCATATCTTTTGCTAATTTCTCCAAAAATGCCACCAAGGTGGACTTCCCGCAGGCAGGAGGTGCAGCAATAAACACTAGGATTCGCTTTTTCTTCTTTGCATATAAATTCTCCCAATGCTTAAGCAAAGGCTGAAAGATTTTTGTGATGTTTTCTTTCGTATAGCTTGCCTCTACCTCATACCCGTTGATAGTAAAAATATCCCTTACCCATTCCATAGTCAATCTCCTTATTTTTACGCAATTCACTAGAGCTTTTCTTTAATATAGATTATAATAATGTAGTGTATGAATGTAAAGGGAGGTTTTAAAATGCATGTAATGAAAAAATTTATCGGCTACTATAAGCCTTATAAAAAGATTTTCTTTATTGATATGTTTTGTGCGATGATGATCAGCTTGATCGACTTGGCATTTCCGCAAATTTTAAACTATTTAAATGATACCTTATATCTTGATACAAAAGAGGCAATTCTCAATAGCCTATTGTACTTGTTTATCGGACTGCTTATTATGTATATCGTACGTGCGGTTTGTCGTTTCTATGTGTCCGGTCAAGGACATATCATGGGGGCACGCATGGAGAGCGATATGCGTCAGGACTTGTTTGATCATTATGAAAAGCTGTCTTTTTCTTACTATGATAAAAATAATACCGGTGAAATGATGAGCCGTTTAGTTTCTGATTTATTTGATATTTCCGAATTTGCTCACCATGGGCCAGAAAACCTGTTTATCAGTCTGTTGAAGATTATCGGTTCTTTTGTACTGTTATCCTTTATCCATATTCCACTTACCTTGATTTTATTAAGCGTAACACTTATCATGCTTGTCTTTTCTTACTATCAAAATAAACGTATGCAGGCTACTTTTACGGATAACCGCCGTAAGATTGCCGGTGTCAATGCCAGCTTACAGGATAGCTTAGCCGGTATTCGTGTTGTGAAAAGCTTTGCGAATGAGGATTTGGAAAGAGAGAAATTTTATCAATCCAACGATCGTTTTTTGAAATCCAAGGAAAACAATTATAACATCATGGGAATTTTCTATGGTGGAAATAATTTCTTTCAAGGCTTATTGTATTTGGTTATTTTGGTTGCCGGAGGATATTTTGTGGCAATGGGAACACTTGACCCTGTAAGTCTTGCGACTTATGCTTTATATATCAATATCTTTGTTGCGCCAATTGAAATTTTAGTAGAATTTACCGAAATGTTCCAAAAGGGATTCTCCGGCTTTAAACGATTCTTAGAGGTCATCGAAACCGAACCGGAAATCGTTGATCGTCCTGATGCTAAAGAGCTAAAAGATGTCAAAGGAGTTATTGATTACCAAGATGTTTCCTTCGCTTATACTGATGAAGAACCGGTATTGAACCATGTAAATATTCATATCGAAGCCGGAAAATCGGTTGCGTTGGTTGGACCAAGCGGTGGAGGAAAAACAACCCTTTGCAGCTTACTGCCTCGCTTCTATGATGTCGGTGATGGCAGTATTTCCATTGATGGCGAGGATATTCGTAACTTTACATTACATAGCTTACGCAGCAGTATCGGTATTGTTCAACAAGATGTTTATTTATTTGCCGGATCGATTCGTGATAATATTGCCTATGGTAAGCCAACTGCCAGTGATGAGGAAATTATCGAAGCAGCTAAGAAAGCAAATATCCATGACTTCATCGAGGCACTGCCTGATGGGTACGATACGTATGTCGGAGAGCGTGGTACACGTTTATCCGGTGGGCAGAAGCAGCGTGTATCCATTGCTCGTGTATTCTTAAAAGATCCGAAGATCTTAATTCTTGATGAAGCTACCAGTGCTTTGGATAATGAAAGTGAACGTCATATTCAAAAGAGCCTTGAGGAATTGGCAAAAAATCGTACTTCCATCACGATTGCCCATCGTTTATCTACGATTCGCAATGCCGATGAAATTATCGTTATCACAGAAAACGGTATGGAAGAGCGAGGAACACACAAGGAGCTATTAGCAAAGAATGGTGTCTATGCAAACTACTATCGTTTACAATTTGAAGGCTTAGATTATGATGAAGATACGATTGAAACGATCCACAGCAAAGCTTAGATAATTTCTATACATTGATTTTAAATGCATAGTAAAAAGGAATTGCTTGAAATAATAGCGATTCCTTTTTGTTATATAGCTGTTTTTACAAGTGTTGCTATTGATGATTGAAAATATGATACTTTAATAATAACTAGCTCTCTTTAGTTCTTTGATATGTTTTGAATTGACAAGGATCATTCTTTACGTTACAAAAAAAGCATACCTTAGTCGATATGCTTTTAATACTAATTAAACGTATTGATGATTGCTCTTGATAAGAGAGGAACAAACTGATTCTTACGTGATAGAATATCCGCTTGGAAGCTATGCTTTTCCCCTTCATTATTAGGGAAAGCCTCCTCAACCACATAATCCAATTTCCCTGCTGCATAAAATACACTGCCGTTTTCTAGAATACTTGTAAATGCCATTACCAAAAGATCCAAGCCCTTGCCTTTTACAAACGCCTTCATTTCTTTTTCTAATTCTGTTTCAATTTCCTTAGCATCTTCTACCTGATAAGCGATTACTTGGGCAATCATGACCTTTTTACCATCAATCTCAAACTTTTTAATATCCTGACGAATCAAGTCTTTAACCGCTCGATTGGAAATGTTTGATGTTAGCTTGAACATTTCCTTGGCAAAAGCATCAATATCCAAGTTTGCAATCTCAGCCAATACCTTTGCAATCCCTCGATCTTTTTCCGTTGTTGTTGGTGATTTGAATTTCAAAGTATCGGAAATAATCGCTCCCAGCAACAAGCCTGCCAAACGCTTTGGTATTTCCATTTGATTCTCAAAATAAATAGAGGCAATAATCGCTGCGGTACTACCGATGATTTCATTACGGAAAGCAATCGGTCTGCTTGTAACGATATCACTGATGCGATGATGATCGACAATCTCCAATAAATCTGCCTTTTCAATACTTTTAACAGATTGTGAAAACTCATTATGATCCACCAAAATCACTTTTTTATTATGCTGATTTAAAACATGGAAACGAGAAACATATCCGACAAAGCGGTTTTCATCATCAACAACCGGATAGCTACGATACCTTGACTTTAACATTTTCATTCCTACTTCTTCTACAAATTCGTTAATATTGAAGGAAATCAAATCGGTTTTCATGATTAAACGCACCGGTGGTGAGAAGTATAAGTAACGTGTGGTATTCATCGTACCATGTCCGCTCTTAATAATCGGACAATGCATCTGTTGCGCCAGCTCATAAACCTCCGGTTCAATTGTATCACACCATACGACCATCAAAATACCGGCATGCTTGCGAATTGCCGCTAGCTGTGCATCGGTGTCATTCCCTACAATGACCAAGCGATCCTTTAAATCATAATTTTTCAAACGTGATTCCGCAATCGCAATAACACTAACCTTTCCATTAAAATGTCGCTCGTCATCATCATACAGCACTTCACCGCTGATGGTTTTTGCGATATAGTCCGTTGGTGTCTCCTTCAACAAAGAAATAGAAACTGCTGTATCACTCAAACCAATCTCTGCCAAATCGGATTTCGTAACCATACCCATCAGCTTATTCTTGGAATTTACGATTGCCAATGACTGTTTGTTTTGTGTTTTCATAATTTCAAGTGCTTCTTGAATCGTGGTTGTTGATGTTATTGTAATCGGCGGATCGAGTGCAATCTCTGCCAAGGTAGAGCGTGCATCTTCAAACAGCATCGGTTCATCAAAGCCGAAACGCTCCAACAAATACTTTGTTTCCGGATTTAATGCTCCTAAACGACAAGCTACGGCATCAAAGCCCTTGCGTTTTTTTAGTTCTGTATAAGCAATCGCAGAAACAATCGAATCACTGTCGGGGTGGCGATGTCCGGTAATGTAGATTTTTTCACTGTTTTTCATCTTCTTCATATCCTCATTATTTTGCAGGCCTGCTAGATCAAGCATATAGAATCCCCCTTTTTTATCTAATTAAATTATAAAACAACTTGTTAAAAAAGTGAATTAGAATGTCCTTCTTACGCAAAAACCTGTCATCGGACAGGCTCTTTGATTGTTTATTGTGCGCAATATACGACTTCTCCGTTAATAATCGTATAGGATACGGTATGCTGAGGATCTAAAATAGAGCCATCACAGATTACCAAGTCGGCATCTTTTCCAACTGCGATACTGCCAATACGATCATCAAGACCTAAGATTTTTGCCGGATTGATGGTAATTGCTTTCAAAGCGTCCATTTCCGATAAGCCTGCTTTCATTGCCAGACCTGCACATAGCGGCAAATATTCCTGAGGTACGACCGGAGAATCGGTGGTAATCGCCATTAAAATACCGGCATCATTCATCACCTTTGGTGTTTTAAAGGAGTTATGTGCCAATTCGAATTTACTTTTATGCGTCAATGCCGGCCCTACAATGACAGGATATCCACTAGCCTTGATCTGATCTACAATAATTGCCCCATCGGTGCAATGATCTAAGGTTACCTTTACATCAAATTCCTTAGCAATACGAATAACGGTTAAAATATCATCGGCACGATGCGCATGACATTTTAAAGGCAGTTCCTTCTTGATTACCGGTATCATCGCTTCTAGCTTCATATCAAAAGCAGGCTGCTCTCCGTTTTCCTTCTTTGCCAAATATTCCTTTGTTTTGAATAATGTTTCACGCAGCATAGCCGCAATATTCATACGGGTTTTGATACGGGAATCCTGATAAACTCGCTTTGGATTTTCACCGAAAGCACATTTCATAGCAATTGGATTTTTGATTGCCATTTCATCAATGCTGATGCCATGTGTCTTATAGGCTAGAAAGGTACCGCCGATGACATTCGCACTTCCCGGTCCTGCCGCTACACAGGTAATACCGGCATTGCATGCATTGACTACGGTTTCATCAAGCGGGTTACAGCCATCAATCGCACGTACCTGTGGTGTTAATGGCTCACTCATCTCATTAACATCGTTGCCCTCCATACGAATCGCGCTTTCTTCCATACCTAAATGGCAATGTGCTTCGATAAGTCCGGGGTAAACACACATTCCTTTTGCGTCAATCACTTGCTCGTCTTGTTCATCAATGCTTCCTATTTTCGCAATCTTTCCGTCTTTTACAAGAATATCCCCCTCTTGTACATTGTTTTCTTCCATAGTATAAATTTTTGCATTTTTGATAATCATATTTCCATCTCCTCCTATCTATAACTTATGAAATATCGGTTTCATATTCTCAAAGGTACAAAACTCTTTAAAACCAATCGAACGCAGTTCTTCCTTGACCTCCTCGACGTATGCTCCTAAATGGATCGGTTTATGTGAATCACTGCCGATGGTTAAAATACGTCCGCCTAATTCATGATACAATTCCAAAATACTTTTTGCCGGTGTAATATCTCCGATATCATAACGAATACAGGACATATTGACTTCGATTCCTTTTCCATCTGCAATGATATACTTCAAAATTTCGGTAATGATTTCACGATCATTCATCACGTCATAGCCATCGTGGTTATCATAACGGCGAATCAAATCCAAATGAGCGAGTACACTATAATCATGAAATTCCTTAACGATTTTTAACATTGCTTCATAATATGCGTGATAATATTCTGCCTCGCTCTTTCCTTCTTGAAATCTACGATTCCAATAGCCTAGATTATCAATGCGATGAATGGATAATAAAACAAAGTCCATCGGATACTCACGTATGATTTCTTGATACTGAGGTATGGTTTCATACTGGATACCGATTTCCAATCCCTTTTTAATCGTAATTTGTTCTCCATACCTTTTCTGCATTTGATTGATTTCCCTAAAATATTTCTTAAATGGCGGCTTTGTTTCACTGGCATCGGCATAGCCCAAAAGCCGTATGGTCAAATCGCAGTGATCGGTAAAGCACAGCTCGTCAATCCCTAATAAAATAGCGTCCTTTACTACCTCTTCCATAGGATACACACTATCACTGCTGTAATAGGTATGTAAGTGATAATCTGCAAACATGAACATTCCCTCCCTAATTCAATTATCATTATACTCTTTTTATTAACTAATGCCGCATAAATTATTAAGTTTTATCATACTTTGGCAATCTTATAATTTTTTACCACAAATAAAAGGATTGATTTCATTTCGATAACCAATCCCTTTGCTAAATTTATTGATACTAATGTCAAATTACTTTTTAATATAAGGATAAATTGTTACTCCTTTAACTACTCGGTTAACTTCACCACTAGGACATGGATCATCTGGTTGAATACCACACGCATAAGATTTAAAGAATGCCAATATTTGTGCATAAAGAATATAGCATAAACCTAAATAAGCATTATCATAGTTCTGTTGTAAATTGAGATCAAAACAAAGATCACTTAAATGACTATAAGCTTCTTTACAATGATTTCCTATAACAATCAAACGATTATTCTTTCGTTGAAGGCTAATTTCTGTTATCAGATCCTTTTCATATTCTCTGGTATAAGAATCATCACTGACATAAACAACAACTAATGTATCATCATTTACAATTGATTTTGGCCCATGACGAAATCCCATTGGGGAATCATACATCGTGGTAACTCTACCTTGTGTTAATTCCAACATCTTTAATTGACTTTCTTGTGCTGTTCCTTTTAGACAATTTGAACCTAAGTAAACGATACGTTTAAAATCATAAACCTCTACAAACTCTTTCAATTTTAACCAATCATTTTCTATAATTCGATTTGCGGCTTTTCCAAGATCCTCAAGCATCGCATCAAAAACTGATAAACGATCTAGTTGAAAACAAAGTAATGTCGCTAATGCCATATTGGTGTATGAAGATGTCATGGCAAAACTTTTGTCTAGTGTTTCCGGAGTTAAATTAATCGCAAGTGCATTATTTCTCAGCTTTGCTGCTTTAGACAGTGCACCGTCTTTATTACAGGTAATAAACAAATGATAAATATTCTCACATACCGCATCAGCAGCTTGTAGTGCGCCTACGGATTCCGGTGAATCTCCGCTTCTTCCATAGGAAATTAAAAGTGTAGGCTTTGTTTTTGATAAATATTTTTGCGGTGCAGCTACGATATCTGTTGTTGCATAAGATTTTACTTTATATTGCAGCTGTTCGTTTAAAAATGGATAAATTGAGTTTCCTACATATTCACTTGTTCCCGCACCACAGAGTACAATATCAAAATCTTCTTGTAAAATTACTTGATTTATAAATTTTTGAATATCATTCTGATTTTCTTTAATTTGATGTAATGTTTTTTTCCATGTATTTGGCTGTTGTGCAATCTCATTACTTGTATAAACACCTTTGCATGAAATCCAATATTTTGTTGTCTTTCCAAACATTTTCTTTTCCCCTTTTTTATTGAAATGTAATTTTATAGCTGTATTTTTTATGTTGATTCGGCTCTAAACAAGCAACCTCTTCCTTTTTTGAAATTTCATTATTGTAGCCTTTAAAATCAGTATGTCCTACCCAAGGCTCTATACATATAAATTTCAATGGTTTATCTTTGATATACGGAGACCATATAGCCAAGTTGTCAAAATCTTCAAAAGACACTGTAATTCTACGGTTATGATTAAGATTTTTAATAGATACATTGTTTGATTTTGGATGATAAAATGCCAATGCTTCTTTTTGAAATAAGTTTTTACGTATAAAGAAGCGACTTTCTTCAAAGAAAAATTGACTTTTTTCAGGTATTAATTGTCCGGTTTCACACACTTTAAAAATATCTGTTGTTTCTTTTTCTTCAAATTCAATATAGTAATCATTGCAATTTTCATTCTCATACATAGGCACACAGAAGCCTGGGTGTCCAGCGTAATTATAATACATAGCTTCATTGCCATCATTATAAATAGTCGCAGACATAACTAATTCACGTCCAACAATCTCATAACGTAATAAAACCCGACAATTAAACGGATACTTCCTTTTTAAATCTTCTGTATTGGTAAATAAGAACTCTACATAATGTTTCTCTTGATTAAGTATTGGTATTCTTTCATATCGAATCAGCCCATTTGATTTCAAAGGATAGGACTTTCCTTTATGATAAAATTCAAGATTATTAAGTTTTCCAATAACCGGAAAAACTACTGGTGATGAGCTAGACCAATATGTTGAATCCCGTTGCCACAAATACTCTATTTCATGTTCTAAATCATAGATGGAAATCATCTGCGCTCCATTTTCATCAATTCTAACTCTTATCTGTTCTGATGTAATTTCTACCATATCATTTCCTCTCAAAAAGCGATCATAACAATCGCTTTTTACAAATAAACTACCTTTCCCGTTTCAGCTGATTCATGAACTGCCTGTGCAATACGTGTAGCTTGCAAGCCATCATAAGCAGATGTTCTAAATTCCCTTTCGTTAATAATATCACTAATAAATTCCTGCATTGGCTCTAATCCAAACCCACTTGCACTATGTTCATCAAAATTCATAAAAATATAGTTAGGAATATTTTCCTTCTTTTCTGTAAAATATTTAACACCTCGATAGGATTCATTTTTGAAGTATTTATTCTCTGTTAGAATTACAAGCTGTCCATCATTAGATTTCGGATATGTGTTCGGTAGAATCCAGCTAGTTTCTACTGTCCAATTACTACCATCCTTCATCGTTAAAATCGTTTGAATGTTATCCCATGTATGATAGCCCTCCTTTTCTAAAATTTCTTTATTTCCACTAGCATAAACCTTTTCTACTTCGCTTCCTGTAATGTAGCGAATTAAATCGTAACAATGAACTCCTAAAAACCAAGCAGGTGATGATTTATCTGTCCAAGTAAACCATTTTTTAGGGACATCAATAATATCGTCCAATGCCATATATCCTCGAATAACTTTCTCCTTATCTTTTTGTATTTCATCTTTAATACAATTATATGCCGGATCCCAACGCTTATGAAAATCTACTGAAATCTTTACATTATGTCTTTCTGCTAAACGAAGAATTTCTTCACATTCTTCTATTGTTGTCGCAAGCGGTTTTTCAATTAACAGATATTTAATTCCTGCTTCAATTGCATCTTTAGCTGGTTCAAAATGATATGGATCCGGAGTAGCAATACTAACGGCATCTAACTTTTCTGCATGTATCATTTCTTTTACAGTAGCATATCCCGTAACATTATACTTTTTACTTGTTGCACATCTTCTTTCTTCATTTAAATCACAAAATACAACTCTTTCCACATTTGGATCACAGATAAATGTGTGTATATGATAATTCCCATAAATTCCTGCGCCTACTACACCAACTGTTATCTTTTTCATATTCCATACCCCCTATTTTATAAAGATTCAATACCAATGGTTTCTTCAAAAGCTTCATCTTCTTTTGCATAATATTTTTCTAAATATTTTCCACCGAAAATTGCAACAATATCAACAACAACTAAAACGATCGCACCTACTACTGGAATTTCAGCTAATAGTGTCGGAATCAGAATAAACAAATTACCCAATGCCATTGTTGTTGCTTGCATTCCTTCTGCAACTAATTCCATGCCTGCATCTGCGGCAAGCTGTGTAAACATTGGAGCTGCCCAACTAGATACCCATAATACGATTGGAATAAAAATCAAGCTTGAAACGATGGTTCTTCTCTTGTTTGCTCTATGCACAATGGTTGCAAAGCATACATAGAAAGCCGCAAATGGTACTTCACCTAGTGGAAGTGTCGTATTTCCAGGAAGAATCGCAGCCAAGAGCATAAATACTGGAATCATTAAGAAACCTACAGCAATAGTTACTGGATGTCCGATAGTTACAGCGGAATCTAATCCGATATACAATTCACGATCAGCAAAATGCTTCGTAAAGAATTTTTTTGCTTGGTTGGAGATTGGAATTAATCCATTTACCATCATCTTTACTACTGTTGGGAATAGTTCCATTAAAGCTGCGGTTTTAATAGTTACATCTGCAATTCCCTTGAAATCATAACCTGCAACAATTCCAAAGAACATACCCATAATTAATCCTAAATAGATTCTTTCACCAAAAATTGCGCCTATATAGTGTCCAATACCTTTTTTCTCATTTTCTTGATAATCATCTTCGATCTTCTTATGTGCTAAGAAAGGTATATGATCATAAATCTTATCTAGTAATAAAAACAATGGCGCACTTGCTGCTGCAAATCCATGCGGAATCGCAATTGCTTCAATTCCTATAATCTGTTGTGTTCTATGAGCCATGACATCTGCTACCTTTAAGCCCAAAATAGCATGTGTAACGCCCGCCAGAATACCTAACCAAAAGTTACCTGTTACAAGATTTACAAAACCAGCTGTAATTGCAAAATACCAAAAATTATAAATATCAACATTTACAGTATTTGTAAGCTTCAACGCAACCATAATAATATTTACTACTACAATAATTACAATTAACGTTGCACCGATTAAGCCACCAAAACCAACAGCTGCTGCCGGTGATCCTCCAACATCAATAGCGGTAAGATTTAAATTTAATACATCTACCATTTCATTGATGACCGGGCCTAGTGAATTTGAAGTCAATGTCGAAACAATACTGACACCAACTAAACCAATACCAACAGTTGCTCCAGCTTTTACTGCCTTTGAAAACTTTAATCCGAATAACATACCAATTAAACACATTAACATTGGTACAAAAATATAGCTTCCTAAATCAACGATATACGAAATTATATCCATTACAACTTGCATATATTTATTTCCTCCCAAGTTTATTTCAAAATTTCTAAAATTTGTTCTGTAACTGCTTCTTCATTTACTCCGGATAAATACGCACTTCCGGAAACCACCGGTGATTCATATTTTTTACGAACTCGCATGGTTGTAATAATCAAGTCTACATCACCATCATAATTATCAACCTCTGTTAAAGTACATTGAATTGTTTTAAACGGGATACTATTTTTCTTTAATATTTGTTCTACTTTATCTTTCACCATACTTGAAGTAGCCAAACCGGCTCCACAAGCAATAACTATTTTCTTCATAACATAACCCTCTTTAGCTTTCTAATGTCTCTATATATTCATTTAATAATTTACATATTTCATTCTTTGAACTAATACTTTGAAGCTTTTTAAATAATTCTTCATCCCTAACTAGCTGCATTAGGATTTTTAGCATCTCCATGTGTTCATGTGAGCCATTAATCGCTAGCATAAATACGATTTTTACCGGTACTGTTTCATCAATATCCTCCATGTGCTTAAAGCCTACTGGTGTTTTTAAAATCCCAATCGCAATGTTATTTCCCTTTGTTTCCGGATCGAAAGCATGAGGAATCGCTATTACTGCCCCTTTCGTTATTAAGCCCGTAGGATACTCTTTTTCTCTTTGTAATACCAGCTCCGAATAATGACTACTAACACATTTTCTATCAGCTAGTTTCTTTGCTAGAAATCGTATAACCTCTTCCTTATTTTTTGCACTAATATTTGTTTCTACAAGTTCAGGTATAAATTTATAATTCATCATTTCACCTCTTTTCCTATTCTTTCTCTAATTTTCTGATACAGTTGCCCTTTACTCTTGCTTTCCATAATACTTTGATTACTGTTTCTATCATAAAGCATACCGGATATTTCCTTTAAGATCTGTAAATGTGATTTTGAATCCATCGGAGCCATTACAATTACAAGCCTTACCGGTGTTTTATTATCATCAAAGTGGAAAGGGGTTTTTGTTAATAAAATGGAAACTGCATTTTCCTTAACTCCCTGTTCAGGACGTGCATGAGGTAAAATGATATATGGATAAATAACGAAGTTACTACCATACCGTTCAATGTTTCTATTTACAGCGCTAATATATTCACAATCTACTTTTCCCTGATCAATGAGTGGTTGAATACAGATAACAACTGCTTCTTTCCAACTTTCTACACATTCTATATACTGAACGCTTTCTTGTGTCAGAATATCATCCAGCATCGTATCACCTCGATTCAACTGTAAGAAATATATCTCTTTACACTGCCATTATAGCAACCTGCCTATATATAAAAAAGTCCAACTAGATTGAACTTTTTTGTGCAATCAATTGGACTTAGAATTTTTTGGTATTCTATATGTAGCTTGCGATAACCTTTTATAAATCTCTTGTGTATCTTGCATTTGATCAAGCTCACTTAGTAATGCTGGATCAGATGACATGTTCATTATGCCTCTAAGTAAATGCAAATGCTTATCTTGTTCAGGATTTGATAAAATAAACAAATATTTCACTTCCTCTCCTTCAAAAGATATTGTTCGCTTACTAATTAGTAAGGATAACCCTAAAATATTAGCACCCTGTGATGGCGCTGCATGCGCAATAGCAACTTTATTTCGCAATACAATATATGGGCCATACTCCTTTAACAATTCTATCATGGCAATAATATATTTTTCTTTAATTACTTTCTTTTGTAAAAGTGGTTTTGATGCAACTTTTATTGCTTCTTCCCATGATTTCTCTTCGTTTAAAATTTGAATGTTCTCCGGTTTTAACAAATCAAATGCTTGGGTTGGACCTTTCTTTTCAATCTCAACCAATACATTCCCTTCTTTTAAATATTGATAAACATCTTGTTTCAATGCCTCCATTTTTTCTTGTGGAACATATCTCTCCAATAATTGAAACAGTCCGTTGATATGCTCCCCATCTGCTTTATAAGTATCAACGTTTAACATCATCAGCGATGCAATTCTAGATTTATCCTCATTTGTTAAAATAGTATGTACTTTAATCCATGGCATTTCACATTGGATATCAATCGTAGATACTATAAAATCTATATCTTCCTCATATTCATCAATATTACTTGCCGCTGCTGTTGCGACAACCGTAACATTTGAATATAACTGTTCGACCTCTCTTTTCAATAGCGTTGAAGTTGAAATACCACTGGGGCAAACTACGAGAACGCGAATTTTACGATAAAACTTTCCACTTCCTTGTCTTAGATGTCCACCAAAATGCATGGTAATATAGACAATTTCACTGTCTAATACCGGAAATGGAAACTCACTGCTTAAGTCTTTACATATCTCTGAAACTAACTGATATAAATCTGAATAGTTTTCTTTTACTTCCTCAATAAGTGGATTTACAACTTGAATAGACAAACGATAATAGTACATAGTCAATTTAAAATGAATATATAATGAGTTAATTAATCCATTTTTATCAACAAGCTGAATATATGCTAAGCGTTCAAATACATCACATAGATGCTGTGCCAATTCAAATAACTGAATATCGCTCTCATCATCTTTTACCTTTAGTGTGCTTCCTGCCTTTGAGCCTAATAGATGCACTGCTAGATATAATCGTTCATGAACATTAAAATCTTGAAAATAGATGTCAATTAATCGCAGCTCAGAAGTTTTCCCTAAGTCTTTTAGCTCTAACAATGAGAACTCAAACTGCTCTTTTACATTGCGTATAATACATAATAAACAAGCAATTGATAACAACATTTCAAAATCGTATTCATTATTCATCTCCAAAGATATTTTTATTAACCGATTATAGAAATCCTCTACATCACTTGAATTAAGAAAATGTAAGCTTTTATAGTGAATCCTATTCAGTAATAAACGTAAATAGTACAATAAAACCGTACGTTTACTTAATGTCTTTCCATTAATAGAATAACCTCTTTTAATATCAAATTCTAAACACAAATCATAGCTTTCCAACTCTTCTTTTACTTGCTTTAAATCATTAAAGACAGAATTACGTGATATCTCCATTTCGTCCATAATACTTTCTACATGTACCGGACTTTGTGGATATAAAAGCCAACATATTAAATAATATACCCGCTCTTTTGGTTTCATAACCTCATCAGAAGCTTCTTCGCATATAAGCTCATGTATTTTTTCTTTTTGTTCTTCTTTTATAAAATATCCTTGCTTTCTTATATTTTGAATCGGATCTAATGAACAATGATAGAGTGTATCATTAAGCTTATTTACAATATAATAAATTGTACGCTTACTAATATTCATTTGTACTTGCAAAGAAGATATAGAGACGGGTGCATTTGTATTTAATAAAATATTTAGAAATTCCTTTTGTCTATAATCAAAAACTACCATACCTCTTACCTTCTCTTTCGTATAATTTTATTCTTTATTTTGATTCATAAGAATATATTCTTCAATATGCTTTAATAGCTTCCTACTTTTCTTTTCTGATTTTTTATGCAAATACATTTTATGAAGTTTTGATTGGCTTCGTAATTTCTTTCCACTTAAAAGCTTAAATGTCTCTGTATAAGTAACACATATTTTGTTTTCTTCTTTTTCTTCAATTTCATAAGTTACAGTTGTAATGTCGATTTCGCTCGTAAAACTAGCACTATATATTTTCGAAGGTACACATTCTAAAATTTTAATAATGACCTCTGCATTTTTTGAAGATCTACCTGAAATTTTCTTCTTATAGGTTAGTCCTGATTTCAATTGACTTGCATGCATTTTACGGTTTGTCTGTCTCTGTATATCTCCTAAGATCGAACGTACAATTTCATCAAAAAATGTTTTTGAAGAAACGTTCAAAAGCTCACTTACCTGTATATATTCACTATTATCAAATTTCTCAAGTGTCATAATTTAACTCCATATATATTAAAAAATATACTTTCCTTTCTTCTAAGCATCTTTATGAAAACAATAAGATTATTAAAAATTCTGCTCATCGCTTATTATACACTAAAACGCTTACAAATCAATATTTTTATAATATCTATAGAAAGTAGTTGATTTTTATTACACCAACATCAACAGTGTTCCGATTGTTAATACACCTAAACCAAAAACAGCCTTCTTGGATAGCTTCTCATGCAACACAACAACCGAAAACGCAACGGTAACCAAAATACTTAGCTTATCAATCGGTACAACAAGCGATGCCTGTCCATCTTGTAAGGCTTTATAATAACAAAGCCAACTAGCTCCCGTTGCCAATCCGGATAAGCCTAAAAAGAAAAGTTCCTTGCGTGAAATCGTATGTATGCTATCCTGCTTCTTTGTAACAAACACAACGATCCATGCCATCACCAATACAACACTTGTTCGAATTGCCGTACCTAGATTGCTTTCAATATCATGAATACCGATCTTTCCTAAAATGGTTGTTAAGCTTGCGAAAATCACAGACAAAACAGCATATAAAAACCACGAGCTATGCTCTGTTTTGCTTACTTCCTTTTTCGGCTCCAACATCAAATAGGTTCCAAGCGTAATTCCTGCCAAGCCTATCAATTTACCAAATGTAATTTCTTCATGAAAAAAGATAAAAGATAAAAGAATTGTTAAAACAATACCGGATTTATCGACTGCTGCCACCTTATTCACGTTTCCCTTTTGCAATGCTTTGAAATAAAACAACCAACTCGCACCTGTTGATAAGCCGGATAATATCAAAAAGATTAAAGTTTTCGGTTGTATGGCAGATAACTCGGATAAAGAACCCGATATAGCAGCCATAAGCCATGAAAAAAACAACACTACAACTGTACGAATTGCAGTTGCGACATTACTATCGGTATGCTGAATACCGATTTTTGCCAAAATTGATGTAAGTCCCGCAAACAAAGCCGAACCAAATGCAAATGCTAACCACATAAGATCACTTCCCTTTATAAATAAATTATACTAAAATTTTTCTTTGTTGGCTGAAATATATAAAAGAAAGAGCCCTCTTTCAAGAGCTCAATTCATCACAACTATTAGTGTTTAAAATGACGTACTCCGGTATAAACCATGGCAATACCATACTCATTGCATACATCAATAGACAACTGATCCTTAATGGAACCACCCGGTTGAATAATTGCCGTAACTCCTGCTTTTACAGCTTCCTCTACGGTATCCGGCATTGGGAAGAAGGCATCAGATCCCATCACAGAGCCTTTTGCTTTTTCCTGTGCCTGTTCAATCGCAATACGTGCAGCACCGACACGATTCATTTGTCCGGCACCGACACCGATGGTCATGTTATCCTTAACAAGTACGATGGCATTGGATTTTACATGCTTTACAACATTCCAAGCAAACAACAGCTGTTCCAATTCTTCTTCTGTTGGCTTACGATTTGTTACACAACGCAAATCTTCTTTGGTTAGCTTATGATCATCTACATCTTGTACTAACAATCCATCATTGACATTGGTTACCTTATATTTTGCATTTACAGACAGCGTTGTATCTAGCTGCATCAAACGAATATTCTTTTTCTTTGACAAGATTTCAAAAGCATCTTCATCAAAGGCAGGCGCAATAATGATTTCCAAGAAGATATTTGCTAGTTTTTCCGCTACGGCTTTATTTACCGGCTCATTGAAAGCTACGATACCACCGAAGATTGAAACCGGATCTGCTTCATAAGCCTTATCCCATGCTTCTTCGATCGTCTTACCTAAACCAACACCACATGGATTCATGTGCTTCAAACCAACTGCCGCACATGTACCTTCAAAATCCTTTAAGATTTCAATTGCCGCATTGCCGTCTTGGATATTGTTGTAAGATAACTCCTTACCATGCAGCTGTTTTGCATTTGCCAAAGAATACTGTGGATTCATATTCTTATAGAAAGCAGCACTTTGATGTGGATTTTCTCCATAACGTAAATCCTGTACCTTATCGTAGGTAATGGTTAGCTTTTCCGGATATTTTTCACCGGTTTTTTCAGTTAAATAGCTGGCAATCATCGCATCATAATTGGCAGTATGACGGAATACTTTAGCGGCTAGTTTTTCTCTTGTTTCCAAACTTGTTTCGCCATTTGCCTTTAATTCTTCAATGACCGTTTCATAATCACTAGGATCTACTACAACCGGAATAAACTTATAATTTTTAGAAGCACTACGCAGCATACTAGGACCGCCGATATCAATATTTTCAATGATCTCCTCATGCGTTACTCCCGGCTTTTGTACGGTTTGTTTGAATGGATATAGATTCACACAAACAAGGTCGATATAATCTATGTCCAATTCCTTTAGCTGTTTTACATGTTCCTCATTATCTCGTACGCACAGCAATGCACCATGCACCTTAGGGTGTAGGGTTTTTACACGTCCGTCCATGATTTCCGGAAATCCGGTAATCTCGGAAATCCCGATGGTTTCAATTCCGGCTGCCTCTAATGCTTTCTTTGTACCTCCGGTTGATATAATTTCATAGCCTAATTTTACTAATTCGGAAACAAATTCTACTAGATTTGTTTTGTCTGATACACTTACAAGAGCTCTTTTCATTTTGTAGCCTCCTCTTCTATCCTATCGCAAACAATCTTTACAACCTTTGGAAACATACGATACTCCAAAGCATGTACATGCTCCTCCAAGACCTCTAATGACCATGATGGATCGATCACGATCTTTTCTTGATGAATGATCTCTCCGGTATCTACACCTTCATCTACATAATGTACCGTAACACCGGTAAATTCGGCATGGGCTTCATACGCATCGAGAATACTATGTGCACCCGGAAAGTTCGGTAAATAGGCAGGGTGTAGGTTGATGATACGATTCGGATAATTCGTTAATAAAACCTCACCGATAAAACGCATATAGCCGGCAAGTACGATCAGCTCGACTCCATATCCCTTTAAAATACGTAAAATCTCACTTTCATATTCTGCCTTATTGGCATATTCCTTCGGATTTACATAAACAAAGGGAATGTGCAAGCGCTCTGCGCGCTTGCAGGCATACGCATTTTCTTTATCGACAATCAATACCTTACACTGTGCATTATCAATTTGCTTATCATTGATTGCATTGATTAGATTTTCAAAATTAGAGCCGTTTCCACTCGCAAAGATGGCAATATTTACCATGTTAAATCCACGCTTCCACTATTTGTAACTTCGCCGATTACATAGCTTTCTTCACCGATTTCTGACAATAAGGATTGTACCTTTTCAACATCGTTTTTATCCACTGCCATGATGAAGCCGATTCCCATATTGAAAACATTACACATTTCTTTCATTGGAATATCTCCGGTTTTCGCAATAAAGTCAAAGATCGGTTTGCGTGGATAGGTTGTAAGATCAATACTTACGCCTTGTCCCTCTTTTAACATACGTGGTACATTTTCATAGAAACCGCCACCGGTAATATGACTCATTCCTTTGATATCTACTTTTCCTAGTAAATGTTTGATTGCTTTTACATAAATACGTGTCGGAGTTAATAGCACATTTCCTAAAAGCTCACCGTTCAATTCATCATAAGTCTTATGCAAATCCAACTTAGCGTCCTTTAATAAAACCTTACGTACCAAAGAGAAGCCATTGGAATGCACACCGGAGCTTGGCAATCCGATTAAGACATTACCAGCTTCGATTTTAGAACCGTCCAATAGGTTTTTCTTATCCACAGCACCGACACAGAAGCCTGCGATATCATAGTGCTTAACATCATACATATCCGGCATCTCTGCTGTTTCACCGCCAATCAAAGCACACTCTGCCTGTACACAGCCGTCCGCAACACCTTTTACCAGCTGTTCGATTTTCTGTGGTTCGTTTTTCCCAACTGCTAAATAATCTAAGAAGAAGATCGGTGCTGCACCTTGAACCAATACATCGTTTACACACATTGCAACTGCATCAATTCCAACCGTATCATGTTTGTCCATTTCAAAGGCAATCATCAATTTGGTACCGACACCATCTGTACCACTAACAAGTACAGGCTCTTCCATCTTTAATAACGATAGATCAAACATACCGCCAAAAGCACCGATGGAATCCATTGCACCTACTACCTTTGTACGTGCTACATGATCCTTGATCAGACGAACAGACTCATAACCGGCTTCAAGGTTTACTCCGGCTTCTCTATATTTTTCACTCATTTGTTTTTCTCACTTTCTAGGATTTCCCCATAACTGAACAGCTTTGTACAATACTGTCCATCAAAACATGCGGTACATAAATTTTTGGTACCGAAAGATTCGCCCATTTCATCGACTTCCATGAAACGTAAAGAATCCGCTCCGATAAACTCACACAATTCATCGTGCGTTAAACGGGCACTAATCAATTCATCATAGGTTGAAGTATCAACCCCATAGAAGCATGGACTAATCAGCGGAGCACTGCAAATACGTACATGCACTTCCGTAGCTCCCGCTTCTTTCAACAGCTGTACGATACGCTTACTGGTTGTTCCACGTACAATGGAATCATCAATCATAAAGACACGTTTTCCCTTTACGATAGAGGATACCGCAGACAGCTTCATACGCACACCACGTTCACGCTGCTTCTGGGTTGGCTGAATGAAGGTTCTTCCCACGTAACGATTTTTGATCAATCCGATTTCATATGGAAGTCCGCTTTCTTCCGCAAAACCAATAGCTGCGGAAGTTGAGGAATCCGGAACACCTATGACAATATCAGCTTCCGTATCTTCACGCTTCGCAAGGGCACGACCGGATAAACGACGTGCAGTATGTACATTGATGCCATCAATCGTAGAATCCGGACGGGCAAAGTAAATATATTCCATCGCACACATCTTATATTGTGTATCATCGGTATATTGATAGCTATGAATTCCCTCATCATCAATTTTAACGATTTCTCCGGCTTTTAAATCACGTACATATTCACCGGCAACAATATCATACGCACAGGTTTCGCTGCTTACGCAATATCCGCCCTCCGGCAGTTTCGCAATGGATACCGGACGCAAACCGTTTTTATCACGTACGGCATAAATGGCTTTGTTTGTTAAAATGACAAAGGCAAACGCACCTTCAAAACGACGGCATGCTTTGACGATACATTCTTCAAAGCTTCCTTCCTCTACCTGAATCATGTGTGCCAATAATTCGGAATCACTGACACCTTGGAAGATGCTTCCGCGTTTTTCCAACTCATGACGCAATTCCGGAGCATTAACGATCTGTCCGTTATGCGCAACCGCAAAGCTTGCGGTATGAGAACGTACCATGATTGGCTGTACGTTTTCGATCTGATTGGCATCAGCGGTAGAATAGCGCACATGTCCGATTGCATGACGACCCGGTAAGGTCGCAATGATTTCGTTGTTAAAGACTTCTGCTAAAAGACCTTTTCCTTTATAACAGTTGATTTCTCCACCGGTGTCGCAGGCTGCGATTCCCGCTGCCTCTTGCCCACGATGCTGTAAGGCATGCAGACCATAGTAGGAAAGACTTGCGGCATCGGAATTGTTGTAAATTCCGAAAATACCGCATTCCTCATGTAATTCTCTTGATAGAAATTCATCTCTTAATTCGTTCATCGAAGTTCCCTCTTTCTATTTTTTAAAGTAATTGACACCATTTTGGAAAATATTTTGTAACTTATTTCCGTCAATATTTTGGAATAAGCCATCTTCATAACGCTCACTATGTCCCATCTTACCGAAGATACGTCCATCAGCTGAAGTAATACCTTCGATTGCATAGCTGGAGCCGTTGATATTGTATTCGCCGTTCATTGTCGGATTGCCATCTAAATCAACGTACTGTGTAGCAACCTGACCGTTTGCAAACAATTCCTTAGCGACTTCTTCACTTACCACAAATTTTCCTTCACCATGGCTCATTGCAATGCTGTGAGTTTCTCCTGCCGTAAAACCTGCTAACCATGGAGATTTATTTGATGCAATGCGTGTATAGGCAATGTGGGATACGTGGCGGTTAATATCGTTTCTAAATAAGGTTGGTGAATTTTCATTTAACTGCTTAATATCGCCATACGGTAATAGACCGGATTTAATCAAGGCTTGGAATCCATTACAGATACCTAAGATCAAGCCATCATTAGCAAGTAAGGTCTGAACCGCTGCATTTACCAATTCATTGCTTAAAACATTAGCAATAAACTTACCGCTGCCATCTGGCTCATCACCACTGGAGAAACCTCCAACAACCATTAGGATCTGTGCACTTGCAATCTTTTCGCTCAATTCCTTTAAGGAACGTTCAATGCTTTCAACATTCAAGTTGTTAAATACATAGATTTCCACTTCAGCACCCGCACGTTCGAATTGTTGCTTTGTGTCGTATTCACAGTTTTGCCCCGGGAATACCGGAATGATAACCTTTGGCTTATCGTATGTTTTACTTGCCTTTAAAGCAGTTGGTGCTTCATAAAGCGGAGTTTCAATCGCTTGTTTATCTTCGTTTACATGCATTGGGTATAAACCTTCATAACGCTTGCGCCAAAGTTTGATAGCTTCTTCTACGCTCAGCTTTTCGTCATTGATGCTTAATACACCGTCATCACTTACACGACCGATTTCCACAAATGCCGCATCTTGGATTTCCGTTTCACTTTCCACAAGGATACTTCCTAAAGATAAATCATAAAGCGGTTCGCTTGTATGAACATCAACACCAAGCTTATTACCGAAGGTTGCCTTACACAATGCCTCACTGATACCGCCAAACTTCACCGTACTGGCACTTAGAATTTTATGTTCACAAGCAAGCTGATACATTTTCGCAAAGTTTTCTTTCAGCTGTTCATAATTCGGTGTCATATTTTCCTTTGGTGTATGCTTCAACAAATAAATACGACTGCCGGCTTTTTTAAATTCACTGGAAATAATATTTTGTGTTTTTTCCGTAGTTACCGCAAAGGTAATCAGTGTAGGTGGTACGGTAATATCATTGAATGTACCGCTCATGGAATCCTTACCGCCGATAGCAGGAGTTTCGAATGCCAATTCCGCTTCGATCAAACCAAGCAATGCCTGCATTGGTTTTCCCCATTTTTCAGGATCATTATGCAGACGTTCGAAGTATTCTTGATTTGTCAAACGACAAGTTGCATAGTTACCACCAAGTGCCGCTACTCTGGCAAGTGCTTCGACTACGGAATAGGAAGCTCCTAAATATGGTGAATATTGAGATAACTCAGGGTGATACCCATGCGTCATGATGCTGCATGTATTTGTAAAGCCTAATACCGGAAGCTTCTGCACAGAGCCTTCGGTTTCACTTAACTGATACTTTCCGCCAAACGGCATCAATACCGTTGATTTTCCGATGGAAGCATCAAACATTTCTGCCAATCCGATCTGACATGCGACATTTGGCTGTTGAAGGTTTTCTTCCATGCTTGTTACCTTGCTGTGGAATGGATCTGTGGAAGTCAATCCTTCCTTCATGATAACATCTTGTAAACCACGGACCCCGTTGGTATCTAAGAAAGCACGTGAAATATTAACGATTTCTTCTCCATGGAAGGTCATAACCAAGCGCTTTTCTTCTGTTACTTCCGCTACGATACAGCTATCTAGGTTTTCTTCGTATGCTAACTGACGGAATTCTTCAAAAGCATCTTTTTCAATCAAAACCGCCATACGCTCTTGTGATTCACTGATTGCTAATTCTGTACCGGATAAGCCGCTGTATTTTACCGGAACCTTATCCAAATCAATCAACAATCCATCGGCAATTTCACCAACTGCCACACTTACGCCTCCAGCACCGAAGTCATTGGCTTTCTTAATCAAGCGAGTTGCTTTCGGATTGCGGAATAGACGCTGCAATTTACGTTCGATCGGTGCATTTCCTTTTTGTACCTCACTTGAGCATTTCGTCAAGGAAGTATCGTTATGTTCCTTACTTGATCCGGTAGCTCCTCCGACACCATCACGTCCGGTAGCTCCTCCGATCAATACAACGATATCTCCGGTTTCCGGTGATTTACGTACAACATTTTCTTTTGGTGCAGCACCGACAACCGCACCGACTTCCATACGTTTTGCGACATAACCGTCATGGAAGATTTCTTTTACATAGGTAGTCGCAAGTCCGATCTGATTTCCATAAGAGGAATAGCCTGCCGCAGCACCTTTGGAAATACGTGATTGCGGAAGTTTGTTTGGTAAGGTATCGGCAATATCTTTGGTAATGTCTCCGGCACCGCTGATACGCATTGCCTGATACACATAGCTTCTTCCTGATAAAGGATCTCGAATTGCCCCACCGATACAGGTACTTGCTCCACCAAATGGTTCGATTTCCGTTGGGTGATTATGTGTTTCGTTTTTGAACATCAATAGCCATGGTTCTTCCTTACCATCGACATCAACACTGATTTCAATCGAGCAGGCATTGATTTCATCACTGATTTCCATATCATCAAGCTTGCCCTGCTTACGTAAGTATTTTCCGGCAATGGTTGCCATGTCCATAAGTGTCATGACCTTCTTACCGCCATGTACCTCTTCTCTTAATTTCAAATACAATTCGTATGCCTTTTGCATAGAGTCCTGTAAGCTTCCGGCATCAAATTTGATATTTTGTAAAACCGTTTCAAAGGTTGTATGACGACAGTGGTCGGACCAATAGGTATCCAATACCTTTAGCTCCGTCAAGGTCAAATCACGTTGTTCTTCTTCCTTGAAGTATGCTTGAATATGCTTTAGATCCGCAAGTGTCATGGCTAAGCCTTGTTCCTTACGCAAATCCTCCAAGCCTTCCTCACTTAATTCACAGAAGCCATGAAGTACAGGTACCGGTTCGATTTCTACATCTTCTTCATAAGCTAAAACAGCTAAATCCTTTTCTCTGTTTTCTACCGGATTGATCATATATTTCTTGATGCGATTTACTTCTTCCTCACTTACGCTGCCATGCAATACAACGATACGGCCGCTTTTGATAACAACGTCTTGCTTGTTATTTAACAGCATCAAGCATTGCTGAGCACTGTCGGCACGCTGATCATACTGTCCCGGTAAGCATTCATAGGCAACGTATGTCTGATTGCTTAAGTCGATTTCATCATATACCTCATCGGTTACTTTTTCTGATAACACATGGGCGCATAACAGCTCTTTATCATGCTCATCACCATGAAATACGTCATATACGTTATAAAGCTCTACGTCCTTTAGACCTTGCAGGTTAAGGTTTGTTTTCAATTCATGAAACAAAGAATCGGCTTCTACACGATATGCTTCCTTCTTTTTAACAAATACGCGAAAATTCATACAATGTCCTTTCTATTCCACTTCAATTACGGAATCGGCAATTACTTTATCCGCCATCGCCTGTTTAAAAGCTTCTAGTTTTTTTGCTAATGCTTCATCGCTAAGCGCAAGCATCTGGACTGCCAAAATAGCGGCATTTTTAGCACCGGCTTTTCCGATAGCAACCGTTGCGACAGGAATTCCTCCCGGCATTTGTACTGTTGATAACAAAGAATCCATACCACCAAGCGCGCTGGTTTGAATAGGAACACCAATAACCGGAAGCGTTGTGCTTGAGGCGATAACTCCGCCAAGATGAGCCGCACCACCGGCAGCGGCAATAATGACCTTAATGCCACGATCCTTTGCTTCTTCTGCCAGCTTAATGACCTCATTCGGTGTTCGATGGGCTGACAAGGCATGAGCTTCAAATGGAATATCAAATTCCTTTAACTGTGCAAAACAGTTTTCCATAGTTGGCAAATCGGAACGACTCCCCATTAGAATTGAAACGAGCGGTTTGTTTGACATGTGTTCTCCTCCTTACAAATAAAAAAGTACATATTAATCCCGTTAATATGCACATGAAAAAACATTCCTTTTTTTATTTAATATAGCGTATCTTCTTAAGACCATAAGTAAGACCTCCTATAATAAATATAAAGGCGTACCTGTTTTCAAGCAAACAAGTACGCCTTTACATCTGTTATTCGATATAAAAAGCATAACCGTTCACTTGTAGCCCTCTCATTTATGGCAAGAGGCTAGAGACTTTTCGACCTTATTACGAAATATATACAAGTAATCGCCAATACAATCTTATTTTACTCTTTCTCTTTGTGTATTACAATAGCAAAAGGTAATTTTTACATGAAAAAACCAGTCTTGCTAAAGGACTGGGGTGTGAACTCAATTATTTTTACATGATTCCTAACTTATGTGTTTTACATGTACTACTGCATCGTTTGTTCAATGTATATAGTATAGCACAGCAAATGCAAAAATTATTTAGCATCGAAGGCTTCTATATTAGAAAAATCAGGGTATGATTCCCATTACAAACATAGAGATAACTGAGATTTTACTACATCTCTATATATTCTGAATATTTTTGCTTATCCTCCTCTGTTATTCTACGAATTACTTTACAAGGAACTCCTGCCGCAATTACTCCATCGGGTATATCCTTATTAACAACACTACCGGCACCTATGATTGTATTGCTTCCAATAGAAACTCCCGGTAAAACCGATACATTTGCACCAATCCATACATCATCACCAACGCTAATCGGCAGTGCTATTTCCAGCCCCTTTGCTCTTTGTTCGCGATCAATAGCATGCCCTGCTGTTGAAAAAACAACATTGGGTGCGATAAATACATTATTACCAAAGGTAACTTTAGCTCCGTCTAATATCGTGCAATTATGATTTGCATAGAAATTATCTCCAATCGTTATATTACTTCCGTAATCACAATAAAAAGGGGCTGTGATCACAAAGCTTCCTTTTACACAGCCGATTATTTTTTTCATAATTTCAATTTGTTTTTCTATATCTGATGGCTTGCATTGATTAAATTCATAGCATAAATCAGCACATTTTATTCTACTTTCTATAATTTCTCTATCATTGTTGGCATTATATAAACAGCCTGCTTGTGCTTTATCCCATTCCTTCATTATATTCCTCCTGATACAATCCAATACACCTTAATACATTAAGTTTGTATATCGTTACAACAATGAAATCTGTTTTATACTCGATTCCTTGCGCTCATGAATATGATCATCTTCTTCAATTCTACCGATTAATACACTGCTGTTTGGATCATGACACTTCATGCGTTGTAAAATCGCTTTGCTGTCATAATTTGCGTAACAATATAAACAATCATGTGCACAGCAATTATAATCTCCGATGTCTACCGTAGCCAAGCAATCGCACATGGAACGTACACCTTTATCGGATATATGCGATAAGGAATGTTTCGCAATAGCTTCCAGATGGTTACGTTCAAAGCATGCACCTTGTGTTATTCCATACATGGATAAGTCAATTTCCTCCGCACAGGTCTGAACATGAAGATGATACTTTTTCGCAATCTCGCCAAAGCTTTTTCCTATCGCCAGCATATCATCTGCTCGCATCGTTTGCAATCTCATTCTTGCGATATTCTCTTTTGTATTTTTATACATATCAACAAAGGAAATAATAATTGTAGAAACATATCCGTCTAGCTGTTCACAAAGACGTTGGAATGCTTTTCTATGATATTCTAAGGTATAAGTATCACTTAAAAAAATAGGATCGTAGCGAACAACAACATGTTCTTTTCCTAATTGCTTTGCTAGAAATCGAATTGCTTTTAAAATTTCTTTTTTGTTTGGCAGTTGTTCGATTTCTTTATGATAGGGTGTTAAAGTAACATGAAACAGCATAGGAAAAGGAATTTGCTTGATATAAGAGAGAATGGGCAAAGGATTCTTTGTACAAAACGCAAGTACATCAACACTTTGTTCGTTCAAATAAATACGTGATAGCTGATGTGGATCGTATGGATTTCTCACATCAACAAAACCTTCTTCAATGCGTCGTAACAGCCACTTGCTGTAAAAGGCAACAATATCACAGCGACCGCTTGCCAAAAGTATCATGTGCTGTACCTCCCTCTATCCATTTTTTATTTTAATGTAGTTCTATTTGTACTAAATTGTTGATTTTTCTAAAAGTATCAAAAAGATCTTCCAATGTTTCATCATAATAATGATTATTTCTTTTATATCTATTAAAATTATCGCAAAATACTTTCGATTCTGATAAATCACGCAATAATTCATCAAAATCTAATAAATTATTATAAGTGTTTCTATCTTTCGATACTTCGATTATTGTTTTAACTAATAATTTATCATTGATTAAATGATGATTATTTTTATACAAATAATGAACATCAAATAAATCTCTTATACGAGTATTAAATTCTCCTCTATCAAGAGTAGTTTCATACTTTTCAGCAATGATGTTTTCGATAGGATAGCTCATTACCTTAATATCTTCCTCATTAACAAAACTACGTAGCTTTGTTTCTATACTTCTAGGATATACCAAGGTATTATTCGAAACATCTAACTTGAAATGTATTCTTGTTTTTTCATAAACAGCATCAATCATACAACTAAATCCAGAATAATGATCATCTAATTGCTCTTCTTGAATATTTACAATTTCATAATTGAAAAACTTTTCGATTTTGGTGTTTATTATTGATTCTAAAATTTCTTTAATTTGATCTATATCATAAATTGTTGAGTTAAACGTAAAGTCAATATCTCTGGTTTTTCTTTCATCAATTCCCAATAATGCCGATACAACAAAACCACCTTTTAATATAATCGAATGTTTATATTTAGATTCACTAATCATTCTAGCAAATTCTTCTAAAATATAGCGTTGCTGCATATCCTGTACATCGATTCCGTTTTCTTTCGCTAATTTTTTTATTTTACTCTTCCACTGGTCAATGCTTGAATATTTCATACTTTCTCCTTATATGATTATGGCTTCACATATAATTCTATAATACTCATCATTTTCTGCTGAATATTTAAAAGCTTCGATATTTTCGATAACTTTCTTAAATTTGGTTTTCCTCTCAAAAAATAATTCTGTAATCCCTGAATATATACCTGTGGATCCATACGATTTTTGTTTTTTACAATATCACAAATGGTTCTTTCTATATCATAAACATAAATCGGATTTCCTTGTGGAGAATTCAATATGACTACATTATTATCCAAAAATTCTTCTTTAACATAATATACTTTAAGTTTTTTATTCCGTACATGATATCCGCTTTTTGTTGTAACACTTAACGGATTTGGAAAACGATCCGTTAGATTGTGAAGGTACAATGCGGTTTCATTACTATAAACGATATACGAATTGTTTTTTTGATAAATATGAAATTCATCATCTATTTCATTATGTAACCTATACAACCCCTTTCGAACACGATACAAAAAACCTTTTTTCACCAAATTCATAATTTGGTACTTTGTATAGCCATTTTCTAAAAGCATCTTACAACTAACCACATGGTAATCATTAAACAGTTTTTCTAGTTTTTTATCCATATATTTTCCTTTCGTACGTATATTTTATATTATTTATGTACAAATGTAAACTAATACTTATAACAATGATATTTATCGGATATACAAAAATTCACCGTTTATTGATATTTTATCTATATCCATCTTTACTATTTCTTCTATAACTGTCATGTGTGATAAACTTGAAAAATAAAGACAATCTTATTCCATAATGCTATACTGTTCTTAGACAAATATAATACTTGAAAGGATTCATATTATGAAAAAAGAACTGCAACGAATTTTGCTCATTAGCGTATTTTTAATTATCGGTTGTGTAATCGGTTATTTCCTAGCTATTTATCAAATCCATCAATTTAACGATCCTGCGTATATCGCTCTTTTGACTCATAAAAATATGACGGTTCCTCAACCTATCGGAATAGTGCCTTTCACCATTTTATTCGGCTTGCTTTTTTCCGGTATTCCAACCGGTTTGATATTCTTCTCTCACATTAGCCGTAATTGGTTTACTGTGCTTGCTCCTAAAATTATCATCGCCTTTATTACCTTTCCTATTTACACCCTTGCCGGAGCAATCAGCTCTATTCCGTTTATCATTTACAACGCTTATCATTTGATAAAGGATAGAAAGTAGTATAGAAAAAGAAGCAAATTACTGCTTCTCTACATAATACTTTGATTGCATTTCATATAATTCAAAATAATAATTCTTCAATTCCATTAGTTCATTGTGATTTCCCTGCTCTACTATTTTTCCATCTTTAAATACCAATATTTGATCACAAAATCTTGATGATGATAATCTATGAGAAATATAAAAAGCCAATCGATTCTCAGTTAATGCTTCAAATGATTGATAAATCTCATATTCTGCCCGTGGATCTAAAGCAGCAGTCGGTTCGTCTAAAATAATTAACGGTGTATTTTTATATAAGGCTCTGGCAATCGCCAGCTTTTGCCCTACTCCACCCGATGGTTCAAATCCCTGTAAATCAAAGTCTTTATGAACTTTGTTTTTTAATTTATTAGGTAATAGGTTGTATATAAACGATTAAAGGAGATTTCAATTTTTGTGAAATATCCTTTTACAATTAGAAATTGGGAAACATAGAATAGGGAATCTAGGTTATTGAATTTTATTTAATTGAACTCTATTCTTTTTTATCATCAATAGTTTTAATCTCGAAATAATTTAATTCATAAGATTTTATTTTTCCATACTCAAGAAAAATTGCAACGCATCACCGGTTACGGCAATATCCGGTTTACTTCCTATTTCATCACTTTTACAAGCGTCCATTCTAAATACGATATGTGTATTCGGCAATTCAATCAACATAGGGTTCAAAAAATCCCCTCCGCTTCCTTTTGTATGTTCTCCTACACTAACTGCATAGTTGCTTTCCTTAGCAAACTTTACAAATGTGTCAGCTGACGAAAAGTTTTTACTGCTTGTTAATATATACCTTTTGGGGAAATTATAAATATTCTGAGATTCTATCTTTTTCTCAACTTGAATTTCAAAATCATCTTTTGATTGATGCAAAATTGCGTCCTCAATTTCCTCTTTAACATAAGATAAAGAAATTTCACCTCTACCTGTAACTTTTTTATTATATTCATAATCTTGATCTGATGTCATTGCAACAAGATTTATCCAATAGGAATCTGCTCCTCCGCTATTTTCTCTAATATCAAAAGCTATACAATCTCCATCATAGGTAGCTAAATATTCTTTTATGATTTTCAGATCATTTTCTATTAAGGAATAATCAAAAGAATCTATTTTAATAACCAACACATCGTCATATTTTTGAAAATGAACGTTTTCTTTATTCTCTCCGTTTTGATTTTCATACATGGATTGCTTTACCTTATCAAGGGTAGTACCTGTTAGGCTTGACAGTTAATCATACGTAGCTTTGACTTCATTATCATTCAAAATTTTATAATTGTCATTTTCAAGTGATATTAAACGATCCTCTAACGCCATATCATACGTAACTTGATGCAAGTAATATTCCTCTGCATTTAAAATAAATAAATGTCCCAAGCCGTTGTATGGTTTCACTATTGATTTTAGAAGCTTATAAAATTCTTCTAAGCTTTCGCAACTTTGTGCGGCTTCTAAATAAAAATCTTTCTTTTCATCAAAATTCAAATATTCTTAATATGGATAATTTTCTTCAACAGTATTTATAAAATATTTCATATCCTTTAAATACTTATTGTTTTCTTCATGTATCCTTAAATACAACAAAAAGCATAGTATAATGAGAATTGTTAATATAGCCAAAACAGATTTCTTTTTATATATTTTCATAGTTTTCTCCCTCATATTCTACCGATTCACAACTGAATCTAGTTTTAAAATATTATATCATTACCTACCAAGCTATTAGCTTTCCTCTCATGATGTTAATATACCATGTCATATTTAAAGATACAATAAATTTATCAGCTGCGGAAAAACCTTATAAACATTAACAAAACTGACTCCATTTTTTTGCTCATAAAAAAGCTTACTACCTCTTATACGATAGTAAGCTATGTTATATACAATTTATGAAACTTCCCCATGCTCCTCTAATTTCAGCTTTGTTGCCGGCAATGTGAAATAAAACATTGCGCCATGTGGAATACGATCCATTACATGAATCTCACCGCCATGAGAGTGAACAATGGACTTACACAATGCCAAGCCTAAACCAAGACTTCGCTTGCTATCGACAATCTTCGTATTACCACGATAAAACTTATCAAAAATATGCTCTTTTTTATCATCGGGAATACCTGCCCCATCATCGTAAACCTCAATCGTAACCATATCTTCCTTTTGATAAGCATGAAGTGTGATATTAGAACCTTGCGGTGTATATTTGATTGCATTATCAACCAAATTGATGATGACCTGAATAATCAAATGAGCTTCCATATCTGCCATTAACAAATCATCATCAATCTGTACATGAAGATGATGTTCCTTTTTCTTACGACTGACATGCTTCAAAGCTTCGTATAAAATATCTTCAATCATCTGCGGTTCCAGCTTTAATCGAATAGCTCCCTCCTCCATACGTGTAATGGATAATAGATTTTCAACTAGATTGATCAACCATAAGGAATCATCGTAAATATCTTCATAAAGCTGTAAGCGATCCTTTTGAGCTAATTCCTGCTCCTTACTGACAAGCATATCGGCATTGCCGGAAATCGAAGTCAGCGGTGTTCTTAAATCATGTGAAATAGAACGCAACAAATCAGCACGCAGCTGTTCGTTTTTCGCCCTTAGCTCACTCTGCTTTTTCTCATCGTTGATATGTTCGATTTCCAAGGCAAACGCAATTTCACCTAAAATAGCCAATAAAATATCATTTTCATAGGAATCCAACTGTTCCTTATCCAAATAAATTCCCAATACCCCATATACATTATGATCGGCACGAACTGCCAAATACAAATACTTCGAATTTGGAAGATAATCGGTAGAAGCACCGCCATGACGATTATGTTTTGCAACCCATCTTGCGACATGAATTTCATCGGATAATACATCTTTGAAATGCTCACTTGTTTGTGGTGGATAAACATACACCTCTTGTAGCTCATGCTCACTATATGGATAAAAAACAATATCACGCTTCAAAAGCTTATAAAGCTGTTCGCACCCCTTTTGAATAATCCCCTCTTTGGTTATTTCCTTTTGCAGCATTTGATTGGTTTCCAATAAAATACGGGTTCTTTGCGCAATAAGGGCAGAAAAGTGCGAATTTTGTTGAATCTTTGCCGCAAGCGTACTCGTTACAAAAGCAACGGTAAACATGATCACAAAGGTCATCGGATATCCGGAATCGTATGCCGATAAGCTTAAGAGCGGAAAGGTAAAAAAGTAATTAAAAATCAATACGCTGATAAAAGAAAAAATAATGCTGTAAATACGATTAGCTGTAATAATGGCAATCAAAAATACTGCTAATAAATACAGCATAATAATGTTGGAATCATTAAAGCCAAGCTGAAAGAAAAGAAAGCCGATAAATGTCGAAAGCGTTAAGATCAATAAACTAAGATATAGCTTTTTACGCTCAACGTGCATATTCACAAACCTTCCCATCGTTCTTTTATGCTCCTGCTTCATCATTTGAATCCTCTTTGGTATCCGTTACTCTTATCATTTTATATCCGACTCCGATATGCGTTTGAATATATTTCTGCATGCTGTTCTTTTCGATTTTCTTACGCAAAGTCGTCATATATACACGCAGAGAGGATAAATCCGATTCCATGGCATTGGTCCAAACCTTATCTAAGATATATTGATGGGTCAATACTCTACCGACATTGTGTGCCAAAAGACATAATAAATTGTATTCGATGGGCATTAAGTGCAGTTCTTTTCCCTGGAAATATACTGTCCTTGAAGGATAATCAATCTTTAAATCACCGTTTTCAAAGGCAATTTCTTCTCGCTGACTTTTTTGATTTTCCAAAAATTGTGCTCTGCGCAAGGTAGAGCGTACTCTGGCAAGAAGTTCCTCTACACTAAAGGGCTTGGTTAAATAATCATCGGCTCCGGCATCAAGGGCTGCAATTTTATCCTCATCATTGGTACGTGCACTTATGACGATGATCGGGGTTGTAGAAAACGTTCGCAGCTGATCGATGATTTCAATACCGTCTTTATCCGGTAGCCCCAAATCCAATAAGACAATATCATAATGATGGGTTGATAATGCTAACAAAGCGGTTTTTCCATTTGCGGCCAAATCATATTTATACGCATTGGTTTGCAAAGCCGTAGCTATTAAATTACGAATCGGACCATCGTCCTCTACAATCAAGATTTTTATATTTTGACTCATCTTCCTCACCTGACTTTTGTTTTTTATTGTTTTTATTATAGCACCCTCTTAACACCTATGTCATTAACGATGTAAGCATTCCTATACATGCCTGCGCTTTATTTTGATACTTAGGAAAAGCTAGGCAGCTGTTCAATCAACGATACATTTAGCTCCAATACATTTACATATTGCTCCCCAAAGACAGACAACAATGGCTGTTCGGTATGTTTATCAATTAACTTTTCCAACTCCTGTTTGGAAAGTCCGGTATGTTTGGCAATGCGATCAATTTGAAATTTAGCTGCTTCTACGGAAATGTGCGGATCTAAACCGGAACCGGAGGCTGTAATCATATCATCGGGTATATCCTCTTTTTTCATTGTCGGATTGTCCTTTAAAAGCTGTTTTACATCTTTTTCAATGCGCTTTTGAAGCTGTGGATTGCTTGGTGCGTAGTTGTTGCTTCCGGAAGCAGGTCCACTGTATGTCTGCTTTTCTAAATCCTCTTGCGTATAGGTATTATACTTATAAGCAGAAGGACGACAATGAAATAAGCGCTCATCACTGAAATCTTGACCAACCAGTGCAGATCCAACCGCTTTTCCATCATATTCTACAACACTTCCATTTGCCTGCTTAGGAAATACAAGTTGAGATACTGCGGTAAGCGCCATCGGATAAGCAAATCCACAAAGTAAGAACATCGCACAGGATACAACAAGTGCAGTTCGTATATTTTTCCATATCTTTTTCATAACAATCTCCTTTATAAGCCAAGTAATAACAATAGCGGTGAAATCATAAGATCAATCAGCTTAATACCGATAAAAGGACAAATCACACCACCTAATCCATAGATCAGCATATTTCTTCCCAGCATTCGAGAAGCACTCATCGGTTTGTATGCAACTCCCTTCATTGCTAATGGAATCAAGCATGGAATAATGATGGCATTGAAAATCAGGGCAGATAATATAGCACTGGAGGAGGAAGTCAGCTGCATGATATTCAAGACTTCCATTTGCGGAATCGCTGCGGTAAACATAGCCGGAATGATAGCAAAATATTTTGCGACATCATTGGCAATAGAGAAAGTAGTTAAAGATCCACGTGTAATTAACAGCTGCTTTCCGATTTCTACGATTTCCAATAGCTTGGTTGGATTGGAATCAAGATCGACCATATTGGCAGCTTCCTTAGCAGCCGTTGTACCGCTATTCATCGCAATACCGACATTAGCTTGGGCAAGTGCCGGAGCATCGTTGGTACCATCACCACTCATCGCAACGATTTTTCCCTCTGCCTGCTCTTTCTTAATAGCATCAATTTTATCCTCCGGCTTACACTCGGCAATATAACCATCAACCCCTGCCTCTGCTGCTATCGTGGCAGCAGTCAATGGATTATCACCGGTACACATAATCGTTTTAATACCGATTTTACGTAAACGCTCAAAACGCTGTGCCAAACCCGGTTTAACAGTATCCTTTAAATAAATAACACCTAAGACACGCTCATCTACACATACAACAAGCGGTGTTCCACCTAGCTTAGAAATTTGATTGACCTTTTGTGTAAGATCCTTAGGAATGGTTCCATGCTTTTGTGAAATATAAGCACTTATAGCGTCCTGTGCCCCTTTACGAATCCTATGTCCGTCTTTTGTATCAATTCCGCTCATTTTCGTAGCGGCACTAAATTCCATTATTTCAACATGCTCATAATCGCTTTTACAAATCGTACTTCCAAGCTTCATAGCAAGCTCTACGGTTGATTTTCCTTCCGGTGTATCATCGTAAAGCGAAGCCATGCAGGCAACATCAATCAATTCCTTTTCTTCTACGCCATCTACGGGAAGAAATTCACTTGCTAATCGGTTACCAAAGGTAATCGTTCCGGTTTTATCCAAAATCATGGTATCGACATCACCGCAAGCCTCCACTGCTTTTCCGGACATCGCAATTACATTAAAGCGTGTAACCCGATCCATACCGGCAATGCCGATTGCACTTAACAAGCCACCGATCGTAGTCGGTATCAAGCAAACCGTTAAAGCGATCAGTGTAGATATCGAGATATGAATATTTAAGTAGGCTGCCATCGGATATAAGGTAACGATCACAATCAGGAAAATAATCGTTAAGGAAACCAACAACGTATTTAATGCTATTTCATTCGGTGTTTTCTGTCTGGAAGCCCCCTCTACCAAGGCAATCATTTTATCAAGGAAGGACTGTCCCGGATCTGATGTAATTTCGATTTTGATCCAATCCGATACAACAAGTGTTCCCCCTGTTACACTGGCAAAATCACCACCGCTTTCCTTGGTAACCGGAGCGGATTCTCCGGTGATTGCGGATTCATCAATACTAGCAATTCCCTCGATAATTTCACCATCACCCGGTATGATTTCACCTGCCTTTACAAGCACGATATCTCCTTTTTTTAAATCATTGGAGGAAATCGTTTTTTCTTCACCGTTTTCCAAAACAACTCTTGCTTGCGTATCCTTTTTGGTTTTCTTCAAGGTTTCCGCCTGTGCTTTGCCACGTCCTTCTGCGACTGCCTCGGCAAAATTGGCAAATAATAAGGTAAAAAACAAAATGATAGCAACAATGCTGTTATAAATACGTAAGGAGCTTCCTTGATCATGAAAGAGATGCGGGAAAAAGATCAGTATTACACAAATGATGAATCCGACTTCTACCACGAACATAACCGGATTTTTCATCATATAGCGTGGATTCAGCTTACGAAAGGCTCCTTTGATCGAAGCAGTTAAAATATCCTTGGTTATCAGCTTTGATTTGTTTGCTTTGCTCATGCTATCTCAACTCCTTTTTCCTAGATGGTTAAAAATTCGGCAATCGGACCTAATGCCAAAGACGGCAAGAAGGTCAATGCGGCAAATATATAAACAACGACAACAAGAATGATCGCAAAGGAAGCAGTATTGGTTTTTAGTGTTCCGATTGTTTCATTTACTTCTGTTTTTTGCATCAAGCTACCGGCAATACCCAGCTGAATGATAATTGACATATAACGTCCTAAAAACATAACCACACCACATGCTAAATTCCAAAACAATGTATTATCGGCTAACCCTTCAAAGCCGGAGCCGTTATTGGCTGCCGATGATGCAAATTCATACAATATTTGTGAAAGTCCATGATAACCCGGATTGCTTATGCCCTCTAAGCCTGCTTGTGTAGATACGGCAAGTGCACTAAAAGCTAAAATAAGCAGTGGGTGAATAATGATGCTTAAAGCTGCCAGCTTCATTTCCTTTCCTTCGATTTTCTTACCTAGATATTCCGGTGTTCTGCCAATCATCAAGCCACAGATAAAGACTGCCAAAATCGCATAGATTAGCATATTCATTAAGCCGACTCCCGCACCGCCGAACACCACATTCAACATCATGTGCAACATTGGCACAAAACCACCAAGCGGTGTCAAGGTATCGTGCATATTGTTTACGGTTCCGGTCGTAAAAGATGTTGTTACCGTTGTAAATAAGGAAGATTGCGCTACTCCGAAGCGTACCTCTTTACCTTCCATATTCCCTGCTGTTTGAGAAATACCCACAGCCTCCACAGCTGAATTTCCTTGACTTTCGCTATAAAAACAAAGACCCAATCCGATAACAAATAAGACAGACATTGCAACAAAGATTGTTCTGCCCTCTTTACCAAGCCACACACGCTTTTGTGCAGGAGCTTCACTGATGGAAAGAACCCCTTCCTTTACTTTCTTTTCTTGATGTTTATCGTATGCCATACGACCAAAGACAAACACACAAGATGCCGGTAAAAGCATCATGGAATAGAGTTCGGCAAGATTGGTAAGAATGGTTGGATTTTCAAGTGGTGTTGCGGAATTGGCTCCTAAAAAGCCACCACCGTTTGTTCCTAAATGTTTAATAGATTCTAGCGCTGCAATCGGTCCGCTGGCAATATCCTGTAGCTTTCCTTCCAGCGTTGTAAGTGTCATATTGGAAGCTAGATTTTGTGGTACACCTTGCCATACAAGGAATAAACCGACAAAAAAGGACATCGGCAATAAAAAGCGAGTAATGATACGTATGAAGTCAACATAGAAATTCCCCATTGGTTTTCCTAATAAGCCACGTATCATAGCCATACATGCAGCATAGCCACTTGCTGCCGAAGTAAACATCATCATAATAATCACTAACATCTGTGATAAATAAGATAAGCCGGATTCTCCTGCATAATGCTGAAGATTGGTATTGGTCATAAAGGAAATTATCGTATTAAAGGATAAGGCTTCCTCCATGCCACCGACACCATTTGGGTTTAAAAGACTTGTAGCTTGTAGTCTTAAAATCAAATAGCCAACAAAAATCAAGCAGGCATTCACAAGCAATAACGATAAAGCATATTTTTTCCACCCCATACTCGCTGTATGTATTCTTAATACCTTATAAAGCGTATTATCTATGCGATCAAAGAGCGGATCGACAAAGCTCTTCTTACCGGTAGCAATATGATAAACATAATTTCCTATCGGAAAGATCAAAATAAGAAAGATAAGCAATGTGCCTATGATTTGTAACATAATATTCCTCCCTCAGTTAAAATTTCTCAGGATTGATTAGCGCATATACTAAGTAAGCAGCTAACAATACAATAACGACACCTAATATCCACATAGCTATGACCTCCTACTTTTTAATAATTTTATCTACATAGCTTACAAAGCCAAGCATGGCGAGAAACGAAACCGCAAGCATGGCAAGCATGCAAAGATCCATCAATGTCATAAGCTTTCCTCCCTTATACCTACTGCTTTCATAGGTTGCATCAATTCTAAATCAGAGGATATAAAAACAGGATTAAAAGAAAGTCATGGAATATTAAAATCGCATTAAAATTGATACCCTCTTGCTTTTGGTTTTATTTCCTTCGTGTAAAATAAGAGGTATATAAGGAAGGTTGAGAGCATGCAAAGAAAAGGAAGATTAAAAATATTTTTCGGATATTGCGCAGGTGTGGGAAAAACATATAGTATGTTAAAGGAAGCACATGAAAAAGCGCAGGAAGGTGTCGATGTCGTCATTGGTTATATCGAGCCTCATGATCGTAAGGAAACAATTTCCTTGATTGATGGCTTAGAACAATTAGATAAAAAAGAAATACTGTATAAAAAACATCGCTTTTATGAATTGGATCTGGATTTGGCTTTACAACGCCACCCAAAGCTTATCCTTGTTGATGAGCTGGCACATACCAATGCAATCGGATCGCGGCATAAAAAACGATATAGTGATATTGAAGAACTGCTGCGGGCAGGAATTGATGTTTACACTACGATCAATGTTCAGCACTTGGAAAGTTTGCATGATACCGTTGCGATGATTACACGCATTCAGGTGAATGAAAGAATACCGGATCATATCTTTGATGATGCCGATGATGTAAAACTTGTGGATATTGAGGTTGATGATTTAATCCAACGTTTAAAAGATGGAAAGATTTATCATAAGAATCAAACCAAACGGGCTTTGGAAAATTTCTTTGTTAGAGATAATCTTATTGCGTTAAGAGAAATCGCCATGCGACGATGTGCCGATCGAATCAATCTGATAACTTCTACTGCGAACAAAGCATTTAGTAAGGAGCATATCATGGTATGTTTAGGCGCTTCCCCTACCAATCAAAAGGTGATTCGTACAGCTGCTCGTATGGTACAAGCCTTTCATGCGGATTTTACAGCTTTGTATGTGGAAACCTCCCAAGCGGATTGGATTACACAAAAGGCAAAAAATCAACTGCAAGCAAACCTAGAGCTTGCTCGTCATCTCAAAGCAGATATCGTTTCTACCTATGGTGATGATATTGCTTATCAAATCAGTCAATATGCTAAAAATGCCCATGTATCCAAGCTTGTTTTAGGACGCTCTTATCAAAAGCCCTCCATCTTTCGTAAAACAACGCTTGTCGATCAGCTATCCAAACTGGCACCGGAAATCGAGATTTATATTATTCCCGATCAGCAATCCGGCGCAATGAAAAAAAAGTACCGTACGCTCTTAAAATCCAAATTCAATATGCAGGAAGCGATTATTACTATCACCGTTCTATTGGTAACGACATTGTTTGCCATATTTCTTGATTCCTTTCATGTACATATTACAAGTATCGTTTTGCTATATGTGCTTGCTTCCTGTTTCATCGGTATGATGACCTTTTATCCGTTGTATAATCTTATCGCTACATTCCTGTCCTTGTTATTGATTGATATTTTCTTTGTTGAACCACGCTTTTCCTTGCTGATGGATTCCAAAGAGTATCCGATTATGTTTTTGGTTATGATGATCGTTTCGCTTTCCATTAGTATGATGGGACATCGCTTAAAGAAGGAAAAAATGCTTGCCTCCTTGCATGCGCATAGTATGGAGGTCATCTTACAAACAAGTCAGCGCTTGCAGGTATTAAATACCTATCATGAAATTATGGAGGAAACCTGTTATCAGCTCTTTCAGCTGCTGCATCGTCCGATTATCTTTTATCCTGTCAAGCATCAGGAGTTACAAGATGGTGTTTTATATAAGGCTTGTGATTTCCCCGCTATTAAAGAGCAGCTAACCAGTATTGAAGAAATAGCAGTTGCTAAATGGGTATTTACAAATAATAAAAATGCCGGTGCGACCACAAACACATTATCACATTCTAAGGCTTTGTATCTTGCCATTCGTAAAGGCAGCTGTGTCTATGGAGTTGTCGGCATTAGGATCAATACAAGCAATGATCTATTACCTTTTGAGAAGAATTTATTAAAGGCAATACTTAATGAAACAGCACTTGCGATGAGTTCGATTGCACAACAATGACAGCTTAATACCTTAATAAAAGACACCTTGCGGTGTCTTTAATGTATTTTTGATTTTCTATTTAATTGCTACTTATTTTTATATTCCGCTTATAACAGTTCCAATATGCAGGCAATGGGAAGCATCAGAACAGAAACGATGATAAATAATAGGAAAAGGCTTATCATCGGTAAAATTATAAAGGAAGATAAGATAAACAGTGTTTCATGCTTTCTGAAATAAAGCTCCATAGAAAACAATCTTGAGGTTAGAAAGTGCTTCATTGCTAAATGAAAGCTATGTAATGATATAGAATGGTTCATACTCTAATTCCTCCTTACACTATTATTATAAAATAATAGAAATAAAAGTAGGATTAAAGTAAGATAGATCTTATTAAAATAAGATTAAAAGACTGTATGTTAAAGTAGATAGCTATTCTTCTATAAGCAAGCCCTTTTCTCTCATTTTCCTATAGAACAATTCCATTCTTGTTTCAAAGCCCTTTGCTATTTTTTCGATTTGTTCATCAAAAAGTTTGGTATATGTTTGATATTGGAATAATAAATGCTTAAACTCTTGGCTTACAGCTTTTAATTTTTCAAACTGTTCTGTTCTAAGTGGTATTGTGAATAATTCTAATAAAGTCTCACTTGTTATAAAATGATCTGTAAAGCATTTAACTTCTCCTTCGTTCCAATCCCAATAGGGTTCGGAAATATTTGTATTATTGCTTCTTCCGGTATCAAATATAGGACAAATACTCTCCCATTCTAAGGTTTCTACATTGCGAATAATACCAAAATTAGTTAAATGTCTGTCTTCATTCAACATGATATAATCCAGCATAAACATCTTCTGTAAATATTCCTCTGCTCTTGGGATATTATGTTTTTCCAATTCATCTAAATAGATATAATAATCTTGAAAAGTTCCGCTTAACTTCTGATTATGTTCAATCAACTCATACGCCGGTATAATTTCTTGATTCTCATTGATAATACATTTACATACACTGACCAACGTATTTTGTCTTTTATTTTGGATTGTTTTTAATTCATAAGGTATGTAAGGTACTTCTAATATCTCACAGATCATAGATGCTATTACTTCATTGATCGGATCAAAATTATAAAGTGATGCACTTGCTTTATATAAATAATTTTCTCCATTGATTTTAATCCATGCCTTTTTTAATTGTCCTCCAGTCGTATTATTAGGAGTTTCTAAACTACTTAGAGCAGTGGTAATTTTTTTAGTTAAAGTAATGTATGCATTATTTCCATAATTTGCATCAAAAAATTCATGACTGTCATAATCATTTGTAAAGTAATTTATATTTTTCCAAGTAATAGAGCTATGGATAGGCTTTAACCAATATTGATCTGATAAGGATAAAGCAAAATGCTTATTTGCCAATTCTTCACTACTCTCTACATCAATATTCTTTAACAATTCATACTTATTCTCTCTTGAATTGGGTATGATTCTATATCGAAACCATTGATTGATTTTATCTAATGTTTTTTCCGGAAAAGAAGCGATAGCATTTTTTATCACGAATGGAGCATAAGCGGTATTTATCAACTCTAAAATTGCTATGAATTTATAAGTTTTATCATCTTGCTCTACTACCATGACCTCCGTATCTTTATTCATCAAAACATATTTTGCCACATTACCAACTCCTATTTTCTTTAGTATATCATATCAGGTTGATAATAAACGATAGATTTTCAGCTTTGGATAATAGAAACATCTCGCATATCTTATCAATTTAAAATAAAGTACTATTCCTACATTTTATTACTAGTTATCCTTTCAGTTAATGCCATTATTTTCTTATAAATCGCATGAATCGTTTTTTCAAATACAATATCATTTTTCCCACTAGGATCTGCTAATCCCCAATCCTCTCGATAACTACAAGGTATATTAGGACAGTTTACATTGCACCCCATTGTTATCACAATATCTACTTGCGGTATTTCTGATAACAGCTTAGAATACTGTGTTTGTTCCATATCTATCTGATACATTTTTTTCATTAAACGAACTGCATCTTGATTGATTTGTGGTTTTGTTTCTGTGCCTGCGGAATAACTCTCAAAAACATTTGAAGAAAGATGCTTGCCCAATGCTTCCGCAATTTGACTACGACAAGAATTATGAACACAGATAAATGCTACTTTAGGCTTTTTCATAAATGAATCACCTTCCTTTCTTTATTTTATTATTTTCTCAATAGTACTTTAACTTCTTCTACACTTAATACTTTTCCATAGGATAAAACTTCTCCATTAAATACCAATGCAGGTGTAGACATTACACCGTAACTGGCAATTTCTACATAATTTGTAACATGCTCAATTTCATAGTCTAATTGAAGTTCAGATATTGCTGTTCTTGTTGCTTTTTCTAATTCCATGCATTTTGCACAACCAGAACCTAGTATTTTGATATCTTTTTCTTGTTTCTTATTTTCTGCATTTTGCATTATTTCTGATGTACAATCTCCACCACAGCAGCATGACGTTGTTTCTTTTTTCTTTCCAAATAATTTCATTTCTTATTCGCTCCTTTTAAATAAATATCGTACTAAAAATATTAAAGAGATAACCTACAATAATGATACCAAACGTGCAAATTGTAATAAATAAAATCAATAATTTAGGCTTTACTGCCTTTTTAAGCATAATTAACGATGGTAAGCTAAGTGTTGTTACTGCTATCATGAACGAAAGAACTGTTCCTAGCAAAGCACCTTTTGCAAGTAATGCTTCAGCAACCGGAATGGTTCCGAAAATATCAGCATACATAGGAACTCCGACAAGAGTAGCTAAGATAACGCCAAATGGATTATTACTTCCTAATATACCTTCAATCCATGTTTTAGGTATCCAGTTATGAATAATTGCCCCGATACCTACTCCAAGCAAAATATATGGAAATACTTTTTTGAATGTTCCTGTAGTTTGTTCTTTTGCATATTGTATTCTTTCCTTTTTAGTTAAAGATGAATAATAAATATCTACACTGCTCGCGTGTTTAACAAAGTCCTCCACATAGCTTTCCATATGTAATTTTTCAATTAAATCACCGCCAATTACAGCAATTAGCAAACCTACAATTACATAAGCAATAGCTACTTTAACTCCAAAAATGCTCATTAACAACACAAGACTTCCTAAATCAACCATAGGAGAAGAAATCAAAAAGGAAAAAGTTACGCCTAATGGTAAGCCTGCACTTGTAAATCCGATAAATAGCGGAATTGATGAACAGGAACAAAAGGGTGTAACCGTTCCTAATAAGGCAGATATTATATTGGCTTTTATACCATGAAATTTCTCTAAAATTTTCTTACTTCTCTCCGGTGGAAAATAGCTTTGAATATATGAAATAGTAAAAATCAGTAAACATAATAAGATTATGATTTTGATTACATCATATAGGAAGAATTGAATACTTCCACCTAGTCGATTGTCTATATCTAATCCTAGCAATGATAGTCCATTGCCAATTAATCTATTCAACCATTTCATACCTAATATCTGATCTTGGAAAAATAACCATACTGAATTTAATAGCTTCAAAAAAAACCTTCTTTATATCAAATATTTTTGATGTGATGTTGTTATATAAAAGCCATCTTTCGATGACCTTTATCTGCAACGATTGGATTGATTTTCAACACTTGGTGTTGTTAATTCCAATAATCGTTTTGACGCATACTCACTTCCACTTTTACTTAGGCTATAATGTATCCATTTACCATCTTGTCTTGTGGTAACAATACCTGAATCACAAAGTATTTTCATGTGATAAGATAAAGCAGATTGACCTATTTTCATGTTTTCAATCAAAACACACGCACATTTTTCTCCACTCTTTAAGTAATCTAAAATAGTAAGTCGTTTCGTATCACAAAGAGCCTTAAAGATTTTGGTATCTTTTGTAAAATCATTCATATCACCACTCCTCACATCAAATTATTTTGATGTGTATATCATAGAGAGAATACGTAATTTTGTCAATACATCATATTGAATTATTTTGATATATTATAAAATGAAAAGAGATTATCGCTTGATTGCCTGTAAGGCTACACAGCCTGGTCCGCCCTGTGTAATAAACACCGGACTTAACTCTAGTATTTCTACCTCACATTGTAATTCTTTCTCGACTATACTTTTTACATATTCAGCACGCTCTAAATTATCAGCATGGGCAACAGATATATAATAATCTTGGTTAATACCTCGCTCTTTAAAGCATTTTAACATTTCTTCCATTGCGCCCTTCCATGTGCGTTTTACTGCATATTTTTCAAGTCGGCTGCCATCGCTTGTTTGTGTCATAATTGCCACTAGCTTTAACAAGCCTCCTAAAGCCGCAGCTGCAGGAGTCAATCGACCACCGCGCTTTAAAAAGGAATAATCCTGTGGAATTAAAAACGAGATATTGTCATTGATGCTTTCCTGCAAAGCCGCTAATATTTCTTCACAGCCTATACCCTGCTCCACCAATTTGATTGCTTTCTGCACAAGATAGCGATGTGGTCCGCAAAGTGTAGTAGTGTTCACAACATGGATATGCTTTGCATGTGGCTGTTCACTTCTTGCCATACAAGCACTTTGATATGTACCGGATAAACCATCAGCAATCGTTAAATCAATGATTTCATCATTCTCATAGCTGGCATAAATATCCATTTTATCCCCGATTGATGGCTGAGAGGAAACCGGCATACTTCCGTTTTTTAACATTTCTAAAAACTGTTTGCTACTGATTTCATCAAATTCACGATACGTTTGATTATCTAAGCTTACACTTAAAGGGGTAATGATAATATTTTTCTCTTTACCCTCTGCGGTTGAATATAAGGTTGAAGTATCTGCAAGTATTCGTATCATAGTTAATCTCCTTTAGGCTTTATGTAACTGTCCATAGATTACCATTATAGTTTTAAAAAGTCAATAATATAGTTATTAAAACTAGATAAAATAATTTACATTACCTTATATCTTGTCTATTTCGATAAAAACAAGTATAATATGGTACAGAGGTGAGGATATGTGCCATACTGAAGAAAATACAAAACCAGAGCTTGAACAGATTGCTGCTTTGCAAAGCTTTCATTTACCACGTTGGGAGGAGCTGCCCGACTTTGATCTTTATATGGATCAGTTGATTACCTTAATCAAAAATTACTTACACCCACTTTGCTTAGATGAAAGCAATCTAATTACATCGTCTATGGTTAATAATTATGTAAAGCTTAATATCATACCGAAACCGACAAAAAAACGCTATCAACGCATTCATTTGGCTTATTTGATTGCAATTACACTTTTAAAGCAAGTTTTAACAATCTCCGAAATTCGTGATGGAATTGATTTACAAGCCAATATTTGCGGTTTAAAAGAGGCATATAATATGTTTTGTGAGGAGCAGGAGAATGCTATTCATAAAACAGCTCAAATTCTTATCGGTGATAGCAATGCGGTGCTTGAAATTCAAAACTTTCAAAGTAATAATGCGGCAATGAAGCTTAGCACCTTATCTTTAGCCACCAATTTTATCACCCGTATCTTATTGATGTATAAAAAGAAGGAATTAGAATAAAGGACCGTATGTATAGATTATTTCTATACGTTACAGTCCTTTTCTTTATAAATGCATAAGCGATTGCCTATTTACTTTATTTTTCAATCAATTAGAAAGTCAAACGCATTTGGTGCCATTGTTCTACACCACCATGCTTAGAGTTTGATTTTCCTTCATCTTTAAAGCCAAGCTTTTCATAATATGCAACTAATTCTTCCTTACAAGTCAATACAACACCTTTGCGATGTTCCTGTTTAGCAGCTTCAATCATACTGTTGAATAATCTTTTAGAATATCCGTTTCCACGATAGCCCGGTAAAATACTTAATCCGAAAATCATCTGCCACTCTCCTTTTTCATCGTGCATGGCAGCATTGGTATACATACCATCCATTAAATCCTTCATATTCGTAACCATACCGTTAATGAAGCCTACAATTCCGCCTTGGCTGTTTTCCATTACAAAGAAGTGATTTGGATAATAATTCAAACGGCATTTCATAGTATCTAGCTTAGCAGCTTCGATTGCCGGAAAGTTAATGCTTTCTACTCTTGTTAATTCTACTGCATCTTCTAATGTTGCATTTCTGATTTTCATTTCCATAAGTTTTTCCTCCTAATATAGATTTTTTAATCTTTTTAAATAACTATACTCACGATATCTTGCAAAGTGTACCTCCAAATCGGACATTTCACAAATAATCGTGTTCATACCATCTAAACGATAATGCAAATGGTCATAGCATAACAAAGCGTCGGAAAATTCTCCTTCCATTCGGATACTTCGAGTATCCATCATCACGTAGGGATTGTTTAAGGAGCGATGCTTTGAATGCTGAATGGGTGTTATTTCCGCCAGCTGCAACAGCGATAAGCCACTGTCAATGACAGCTCCTCTTAAACTGCGGTTATAAGCCGTCGAGCCTGCCTGTGTCGATAGACAAATGCCTGTTCCATTGCAGGTTTCAAAAAATTCATCATCAATATAAATATCAACACGCTGTGATTTGATAACATTTTCAACACGCATTTCATTTAGTGCATAAAAACTTTTGTTTTCCTTTGTTAAGTGTACCTTTAATAGCTTTGAGGCAAAAACCGTAGGCTCTTTATGCAGTAGATCATATATACATTCCTCTAGTTCCTCTGCCGTATAATCTGTGAAGAAGCCTAATGTTCCGGTATGAATACCTAAGAAACGTATTTCATTGATCTTATTAAGATAACGATGGACCGCATATAATAAAGTACCATCTCCACCGACACAAATAACAAGGCTTGGGTGTTCCTTATCATAGTTCCACCCTGCTTCATCTAATGTTTTTTTTAAGACAGCTTCCACCTGATAGGAATATGGATCCTTTTTTGCGACAATGGCATAGTTCATGGCTTCACTTCCTTTAAATCAATATTATTTTATCATAAATATATATAGAACACTATGATATTCCTATACAAATAATGGTAATTTTCGTTATAATTAGATAGGACTTAAATAAAGAGAGATGATGATATGAAAACAAATATTGAAAAAGAGTATAAGCTTTTGGTTACAAAGGAACAATTTGAACAGCTTGTTTCTTTATATGAACCTATTTTCTTTCATAAGCAGGTTAATACGTATTATGATACGACAGATCATCGTATTGCGGATTTGCATGGAGCTATGCGTATTCGTGAAATTGACGGACATTTCATATTTACCTTAAAGCTATGGAAAAAGCAGCAGCTTTATGAATATGAATGTGAGGTAAAAAATAATTCCATAGAAGCTTTACAAAATGAACAAATAGTTATGCTATTAAAGGAGCATGGTATTTATGGTGAAATGACTGTACTTACCTCTTTAACTACCTATCGTGGAGAGGTCATAAGCAATGATGCAATCCTTTGCTTCGATCACAGCCTATACAATGGCATCGAGGATTTTGAAATCGAATACGAATATCGACGTGAGCATGATGGCAGACGTGCTTTTCAAACAATCTTAGCACCACTTCATATTCAATATGAAAAAAACTGTATTTCTAAAATACAAAGAGCTTTACAATCACTTTCTCAATGAATTACCACTTATATGGATATTTATAAAATAGGAAGTCATCATCGTACTTCCTATTTTATTTGGCTATTCAAGCGGTGTTGAAATGACTTGATAGTTTATTTGTAAGTTATGCAGATGCCTTTTTAATTCTTCATCGATCTCTTTATCAAATATGATAAATGGCTGAATTTCCTTTTCGTATCCGCTATTTTTAATATAACTGCTATATAACATATAATGACCAATGATATATTGCAGCTTTTTTTGTATTTCCGATGTATTTATTAAGCATGGTAAGCATATCCATAGCCTATCCTCTCGTATTTCTATAAATTCGGTTTTCGAATTGCGAATTGCTTGTGTATTTGTATGATGCTTTTGATAGTCTTGTATAAAGTGAGCTAGTCTTGCTTCTTCATAGGTACTGTAATAATTGGATTTTATTACTTCATAAATATTATGAATGATTTGTATTTGCGCATCTTTTTTAAAATTATGCGTATGTTCTTGTTCAAAAACCTTTGACCATACATCGACACCGAATTGATTGGCAATTTTTAAGATCTTATCGGTATTATATAAATCCTCCTTATCAATATACAGATAACTTTCCAGTTTATTGGATACCTGCATACCGATTTCACTTAAATAGATAGGATATTGGAAAAATACGACCTCTTCTAGCTGTAAACAATTCAACATGTTCGGTAATCGATGATTTTTGGTAACCTTGCAAATAGCTTCCTCTAATCCATCACGTGTGGCATATCCATTTTGAATTTCATATTTTGACCACATTGCTTGAAAGCTCATGGTATAGCTTTTTTGAAATTTACCATACCCCATCAATCCTTTTTCTTTTTGTTTACCACGTTCTGTTCCTTTTGCTAGAAAAAACAGTAAATCACCTTGTTTTAGATTGCTTATTTTTTTTGATGTGCTTGGCTTCCAAAAGTTAATGGTATGATTTCCGTTCAAACGATGAAAATCAATCATATTTTTATCCGTAATATATGCAATAGCTGCCATAGCCACACCTTCTTTCTTACTATTATTGTATCATGTAAGGTTAGAAAAAAAGATGTAAATTTACATCTTTTTTCGATTTTCAATAGCTTTTATCAAAGTTAATTCATCAGCGTAGTCAAGATGTCCCCCCATTGGAAGTCCATGTGCAATTCTTGTTACCTTGATATCATAAGGCTCTAAGAGTTTTGATAGATACATTGCAGTAGTTTCCCCTTCTACGGTAGGATTGGTTGCTAAAATAATCTCTTTTACATGATCGTCAATACGTTCCAATAAGCTATCAATATTGATATCCTCGGGAAGTATTCCCTTTGATGTGGATATGACACCGTTTAATACATGATATACACCATGATATTCCTTTGTCTTTTCCATTGCGATAACGTCCTTTGCACTTTGCACAACACAAATCATTTCATGATTACGGCTAGTGTCCTTACAAATGTCGCATGTATTATCTTCTGATAAATTTCCGCATACACTGCATTTTTTAATACCATCGCGTACCTCTACTAAGGCAGTGATAATTTCATCAATCGTTTCTAAATCCCATTCGATTGTTTCAAAGGCATAGCGCTCCGCCGTTTTCAGTCCAACACCCGGAAGATGACGATAAGCCTCTACCAACTGTTCAAACCGTTTTGGATACATTAAAAGCCTCCCGGCATCTTAATGCCGCCGGTAATTTGATTCATTGTACTTTCTTTATCTGCATTTACTTCTTTCAATACTTCATTCAAGCCGGCAATTAGCATATCCTGCAAATCCTCTTTATTTTCTTTATCTAGCAGTTCCTTGGCGATTTCAATACTTTCGATTGTCATATCTCCCTTCATAACTACCTTAATAACTCCACCACCCATGGATTTTTCATATAGCTTGGATTTTAATTCCTTATCCTTTTCAGCTAAATCCTTTTGCATCTTTTGTGCTTGTTTTAATAATGCTTGCATATTCATAGTTTATTCCTCCATTACAATATTTTCTTCACCAAATAAATTGAGTATGATTTCTTCTTGAGTAGGTTCTTTATCCTTGGTTGTATCAATCACAACATCTTCTACCATGATGGGATCAGGTAATGTCCCCTGAATCATACGTTCCTTAAATTCTTGAATAACCTGTTGTTGTTGTTGCTTAGAAACGGCAAAAAGCTTTTTATTTTTGCCAAGCAATTCTACAATGAGATCATAATATTCATTTTCTCTATCGGCTTCATTGATAGCATTGGCTTCCGCAACATTTTCTACTGCCACAACAATATAGTTTTTTCCACTGGCAATGATAGTAGCATAGCGAAGCGTACTGGCATAACGAGCATATTTCAAATCTGTTAAATAAAGCGTAAGTTTTTCAAATTGCTTTATATCAACGGCTTTTTCCGGTTTATTCGCTCCTGCTAGTAAACCTAATACATATTCATTATCCAATGGTTTAATCGGTGCTTGTCCTTTTTTATCTTCATTCACTGTTATTTCTTCACTGGCTTGTTCAAAGATTTCCTCTGCGGTATCACATTCAAATTCGGTTTCGATAGTATCTCTCTCATCATTTATTGTTTCATTTTGATTACTTAATGTTTCACGTGAAACATTCTTTTTAGCATCTACCGCCTTTGGTTCTGTTTTTTCTATTTGTAATTCACTGATACCATTACAATTTATCATTTCTAACAAACAAACCTCAAAATAAGAACCAACATTTGAAGCAAAACGATATTTCTCATAGGTATCCATTAACAAATGTATCATTTCAAACCTAGCCTTTAAAGATTTGCTAGTGATAAATTCGACTGCTTGCTCATTCGACAAGCTATGAAGTAACGAACTATCCTTAGTATATTCAAATATAATAGATTCCTTTAAAAGCTCAATCAAATCAACCGTAAGCCTTGGAATATCAAGTCCCTTTTCAAGCATTCCATCAAGCATATCCATCAAATCGACCGGTTCATTGTTGAATATATGATGAAATAGCTTCATCTTCTCTTGCACAGTCGTAATACCATAAATCTCATTGATATGCTGCAATTCAATATGATTTGTGGCATAGGCAATACATTGATCCAAAATAGATAAGGCATCACGCAAACCACCATCAGCTAATTGTGCAATCAATTCTATTACGTCATCATCACATTCGATATGTTCCTTTTCTAAAATAGTATGTATGCGTGAAACGATTTCATTCTTTGGTACTTTTGTAAAATCAAAACGCTGACATCTTGAAATAATGGTCGGAAGCACTTTATGTGGTTCTGTTGTCGCAAGAATAAAAATAACGTGTTCCGGTGGTTCTTCTATCGTTTTCAATAAAGCATTAAATGCACCGGCAGACATCATGTGAACCTCATCAATGATATAAACCTTATATTTTCCCTTTAAGGGTGCATACTTTACCTTTTCAATTAGATTTCTGACTTCCTCAACACCATTGTTGCTGGCAGCATCAATCTCAATAATATCTGGGTGTGAACCGTTTTGCACAGCCAAACAATTATCACATTGCAAACATGGCTTATGCTCCTTGCTTTCACAGTTAATCACCTTAGCAAATATCTTAGCAATCGAAGTTTTTCCCGTTCCTCTTGGACCGCAAAACAAATACGCATGTGCTATTTTGTTTTGTTCGACTGCATTTTGCAAGGTTTTCACAATATGCTTTTGTCCCGCAACCTCATCAAAGCTGTTTGGACGATAGGTACGATAAAGAGCTTTATATCCCATATTACACCCTCTTTCCATTCATAATTATACCATGTTTGCTTATAAAAATGACAAATACTTTCAATCTTAAAAGTATTTGTCATTTACTTTTTTCTTCTCTTTTTCGTTTAAAAAAGGTTTTTAGTAAAGAACCACATTCGTCCTCTAAAACACCACCGATAACATCGGGATAATGGTTAAAACCTTTAACCTCATACATATTCATACAGCTTTCCATGCAGCCTCCCTTTGGATCTTTCGCTCCATAAACTACATGTTCAATCCGACTTTGTAAAATAGCACCACTGCACATAGGACAAGGCTCTAAGGTAACATACAAACTGCACCCTTCCAAACGCCATGATTTTAACTTCCTGCACGCTTTCTCGATTGCTATGATCTCCGCATGTGCTGTTGAACGCTGTTTACTTTCACGCAGATTATGTCCTCTTGCAATGATTTTATCATCTTTTACAATAACACAGCCAATCGGTACTTCATCTATCAACTCTGCTTTTTTTGCTTCCTTGATAGCTTCCACCATAAATTTTTCATTCATGCAGCACACCGCCTTTATCATAAAATAAAAACTACCACACATGATAGCGCCCCCTTAAGGCTGCTTCGTTCCCGACCTGACCTAATTCAGAAGATACCATTGTGGTAGCTTTTATATTATACCACAGATTTCACTGATTACAACTAGATTTTATATTTTTCAAGTTTTTGATGATTTCAAATAAAATCAGTATTTTCTTATGTTTCACGTGAAACATAGCACTCAAAAATCGTGCTGTGAAATACATCAACAAGCATAAATACCAACAACAATAGTTTTCATCGCAAATGACAGAAGCAATTTTACCGATATTTATAAAAGAAAAGCCTTTAAATAAAGGCTTTTTAACACTTCATAGGCAATCGAAAATATTGGTTTAAGATAACGTATTTCACAAAAATGAGCTGTATTTTTAGTTTTTAGGAACTAAAACTGTCTTTCCTCCCATATATGGCTGCAATGCCTTTGGAATATTTACACTGCCGTCCTCGTTCAGATTATTTTCTAAAAATGCAATCAACATTCTTGGAGGTGCTACTACGGTATTGTTTAAAGTATGAGCAAAATACTTACCGTTTTCCCCTTTAACACGAATGCCTAAACGACGAGCCTGTGCATCGGTCAAGTTAGAACAACTACCTACTTCAAAATATTTCTTTTGTCTTGGACTCCAAGCCTCTACATCAACAGATTTACATTTCAAATCCGCCAAATCTCCGGAACAGCATTCTAAAGCACGAACCGGAATATCTAAGCTTCTAAACAACTCCACAGTATTCATATATAGTTTTGTAAACCATTCCATGCTTTCCTCCGGTTTACAAACAACGATCATTTCCTGCTTTTCAAATTGGTGAATACGATATACACCACGTTCCTCAATACCATGAGCGCCCTTTTCCTTACGGAAGCATGGTGAATAACTTGTATATGTATATGGAAGCTTTTTCTCATCTAGGATCGTATCAATGAATTTACCAATCATAGAGTGTTCACTTGTACCAATCAAATACAAGTCCTCACCTTCGATTTTATACATCATACCTTCCATTTCCGCAAAGCTCATAACCCCCGTTACAACATCGCTGCGAATCATAAACGGCGGTACAACATAGGTAAATCCTTTATCAATCATGAAATCACGAGCATAAGAAATAACCGCAGAATGTAAACGAGCAATATCACCCATTAAATAATAAAATCCATTTCCTGCAACTTTTCTTGCACTATCTAAATCAATACCATCAAATCGTTCCATTATATCCGTATGATATGGAACTTCAAAAGCAGGAACAACCGGCTCTCCATACTTTTTCAATTCTACATTTTCACTATCATCTTTTCCTAATGGTACAGAAGGATCAATAATATTTGGAATCTGCATCATGATATTCTTTATTTTTGCACTCAGCTCTTCCTCCTGTTTTTCAGTTTCCTTCATTTCATCAGCCATTGCCTGAACCTGTGCCTTGATAGCATTTGCTTCTTCCTTTTCACCCTTTGCCATCAATCCGCCAATCTGCTTGCTTAAGCTATTTCGCTGTGCACGTAAATCATCACCCTTTTGTTTTAAGGCGCGGTTTTGCTTATCCAATTCAATAACCTCATCTACCATCAGTAATTTATGATCCTGAAATTTCTTTTTGATATTTTCTTTTACAATCTCCGGATTTTCTCTCAAAAACTTCATATCTAACATATAGCTTCCTCCTAACAATAAAAAAGAGGTATCGTAAAGGGACGATACCTCGCGTTGCCACCCTTTTTTATTAACAGCAAAGCTTCCTGCTGAAAATAATCTCTAGGTTATAACGTAACCAACGAAACAGACTACTAATTTCACCCGTTCACTCCAAGGTTGATTTCATATAGCTTTCTTGACAGTTTCCACCAACCACTGCCTCTCTATAAAGAAATACTATATTACTTATCCTTATCAACGTTTTGTTTATTTTATATCATTCTTAATTTGACTTGTCAATTACAAATTAAACAGTCCTGTTATTTAAGATTTATGCTTCCTTATCCGAAGCTTCTTCACTTGCAGTATCCTTTGCTTCTTCTGCCTGCTTTTCAACGATTGCAACCTTTGCGACAACCTCATGCTCTGCGACATTGATCAATTTCACACCTTGCGTATTACGACTGTAAATACCGATTTTATCAACCTCGATACGAATAATAATACCACTATTGGTTACAATCATAGCATCTTCATCGCCATTAACCGCACGAACCGATACCAAATCCCCGGTTTTCGGTGTGATATTGATTGTTTTAACACCCTTGGCACCACGTGTCGTCATACGATATTCATCAATCGCCGTACGCTTTCCATAGCCATTTTCACTTACTGCCAATAAATGCGTTCCATCTCTTGAAGTAGCCATACCGACAACCACAGCACCATCGACATTAAAGCCCTTCACTCCACTGGCACTGCGTCCCATCGGACGAACACCATCTTCGTGGAAGCGAACCGCCTTACCATTAGATCCGGCAATAATAATTTCGTCATCACCGGTTGTTTCCTTCACACCAACCAGCTCATCGCCCTCACGTAAGGTAATTGCAATTTTTCCGTTTTGTCGAATGGAAGCAAATTCAGCGCTAGGAACACGCTTCACAAGCCCATTCTTTGTAACAAACATCAAATATTCCGCTTCATGATCCACCTTCATCGGAACCAGTGCTTTGACCTTTTCATCTTTATCCAAATTCAATAAATTGACAACCGGTAAGCCCTTGGCAGTTCTTGACGCATTCGGTACCTTATAGCCCTTAATACGATAAACCTTACCGATATTGGTAAATAACAATAAGAAATCATGTGTAGACATCGGTACAAGCATTTCAACAATATCATCTTCATTGACTGCCATTCCCTTGATACCACGACCACCACGATTTTGTGTATGATACGTATCGGTTGGCATACGCTTGATATAGCCATTCGTTGTCATCGTAATTACGATATCTTCCACCGGAATCAAATCCTCGTCCTGCATATCGTAGTCGGCATCGCTGATTTCCGTACGACGTTCATCACCATATTTATTTTTAACTTCCGTTAATTCATCACGAATGATCTGCAAGACACGATCATGATTAGCAAGAATATCCTTTAAATCAATAATCAATGCTAACAGCTCTTGATATTCATTTTCGATTTTATCTCTTTCCAAACCGGTCAAACGACGCAAACGCATTTCCAAAATAGCATTGGCTTGAATTTCAGAAAGCTCAAAGTTCTCCATCAAGCGAGAGCGTGCTTCGCTGTCATTTTTACTTGAACGAATAATATGAATAATTTCATCAATATGATCCAAAGCAATACGCAAACCTTCTAAAATATGCGCGCGATCCTCCGCTTTCTTTAAATCATACTTGGTACGACGTACCGTAACATCAATCTGATGGTCAATATAATGTCCCAATAGCTCTTTAATGCCCATTTGCTTAGGAGATCGATCATGTAAGGCAAGCATATTGACACCAAAGCTTGTTTGCAAAGATGTCATTCTGAATAATTGATTTAACACAACATCAACTTGAACATCTTTACGTAGCTCGATTACGATACGGATTCCCTCACGATTGGATTCATCATTCAAATATGTAATCCCATCAATTTGCTTTTCACGCACCAAATCCGCAATCTTTGTAATCAAATTAGCCTTATTTACCTGATATGGAACCTCAGTAACAACAATTCGTGTCTTACCGTTATCCATTTCTTCAAGATGATGCTTACAACGAATCATAATAGAGCCACGTCCGGTTTCATAAGCCTGACGAATACCGGCTCTTCCTAAGATCATACCACCGGTTGGAAAATCCGGTCCAAAGATATAATTATCCATCAATTCCAATACCGTAATATCCGGATTGTCCATGATTGCAAATATCGCATCAATCGTTTCTCCTAGATTATGCGGTGGGATATTGGTTGCCATACCAACCGCAATTCCAACTGAACCATTTACCAACAGGTTCGGAAAGCGAGCTGGCATAACAGAAGGCTCTTTTTCTTCTCCATCATAGTTCGGTACGAAATCGACCGTATTTTTGTTAATATCCTTCAGCATCTCCATTGCAATCTTACTCATACGGGCTTCGGTATAACGCATTGCCGCAGCGCCATCACCGTCCATAGAACCAAAGTTTCCATGTCCCTGCACAAGCATATAACGATAGCTGAAATCCTGTGCCATACGAACCATTGCATCATAAACAGCAGTATCGCCATGTGGGTGATACTTACCGATAACTTCACCGACAATACGTGCCGACTTTTTAAATGGCTTGCTGGCAACAATACCCAATTCATTCATCGCATGTAAAATACGACGATGAACCGGCTTTAATCCATCACGAACGTCCGGCAATGCACGTTCAACAATAACCGACATCGAATAATCAAGGAATGATGTTTTCATTTCCTTTGCAATATCGACCTGTAACAATTTATCCTTATTGATATCCATGAAAACACCTCCTTTTAAATATCAAGTGTTGCATATTTTGCATTTTCTTGTATAAATTCACGTCTAGGTTCAACCTCTTCTCCCATCAGCATTTCAAAGATAGCATCGGCTTCTACCGCATCTTCGATATTAACCTGCTTCAAGGTTCTAAAAGCCGGATCCATCGTAGTTTCCCATAGCTGTTCCGGATTCATCTCACCCAAACCTTTGTAACGCTGAACATTCACATTTTCACCCATTTCAGCACGTACACGTTCCATTTCTTCTTCCTTGTAAACGTACTCTACACGATTGCCCTTTGCAACCTTAAACAGTGGCGGCATTGCGATATAAACATAACCGCCTTCAATAACCGGTCGCAAGAAACGATAAAAGAAGGTAAGCATCAAGGTACAAATATGGGCACCGTCGACATCGGCATCGGTCATAATAACAATTTTATGATAACGCAACTTTGAAATATCTATTTCATCACCGATACCACACCCAAAGGCAGTAACCATGGAACGAATTTCGTTATTCTCAAAAATACGATGCAAGCGTGCTTTTTCGACATTCAAAATCTTTCCTCGTAAAGGCAGAATTGCCTGAAATTTTGAATTACGTCCCTGCTTTGCACTACCACCGGCAGAATCACCCTCGACGATATAAATTTCACATTCGCTGGCATCTTTGCTGGAACAATCCGCCAATTTTCCCGGTAAAGAGGTAATTTCCAAAGCACTCTTACGGCGTGTCAATTCACGAGCTTTCTTAGCCGCCATACGTGCTTTACTAGCCAATACGCCCTTTTCAACGATAATTTTCGCCGTTGTCGGATTTTCAATCAAGAAACGCTCCAGCTGATCTCCTAAAATACCGGATACAATCTTACGTACCTCCGAATTTCCCAGCTTTGTTTTGGTTTGTCCTTCATATTGTGGATCGGGGTGCTTTACCGAAATAATAGCCGTCAAACCTTCACGCACATCATCACCGGCAAGCGTTTCATCTTTTTTGATTAAATTGTTCTCTCTGGCATACGCATTGATAACACGCGTCAATGCCAAACGGAAGCCGTCCTCATGCGTACCACCTTCCATGGTATTGATATTGTTACAGAAGGAATAGATATTTGGCATATAGCCATCATTATACTGTAACGCAACCTCCGCTAAAATTCCTTCTTCCAAACCTTCAACATAAATCACATCTTCATGAAGTACATTTTTATTTTTATTCAAATATTCTACATACTGACGAATCCCGCCATCATATTTATATTCAATACGTTTTGCTTCTTCCTCACGCTCATCGATAATCACCAAACGGATTCCCTTATTCAAAAAAGCCAGCTGACGAATACGGGTATTCAAGGTATCAAAACTATATACCTGTGTTTCCGTAAAAATAGAAGCATCAGCCTTAAAGCGAACCACAGAGCCATGCTTATCGGTATCTCCGATAACCTTTAAAGCACCGCTGGGCTTTCCACCGTTTTCAAAGCGCAGGAAATGCTTTTTACCGTTCTGATGAACCGTAACCTCCAACCATTCCGATAACGCATTAACTACACTGGCACCGACACCATGCAGACCGCCGGAAACCTTATACGCTCCACCACCGAATTTACCACCGGCATGAAGTACGGTAAAAATGGTTTCTACACCGGAAATACCGGTTTTTTCAACGATACCAACCGGCATACCACGACCGTTATCCTCAACACGAATCACATTGTCCTTTTCGATTGCAATTTCAATATCCGTCGCAAATCCTGCCAATGCTTCATCAATAGAGTTGTCTACGATTTCCCAAACCAAGTGATGCAGTCCTCGCTCACTAGTAGAACCAATATACATACCCGGTCTTTTACGAACCGCCTCTAAGCCCTCCAAGACCTGAATATCATCTGCTGTATAAGAATGATCTACTTTACCATTTTCCATTTCTTCAATTTCCTTCATTTGCTTTTCGTCCATGGGAAACCTCCTTATCCTTGCTTCATCACACCGCTTGCTATGCTCCAAATAGTGATCGGTTGATGAATGTCCAAATGTTTAAATTCTTCTATATCCGTTGTCGATATGAAAATCTGTACCTCATTCGGTAAGCTATGCAACAGCTCTTTTCTTCGATCCATATCAAGCTCCGAAAATACATCATCTAATAAAAGCACCGGATAATCGTGTATGATATCCTCGATCATATAAATCATTCCGACCTTAAGTGCTAATAAAATACTTCTTTTCTGTCCTTGAGAGGCATAGGTTGCGACCTCCCTGCCATTGATTTGAAAGATAAAATCCTCTTTATGAATACCCACAGAGGTTACCCTCATGGCTAGATCACGTTCTCTGCTTTTCTCATATTTTTCCGTTAATCTATCACGCAGCAGCTGTTCATCTTCCGTATAAGGCACACAGCTTTCATAAATAACTTCGATCTGTGTACCATCATTGGATAATCGCTTATAAAATTGTGCACATTTCGTTAATAGCTGCTTTAAGAAGTGATGACGCTGCTTCATAACGACCATGGTTGCCTCAATAAGCTGCATCGTTACTACATCAAGGTATTCCTTGTTCACATGCTCCTGCTTCAAATACCGATTGCGCTCTTTTAACAGCTTCTGTGCGACAAATAAGGTATTTACATAGGTTTTACTCAGCTTGCTTAATTCCATATCCACAAAGCGCCTTCTGACCCTAGGAGAAGCATTAAACAGCATCATATCATCAGGACAAAACATTACCGCATTAAATTCACCGATAAAATCACTGACTTTACTTACCGGGTTTTTATACATAAATAAATTTTTGCCACGCTCATTCACGCTGATTTGCAATTCTTCTTTTCGATTGGTCTTTTCAATTTCCGCCTTGATAAAAAAAGCCTCTTTTCCCTCTTTTATCAGATCCTCATCACACGCCGTTCGATGAGAACGTGTCGTTGAAAGATAAAGAATAGCCTCTAAAACATTCGTTTTTCCCTGTGCGTTTTTACCGGATAAAATATGAATGCCGTTTTTCAGCGTAATCTGCAAATCCTCATAATTGCGATAATCATGAAGGCGCAGCTTGGTTAACCTCATGAAATAATAACTTCTACCCCATCAATTACCAAACGATCACCCGCATAAAGCTTTCTGCCACGACGATCCTCTTGTTCACCGTTTACTGTAATATCCATTTCTTTCACAGCGAATTTCGCTTCGCCTCCGCTTTGGATAAAATCGGCTTTTTTCAATAATTGACCGAGTGTAATATATTCACTATTTATCTTGATATTCATGCCAAAAACCCTTTCTCATATACCTATATATTATAGCATATTTAACACTGTTTTGTTAGCTTTTTTATATCTTCTTCCTATTGGAATATCGCAAAAAAAGCCCCGTTTTTCAACCGGACTTTTGATGAGTTGGACGATATGAGGCTTACGCGTAGGTACGTACCGGAAGCACTAACTGTAAAATCTTATCATCTTCTAAAGATGTAATTACAAAAGGTTTCATTTCACCACATAAGCTGAATTTGACAAGACTTCCGCCTAACGCACGAATCGCCTCAAAAACATAACGACCGTTACAGCTGATTTCTAGTGGCTGACCTTCAAAGCTGGCACTGCTTAATACTTCGGTGGAAGATCCGACCTCAATAGATTTACTGGAAAGCACACACTCAGCTTCACTCAAAGAGAACTTAATAACGGAAACACCGTCATTTTTAATAAAACTTGCACGATCAATAGCATTCAACAGATCCTTGGTATCAATCGTCAATTCATAATCAAACTGCAAAGGAATCAAACGATTGGTTTCCGGATATGCTCCATCAATCAAACGTGTCTGAACGATGGTATCCCCAATGATAAATTGAGCTTTTTTATCATTTACTGCGATTTCTACCTCATTTTCACCCTCCAATGTTTTTAATACTTCCTGTAAGGATTTTGAAGGAATCGTAACATTGAAATTCAATTCTTCTTCCAATTCAACGGTTTTTCTCGCAAGACGATAAGAATCGGTAGCTACACAGTGTAATTCATTGCCTTCACAATGAAAATTTACTCCCATTAACACCGGTCTTGTTTCTTTATCACTTGTCGCAAAGCTTGTTTGGGTAATGATTTTCTTTAAAACATCTTCCGCTAATTGAAAGGACTCCTTAGGTTTAGAAAAATCAATTGCCGGATATTCTATTGCTTTCATACCGTTGATACGAAATTCTGCGGAATTACCGGAAATCTTGGTTAAAGAACCATCAATCATTTCAAATTCAATAATATCGGCATCGGTTTTACGGACAATTTCTAAGATATATTTAGCTTCAATAACGATTGATCCCATTTCCTTGATTTCCAAAACACAATCTTCACCATGCTTAAGAGTTGTTTGAATAGATACATCGGAATCACTACCGGTTAAAATAATGCGATCCTCTTTGGCATCGATCTTAATACCGGAAAAAGCCGGTAGCGGTGAAAAATTGGAAATTGCTCGTGAAGCTGTGGACAAAGCATTATAGAAGTTTCTTTTGGATATTTTAAAATACATGCGAATGCTCCTCTCTTTTATGTATTTATAATAAATAATAACAATAAGGGTGTGGAAAACTGTGGAAAAGTATCAAAACACCTTTATTTATACTGATATTTTAACAATTTTCATTGTGAATTAAAAGTGGAAAGCGGTGGATAATTTTATTGAATTCCCAACTGCTTCTCAATTTGTTGTAAGGCCTGTTGAAATTGTTCCTTATCTTTCAGCAGCTTTACCATCTTCTCATAAGAGGACATAATGGTAGAATGATCGCGATTTCCGAATTCTAAGCCGATTTTCGCAAATGGCATATCCAAATGCTTACGACATAAATATACAGCAATGTGTCTTGCATTGGCAATGTTTTTGGTTCTGGACTTGGATTCAATCTGTGTTTTGGTAAGTCCATAGAAATCACAAACAGCTTTTTTAATCTTATTGACAGATAATTCGTCATTTGTTACGGTCATTGGATTTTCCTTAAAGATTTCTTTGGCAAACTTTAAATCAATCGTATCGGGATTGTATAGAATTGATTTAAAGAACAGCTCATTCAAAGCTCCTTCCAACTTACGAACATCAGATGCAAAGCGTGTTGCCAAATAATCAAGCACCTCATCTTCAATAAGAATTTCCTCGTTTCTGCCCTCGATCTTTTTTTGAAGGATTGCCTTAGCGGTTTCAAATTCCGGTGATCCGACAGAAACAGAAAGTCCGCTGCTAAAGCGTGAAATCAAACGATTTTCGATACCCTTTAATTCCGTTGGGTGAATATCACTGGTAATTACGATCTGCTTATTATCACGAATAAGCTTGTTATACATATTGAAGAACAGCTCCTGTGAGGTACTTTGCTTCAAGCGCTGAATATCATCAATCAACAAATAGTCGGCAGAGCAAATTTTTTCCTTTACTTCTTCAACATTTTTATTTTTCATTGCTTCAATTAACAGTGTTACGAAATCCTCACTGTAAATATATAATACTTTGTCCTCCGGACGATTTTCCTTAATATAATTGCCAATGGCATGAAGCAGGTGGGTTTTTCCTAAACCGGAATTACCGAAAATGAACAATGGATTGTTAAATTTGCCGGGATAATAGCAAGCAGACAGTGATGCTGCATGTGCCTCGCGGTTGTTTTTACCTACGACAAAGCTATCGAAGGTATATTCCGGATTGATTTTATCTTCAAATAAGATATTGCTGCGTCGTAAGGCATCTTTATTGATATACTCACTATCAACCTCTTTTTTCAATAGGATTTGACATTCTACCTCATGCTCCAATACGATGGAAAGCTTCTCCTTGATCAGATCCTTATAAAGATCGCTGATAATTTGTTTATTGACTTTATAAGGAACTGTAATAATAGCGAGATCATCACGAATGTCAAACAACTGAGAGCCATCAAACCAAACACTGAAATTGGCAGTATCTACTTTGGAGTTCTCTTTGATTAGATCCAAGGTTTTATCCCATATCTGTTGTAGCTGCATTGTAATAAAACTTGACATATAAATCTCCTTTAACGTAACCATTTTACTATACTTTGTGGATAATTTCTATGTGAAAAATAAGACAGATAAAGTTTTCCACTAAATTACAGTAGAAACACCCTTTATTTAAAGGATATTTGAAGTTTTCCACATCTTTACACATGGAAAACTCTTGTTTTTTCCATAGTGGATAATCTTACTATGTGGAAAAGTGGAAAAAATGGTATATGCTTCTATAATATCCACATGATAGAAATTGAAAAACATCTGATAAATAAAGGATTAATCATACTTTTCTACACTTTCCACATACGGTGGAAAACCTCTTTTTTTCAGTGTGCAAAAAATGTTGAAAAGAGGTGGAAAAGCAAAAAATAGCTGAAAATCCACCGGTTTCTTAAAAAAAATACTAAATTTACATTAGTTTTCCACCATTATGATAGTGGAATGTTGAAAACTATCTCTATATAATATAAAGATAAAGAAAAATCGTGTAAGAAGAGCAGCATTCGAAAAAATTTTATTGACTTTCAAATGTATTTTTTATATAATTTACGAGCAATGCTCAATTTGTATAAAAGATAAAGAAGTGGAGGTGGCTCTTGTGAAAAGAACATATCAACCGAGCAAAAGAAAACACCAAAAAACTCACGGATTCAGAGCCCGTATGGCTACTGTTGGAGGACGTCGCGTATTAGCACGTCGTCGTAGTAAAGGTAGAAAAGTGTTATCAGCTTAAAAAGTCGCCTTCGGGCGATTTTTTTTCAATGAAGGAAAACGAGGTGAGCGTATGAAAAAAGAATATCGCATCAAAAGTACAAGAGAATTTTCTAGTATTATGAACTATAAAAAATTTTATGCGTGTCCTTCTTTTACCATTTACGTAAAGCCCAGACAGCAAGAGCATGCGCGTGTTGGAATATCGGCAGGCAAAAAGCTTGGAAATGCGGTTATGCGTAATAAAATAAAGCGTCAGGTACGTGAAATGGTGCATGATATTTATACATTTGAGGAGAAATTCGATACGATTATTCTGGTTCGAGTGAAATATCATGAAGAAAGTTATATAAACAATAAAAAACACTTGGAAAGATTAGTTAAACACGTTAAAATATAATGGTAAGCAAAATTAGCGAGGAGAAATATAAATGAAAAGATTTTTAAAAAGTAAAAAGAAATTCCTTGCAGTAATTATGGTTATGGTATTTGTTTTAACAGGTTGTAGTAACCCACGCGGTGAATCTGGAAAAACATACGTAAATTCAATTATTGCATCTGAGGACGTAGAAGTAAAACGCAGTCAGGTAGATTTGCCGGACGACAAAGAAATTCAAAAGAAGTACAAGGATATGAAGCCGGAGGATATCATTCAAATTAAGAAAACGACCTTCGGTGATGCAATGAGCGAGGGTTGGTTTAACGGTTTGATTGTTTGGCCGATTGCACAGCTGATTAACATTACATCTAGCTTTACCGATGCCGGTGTAGGTATCATTATTACAACTCTGCTTATTCAGTTCATTATCTTCCTGTTCTCTATTAAATCACAGGTCGCAACACAAAAAATGCAGAGCATTCAGCCGGAATTAAATAAGATTCAGGCAAAATATGCTGGACGAAATGATGATCGTTCTAAAATGCTGCAGGCGCAGGAAATGCAGGCATTGTATAAGAAAAATCAGATCAATCCGTTTGGTACGATTTTGGTTACCTTTATTCAGTTCCCGGTAATCTTCGGTATGTATTATGCAACGATGCGTGCTTATGCAGTAGTCAGCGGTTCTTTCTATGGTATAGATTTAACTGTTACACCACTTGAAGGATTTACTTCACAAAGCTGGTGGCATGTGGTTATCTTCCTATTGATGATCGTATTCCAGTTGGTATCCTTCAAGATGCCTCAATGGCTACAAGAATATCGCAAAAAGAAAAATCACGTTAAAGAAAAGAAATATGCACAGCCAAAGCAAAGCGGTATGGCAGGATCTATGAACATGATGATGTATATGAGTACAGGTATGATTGCTATATTCGCTATTAACTGGCCTTTGGCAATGTCATTCTATTGGTTAGTAGGTTCTGTAGTACGTGTATTACAAAATATTCTTGTTCACAAATTCTTTATTAAAGACTAGGAGGCGTAGGCATGAAGACTTATACAGGCAAAAATCTTGATGATGCCTTGAAGGCCGCTGCTCTTGATAAAGGAGTAGAAACAGATCAATTAACTTATACGGTTATCGAAGAAACATCAGGCTTTTTAGGTCTTGGAAGTAAGACAACCATCAGTGCTTATTGTGATTTGGATATTATTGATTTCATGAAATCTTATTTAGATAGCTATTTTCAAAATATTGCAATGGAAGCAAATGTTGAGGTAAGTGAAGAAAATGGTTTCTTCCATGTCAATATTGATGCTGATAATAATGCAATTCTGATCGGTAAAAACGGACAGACCCTACAAGCCATCAATACGGTGTTAAAATCAGCCGCATCAAGTGAATTTAAGCGCAGAATTGGTGTGTTAATTGATATTAACGGATATAAAGAGGAAAAATATCAAAAGGTTTGTTCTCTGGCACGGCGTGTCGCAAAAACCGTTCAGCGCACAAAAACTGATGCAGTATTAGATCCGATGCCTGCTGATGAAAGAAAGGCAGTGCATAACTACCTATCTACGATGAAGTATGTACGAACGGTAAGTGAAGGGGAAGGCAATCAGCGTCGTTTGAAAATTTGTTACGCACCGGAAAAGGAATAGTATAGAGAGTAAGAATCATTTACGGTTCTTACTTTTTTTATGTTTTTTCACTGCTTTTTCTTTTTTCCTTCGTATGAGATATATGTAGGTATATTTCAGCGAAAGGAGAGGATCGATATGCTTACCAATACAACATGCAGTAATGAAGTGAATTACTGCAATGACTTTTTCTTTAAATATGCTCTTGGAAGTGAAGATGAGGATTCCACATATATCCGTAACACCATCATTGAACGTGTTACCGGTATTCATCCAAAAGAAAGCATCGTTTTGAATCCCAATCTTGATCCAACACTGCTTGCGCAAAAGCAAAGCATCTTGGATATTCATGTCAAGGACGAGCAAGGTCATGAATATGACTTTGAAATGCAGACTACCTTCTTACAGGCATCGGAATGGAAACGATTTGAATACTATGGGGCAAACATGCTTAGCAAGCAACTCGTAGAGGGAGAGAACTATCGTCAGCTTCAATCGATTTATCAAATCATCTTTGTAAATGCATGTCCGCAAAATGAGAAACGATTGATCAATCGCTATATTATGCGAGATCCATATGGAGAGGCAGAAAGCAAAGAGCCACTGTTACACAGAATCTATATTCAACTGCCGATGATTGATGAAATAGCGAAAGAAAAGGGAATGGAAGCAATGAATGATTTTGAACAGGTGTGCTACTTGTTTAAAAACAATGCGAATCATGCTATACTAAAGACAAAGGAAAGGTTGGTGAGGAAGCTAATGGAAAAGCATGAGAAATTCAAAGATGATGAAGGGCTGTGGTCGCTGGCAATGTCGAGACAGATGGCAGAGTGGAGAGAGAAGAACAATCTGTTGGATAGCTATGATGAAGGAAAACAGAAAGGCTTAGAGGAAGGCAATCGATTTGGCACTTTGAATTTATTAACCTTGCAAATTAAACAGAAATTCGCTGTTGATGCTAAAGAATGGCTATCCACCTTAAGCCTATCTCAGCTATATGAGCTTTCCAATCAGCTTTTTACCTGCAATACTTGGGAAGAACTTAAGCAAGCTATGAAGTAATAGGTATAAAAATGTTTTTTACAAAATAAGAAAGTATAAGAAAAGGGACTATAACAGTTGAATAGCACCAAAATGGCTCTAAAAAGTCTTACGTCTTTTTAGAGCCGAGTAGCTTATTATATAAGTAAACTGAAAATCATCAGCTACTTTATATATTCTTTATTTATTCCTTATTTAATTCTTGTTTTATTAACGAATACACATTCACTGCATTCATTGTTCCGTAATCACGAATATCAATTGTAATAACAGGAACATTTGTTTTCGTTTTTACTTCTTTTAATAAGAAACGAATTTGTGGTCCTAATAACACAACGTCTGCTCCTTCTATATAATCATCAATTTCGGAAACAGGAACTGCAATTACATAAGGTTCTAAATTATCTTTTTTCATTTCTTCTTCTAATTTCATTTTTAGGATACTTGTTGACATACCCGCATTGCATGCTAATACAATTTTCATATTATTTTCCCTCTTCTGCAATTTTTTCTTTTTCAAACGCTTTAAAAAATGGTAAGTAGATTAGAATATCTACAACAATTAAGAATATAATTAATAAAACAGCTTTGAAATCCATTGTATCGATTAAAGCCGCAATTGGTGAAAACATATTCCAGCTTGCATAAGCAAATGTACGAGCAACCAAACCGCTACTCATTGCTAAATATGTAATCAAACCATTTAATGGCATAACAATAATAAAAGGAATCATCATAATTGGGTTATACATTAATGGTAAACCAAAAATTAATGGTTCATTAATATTAAACAAAGATGGAATAAATGATAATTTTCCAATTGTACGTAATTGTTTTGATTTACTAGTCAATGCTAAAAATGCAAGTCCTAAGGTTGCACCGCTTCCACCAATTGCCATAAAGTTCCACCAGAATGGAGCAGTTACAACATGAGGTAAAGCCACAGCTGCTGTACCTGCTGCAAAAGCTGCAGCGTTAGCGCCTAAATTACTGTAGAAGAATGGATCTAAAGCACTTGTGATTACAGAATCATGAATACCAAACCACCAGAATACCATAACAATTAAAGCTAGGATAATTATACCCCATACATTATCCACTGCACTTACAAGTGGAGTCATAAGCATTGTGATAACTTGTGGTAAATTAATATGTGCAAATGATAATAATAAGTTATTCAAAAAAGCTGTTAATATGACAACAATTGCAACAGGAACTAAGTTTCCAATGGAATCCGCGAGAGCTGGAGGAACACCTGAACCTTCTAAATTAATACGACCAATTTTTTTCTCAACTAGAACCCGATATAATTCAAAAGAAGTAATACCAACAAAAATCGCTGTAAATAAACCTGTTGCATCAAAGGCAGCGAATGATAATGTTCGATCCACATTCATACTTGCCGAAATAACAAATGTTGACATAGTAACTAAAATTGGCATCATCGTATTCATTTTATATTCTTTACATAAATTATATGAAATTCCTACTGCTACATACAATGACATTAAAGGCATAGTAACATTAAATACATACTCTAAAACAGGACCTGTGTAATCAGCAAAGGCTTGCCACCCTCTCATAAATGAGCACAAGAAACCTGGATCCATGGTAGTATAATCCATTGGTGGTGAAATCAAAACCAATGCAAAACTACCAATTGTAAAAAATGGAATTAAAAACAAGAATGTGCTTTGTAAGGCTTTTAAATATTTCTGACTTGATAATCTTGTTGCCACTGGGGCAACCTTTTCTTCAATAAATTGACTAATCTTATGCATATTAAAATCTTTCCTCTTTTATTTTCTTTTTATACCAATAATAACTTTCTTTTGGAATACGTTTATTATTATCTTCATAATCGATATATACTAAACCGTATCGCTTTTTATATCCATTAATCCAACTATATAAGTCCATCGTAGACCATACAAAATATCCACGAACATCACAACCATCTTCCATTGCTTTTTTAATCCAATAAATAAATCCATTTAAGAATTCAATTCGATATTGATCATTAACTTTACCATCAATACATTCATCATAATATCCCAAGCCATTTTCCGTAATGATAATTGGTATTTTTGGATATTTATCTTTTAAATCTAACAACAAGTTATAAACAGATTTAGGATATAATTCACAACCCCAAGCATTTTTTATAGTATTAGGGTCTTCATCTAATTCAAACCAACCTTTAATAATTGTTGAGTTTTTAGTAACACCATCTCCTGTGTTATTTGCTATCATACAGGTTTCTCCAGTTGTATATGGCTTAACTAAAGTTCGGTCGTATGCATTAATTCCTAAATAATCAACAATCCCTTCTTTAAAGATTACTTTATCTTCTGGAAGCATATATGATAAATCATACTCCTTTGATAATTTATCAATGAAATCTTGCGGATACTCTCCAAGGACAGAGACATCATTTACACAGCGGTTATAAAATAAATCTGCATTGTAAATTGCTTCGCGATACTCTTCGTTATCTACTAAAGACTCTATTGAATAGCTATCACTGACAATACCAATCATTCCTTTAAGATTCATTTTTTTATATTCATGAATACAGCCGGCACTTCCTAATAACAAATGATACATAGCTTTCCAACGTCTAGAAAGATTTTGCACATTTGGTGGATAATTACCACGACCATAGCAGCAATAAGTTTCATAATTCGGTTCATTTACTGTTGCCCAGTATTTCACCCGATGACCGAAATATTTAAAACATATCTTTGCATATTCAATAAAGGCGAAAGCAGTTTCTCGATTTTCCCACCCACCGGATTTAAATAGAGAGATAGGAATATCATAGTGATATAAAGTTACGAATGGTTCAACACCGTACTTTTCACAAGTATCTAAAACGCGATTATAGAAATCAATTCCTGCTTGGCTTACTTCACCTGTTCCATTTGGAAGAATACGTGTCCAACACAGGGAAAAACGATAGGCATTTTGATTTCCTTTTGCTAACATTCGAATATCTTCTTCGTATCGATGGTAAACATCTGAAGCTACATCTCCAGTTACAGGATTTACCGAATTCTCATCACTATGACAAAAAATATCCCAATTGGTTAATCCTTTTCCACCTTCTCGCCAACCACCTTCACATTGATAAGCGCTAGTCGCACTTCCCCATAAAAATTTGCTCATAGTCTTGCCTCTTTGTCTAAAATACGAATCATTTGTCTTGCAATACGTTCATACATAATCGTTGTCATTAAATGATCCTGCGCATGAATTAAAATTACATTTATATTTACCTTTTCTCCATTTGCCTCAGAAATTAATAAATCTGTTTGTACTTTATGAGCTTGTGTTAATTCTTTCTTACCTAAGTTATAAAGCTCTTTTGCTCTTTCCTTATTTTCCTCCATCATTTCTTCAACTGCTTCATAGAAATAAGAAAAAGCATTTCCTGCGTATCCGATAATCTCAAAAGACATCTCTTGAATTGTTTCTTCTGTCATATATTCACCCTTTCTTAAAAACTAACCGTGCACGTTAATTTACTTTTATATTTTAAAAAAAACAGTTTTTTAGTTCAAACCTGTTTTTGTGACATGCCCCACAATTCATTTTGCGAGGTATTACGAAAAAACATATTTTACAATTTTTAATTTTTTTCTTATGATAAAGATTAATAAATATGAATATTTGGAAAGGATATGTAATATGCGAAAATTAACCACCAGACAGTCTAAAATCGTACAAGAAATCAATACGCATCAATCCTTAACAGGAAAAGAATTATCCATTCTATTGAATTGCTCCGTACGAACAATTCAAAACGAAATTATGGCAATCAATAGGAGCCATAAAATTATTGAATCCTCTAATAAAGGATATACGCTAAATACATCAGCCTATGAAGCAATTTATCAATCCTCGAAATATCCACAAAAAGATAATGAAGCTTTAAAAATCTTACTATTTTCCAATAGTTCAATTCATATCTATGACTTAGCCGATCAATTATATGTAAGTATTACAACACTCGAAAAACATTTAAAGACATATCAAGATATATTAAAAGAATATTCATTATCTATTATTCGAAATAAAGGATATCTGCATATTGAAGGAAATGAAATTTACAAAAGACAACTAATTAAAAATCTTATTATCAATGAAACTCAAGGATCTTTTATCAACATTGAATCTTTCAGTCCTTATTTTGATAATATCGAGCTTTCAAAAACAAAATCATTTTTAGAAAAAATAATTCATGATCATGATTATTCTATAGACCGCGTATATGCCAATACATTAACTGTATCTCTATCAGTAGCTTTATACCGTATGCAAACACATCATTACATAGATTCCGAAATTATCTATCAATGTACGAAAGATTCCATTGAATATAAAATCGCTACAAAAATATTGGAGTACTATAAGGAAAAATACCAATTAACACCAACCAAAAATGATATTCAATATATATCTAGTTTAATTATTGGTCAAATAAAACCAAACGACACGGTTACAAATCCAATTGATTCACTACTAGATACCGATTTTATACAAAATATTCATAATATATTAAAAAGTGCCTTTAGACATTATATGTTAGATATTGATTTTTCAGACAATATTTATAGTTTTTCAATGCATGTCGATGGATTAATTAAAAGATCAAAGGCAATGCAGCCTGCATATAATTATGCTGTTCGAAGTTTAAAATCCGATCATCCGTTTATTTATGAAGTGGCGGTTTATATTGCTAACAATATCAAGAAAGCGTATAATATTCAAATTAATGATTCTGAAATTGGATTTATCTGTATTTATATCGGATCCCTAGTAGAAAATGCAATTTATCGCACACAAATCTATTGTTTCTTCTTATGTGAAAATTATCATCAAGTCAAACAATATTTATATAATAAACTTCGAAAAATATTACCGGATACGATTCAATTAATTCAAGGAACCTTTGAAAACCTACAAAATCAGTCCGTTGACTTAGTTATCACCACAGATAATATTGTTCATCTTCCGATACCTGTCATTGAAGTATCTCCTTTTTTGACATTAGCCGATATCGACAAGATTAATAAAGTAATTTCAAATCTTACAGGTTTATACACTTCTATGAAGGCTAGTACTCTATTTTTTGAATTTTTTCAATCTGATTTATTTTATATTTGCGATGATTTTCAAGATAAGTATGAAATATTAGATTTTTTAGCTAAAGAAATGGTTCATCATAAAATCGCAGATACTAATTTTCCAGATTCGGTAAAAAACAGAGAACAGCTATCCTCGACTTGCTTCAGTGGAAAATATGCAATTCCTCACGCGATTGAATTAAATGCTAATAAAACTATGGTTTCTGTTCTTATTTCACACAAAGGAATTCATTGGGATCAAGAAAATATAGTGAATATTGTTTTAATGATTTCCGTAAGGCGGGAAGATCGAAAACGATTTATTGAGCTTTATGAAAGTATGATTCAAATATTAGAAAACCCGTATAAATTATCAAGACTTACAAATGTAAATTCTTTTGATGAATTTAAAACAATTCTCCTTCAACAAATATAAAAAAAACAAATAAATAATTGTTTTGTCTTTTTATGCATGTTAAAATAAAGACAGATTTATAAATTTGTTTTTATTTTGATAGGGAGTGATAAAATGCCAAAGATGGCTTATTCAGAGGAAGAGCGAGAACGAATACGAATACAGTTGATTACTGTTGGTTTGGATTTGATGGCAAAACAAGGTATTCAGCATACAACAGTTGAACAGATTTACAAAAGTGTTGGTATATCACGTACATTCTTTTATAGTTTTTTTCCGACCAAGGAAGATTTAATTGTTGAAACACTCTATTTTCAACAGCCGAAAATCATTCATTATGTGCATGAACTGATGGGCGATCCTTCTTTAAATTGGAGAAGTACCGTAAAGAAGTTCCTTTTTTCCTGTTGCTATGGGGAAAGAAACGGTATTGCTATACTTACAATTGAGGAACAGCAGCTTTTGTTTAAACGTTTGTCATCGGAAAGCTATGATATCTTTCGTAAAAAGCAACAATTGTTGTTTAAATCAATTTTAGAGGGCTTTGGAATCCAAGCGGAAAAAACTAACATTAATTTATTTATTAATTTAAGCTTAGCTTTAATGGTTGTTCGCAAAGCGATTCCTAACCAGCTTCCGCTATTCGTTCCCGAAGCAGCTGATGAAACAGTAGCTTTTCAAATTGATGTGCTTGTTAATGCTTTGGAAAAGCTAAAAGCGAAATATCCACTTGCTAAAGATAAAAACAAATAAGACTATTCTCATAGGAGTATTCGAAAGAAGCGAAGGAGGAAAAGATATGGGAATTTTTGGAAAATTATTTAAAGGACCTGAGGTTGATATGGAAAAAAGCAATGCCAATGCTAAAAAAATGCGAGTATTGTTTAATCAGGTAGTAGAAGATGGTGATAATTATCAACTAATATTTGGCTATACGGAAGATGTAGGACGTTTTAATTATGGCTTTGTCCATGGCAGTAAAACAAAAATCGGAAATTTAATAGTCGGTTGGAATGCCGATACACAAACAATCGTTGTTGTTCCAACTGTGCCAAATTTATCCGGCTGTGGTGATCCGACATATTATCGCCGTAGTGAGATACACAAGGCTTATCGCAATAAATATCCTACCGATGCCTTCATTATTTATCCGGATAAAAAAGGATATATCGGGATCAATGCATACGATTGGCTTGAAGATGAATCACTTTATGTATATGTATCTCAAGAAAGTGAATTAGCTGCATTTACCGAGTTCTTTATGAAACAATTCGCAACGAAATAAGAGCTATGCCATTAAAAGAAATTCTAGCTTTTCTGTTCCTCTTGGTAGTAGTATTTCTATTTGCTAATTTATGGTTTCATTTTGTTGAAGCAATCATAAGTCGAATAAAGAAAGTATTGACTATACACAAGGAACCACCTACGTGGCATTCTTATCCATGTGAAGAGGAAGAAGTAAAGCCTGATAACAATAAGAAAGGATAACATAAGGTTGTAATGACTTTATGTTATTTTCATTTCATAAGGAGTACAAAAATATTACAGCTATGAAAAGCTGATTCTTTTGATTTTACCAAGGCATATGGGGTATAATGTATAAGCTTTGAGGTGATATAAATGAAGTTAATCGTTGGATTGGGAAACCCCGGAAAAGAATATGAAAATACCAGACATAATTCCGGCTTTTGTGTCATGGACGCAATCGCAAAGGAATGCAATGTAGAAATCAATCAAAAGAAATTTAAGGCACTTGTTGCCCAAACCCGTATTGGTAAGGAAAGCGTATTGCTGATGAAGCCGCAAACCTATATGAATTTATCAGGTGAGGCACTTATTCAAGCAGTCAATTTTTATCATATAGACATTAAAGATATTTTGGTTATTTATGATGATCTTGACTTGCCGGTTGGAAAAATTCGTTTACGTGAAAAAGGAAGTGCCGGTGGACAAAACGGTATGAAAAATATTATTCAGCATTTACATACCCAGGAATTTAACCGCATTCGTGTAGGAATCGGAAAAGATGCACGTGTACCGGTCATTGATTGGGTGCTAGGTAAGATTCGTAAGGAAGAACAAGAGGCGTATGAGCAGGCAATCAAGCAAGCATGCGATGCTGCTATTTATAGCTGTTCACATTCTTTTATTGACACGATGAGTGCTTATAATAAGAAATAGGAGATACTATGGATATTTTATTAAAAGAACTCTACAACAATGTCGCTGTAAAGAGTATTTTAAAAAAAGAAAGTAAGCTTGGCAATCTTTCCTTAAGTGAAGAAGCACTCATTGTTGCAAGTGCATTTCAAAAACAACCACAGACAATGCTCATTGTAAAAAATAATACTTATACAGCACAAAGGCTTTATGAACGCTTGTATAGCCTTCTAGGTGAAAAGGTGCTGTTTTTTGGCGTGGAGGAATCCTTGCGAGTAGAGGCAATTGCCGCATCACCGGAAACGAAAGCTAATCAAATGGAAGTATTATCAAAGCTGTTTGATAATAAACCATATATCGTCGTTATGAATGCCGCTGCTAGCATTCATTATCTACCTGCACCGGAAGTATTCCAACAGCATTGCATCTCCATAAAAACCAATGAAGAAACCAATTATGAGCAATTAAAAACACTGCTGTTTGAGGCAGGCTATACACATGTAAGTCGTGTCGATCAACCGTTATGCTATGCCGCAAGAGGTGGAATCATTGATGTTTATTCTATGAATTATGAATATCCGCTGCGTATTGAATTTTTTGATAATGAAATCGACAGCATTCGTTTTTTCGATATATCAACACAGCGAACGATTGAAGTAATCCAAGAAGCCAGTATCATACCGGCAAGCGATATTTTATTTACCAATGAAGAAATTCAAACCATTACACAGCTTGCTTTGGCAGAACTTGCAAATGTAAAAGGATTTACCAATGCTTCTAAGGAGCATTTAGAAGCAATTGTAAACGAGGATTTAGATGCTATTGCTAATCATAGTCCGGAAGCAAGATTATATAAATATCGTGCCTTTTTAAATCAACAGGCCACGATCATGGACTATGTAAAAAATGCTTGTGTAATTGTATCCAGTGAAGAAGAAGTAAAGGATTCTATTAAGCATGCAGCAGAAGAAAATATAGCCTATATTCAAGAAATGTATCAGGAAGCAAACGGCTTATTGAAGTTTTCCATGTTTGCGGATTTTTCAAAAGCTATACAGGCACATGATGTAATTTACGTTAAAATGTTTGTAGATTATAAACAGCCGCTTTCTTCTCAAATCATGACGATGGCACAGGGAGATATCAACTTAGAAAGAACCATGGATCAGCTTATTACACAATCCCATAGTGATAAGGTCTTGTTATGTCTTGATGAAAGTGAAATCAAACGTGTAAGAGAGTTATTAGATGAAAAAAATGTAAGCTATCAACGAGTAGAGGAAACAGATACCTTAAAAAATGGAATTTCTATACTTCATCATCGCCTAATAGAAGGCTTTACATGCATTAGTGAACAGATCCATGTGTATACCGGTAAGGAATTATTCCAAAGCAAGCACAGCATTTCCCGCTATTCTAATAAATTTAAAGAAGCTGAGGTACTGCATGATTATCAGGAATTGAATGTTGGGGATTATGTAGTTCATCATCAGCATGGAATTGGAAAATATTTAGGAATCGTCAATAAAGAAATTGATGGTATCCATAAAGATTTTTTGCATATTGCCTATAAGGGAGATGATGTCTTATTAGTACCCTTGGAGCAATTTCAGCTTATCCGTAAGTTTGTTTCAAAGGAAGGAGCAGTTCCTAAGCTGAATAAGCTAGGTAGTGGAGAATGGGAAAAAACAAAGCGTAAGGTAAGTGAAAAGATTGCACAGTTAGCACAGCGCTTGGTGCATTTGTATGCTTCACGTGAAGAACATATCGGCTTTGCTTTTTCGAAGGACAGTGAGCTGCAAAAGCAGTTTGAACAGGATTTTGATTATGAATTAACGCATGATCAAGCACGTGCCGTAAAAGAAATCAAGCAGGATATGGAAAGCAGTAAGCCTATGGATCGCTTGTTGTGTGGTGATGTCGGATTCGGTAAAACCGAGGTTGCAGCTCGTGCTGCCTTTAAAGCGGTCGTGGATAATAAACAGGTTGCTTTCTTATGTCCGACAACGATTTTATCTCTTCAACACTATAAAACCTTTACCCGTCGTTTTGAAAATTATCCGGTACGTATCGAAGTCATCAATCGCTTTATTCCAATGGCAAAGCAAAAACAAATTATGGAGGACATAAAGGCAGGAAGCATTGATATTTTGATTGGTACACATCGCTTGCTTTCCAAAGATATTCAATTTCAAGATTTAGGCTTGTTGGTGATTGATGAGGAACAACGCTTTGGAGTTGAGCATAAGGAAAAAATCAAGGAATTTAAAAATACGGTAGATGTTCTTTCTCTAAGTGCAACGCCAATACCAAGAACATTACAAATGTCGTTGATTGGGATTCGTTCCTTATCGCAGCTGAATACACCTCCACAAAATCGTATGCCAGTGCAAACCTATGTGATTGAAAAGAATTTTGCAATGATTAAGGAAATCATACAACGTGAGCTTGCACGTAACGGACAGGTTTTCTATTTATATAACAATGTCAAGGAAATTTATAATGTCGCAAGAAAGTTAAGGGAAGCTTTACCAGACGTTGAAATCGGTGTTGCCCATGGACAAATGAGTCGTGAGGATATTGAAGATGTCATGCTGCAATTTACCGAGAACCACTATCAAGTGCTTGTATGTACGACCATTATCGAAACGGGAATTGATATTCCCAATGCCAATACGATCTTGATTGATGAGGCGGATCATTTCGGACTAGCACAGTTATATCAAATCAAAGGACGAGTGGGAAGAAGCGATCGTTTGGCATACGCTTATTTGATGTATTCTCCGCAGCGTCAATTATCGGAAATCGCAATGAAGCGTTTAAAATCCATCAAAGAATTTACACAGCTTGGAAGTGGCTATAAAATTGCCATGCGCGATTTAACGATCCGTGGAGCCGGAGATATGCTAGGTCCTCAACAAGCCGGCTTTATTGATACGGTTGGGATTGATATGTATATTGAGATGCTGAATGATGCTATTATGGAAGAAAAGGGCATTAAAAAAGAAGTAAAGAAGGAGCTGGCAAAAGCAAATGTAAAGGTCGATGCTTATATACCTAGTCGTTTTGCAAATGAGGATTATGAGAAAATCACCTTGTATCAGCGTATGGACGCGATAACGACCAAAAAAGAGCTGTTAGCTATGATGGACGAAATCAAGGATAATTATGGTCGCCTTCCCAAAGCAGTGCAGCTTTTATTTGAAAAGAAACGCTTGGATATATGTATCAATGAACCACATGTAGAGACCTTTAAGGAAATGCCACGTGAGGTGGAAATCGTCTTTACTCCGCAGTGGTCAAATGGTATTGATGGTGTGAAACTATTTGAAATGATGACAACGATTTCAAAGGATATTGTTATTCGCTATAAGGATCAGAAAATTTATATGCGTATGCCAAAAATTAAGGATTGGTTGTATGTTGTAATTGAGATTCTTGAGCGAAGCGAACAAATGTAGTATAACAAAGCTTATATGAAAATTGACATGGCAAATGCTGTGTCTTTTTTATTGATAAAAGAGGGTATGATTGCAGTATCATTGACCATAGCCTAATGATATTGAGGTCATACCCTTTGGAAATTTAATCGTTTTTTACTATTCCGACGAATTTAAACTCTGTTTTTGTATTTTTGATATTCTTTCAGAAAGTATTTTTTCATAATTAGAACCATATATATTTTTATAATTTTTTATTAACTCCTCCTTTCTTTTGGTAAATAAAGCATATATTCTTTTAAAAGAATGGCTTTTTACATATATTGTTTTTTTAGTTGGAAGAAATGAAATAAGTATTGGCTGAATTTGATTTTTTACCCATATTTTAATTAATAACTTTTTACAAAACGTATAGTTACTTTTTATTTTTTCATCATCAAGATGTTCACTAATAGGAATAGCAGGAGCAAAAATATAGCTATATATCATTTTTAATATATTATAATTTCGTTTTATATCATACTCTTCGATTATTTGAAAACAGTAAATATCTTGATAATTACCACTATAATTGTTTTTAATCATAATAAAATGTTCATTATTATATACTTATATTGTACTTTCCCATGGTTATCACATCTCCCTTTATATATAAATTATAAATCATAAAATATGCTTATAACAGTCTTATATCTTCCTACATATTATAGTATACTGATAAAGTAAGCACTTAATCTGTATTTATATATGATTTGTATTGCTTATATAAGACTATTTTTAGCAGAATTAAAAAGTGGTGCTATTTCAATGTAGCATCTTTTATATTAAAATACTCGATTCATATATTAAGTATTTGTTAGGAGAAAATTAATACCATCTACATCATGTCAACATCAACAGGATATTGAGGGAATTATTTTGTTGGTTACATTGCTAGGAGGTATTTTAGAAGCATGATATAATCGAAACAGAAAAGAAAGGATAGGACTGCTATATGAAAGATAAACAAATTCAAGAAGCAATCGAAAAAGAAAGAGAAAGACAACTATATAACATTGAGCTAATTGCATCGGAAAATTATGTATCAAAAGATGTTTTGGAGGCAGCAGGAAGTATTTTAACCAATAAATATGCGGAAGGATATCCCAGTAAGCGTTACTATGGAGGCTGTATTCATGTAGATGAGGTGGAGGAGCTTGCCAGAAAGCGTGCAATGGAGCTATTTCATGCGGAGCATGCAAATGTTCAGCCACATAGTGGATCGCAGGCAAATATGGGAGTTTATATGGCTGTTTTAGAACCGGGAGATACGGTTTTAGGAATGAATTTAACCGCCGGAGGACATTTAACGCATGGACACCCGTTAAATTTTAGTGGCAGCTTGTATAACTTTGTTGATTATGGAGTAGATAAGCATACAGAGTATATTGACTATGAAGATGTTAGAAGAGTAGCCTTGGAAACCAAGCCAAAGCTGATCGTGGCCGGAGCTAGTGCATATCCACGTGTTATTGATTTTAAGAAATTTCGTGAAATTGCTGATGAGGTTGGCGCATATTTCATGGTCGATATGGCACATATTGCCGGCTTGGTAGCTGCGGGATTACACCCAAGTCCTGTTCCTTATGCAGATTTCGTAACATCGACAACGCATAAAACCTTGCGCGGACCACGTGGTGGTATTATCTTATGTAAAAAGGAACATGCTGCTTTATTGGATAAGAAGGTTTTCCCGGGTATGCAGGGAGGACCGTTGATGCATATTATTGCGGCTAAGGCTGTTTGTTTCTATGAGGCTATGCAGCCGGAGTTTAAAAGCTATGCCAAGCAGGTGATTACCAATACAAAGGTGTTGAGCGATACGTTGAAGGAAGAAGGCTTTCGCATTGTGAGTGATGGAACAGACAATCACTTGTTGTTAGTTGATGTAAAGGCATCGCTTGGTATGAGTGGCAAGAAAGCAGAAGAACTTTTGGATCAAGCAGGTATTACATGTAATAAAAATACGATTCCATTTGATTCTGAAAAGCCATTTGTAACAAGTGGCATTCGTTTGGGAAGTGCGGCAATGACAACACGTGGCTTTAAGGAAAATGAATTCCATCAGGTTGCACTATGGATTTCTCAGGTGCTAAAAAATGGGGATAATGAAAAATTCATTCAACAGATACATAAGGAAGTATGTGCTTTAACAAAGCGATTTCCGTTACCAAATGAAGAATAGATAAAAAAGGTGGCAGTGTTTTCAACTGCCGCCTTTTTTATTCAATCATAATCGTTTTCTTTTCCGGTATTTTTACGGTTTCCTTAGGGAAAGTAACCTTTAATTCCCCATTATCATAACTTGCCTTGATATCTGTTTCATCAAGATTTTCACCGACATAGAAGCTACGTGAGAAGTTGCCACTGTAACGTTCCTGACGAATGATGTTTCCTTTATCGTCCTTTTCTTCCTTGTTTGTGTTATGTGCAGCACTGATATTCAAATATCCGTCATGAAGCTCAATTTGAATATCCTCTTTACGACAACCGGGCAATTCCATATCCAATAAATAATATCCGTCTTTTTCACTGATATCGGTTTTCATTGCCATATCATTGCGGTTTGAGAAGAATGGTGAAGTAAACATGTCATCAAATACATCGTCAAATACATTGCTTGTTCTTGGGAAGAATTTCATATCCATCGCCTCCATTTTGCATCTAGCGGTTGTGATACGTTTCGCAGCCGTTGTTCATGAAATCTTACCATCGGTATCTTCCGATTACACTGTTATTATATACCCAACATTTAGCACTGTCAACACTAGAGTGCTAAAAATATTCATAGCTTTTTTGAGCTTTTATTTTTCAAAATTTTTCCTTTTTTCAAGTGATTTTCGTATTACCTTATGAACCCCAAGCATCGCTTAGGGTTGGAGGTGATATGAACATGCTTGTTATTGTTTTTTTTGCTTGTGTTGATTGCTCTGTATTACAGATATAGAAAGTGGGTGATGAAGCATGATGGAAAATTTGGAAATCGCAGATGCAATTGATAACAATACTACTGATTCTGCTTATGATGAATATTGTAAAAAAGTCTTAAGTAATAAACAGGTGTTAGCTCACATTTTAAAGACATGTGTAAGGGAATATGCCGATGTTCCATTAAAAGAAATTCCTTCTTATATTGAACATGATCCCATGTTGAATGTTTCTATGGAGGATAGTGAAGTAATCAAGGGCAGAAATGTTGAAGATCAATCGGTCTTTGGTGCGGAAATTAGATACGATATCTTATTTGATGCAAAGCTCCCTCATTCTTCAAAAGAAGAAAGGATAGGTTTGTTCATTAATATCGAAGCACAAAATCACAGACAAACGGCCTATCCGCTTATCACAAGGGCTATCTATTATTGCAGTAGACTATTGGCACGTCAAAAGAATCATGAAGGAGGTTTTGGAAAGTCAAATTTTCAACAATTAAAAAAGGTGTATTTGATTTGGATCGTTATGAATGCAACAAAGGAAATGGAAGGTGTGATGAATTTCTACACAATTGAGGAGAAATGCTTAGGTGTTAAGTATCATTTGAAAAAGGAAAGTTACGATAAATTAGAAATTATTATGCTGTATCCAAAGAGCTATTATGAGCTTGAAGATGAACCGCATAGCTTGATGGAAATGCTGTATATTTTATTTAAAGCAAAGCTGACAAGCGAGATTAAGAAATATCAATTGATGAAGAACTATGGTATACTAATGATGAAAGAGGAGGTCGATGTTATGTGTAACCTATCACAAGGGTGGTTCGATGATGGACGTGCAGATGGACGAATCATGGGTATTGCGGAAACAGTTTCAAAGCTAATGAAGATCAATAATATGAAGATTGAAAATGTCATGGATATGTTAGAAATCGCAGAGAATATTCGACCGGCAGTTGTTGAAGCTATTCAAACAACCCAAACCAAAGAAATGAATGTATCATAAAAATTACAAATGAATATGAAAAAAGAGGCTGTAACAAAATGACAAAATTTTTAGGTCATTTTGTTACAGCTTTTTTTGTTCTTTTTATTAAATAATAAAACAGCATAGTTAGTTCGAACCTCTTCCACAACGGCTCCGTCATCATACTCATAAAAGCGTTCATTAATGCCATATTTTGCAATATGAATATTTTGTACAAAAAACAAAAATTTGTTTAAACGTACATTTTCTTCACAGAATGTTATTCCGTTTTTGCTTGTTAATTCTTTGTTGAATAAAGTTTTATCTACATCATTTAATAAAAACCATTTAGCAATATCTAACGCTTTGTATGTCATAGTGTTCATCTTCCTTCAAATGAATTATATTGTAATACGACTTTTTTTTGCATACATGTAAAGGTTAAAATTATTTGATTTCTTAAACAGTTTCCAACCGATACATACCCAAACTGTTTTGATATGACACATAGCCTTTGTCCATAATAAAAAGCGCCATGGTAGGCGCTTGCGTAGTGTATGCTTATCTATTTATCTCCGTAATGAGTTCGACATTGCAAGATTTCAATTTTGTTTTCATTGATACGATATACGATTCTGTGTTTTTCGTCAATGCGTCTGCTCCAATATCCTTTTAGACTTCCGGTAAGGGCTTCGGGTTTGCCTATTCCGTCATATCCGTTTCTATCAATATCTTTAATTAAAAGGTTAATACGGTTTAAGGTTTTTTTATCTTTTGACTGCCAATATAAGTAGTCTTCCCATGCGTAATCGTCCCATACTTTAATCATCAGAAACCTCAATCAGCTCGTGGCTCGTACCTCCTGTACTTTCCATTCTTTCTTTTGCAGTTATCAAACGTGCTTGATTTTCCGCAGAGTAAAAAGGGTCAGCTTTCAATTCAAAAGGAATACCATTTGTGCGTACTACTTGTTTCAAGAACATAGTTGTTGCGGCGGATAAAGAAATGCCTAAATCGGAGAAGATAGCTTCTGCATCTCTTTTAAGGTTGTTATCAATACGAATATTTAAGTTAGCCATAATCAACAGCTCCTTTCTACATACATATTATATGCAAATGTAATCACAATATCAACACAATGTACGAAAATTTATTTATTTTAGCATTATGATGTGTCAAAACAGTTCATATCTGACACATGCTCCTTTAAAAAAAGTTCGACATAAAAAAGTCGTAAACAGATTGCAATCCACACATATCCTTTTCAAAAAATGAGACAATTGCAGGCAGTGTAGGTAAAAATCACAAAGGAGTTTGATTTCATGATATAAATTTGAACATACGATCATAATCATGTCTTTTAAATAACAGTGTTAATATCTTAAAACAAGTACATATCTAACAGTTTGAATGCACAGGAGAATGATAAATATTTATTTTTGAATATTTATGGAAACGAAACACAGCTTATGATCATAAAGACTTATGTTTTTTTGTATGTTGATAGGTAGAAAACCGTAGATTTTAACAATCGTTCGATAGAAACTTCCCTATTTTCCAAAGAGGAAAGAAAGATGAAACGATTTAAATTATGTGAATTATGGGAAATCATATGACTTGCATAAAATGGTAAAAATTAGGCATAATTCATGTTATAATAACAACGATGAAGCGTTGTTAAAAATGCTTCTAAAGCAAAGGAGAACATGTTATGTTAAAGGTATTGGAACACCCTTTGATTACGCATAAGCTGACACAGATGCGTAAGAAAGAAACGGGGACAAAGGATTTCCGTCAGAACCTTGATGAAATCGCAGGACTGATGGCTTATGAAATCACCAGAGATCTTCCGTTGGAGCCGGTACAGATCGAAACACCGGTTCAAACTTGTAACACCTTTACCTTAGGTAAAGAAATTGTGCTTGTTCCGATTCTTCGTGCAGGACTGGGCATGGTAAATGGAATTTGTAATTTAATTCCAACGGTAAAAATTGCCCATGTCGGCTTGTATCGTGATGAAGAAACATTGGAACCACACACGTATTTTGAAAAGTATCCAAAGACGATTCATGATGGTATCGTGATGATCGTTGATCCGATGCTGGCAACCGGAGGAAGTGCCTGTGCCGCTATTGAAATGGTAAAACGTCAGGGCGCAAAAAACATTCGTTTGGTTTGTCTTGTCGGTGCCCCGGAAGGTGTAGCGGCAGTTGAAAAAGAGCACCCCGATGTGGATATTTATTTAGCTGCCTTAGATGAAAAGCTGAATGAAAAAGGCTATATTGTTCCGGGACTTGGAGATGCAGGCGATCGTATTTTCGGAACAAAATAAAGCATGAAATGGGCAATTCAATGGCTTGCGGTTTTTACACTCACGACCTTGTTTGCGGCCGGTATCGGTTATTTATTAGATCAATGGCTGAACACTGCGCCGCTTGCTATCCTACTATGCCTAGCCTATGCGATTGGCGGAGGCTTTTATCGACTGTGGAAGGAAATGAGTAAGAATGAATGAGCTACAAAAAATGACCCGTAAAATACGCTTGCTTTCTTTGTTCATCGGCGTTACACTTAGTATCCTCGCCGCTATTATATGGCATGATAAAATCGCTGAAGTAGCCGGTGGAGTTGTAATCGGACTTATGTGTGCCCTTATCGGCTTTCAGATGATTCAGTCCATGTCGCTTGGAATTGAAGAAAGCAATGCGAAAAGCAAAGCGTATGTAGGCTATTTGTTACGTTTTATTTTCTATGCCTGTGTTTTTACATTAAGTATGTATTCCGGCATCAACGTTTTCGCACTACTTGTCGGCTTTATGTGTCATAAGGCAGCAATTATTGTGTATAGCGTTCGATATAGAGAGGAGATGGATTAGTGGCAATTGACATAACAATCGCTGGATTTCATATTTATATCCATGAATCCATCGTAAATTGGTTAGCTCTCTGTGTGATCCTAATGATTTTCTTTTATTTTGCCGGAAAGAAGATCAAAAAAGCTGATCCAAGAGAAGCACCAAAGGGCTTCCTGCTGTTATGTGAAGTCATCGCCAAGCTGGGTACTGGAATCATATCCGATAACCTGAAGGAAAGAACAAAAGCATATCTTCCCTTCTTTGGTTCTTTGATTTTTATGATGGCCCCTAGCAATCTATTAGGTCTTATTGGATTGCAGCCGCCAACCAGTAATCTCAGTGTCAATGTGACGCTCGCCGTCATGATGTTTGTTTTGGTCCAATATACCGGACTGAAGGAAAAAGGCATCAAGGGCAGAATTGCGGAATTATGCGATCCGTTTTTGCTGTTTATGCCACTCAATGTTCTTGGAGATTTGGCTCTGCCGGTATCCTTGAGCTTACGTTTATTTGGAAATATGCTTGCCGGTACCATTATTGTCGGTATGGTATATGGGTTAATGGAAAGCTTATTGCCGTTTAGTATCATCGGTTATTCGCTCACTCCGTTCTTCCACGCATATTTCGATATTTTCTCAGGTCTGATTCAGACCTACATCTTCTTTACGCTTGCCAGCTTCTTCTTATCTGACAGTATGGCTAGTGAGGAAGAATAAACAAATACGGAGGTAAGAAAAAATGTTTAATGAAGAATTTGTAAAAGGTATGGCAATGTTAGGTGCCGGTATTGCAATGATCGCCGGTTTAGGTCCCGGAATCGGACAGGGTATTGCGGCAAGTAAAGGTGCAGAGGCTGTCGGACGTAATCCGGAAGCAGCAGGTAAGATTCGTAGCATCATGGTGCTTGGTATCGCCATGGCGGAAACAACCGGTATCTATGCACTTGTTATCGCATTGATCTTGATTTTTACAAATATGTAAGCTGCCACACAGGAGGGTTTGATAAATGGATATAAATATATCAAATTACCTGCGTTTAGATGTTGTGGATATGATCATGGTTCTGGTCTCTACCTTGATTTTATGTCTGTTCGCAAAGCATTTCTTTTGGGATTATGTTAGCGATTATTTCCAAAAGCGTCATGATGCGATAGCGGCAGATCTAAAAGCCGGAGCTGATGCAAAGGCGGAGGGTGAAAGCTACCGTCAGCAGTATGAACAGCAATTAGCCGGGGCAAAGGGAGAGGCTCGTGAAATTATCGAAGCTGCTCAAAAGCATGCCAATGAGGAACGTAAAGAAGTTTTGGCAAAGGCACGTGAGGAAGCAGATATGCTGAAAGCAAAAACCAAACAGGATATGGAACGCGAAAAGGCACAGGCTCAGCAGGCAATGAAACAAACGATTGTCGATGTAGCCTTTGAAGCTGCCAAAGCAATCGTCAAGAAGGAAATGGACGAAAGCAAGCAGCAGGCCTATGTAGATGATTTTATTGAACATGCAGGTGATGACACATGGCAGGCTTAGTTGCTAAAAGCTATTGTGATGCTATTTTCGCTATTGCTCAAGAAGATCATAAGCTGGATATGTATAAGGAACAGCTGTTGTTTGTCGATCAAACGATGAAAGATGCTGATTTTTATACCGTTTTAGGACACCCGAAGATTTCCAAGAAACAGAAAAAGGAAATTTTGGAGGAAGTTTATAAGCATGATCTGGATCCTGTACTTTTAAATTTTATGAAGCTTTTGATTGATAAAGGTCATTTCAAGGCAATGCATGAAATTGTAAAAGAATATATCCGAAACTATAACGAGGTAAATCATATTCAGGTTGTCTATGTAAAGAGTGCTGCTGCTTTAAAAGAGGAAGAAGCAAAGCGCTTGAAAAAGACACTGGAAGAAAAATTGAATAAAACGATTGATATGCGTTTATCAGTTGATGAAGAATTGATTGCGGGCATACGTGTGAAGATCAACGATACGTTGATTGATAACAGTGCATTGTCTCGCTTGGAACGCATGCATCGAGAAATTGTTTCTAAATAGAAAAGAAAGTGAGGTGAATGCAGTGAGTTTGAAGCCAGAAGAAATAAGTAAGCTATTAAAGGAGCAAATTCGTCGTTATGACGATGAAATGGAAGTCGATGAAACAGGTACGGTCATTACCATCGGTGATGGAATTGCCTTGGTTTACGGACTTCGCAATGCAATGGCGGGAGAGCTGCTGCTGTTTCCCCATGATGTATATGGAATGGTGCTGAATTTAGAGGAAGAACATGTCGGTGCCGTTTTAATGGGAAATGATACCGGAATTAAAGAAGGCGATGAGGTAAAAAGAACCGGTAAGATCGTTGAGGTTCCGGTAGGAGATATGATGCTTGGTCGTGTCGTAAATGCATTAGGTCAAGCGATTGATGGAGGAGAAGCAATCGTTAGTGATAAATTCCGTCCGGTAGAGCGTGTAGCACCGGGTGTTATGACTCGTAAAAGCGTTCATCAGCCGCTGATGACCGGTTTGAAGGTTATTGACTCCATGATTCCGATCGGACGTGGACAGCGTGAGTTGATCATCGGTGATCGCCAAACCGGAAAAACAGCGATTGCGATTGATACGATCATCAACCAAAAAGATAAAAATGTTAAATGTATTTATGTTGCGATCGGACAGAAAGCCAGTACCGTAGCACAGATCGTAGAAAAATTAAGAAGCCATGGCGCAATGGAATATACAACGATCGTATCTTCTACGGCCAGTGATGCTGCACCACTACAATATATTGCACCGTATGCAGGCTGTGCAATCGGTGAGGAATGGATGGAAAACGGTGATGATGTACTGATTGTTTACGATGACTTGAGTAAGCATGCGGTGGCATATCGTACCATGTCATTACTGTTGAAGCGCCCTCCTGGACGTGAAGCTTATCCGGGAGATGTATTCTATTTGCATTCTCGTTTGTTGGAGCGTGCTGCGAAGCTAAATGATGAATTGGGTGGAGGAAGCTTAACTGCCTTGCCGATTATCGAAACTCAGGCAGGAGACATTGCGGCGTATATCCCAACCAATGTTATTTCCATTACCGACGGACAGATTTTCTTGCAGACGGAACTGTTTAACAGCGGTGTACGTCCGGCAGTTGATTCCGGTTTATCCGTATCACGTGTCGGTAGTGCGGCACAAATTAAAGCGATGAAACAGGTTAGTGGTTCTTTGAAATTGGAATTGGCACAGTATCGTGAGATGCAGGCCTTTGCGAAATTCGGTAGTGATTTAGATGCTGCGACTAGTGAAACCTTAGCGCATGGTGAGCGTTTGACACGCTTATTGATTCAAAATCAATATGATCCAATGAGCGCAAGTCATCAGGTATTGTCTTTGTTTGCGGCTAAAAATAAATATTTGAAAAATGTAAAGGTTGAAGATGTAGCACTTTACGAAAAAGAAATGCTGAAGTATATGGAGCGTGAGCATCATGAAATCATTGCCCAAATTGATGAAAAACAGGCTCTTGACGAAGCGTTGAGTGAAAGCATCAAGCAGGCCTTAGATGCTTTCGCAAAAGAATTTGCAAACATCTTGGAAGGGTAGTTTATGGGTGCCGGTAAATTAGCCATTAAGGCGCGTATCCGTTCCGTAGAATCTACACAAAAAATTACCAAGGCCATGCAGCTTGTTGCCTCTAGCAAATTAAAGAAGCAAAAGGATTACATGGAACAAAATCGTGAATATGCACACTATTTAAAAGAAACGGTGCAAAGCATTCTATCTACGATCGAAGCTGTTCCTCACCCATATCTGACAAGCCGCAAGGGAAAGGCGTGTACCATTGTATTTACAAGTGATATGGGCTTGTGCGGTGGATATAATGCCAATGTATATCGTCTGTTACAGGAGTATCGAGATGATGATATCATCATGATCGGAAGTCGTGGATATGCTTGGATCAAAAATAAGGATTTTCAGCTTTTCGATGTGCATACGGATTTAGAAGATGAATGCTATGCGGAATTATCGACCATTGCGGATACCTTGTTGGAAAAGTATCGGAATGAGGAAATTGCCAAGATCCGCATTCTATATACACGCTTTGTGAATTCGGTAACCTTTGAGCCGGTCGTTGTTAATATACTGCCGGTAGAAAAGGAAGCATCAGCAACGGTGACAAATGAAAAAGCATTAACGGAATTTGAACCGGCAGGGGATCAGATTCTAAACGATTTGGTTCCGATGTATGTCCGCTCACTTTTATATAGTTATTTCTTGGAAACCAAAACAAGTGAGCAAGCCAGTCGTCGTATGGCGATGGAAAGTGCAACGGATAATGCCGAAGAATTAAAAGAAACATTAGAACTGCAATTCAACCAGGCTAGACAGGCGGCAATTACACAAGAAATTACGGAAATTGTCGGTGGTGTCAATGCGATGGAAGGAGCGAATACATGAGTAAAAATATAGGAAAGATCGTTCAGGTCATCGGACCTGTTGTCGATATTACATTTGAAGATGGAGAACTTCCTGCTTTACTTACAGCCATTGAAATTCCTTTAAAAGACCAAGATTCCTTGGTTGTCGAGGTATCTCAGCATACGGGTGATGATCGTGTGCGTTGTATTGCCATGGGCAGTACCGATGGTCTTGTAAGAGGTATGGAAGCAATTGATACCGGTGCACCGATCAGTGTTCCGGTTGGAAAAGAAGTCCTAGGACGTATGTTTAACGTATTAGGACGTGAAATTGATGGACTTGGAAAGGTAGAAGCAGCTACCAAGCTTCCGATTCATCGTGCAGCACCTACCTTTGATGAACAGCAAACAAGTGCCGAGATGCTGGAAACCGGTATTAAGGTCATTGACCTTCTTTGTCCTTATGCCAAGGGTGGTAAGATCGGTTTGTTCGGTGGTGCCGGAGTTGGTAAAACCGTATTGATTCAAGAGCTGATTCATAACATTGCCAAGGAACATGGCGGAATGTCGGTTGTTACCGGTGTCGGTGAACGTACGCGTGAAGGAAACGATATGTATCACGAAATGAAGGACAGCGGCGTTTTGGATAAAACCGTGCTAGTTTATGGGCAGATGAACGAATCACCGGGAGCCAGAATGCGTGTTGGTCTAACCGGACTTACCATGGCAGAGCATTTCCGTGATCATGATCATCAAGACGTGTTGTTGTTTATTGATAACATTTTCCGTTTCACACAGGCAGGATCTGAGGTAAGTGCCCTATTAGGACGTATGCCAAGTGCCGTAGGCTATCAGCCAACCTTAGCAACGGAAATGGGACAGCTTCAAGAGCGTATTACCTCTACCAAAAACGGATCTATTACATCAGTACAAGCCATTTATGTACCTGCCGATGACTTAACGGACCCTGCACCTGCAACGGCATTTACCCACTTGGACGCGAAAACCGTACTTGACCGTGATATTGCGGCATTGGGAATTTATCCGGCGGTTGATCCACTGGAATCAAGTTCACGTATCCTTGATCCGCTAGTTGTCGGTGAAGAGCATTATGAGGTTGCTCGTGGGGTACAGGAAATTTTACAGCGCTATAAGGAGCTGCAGGATATCATCGCCATTCTCGGTATGGACGAACTTAGCGAGGAAGATAAGATCATCGTTAATCGTGCACGTCGTGTACGTAACTTCTTATCTCAGCCATTCCATGTTGCGGAAGTATTCTCCGGAATCAAAGGCTGCTATGTTTCAAGAGAGGATACCATTCGCAGCTTTAAGGAGCTGTTAGCCGGAAAATATGATGATCTTCCGGAACAGGCATTTATGTTTGTCGCAACGATCGAGGACGCGGTAGAAAAAGCTAAAACTTTGGAAGGCTAGCCTATGATTGCATTAAAAATTATCACTCCGCTTGGATTATATAAAGAGTGTGAGGTCGAAGCTGTTAATGTAAAAACCGTGGAAGGAGAACGTACGATTCTATCTCACCACGTACCGCTTGTTGCAATGTTAGCAACATGCCGTTGTTCTTTAAAGGAGAATGGTGTTTATCAAGATTATGCACTTGCCGGAGGCTTGTTGCAAATGAGCAACAACGAAATGCGTATCTTAACCGATGCTATTGAAGGCAGAGCAGAAATTGATATCGAACGTGCCAAACGTGCTAAGGAGCGTGCTGAAAAACGTCTTGCAAAACAAGATGAACGCACCAATATCAAGCGTGCGGAAGTTGCGCTTGCCAAAGCAATCAATCGTATCAATGTTTATGGAGAACACGTTTAAGCGTGTTCTTCTTTTCGTAAGTAAACTTTAGTGCTATAATGAAACAACCGAGGTGATAAGCTTGGAAGAAAACCAAAAGAAAGATAAAGACAGTATCGGCTATATGCTGCTTGATTTTTTAAAAACCTTTGTTCTATGTGCCATTATCGTATATCTATTTACAACCTTTGTTATGCGTCCGGTGCAGGTTGATGGTTTAAGCATGTATCCGACCTTACATGATGATGAAATCGGCTTAATGAATATTATTGATATGAAGATTCATGATATTCAACGCTATGATGTTGTTGTTGTAAATGATGCGGAAATTACGAATGGAGAAGCATGGGTAAAGCGTGTAATCGGATTACCGGGCGATACGATTTATGCCAAGGACGATGTTGTCTATGTTAATGGTTTGGCAATTGAGGAGCCTTATTTGGATAATGAATATGCCAATGACATTCGTTCACGAGGAGATCAGTTTACACATGATTTTGATAAGGTTACCTTAGGAGAAGATGAGTATTTCCTAATGGGAGATAATCGCATTGAATCACATGACTCACGTGCTGTGGGACCATTTAAAAGAAGTGATTTCAAAGGTAAAGACATTTATATCCTATATCCGTTTTCGAATATTCGATTTGAGCGAAACGGAAGTTTGTAGGCAAAAAAATTGAATTGCATATCGGAAAGGATTATACTAAAGAAAAGAAGCAGGAGGGTTTGTTATGGATTATAAAATGGTAGTAGATGGGATTGAAATCAGTGCAAATGAAGCAGTAGGAGAAAAAGAGGCAAAGGCTTATATCGCTTATGTTCACTCAAAAAATCCGGGTAAAGAAATCGCATCGATTTCTTTAGATTTCGATGGCGAGGAAGTCGGTTTAGGATATCATTTACAACCGGAAGGCTTTGAGAAGATTCGTCGTATCACCGGTTATTTGGTAGGTACAGTTGATCGCTTTAATAACGGAAAACGTGCCGAGGAGAGAGATCGCGTAAAACACGCATAAAAGCTAAATACAATAAAACAGCCATAACGGCTGTTTTATTGTATTGGCAGCATTTGATTCAAGGCAAAGGAATAAAGATATGCGTGAATCTGATGCTGAGGATAAAGGGCTTGTAAGGCTCTTTGATAGGTATGAAGCTGTTCCCTATAATGCTTGGTTAATTCCTGTGCATCAAGTGTGGCATCGGTTTTAAAATCAATTAAAATAATATCTTGTTCACCGATAGATACAAAATCCATATAGCCATGAAGAATTTCATCATGGATTGCGACATTGAAAGGCATCTCATAGCTATGCCAGACTTGCAGGGCATTTTGATAGATTGGATTGCTTTGTAATGCATTTAGCTTTTTGATGTCGCTGTCATGAAGCGTAAAATTGATGGTTTCCGCAAGTGCTTTGTATTCCTTTGGTGTTAAGGATTTCCCTTGGGATAGCTCTACCAACTTATGCATGGCACTACCATAGATCGTTCCATCATTTTTTTGTTTCCATTGGAATGGCTCTGTGGTGTTTATGTTTTGTTCACTGGCAGTTGACAACCTCCAAGAACTCGCTTCCTTTGTATAAATCGGAAGCTTTTTATAGGTTGTTGCCTGTTTTGTCTGTACTTGATTTTCCCATAGATGATGTACCTCTTTTAAGGTAAATAAAGGACTTTGCATGGAAAGAAAGGCTTGTAGGATCCAAGCGGTATAGCCTTTTCGTTTATAAATATCACTGGTGGTTAAAGGGTGGCGATAAGGCTCAAGGGATAATATGCAATCTACAATGTGCATCTGTTGTTGGGCACGTGTAGTGGCAACATAAAGAATACGCATTTCCTCCTCTAATTCTTCCTTATCTTTTTTATGCTCCATGGCAATGCGTGGCAGTGTTGTACGTACATAGCGCTTAGGCAGTTCCATCGCCTTCATACCGATACCAAGCTCAGCGTCTAGGATACAGAAATCCTTAAATTCAATCGGTGTTTGTTTATCGCTTGACCATAGGAATACAACCGGAAATTGCAGACCTTTGGATTGATGAATGCTCATGACACGAACGACATCGGCTTCACTGCCAACCGGAATGGCTTCGGCTGTTTGAGCATCTTGAATTTGATCGATCTGTGCTAAGAAAGATTCTAAACTACCGGCTTCTTTAGCTTCAAATTGAATCGCTTTTTCAAATAATAAATCTAAGTTGGTCTTTTCCTGAATGCTTGTATGCTTTGCATAATAGTCATGGAAAAGAAACAGCTGATTGATGATTTCATGCAGCTTGTAAGTATAACGCTTTTGGCGTAAAGCTTCAAAATCCGCAAGCTCATCTGGTGTATGCTTGGACATGTAGCGATAATAGCTTTCCTGCTTATCCTTTTTCAGCTTGATTTCAGCCATTGCCTGTGCACTGTAATTCCATAGCGGAGACATCATGCATGCAACAAAGGAAATATCGTCATGAGGATTGCATAAGGCTTTTAAGGTTGATAAGATAACCTGAACACTGCTTGATTGATAAAAGCCGTATTTAATGTCTATAAAGTAAGGAATGTTTAATTCATCAAAAGCAGCTTTTAAATTATCCTTACGGGCATTGCTTCGAACAAGTACGACAAAGTCTTTCCACTGACGCTTTTCTTTATCTTTTATATGAATGATTTGATTGGCAATATAGTTTGCCTTAAGCGTGTTTTTCGCAACAATGAGCTGTTGCGCCTCCTTGATTTCATCGTGGAAGATCGCATGAAAACAAATCGGTACATTGTTTTCTTCTTGGGCGGGAACACCGGTATCGACATCATCTTCCTTGCGATAGCTACAAGAAAAACGATCCATGTTCATAAGAATCTTAAACAGCTCGTTATTGAAATCAACAATCATTTTTTTAGAACGATAGTTGTTGGAAAGATAGATGACCTCATCATTTTCTCCTTTTTGTTCGATTAAGGATTTCATCAGATCCGGCTTTGCATGACGGAAGCTGTAAATGGATTGCTTGATATCGCCGACACGAAATACATTATTCTCACGGCAAATCAGTTGAACAAGACTGTTTTGTACATCGTTGCTGTCTTGAAATTCATCAACCATGATTTCTACAAATTGTTCACGATATAGCTTCGCAATACTGCCTTGGTTGGCTTGCAGGATTGCCAAAGCAAAATGCTCCATATCGTCAAAGTCAATCATTTCATGCTTTGCCTTTAAGGCTGCATAGCTTTGACGATAGTCTTGGCACATACAAACAAGCTTTTGAACGTAAGGTGCTAACTTTGTCATATCTCGTATTAAGGTATCCTCACGATACAGTATCGCAAGTAAGCTATCCTCCAGCTCTTGACTTTCTTTACGCAGTCGGGTATATTCCTTGTCCTCTTTATCCGGTGAGGTAGGAACAATACCATGACAGATATTGATAAACAATTGGCGATAGTCCATATAATTGCGGTTTTTTAAGGCTTCAAACAAGGTTGGAAGTAAGTCGCACTTTGCTTGTAGAAGGGCATGTTTTTTTTCTTCTTCATAATAGCGCAGCCGGTAGCGCTCTAACAGGCTGTTTAAAAGCTCTTGATAACGTAGGCTTTGAATGGTGAGATAGTCATAGAAATAATCAAGCAGTTCTTTTGGTAAATCGTTGATTTGTTTACAGGAGCTGTATGTATCGCAAAGACGATTCAACCAAGCATCGCTGTCTGCTTTACTGGAGGCAGTAGTCGCAAGCTTGGCAATGGTTTTTTGAAGCATATCATCATTTTCCGGACGGGAGGAAAACATCATGCAAAGCTCTAAGAAAATCGGATCTTGTTGTTCGTATTGACGTTGAAAAGCTTGGCTCATGGCAGCATCTTGATAATGTGTCATTGCTGCATTATCCATGATATTCGCAATTCGTTTCTTTGATAAGCCGATGATGTAGTAATACTTTTGGATAATGGAAAGGCAGAAGGAATGAATAGTAGAAATATGAGCCGTTTGCAGATTGGTAAGCTGCTTGGTAATAAAGGCTTTCTCCTCCATGCTTTGTGCCGCAGCATACGCCTTTTGTAATTCACTTGCCAAACGTTTTTTCATTTCATTGGCAGCAGCTTCGGTAAAGGTCATGGCACATATTTCATCAATCGAGATATGATCCTTCATAACCAGATCCATCAGACGAGCAATCAATACAGTTGTTTTCCCGCTTCCGGCAGAGGCAGAAACAAGAATATTTTTTTGCTTGGTTTCAATGGCTTTCTTTTGTTGGGCATTCCATTTAGGCATCTTGTTCACCTCCGTCCCAATATAAATCATCATGTGGCTCTACTAAGCGTTTTTTATCGGCGTAGAAGCCTTTAAAACGACAAATCGGCTGATAGCTGCAATAATCACAAGCATGCTCCAACGGTGTACAGGCAATATCACCGTTTAAGATACGAGAGGCAAGGATTTCATAAAGCTGCTTCATATAAGAGCTGATTGCTTCTAAATTGTAGAGTTTTCCTGCTTTGACCTCTTCCTCTTTATTGATGCGTAAACCAACGATATGAGTGGCGTTGTCATCTAAGGTATCCACTTGCTTTTGCATTGTCCAACCGTTGAAGCGCTGTGCTTTTTGCTTCATGAGCATATAATCCTCTTTCACATATTCATTATATGTAACCGGCTTTTTACGTGTCAGTTTACCGGCAGGACAGGGAATAGTTTCATTCTTTAAGGAAATATAGTAAGCACCCATGATTTCCTTTTGTTGTTGCTGATGAACGACCATCGCATAGGTTAATAGTTGTAGCTGTAAGGCCGCAAAGATATCGGTTTCGGATAAGGTCTTGATAGAACTTTTATAGTCAAGGATACAAGCAAAGTCTTGATAGGTATCCAATCGATCGATAAAGCCATGTAGAGCAATCGTAACATTTTCCTGCAATGGCAAATCATAATGAAATTCCAATTCACTGGCAGTTGGTGAAAATTGTGAATGCGTTTCAAACTCCTGCAAAACCTCCAAGGTTTGTGTCATGGAAATAAGCAGACGTTCTTTTACATTCATCAGTGCCAGTTCCATACTTGGAAAAATTTGTGTAAGATGCGCCAGTTCTTTATCAACGATTTTACGCAATTGTTTACTGCTTTGCTCGCTATACTCTTTTCCATAGGCATTGGTTAAGCTTTCTAGGATATAGTGAAATAGTGTGCCGGCATAGGCATCGGGAAATCCGGGTTGAAAAGGCTCTTTTAAGGATAGCCCGTAGCGTAGAAAATAAGAGAATGGACATTTCACATAGCGTTCAAAGCTGGATATAGAGCCATGCAAACAACCGTTTTTTAGGAAAAGTTGTTTTGCCATATCAGCAGATAGCGTATCTTGTAAACGCAGCTCTGCATAGTTTTCATGCAGTGGATAGGGTTGGCTTGGCGTTTGTGCATATTGCTCGATTTCCAAGGCTGCCTCCATACTTTTTCCTTCATAGCTTCCCACCGGATAGGAAAGAATGAGATATTTACTGTGCGTTAGTATTTGATTCATCTGTTCCATATAATGAGCATAGCGTTCCTCCATGCTTGGATATCCTTTGATCAAGGCATAGTAAGCTTCATCAAAGATTCCCTTTTTGGTTTGAAAAGCGGGATAATTCGTTTGTGTAGCACCTAATACATAGTGATATTTCCTAGGCAATACCTCTTGCTTATGATTGTGGATCAAAACACCTTGATAGCTTGGCTGCTTTTTACTTCCTTGGATATTTTCAAAAAAGGAAGCTAGAAAATGCAGGTCGTTTTTGGTTTGTACCACATCACCGATCTCATACAATATCGTCGTGATCTTGCGATAGATGCTTCGATCCTCATCGGTATGGATATGTTTGTTTAACTCATTAACGATAAGCTCAACTTTATTTGTTATTTGCATATTTTGATTTAATTGTGTAAAGAAAGGCAATAGCTCCGCTTGTGCTTCAGCTGCCTTGTTTTCCAATTCCTGAAGCTGTTTTAGGGTGTAGATATTCATTAGGTTTCCACTATCTTCCATCGTTTCAAGGTGATGGAAGTTATCAAAAAGATCTACCTCGAATAGCTGCATGTATTCACGCAGGGCATGAATGTTTCCACCGGTAAACAGTTCACTATCTAAGCATGCTAGTAGCTGTTCCTTGCATGGATCGAATACATAGTTTAATAGCGCAAGAAATTGCTTAGGAAGCTGAGAGCTTGTTTCCTGTTGAAACAGTGTATAAGGAATGTGATAGCGCTGAAAGATTTGCTCGATGAGCTTAGGGTAAGAGGCATCACATAAGGTGATATGAATATCCTGGGCATCTAAGGAATGATTGAGGATATGTTGTGCACAGGCTTCGATTTCCTGACGTTTATTAACTGCATGATAAAAAGCTATTTCCTGTTCTTCCTTGGGAAAGGAGGAAAGTTTTGCTCCTTGCTGAAGGAATTGCTTGATGATCTGATTTTTAGCAATATCGTTATAGGTATCTATGATATAGACATTGGATAAATCCTTTTTCTTGATTTGCTCACAAGCAAGGCGCAGCAGCTGCTTGGGAAATACGACATCTTTAAAAAGCTGTAATATGGTAAACAGCTCTTTTTGCGAAGCGCTTTGCTTTGGCAGGGAGCTGCTGTCGATTCCCCAAAAGGAAAGCTCATTGAGCAGTTGGTAGCATTCCTCTAAAAAGTCCTTACTGCAAAGGATATTGCGATAGGTTGGGAAATCTTTTTTATCAAGCTGTTGAACCTGTTGATAGATCGTAAAAAGAACCTGGTAGCGACTAGGTGCTTTTTTATAATAATAGCTTGTAAGAAAGGCAGAAATATCGGTAATTCGAATACCGAGGCTTCCTTGTTTTGATGCTGCCATAGCTTTGCGAATCATGGGGTGGAGATAGTCATCGGCAAGAATGATGCTTCCCATTGGTAAGGTTGAAAAATCCATATCATCAGCACTCCTTTTTTATCGTTTCTATTATAGCGTTTCTGGTATGAAAAAGATAGCCGCATGTATTTGGTTATCAAAGAAAAAAGCTCCCCTGAGGAAGCTTTGGTTAAATCTTGGTGTTTTTTAAAATATCGACCATAACATCGTGCAAATCATTACGATCCAAGGCAAAATCAATCTGTGCCTTTAGGAATCCGGCTTTATCACCGACATCATAGCGGACACCCTCGAAATCGTATGCAAATACCTTTTGTTGCTTTGTTAAACGATCGATTGCATCGGTCAGTTGGATTTCATTGCCCTTACCGGCTTCTTGCGTTTCCAATAAGTCAAAGATTTCCGGAGTTAATACATAACGTCCTAAAATAGCAAAGTTGCTAGGTGCTTCCTCTTTCTTTGGCTTTTCCACAAAGCCTTTTACGGAAGCACAGCGTTCGTTAATGTTTTCAGACGGATCAACAACACCGTATTTATGTACCTGTGAATCCGCAACCTTTTGCACACCGACAACACTTCCGCCATATTGTTCATAAGCCTCAACAAGTTGTTGGGTAGCGGTCTTTCCGTTTTTGTTTACAACGATGTCATCACCTAATAAAATCGCAAATGGTTCATTACCGACAAAGGATTTTGCACATAGCACCGCATGTCCTAAACCACGTGGATTTTTTTGACGGACACTGTAAATATTTGCCATATTGGAAATTTCCTTTACCATTTCCAAATGCTCCTGATCCTTGCTTGCTTCTAATTTCTTTTCCAATTCAAAGCTTACATCAAAATGATTTTCGATACAGCTTTTGTAACAATTGGTAATGATTAAAATTTCCTCAATGCCACTGGCGACTGCTTCCTCTACGATATATTGAATCGTCGGTTTATCCACGATAGGCAGCATTTCTTTGGGAACGGCTTTAGTAGCAGGTAGGAAACGAGTGCCAAACCCGGCTGCCGGAATAATTGCTTTTTTTACTTTCATGATTTTTTGATTCCTCTCTTTTCATCTTTCTATATAGTAGTATAGCATAGAATGAGAAAGATAGGTATCTATAAAGATATTGAAAAACGGATATCGGTGGCTTATAATAAAAAAGTAAATGTAAAAGGAGAAACCTTATGAAAATTTTAGTTACCGGCGGTACAGGATTTATCGGAAGTCATACCTGTGTGGAATTGATTGAAGCAGGACATGACGTCGTTATTATTGATAACTTATACAATTCGCAAAGTGATGTTGTGGATAAAATTGAACGCATTACCGGCACACGTCCTGCTTTTTATGAAGCAGATTGTTGTGATGAAGAAGCGTTAGAAACGATATTTAATGAGCATGCGATTGATGCGGCGATTCATTTTGCCGGCTATAAAGCAGTTGGAGAGTCTGTTCAAAAGCCGATCATGTATTATGAAAACAATATTATGAGTACCTTAGCGCTATGCAAGGTGATGGCAAAGCATAACTGCAAACGCTTGGTATTCTCATCAAGTGCAACAGTGTATGGAAATCCGAAAAGTGTTCCGATTTTTGAAGATTTCCCACTTGGACCGACGACCAATCCTTATGGTACAACCAAGCTGTTGATTGAAGGAATTTTACGTGATTTGCATATTTCCGATAATGAATGGAATATTGCTTTGTTGCGCTACTTTAATCCAATCGGTGCACATGCCAGTGGTTTGCTTGGAGAAAGTCCAAATGATATCCCTAATAATTTGATGCCTTATATCGTTAAGGTTGCGAATAAAGAGCTTCCTTATCTGCATGTATATGGAAATGATTACGACACACCAGATGGAACGGGAGTTCGTGATTATATTCATGTAGTGGATCTGGCAAAGGGACATGTGAATGCGGTAAATAAGGTAATGGAACCAATCGGAGTCGATTGTTATAACCTAGGAACCGGAATCGGTTATAGTGTACTTGATGTTGTCAATACCTTTGCAAAGGTAAATGATATCGAAGTGCCATATCAGATCGATCCAAGACGTCCGGGTGATATTGCGACATGCTATGCAAGCACTGAAAAAGCCTTTAAGGAATTAGGTTGGAAGGCTGAGAAAAATCTTGAGGATATGTGTAAGGACGCTTGGCATTTCTTACAGACAACAAAATAATATATATTCGAAAAAATGCATCTTGACCTATGGGAAAATAAAAATAGGAGGTTATACAGAATATCTGTATGTTTCCTATTTTTTTTATAAATATGATTATTTACTTTTACTCTAAGTTATGATTAACTTTCCATGCTTTATCATAGCTTAATGTATTTATTCCTCGTTATTATCAAGCTGTTTTTCAAGGCGTTTTTGTCCTACTCTTTCAATAGAATATACAGCACCTAAAAGGAAAGAAACAAAAATGAGTGAAGATATAAATGTAACACCAATTACAGAAAGAAAATGTATATCAGATATTCCGTCATAGTTTTTACCATAGAAAGTATAATTTCTAATTCCGTTAAAAATAGTAATCAGAATTGCTAGAAGTAGGATAGCGATTATCTTGAACTTCTTTCCAAAATATATAGTATCCATTGAACTGTAACCGACCGTAGCTCCTCTGATGGAAAGGTATGCAATCGAAACCATCATAATAATCAATTCTATTAAATATTCTCGTATACCCATATCAAATATATAAGATTTTATAAAGATAGATAATGCTAAGATCATAATCGTCAAAATAAATGCTTCACTTTGAATTTTGTTATTTAATTGAACGATACGCTCGTCTTTCATTTTATTTATTTTCATGTTGTTCCTCCCAAAATAAATCGTCTAAAGTTTTATTAAGTGCTTTACAGATGGCTAAACAAAGTTTAAGCGAAGGATTATAATTACCTGCTTCGATCAACCCGATGGTTTGACGTGTTGCACCTACTGCCTTTGCTAAATCTTCTTGGCTCATATCGCATTCAAGTCTGGCTATTTTTATTCTTTTATTCTTCACAATGCTATGTATTGCTCCTTTCTTTTACATATTTATTATATATTATAAATTACATAATGTAAAGTATATATTATATAATGGATTTTATAATATTCTTAGTTAAGATGGAATCATAAAAATATAGTGATGCTATACATATGATAGAAAACTGTTTTGCTTAACCAACAATCTTGTCTGATCCAGCACCAATCGGATTGTATTTTTTCTTGTTTGCTTTGAAAAGAAAAAACGATATTCAGCCGGCAGTCTATTTTTAAGATAAAAAGTCTGTGAAAACATTTCGTACTCGAAAGCTTATCAATAAAAACAATATTGTCTTTTCTGTATTTCTCTAGTGAAATACGCTATAATAGCGATATGAAAAGCTATTTTACCACCGGACAATTTGCACGTCTAGCCAATGTTACGGAAAGAACGATACGCTACTACGATAAACAAGGGCTTTTGAAGCCTTCCTTTATCATGGAAAACGGATATCGAAAATACAGTGAAGATGATTTTATTCGTTTACAGCGCATCATTTCCTTAAAACAACTGGGCTTTTCTTTAAATGAAATTAAAATGATGGATATTGACACCAATCATACAGCAATGGAGGAATCTTTACAGCTGCAAATTGATTTGTTGGATAAGAAAATCCGTCATGCGCAGCTTTTAAAGGATTCGCTTGTGCAAACCAAACAGCTGTTACGGCAAGGAAGTTTTACGTGGGATAAAATGGTTTCGGTATTACAGCTGAATACCGAAGAAGAAAAAATTATCGAGCATTATCGTGATGAACGACATTTGTCGATTCGTATTTCCCTACATGAGCGCTTTTCTCAAAATTCACAAGGTTGGTTTAACTGGTTGTATCAGCAAATCGACTTCACAGAAGCGCATCGTATATTGGAACTGGGGTGTGGATCGGGAGAACTTTGGAAGCAGCAGCCACTCAATATGCGTAATAAGGAAATCTTTTTATCGGATATTTCGCAGGGTATGTTGGAGTCCACACGTAAGGTGCTGGGAGAAGCTTTTAACTATATGCAGATTGATGCCAACAGCATTCCTTTTAAACAGGAATACTTTGATGCGATGATTGCCAATCACATGCTTTTTTATTTGAATGATGTAACAGCCGGTTTAAAGGAAATTCACAGGGTATTAAAAAAAGGCGGACATTTCTATTGCAGTACATATAGTAAGCGACACATGCAGGAAATCAATCAGCTTGTGAAAGAGTTTGATGAACAGATTACACTGTCCGATCGCAGCTTGCCGCAAATCTTCGGTTTGGAAAACGGGGAAGAAATATTGAAACGATATTTTTCAAAGGCGGAGAAGCGATTATATAAAGATGCTTTATCGGTAGATGATGCACAGGCATTATTTTCTTATATCATGAGCTGTCATGGTAATCAAATGGATATGCTGGCAGAGCGTATGGAGGAATTTAAAAGCTTTATAGAAGCAAAAATTGAGCAGGAGGGTGCTATTTATATAACAAAAGAAGCAGGTGTATTTATTTGTGAAAAATAAAGAATGATAGCTTGCGGTAGCTATTATTCGTTAAGGAAGGTAGATTGGTAGCTTGTTTGCATATAAAAGTGTATTGCTTATATCAATACATCACAGTATAATGAACATAGAAAGAGAAACACTGTTTCTATGAAAGGAGTCGTTGTTATGGCAAAATCAGCAAGCGTATATGCAAGAATTGACCCTGTATTAAAGGAACAGGCAGAAACCATATTATCTGCACTTGGTATTCCTACCTCTAATGCGATTGATATGTTTTTTAAACAGATTGTTTTAAAAAAAGGACTTCCTTTTGAAGTGCGATTGCCGTATGAAAACCCTGTCTGCATGGAGTCGCTTAATGAAGAGGGATTGAATGCAGAGCTTGAAAAAGGATATGCGGATATTTTGGCAGGAAGAACAAAGCCCGCAAAACAGGCATTTGCCGAAATGCAAAAAGATTTTGATTTATGAAATTTGCAGTAGAATTAACAGAAAAAGCCGACAGAGATTTAAGGAATATCTTTCTTTATATTAAAATGGATTTGTGTGCACCTGCAATTGCAGAAAAGCAAATCAAACGATTATGGAAGGCTATTCTATCCCTTGATGAATTACCGGAACGTTATCGCCGTTATGAAAAGGAACTGGTACTATGTCAAGATTTCGGACAACTAAAATATAAGAATTTTCAATTTTTAGTTTAAATTATTCTGGTAGTAGTTTTTTTCATATTTGTTTGGAGATTGGTAATCACAATGAGAATGTATTCTTACTGTATTGTAAAATCCTTCTATGTATTCAAATACCATCTGATAAGCTTCTGAATAGTCATTTATCTTTTTTCTGTTTAGCCATTCTCTTTTTATCAATGCATGAAATGATTCTATGCATGCATTATCCCATGGATTCCCTTTTTTAGAGTAACTGCCGATCATTCCTACCGTTAGATTATAGTATTTTTTTGATGTGAATTGAACACCTCTGTCACTGTGTATTACTACCGGATTATCTGTTTTTCTCCTCCTTTTTGCTTCTTCCAGACATTTTAATACTTCCTCTACTTCCATTGTTTTTGTTAGTTTCCAAGCTATTATTTTTCTTGAGTATAAATCCATTATACTTGTCAGATACACAAATCCTTCTTCCTGTGTCCAAATATAGGTTATATCTGTACACCAGGCTGAATTCGGCTTTTCAGGATTGAAATTACGTTTTAGAATATTCTTCAGTTTTGATGAAAAATCACAGTCCTTAGTGGTTATTGTGCATGGTCTGATATAATGGGCTTTAATACCCATCTCACGCATAATATTGCCCACATATTTTTCGCTGACTTTTATTCCTGACTGATTCAGTTTTACAGTTATTTTCGGTGCTCCATAAATTTCATGTGATTCTTCATGAATTGCTTTTATTTTTTTACTGAGTTCCTGTTTTCTAACTTTTTGTTTAGAAGGTTTTCTGTTAACATAATCATAATATCCTGATTTACTGACATTAAGTTTATCGAGCATACCGGAAATCGAAGCATTATTATCATTCTGCTTTTTTATTTTGATTTGATAATAAAGTTCCTGTTTCGTTATTTTCCCAGTATGCCAATAGCCTTTTTTAAGACATCAAGCGCATCCTGTGTATCTTTAAGCTCCTTACGCAAACGAGCAATTTCTTTAGCTTCATCACTAGAGAAATTACCAGAACCTCTGGAAACAATAGTACCATTATTTTTATCAGCATCTTTCACCCATTTATGAACAGTACTGTCAGCAATGTCAAAACGTTTAGCAATAGAAAGTTTAGATTCATCAGGATGATCAAGTACATACTGAACAACTCCTTGTTTAAATTCATCTGTAAATGTAGGTTTAGCCATAATTAAATTCCTCTTCTTTCTGTGTTAATAATTTATGACAGTATACCATAAGATGCTTTAACTCTCACATTTAACTGATACGGTTTTTATTCTAGCATCAAACTGTGGCATCGTCGAGGTATGCGAGTTCTTTCGATAGATAACTTCGTTATTTTATATATTCCTTACTTGGAAGAAAAGGTTGTGCGTATCGTTACTGTCATGTATGGCGGTCGTGATATAAGTGAACAGTTAAAGAAAATTTAATACGAGAAGAATATGTCATATAGTGTGAGAATAAGCAGTTGATTGTTATGATCGACTGTTTTTTATATCCGTTTTTCAAAGCAAGAAGCAATATTGTTAAGGATATGCAATAAAAAATCAGGCAGTAAGTAAGCATAAAATAAAACAGAGATTTAAAATGACAATATAAAAGAAGAATTAGATAGGAATTTCATAAAATCCGTTGACTCTGACGTTACGTAATGGTTTATACTGAACTTGCCTACATAAAGAAACTATTTATGTATTCATAGGAGGAAAATGAAATGAAAGGTATTATTTTAGCCGGTGGCAGTGGAACAAGATTATATCCATTAACCAAAGTAACCAGCAAGCAACTACTTCCGATTTATGACAAACCGATGATTTATTATCCGATGAGTATTTTGATGCGTGCCGGAATTCGTGAGATTTTAATTATTTCCACACCTGATGATACCCCTCGCTTCCAAGAGTTGTTAGGGAATGGAAGTCAGTTTGGTGTAGAATTAAGCTATGTGGTGCAGCCTTCTCCCGATGGATTGGCACAAGCCTTTATTTTAGGAGCGGATTTTATCGGTGAGGATTCTGTGGCTATGGTATTGGGAGATAATATTTTCCATGGACATGGACTTACCAAGCGCTTGCGTACCGCAGCGGAAAAGGAAAGCGGCGCAACGGTGTTCGGCTATTATGTAGAAGATCCTCAACGCTTTGGTGTTGTGGAATTTAATGCGGAAGGCAAGGCTGTTTCTTTAGAAGAAAAACCGACAGTGCCAAAATCCAATTATGCTGTTACAGGGTTATATTTCTATGATAATCGTGTTGTTGAATATGCGAAAGGATTACAGCCAAGTGCACGTGGAGAGTTGGAAATCACCGATTTGAATCGAATATATTTAGAAAATAATGAATTAAGTGTAAGTCTTTTAGGTGATGGTTTTACTTGGCTAGATACGGGAACGCATGAATCCTTGGTAGATGCGACCAACTTTGTAAAAACGATTGAGGAGCATCAGCATCGAAAGATTGCCTGTCTAGAAGAAATTGCTTATGACAACGGCTGGATCGATCGTAAGCAGTTAGAGGCAACCTACGAGGTATATAAGAAAAATCAATACGGTGCTTATTTGAAAAAAATCATGGATCGTAAATATATTGATAAAGGAGTGAAAGAATGAAAGCTATAAAAACAAAAATACCCGGTGTTTTAATTATCGAAACCGATGTATTCGGAGATCATCGCGGATATTTTAGTGAAACATATTCCAAGCCTAAATATGCAGAGCTTGGAATTGATGTAGAATTTGTACAGGATAATATGTCATTCAGTGCCCAAAAAGGAACACTTCGTGGTTTGCATTGGCAAAATCCTCCCTATGCACAGTCCAAATTAGTATCTTGCACCAAAGGAGCAGTCATTGATGTAGCAGTGGATATTCGCAAAGGAAGTCCTACCTATGGAGAATGGGTTTCGGTGGAATTAACTGCGGAAAATCATCGTCAGTTCTTTATCCCACAAGGCTTTGCACATGGTTTTTTAACAATCAGCGATGATGTGGAATTTCGCTATAAGGTAGATAATGTTTATAATAAGGAATCCGAGGGTGGTATGCGATACGATGATCCTAGCGTAAATGTCGATTGGGGTTCATTGCTGAATGGGATTGAACCGGTATTGAGTGAAAAAGATGCGCATGGACCTACTTTAGAAGATGCCAATAATCAATTCGTTTATAAGGAGGAAGCGTAAGATGAGATTTTTAGTAACCGGAGGAGCCGGATTTATCGGCGGTAACTTTGTGCATTATATGGTAGAAAACTATCCTGATGATATGATCGTAAATTTGGATAAGCTGACCTATGCCGGAAATTTAGAAACATGTAAGCCGGTTGAGGATAAGCCAAACTATAAATTTATCAAGGGAGATATTGCCGATCGTGAGTTTATCTTTGATCTGTTTGAAAAGGAAAAATTTGATGTCGTAGTAAATTTTGCGGCAGAAAGTCATGTGGATCGCTCAATTGAAGATCCGGAAATCTTTGTGAAAACAAATGTTATGGGAACGACCACCTTGTTAGATGCTTGTGTGAAATATGGCATTACTCGTTATCATCAGGTATCCACAGACGAGGTGTATGGTGATCTCCCACTTGATCGTCCGGATTTATTCTTTACCGAAACCACACCACTGCATACTTCAAGCCCGTATTCCAGTGCAAAGGCAAGTGCGGATTTGTTTGTTTTGGCATATCATAGAACTTATGGACTTCCGGTAACGATTTCTCGTTGTTCCAACAATTACGGACCATATCATTTTCCGGAAAAGCTGATTCCGTTGATGATATCAAGAGCGCTTGCGAATGAAAGCCTACCGGTTTACGGTACCGGAGAAAATGTACGTGATTGGCTGCATGTATATGATCACTGTGTAGCGATTGATTTGATTGTACGCAAAGGCCGTGTCGGTGAGGTTTATAATGTCGGAGGACATAATGAGCGTACCAATCTTGAGGTTGTGAAAACTATTTTAAAGGCATTGAATAAGCCGGAAAGTTTGATTAAGTATGTCGAGGATCGCAAAGGACATGATATGCGTTATGCAATTGATCCTACTAAGTTGGAAACAGAACTAGGTTGGGTTCCTAAGTATAACTTTGATACCGGTATTCAACAGACGATTCAATGGTATCTTGACAATAAGGAATGGTGGCAAAATATCTTGAGTGGTGAATATCAGAATTACTTTGATAAAATGTATAAGGAAAAAGGACGCGTATAATATGAAGCTGTTAGTAACCGGAGTGAAAGGACAGTTAGGCTATGACGTTGTAAAGGAAGCAGAAAAGCGTGGAGTAGAAGCTGTCGGTGTTGATATTGATGAAATGGATATTACCGATGCAAAGCAGGTGCGTGAGGTCATAACCAAGGGAGGCTATGATGCGGTTGTGCATTGTGCGGCATGGACAGCGGTGGATAAAGCCGAGGATATGGAGGAAGCTTGTCGTAAGGTAAATAAAGAGGGAACGGAAAATATCGCACAGGTTTGTGAAGTATTGGATATTCCGATAATGTATTTTTCAACCGATTATGTGTTTAACGGACAAGGCAGTGAGCCTTGGAAGGAATATGATAAAAGAGCTCCTCTGAATGTTTATGGACAGACCAAGTATGAGGGAGAACTAGCAGTAGAAAAACTAGCGAAACACTTTATTATCCGTATTGCATGGGTATTTGGTAAAAATGGAAATAATTTCATTAAGACGATGCTTCGTCTTGGTAAGGAAAGAGGCGCGATGAGCGTAGTAAATGATCAGATTGGCTCTCCTACTTATACCTATGATTTGGCAAAGCTTGTTTTGGATATGATTCAAAGTGATAAATACGGTACTTATCATGCAACGAATGAGGGGATTTGCAGTTGGTACGAATTTGCTTGTGAAATCTTTAAGCAGGCAGGTATGAATGTACAGGTTACACCGGTATCAAGTGATGAATTTCCAACAAAGGCAAAGCGCCCTTGCAATTCTCGTATGAATAAAACGGAGTTGGATAGAAACGGATTTGATCGTCTGCCGACGTGGCAAGATGCGTTACATCGTTATTTAAAGGAATTAGAGATAGAATGACATGGCAAAAGCTGTGTCATTTTTTTTGATATTTATCGTTTTTACTGCGTAACAAGTTACGGTTTTTGGCACATTTTACTAAAACATGTTTAACTATTTACATTGTATTTAATTAGAATATACTACAGTTATAAAGAACTAGATCTAGTATGAATTAAGAAAGGAAGGTATTTATGAAAAAATATTCCGTTGTAATTTGCGGTGGTGGAAGTACGTATACTCCTGATATGATGGAGTTATTATGTATGATGCAGAATGACTTCCCTTTACGAAAAGTTATTTTGTATGATATTTATAGCGAAAGACAAGAAGTAGTTGGTAAATTCGGAGAAGTAATGTTTAAAGAATATTATCCGGATTTAGAATTCTTTTATACTACTGATAAAAGGAAAGCATTTGAAGATATTGATTTTGCTTTTGTGCAAATTCGTGCCGGCGGCTTGAAGCAAAGGAATAATGATGAAAAAATTCCATACGAATTTGATTGTATCGGTCAGGAAACTTGCGGACCCGGAGGTTTAGCATACGGAGTTCGCAGCGTAATACAAATGGTAGACTTGATTAAAGATATTCGTACATATAGTAAAGATTCTTGGATTATTAATTATTCTAATCCGGCGGCTATTGTTGCGGAAGCAACGAAGCGTATTTTCCCTAGTGATAAAAAAATTGTAAATATTTGTGATATGCCAACTTCTGTATTAGATGCATATTTACCATTGATTGGAGTGAAACGATCTCAAATATATCCACGCTATTTCGGATTGAATCATTTTGGGTGGTTTACCGGATTATACGATAAAGAAACAGGACATGATTATTTACCCGATTTATTAAAATATGTGGAAGAAAATTATGATGAAATTCATGAAATGTTTAAGAAAAAAATTAAAGATAAAAATGATCATTGGGCAATTACATTCTTGGATCATTTAGAAATGCTACATGATTTTCCATACTCATTACCAAATACCTATAACTTATATTATTTATATCCGGATAGGACGTTGAAGCACTATAATATCCACCATACTCGTTATGATGAGGTCATGAACGGAAGAGAGGTTATGGTATTTGATTATTGTAGAAAAATTGCAGAGCTAGGAAGAATGAAAGGTACTGAGTTTGATATTTCTAGTAAAATCAATCCGGATTATACAGTTGATAATCCCCAAGCATCATCAACTGTTTATGCAGATAATGATGTCCATGCGTCTTATTTAGTAGAGTTGGTATTATCTATTATTAATAATGCAAATGAAATTGCACTCGTTATGATTAAAAACGATGGTATTTGCCAAAATCTAGATAGTGAGATGATGCTAGAGGTATCTTGTCGTATTGGTAAGGAAGAAATTGTTCCTCTGCATTATGGAAGTGTACCGGCATTTGAGAAAGGATTGTTAGAAAACCAGTATGCTTGCGAAAAATTATTGGTTGATGCGATCTTAGAAAAAGACGCATTGAAATTAAGACAAGCGTTTACGGAAAATCGTATTGTAAGAGATGGGGACTTAGCAAAAAAATTAATATCTCGTTTTATCGAAGTAAACAAAGATTTATGGCCAACATTTAAATAAGGGAGGAAAGTTTATGAAAAAATTAACAGATTGGCTAGAGAAAAAAGTTTATCCAATTGCGATGTTTTTTGAACAAAACAAGTATTTGTCATCTATTCAATATGGAATTATGTTAACTATTCCATTGTTACTGTTAGGAGCTTTTGCTTGCATTATCAGTGATTTTCCTTGGCAGCCTTATCAAGACTTTATGATTCACTTATTTGGTGAGGAAGCATGGGCAAGTTGGAACTGGAGTGTATTAAATCCTGCCACATTTGGTTTAATTGGGTTTGTTACATTAATCGGTACATCTTATGAATTGTGTCGAAAAAACAATGTATCTATGATGCCGGGTGTTATTGTTTCCTTGATGAGCTATTTCTTACTCATTGCATTAGATGAAAACAGTATGTTATCTATGAATGAATTCGGATCATCAGCATTATTTTTAGCAATCATTGTATCAATTGTGTCATGTGAAATTTATGCATTTTGTTTAAAGAAAAATTTGGTAATTAAAATGCCGGGAAATATTCCAAAGTTTGTAGAGGAGCAATTTACAGCTTTAATTCCAACACTGATTTCCGGTGCGTTGTTTATAACTGTTCGTTTTATTATTCAAACAACGCCATTTGAAACAGCCTATAATTTAATTTATGGATTATTACAAGCACCATTAACAGGTCTTGGTACATCTTTTGTCGGTACAATGGTGATAACATTCTTGAACTCTTTCTTATGGTTCTTTGGACTACACGGAACAAATGTTGTTTCCGCTGTTATGACACCTTTATGGTATGCAGCACGTGATGCAAATTTGTTAGTATATCAAGCTGATGCATTGGCATTAAGACCGTATATCGTTACCAATGACTTTGCCAATATGATTATCTTCTTAGGAGGAACAGGACTTACTATTCCACTTGCAGTAGAAATGATTTTCTGTTGTAAATCAAAACGTATTCGTACGATTGGAAAAGGTGGTTTATTACCGGGTATCTTTAATGTAAACGAACCTATTATATTTGGATTACCACTTGTTATGAACCCTGTTATGGTAATACCGTTTGTTTTAGTACCGATAGTTTGCACCGCACTTGCTTACTTTGCAATGTCTTTTGGGATTGTTCCATTACCAACTGGTGTTGCAGTACCTTGGACAATGCCGTTTTTCCTAGGTGGGTGGCTAATGTGTGGTGATATTCGAGGCGGATTATTGCAAATTGTGATTTTAATTATAGCGGGAATTTTATATTACCCATTTATTAAAACATTAGATAAAAAATATTACGAAGAGGAACAAGAAGTAACTGTTGAATAAGATATAGGGGTGGATACAACATGATTAGAAGATTAATAGCCTATGCGATTGATTGGTATATTATGTCATTCTTTATGAATGTAATATTAGTAATATCATATTATTTTAGTCAGGGAAAATTAGTAGCAGGGTTCGTCTCAATAGAATTTTTTGAACCATCACTACAAATCCTTTTATTGATGATATTATCCATATTCTTTATTCTATATACATGTGTATTCCCCCTTATATGGAATGGTCAAACATTAGGAAAGAAAATAGTAAAAATTAAAACATATTCTTTTCGAAAATTATCAATGTTATCTTTACTGATTCGAAATTTTATCGGTATGATTTTGATTGAAGGGTGTTTCAATCCTTTGAGTAACTATATACGAATGGTAATTATGGAATTTGTTGGAAGAAATACGGTAGAACATCTCGTAACAATTTCAATGATTATTGGTCTTTTATCGCTTGTTTGTATGGTAGTAACAAAGAAGAAAAGAATGTTGCATGATATCATCTCAAATACCTATGTTAATATGGTATAATCAAATAAAAGGTGATGTAATGAACATTAATGAAATAGAAAAAAACAATAATTTGAGAGCAAATGAAGTTACGATTTTAAAAGAGATTTTATTAAGAATTCAAAATGGGAGAGCAAAAATTCCTATTCGCGAAGTCGCAAAAAGTTCTTATGTTTCTACTACCAGCATTGTTCGATTAGCAAAAAAATTAGGGTATAGTGGCTATAATGAAATGCTGTATAGTTTAAAAGGTGATTTGGTAAGTAGTATTGAATATAGAAGTAGTGATGCGATTCGCTCAATTACAATGTCAGAAGCATCTTTAAATACGATTGATACCTTGATTCAAGAAATATTAAGCCTAGAGTATGAGAGATTTCATGTGATTGGAATTGGATACTCCGGTTATGTTGCTGAATATTTTTGCGATAAACTTCTCGAGTTAGATTATTTTGCGACAACGAAAAGTCCCTTAGATTTTGAGCATTATAAGAAATCATTGATTTTGTTTATTAGTGAAAGCGGAGAAACACAAGATTTAATTTTTATTGAAGAAAGATGTCAGGCATTGGGATATAGTGTATATGTGTTGAGTGCAAATATGAAGGGCACTTTATGTCAACATGTGAAAAACAGTATTATTCTGAAAAAAGGAAGAGAGCAAAAAAATTCTCCGAATTATTTTATAGGAAATGGGATTAATTTAGTTGAAAGTGTTTTAGCAATTATAAAAGCTAATAAAAAAGAAAGGGTGTGAGTTTAATGGTACATGTCTTATTGATTTGTTCTCAAGGAGCTTCAACTGCAATTATGTGTGATAAAATTCGTCAAGAAGCACAAAAGGACGGGGTGGAAATGGAAATAAAGGCAGTTCCGCTTGCGACTTCAAGCGACTATATTTCACAAGCTGATATTATTTTATTAGGTCCTCAGATTCGTTATATGAAAAAGAAGGTACAAGCAGAGGCAGGTAATACATTGGTAATGGATATTGATATGCAAGCTTATGGAATGATGGACGGAGCGAAAGTATATAAAAGCATCAAGGAGAATTTATAATGAATGAAAATGTTTACGAAAGTATTTGCTTTCAAATTATTTCTTATGCAGGCACTGCCAAAAGTTGTTTTTTAGAAGCGATAGAAGCAGCAAAGACCGGAAGTGATTATATCTCACTCCTAAAAGAAGGAAATGATGCTTTTCAAAAAGCAAGTGAAATTCATCACCAAGCTTTACAAAAAGACACAAATCGTGAATTAGAATTAGGTCTGTTGTTAATGCATGCAGAAACGATTTTATCAAGTGCCGAAACAATTCGTGATTTAGCTAATACGATTATTATGTTAATTGAGAAAAAGTAAAATGTATTCGATTTAAGAAATAAAATGATCCCACTAAAGTAGAAGCACAAAGTAATGTGTATAATGGAGGTGGGATTTTTCTGTGGAGAGAAATTCGAAATTACAAATTCTATTTTGAATCAAAAACATCAAAACTTGAATTGTTAAATATTGCCAAATGGACAGAATTATGATAATCTTTTATGGTAAGCGCATACATTTTGAGTAGCAGATGGGAGGAGAAACAAATTCAAATATACTTATTTAGAATATGCATATAATTAACTCGTGTCAACTTAGTTCAATAGTAGATAGAAAGGAAAAGGTATATTAAAAATTCAATCGAATTGACTTTAATATATCCGGAGAAAAAATGAACAAGAAAAACTTAAAAAAAGTATTGAATGCAGTATTAGCGACCGGTATGGTTTTGCCGACAATGACTTCACCTATTCATGTATTTGCGGAAGGTACAGCAAATCCGGTTTTTGATGAAGCAACAAAGAATTCTTCAAACGACACAGCAAAAGAACAGGCACAAAGTGAAACACCGATGAATACCAATTTAGCATTAAATAAGCCGGTTAAGGCAAGTGCTGAATTTTCAACAATGCCTGCAAAGAATTTAACCGATGCCGATGAAGAATCACGTTGGTCTACGGAAGTAGCGCCACCACAGTGGGCATATATTGATTTGGGACAAAGTTATTCCATGAACACCTTTAGTGCTATTTTTGAAAAAGAAGATGTATATGCAAGCGATTATAAGATTTATGTATCTGATGATGTAAATAACTTCGGAAAACCGGTTGTAGAGCGCAGCGGTAATAAGAAAGTTAAAGTCGTTGAGGTATTGAAAGAACCGGTAAAAGGGCGTTACGTTAAATTAGAAGTTACCGGTATGTATGGTTATCAAAGTGTATCTTGTAGAGATTTTAAAGTATCATTGACTGATGGTGAACTACAAGATCCTATGGAAAACGTAGCTCTGAAAACAAATGCTAAAGCTTCTTCGATTGAAGCTGAATCCGTAAAAGCAAGCAATGCATTTGATGGAAATGCATCAAGCAGAGATTCTAGATGGGGAAGTGATGTAGGAGACGGACCTCATTGGATTTATACCGATTTAGGAAAAACTTTAGATGTTAAAACCGTAAAGGTTTTCTGGGAAACAAGAAAAGCAACCGATTATCAAATTGATATTGCCACTGAAAATCCTGAAAAAGAAGAAAGTTGGACAACGGTTTATTCCAATAAGAACAAACCTTCTACTAAGAACGAGCGAATCGTTTTAAAAGATGTGCAGAAAGCCAGATATGTACGTTTAAAGGTCAATGCTTTTACAAGTGAAGATCCAGATGGTGGAGACAGCTATAATAGTATCTCTATCTATGAAATGGAAGTATATGGCGGAGAAATCAAGGAAGATAGTTCAGAAATCGGAAATAAGATTTCCGTTGAAAAAGTACAAAAAGGTGATAAAAAATTAAAAGTTAATATCCCTAACTCAGAGGATTATGAAATCACGTATAACGGTACAGATTATGAACAGGTTGTAGATAAAGATTTAACAATTTATCAGCCGATTGTAGATACAGAAGTAAAAGTATCCTTTAAACTTGTGGATAAAAAGACACAAGAATATTCATTTAAAGAAATTCCTGTTACCGTTCCTGGACAATATGAAGTTACAGAGAAGGATAACAAAGCACCGCTTGTATTACCTGAATTAAGAGAATGGAAGGGTATGCAAGGAAACTATGAATTGACATCTTCCAGCCGTGTAATTTATGCAAGTGCAGACTTGAAAGAAACCGCAGAAATTTTTGCGAAAGATTATTTAGATATGACAGGAAAGAAGCTTACGGTTATAAGCGGAACAAAGGAAGATGCAAATAAAGGCGATATTTTCTTTGCTTTAACAAAAGATACATCAAAAGGTTTGATGGAGGAAGGAAATCTTATTACCATTGATGATGCAGTTACTGTTGAGGCTTATACACAGACGGGAGCATTCTGGGGAACCAGAACCATTTTGCAAGCGTTAAAGCAAGGCAATAACACCAGCATCGCAAAGGGTATTACCCGTGATTATCCGCTGTATCCGGTACGTGGATTCATTTTAGATGTCGGAAGAAAGACATTTACAATGGATTATTTAGAGCAGTTAACAAAAGAAATGTCATGGTATAAAATGAATGACTTGCAAATTCACTTAAATGACAACTTAATTCCTTTAGAGGATTACACAAATAAAGGAAAAGATCCGATGCAGGCTTATTCAGGCTTCCGCTTAGAATCAAATATTAAAAAAGGCGGAAACAACGGTTTGAATAAAGCCGATTTGACAAGCACCGATGTGTTCTATACAAAAGAAGAATTTAGAAATTATATTCAAGAATCAAGAACTTACGGTGTAAACATTGTTCCGGAAATTGATACACCTGCTCACTCATTGGCACTTACAAAGGTTAGACCGGACTTAAGACATGGTACAAGCGGAAGACAAAACGACCACTTGAACTTGACAAGTAAATATGACCAAAGCTTGGAGTTTGTAAAAAGTATCTTTGCGGAATATATGACAGGAACCAATCCGGTATTCGATGAACAAACAACAGTTCATGTTGGTGCTGATGAATACAGTGCTGATGGAAATGCTTATCGTAAATTCTGTAATGATATGTTAGCGTATGTGCAGAATTCCGGCAGAACCGCACGTATTTGGGGAAGCTTAACTTCTATTAAAGGTGATGTAGATGTTACCAGCAAAGATGTTCAAATGAATTTATGGAACTTCGGTTGGGCAAACATGGATCAAATGTATGAAGAAGGCTTTGACTTAATTAACTGTAATGATGCGCATTACTATATCGTTCCTGCTGCTGGATATTATTATGACTATTTAAATAATGATATTATGTATAACTTGGCGATTAACTCAGTCGGTGGTGTAACGATTCCGGCTGGTGATGAACAAATGATTGGTGGAGCATTTGCAGTATGGAATGATATGACGGATTACTTAAATAACGGTATCAGTGAATATGATGTTTACGATCGTATCGAGCAAGGCTTACCATTGTTCGCTGCTAAGCTTTGGGGAAAAGGTGTTTATTCACAAGAACAAGCACAAAATGTTTCCGATCAGTTGGGAGATGCGCCAAATACCAATTTCGCTTATGAAGTTGAAAAAGATAAAGATGGTGTTATCTTACATGAAACATTCAATGATGTAAGTAAAGCAAAGAATGCAACAAAAGAAACTGTTGATGGAAAAGAAGCATTGAAGTTAAACGGAAGCGAAAGCTATGTTCTTACAAATGAAAAAACCGCAGGTCTTGGAAATGATCTAAGAGTAAAAGTAAAACGTACTTCTACAAGTACAAACGAACAAGTATTGTTTGAATCTGAATATGGAAGCATCAAGGCAGTACAGAAGAATACCGGAAAAGTAGGTTTCTCAAGAGAAAACTATGACTATTCTTTCAATTATGAATTGCCACTTGATGAATGGGTAGAATTGGAATTCAAAAATACGAAGGATCGCACAGATTTATATGTAAATGGTAAGCTTGTTGATTCTATCAATCCAAAAGAGGATAAGACTTCTAATGAATTGGCTGACTTAACCGGAAATTATAAACCATTGCATGCAACTACTATGCTTCCAATTACAACAATCGGAAGTAAAACAAATGCCTTTGTTGGTTATGTAGATGATATCAGAGTCGGAACAGATGCTACATTTGCTTCAACGATGGAATTGGATTACGCATGTATTACGGCAAATCAATTGTTGAAAGAAAATGATGCATTCGCTGATTTATTAAAAGAAGCGGAAAAAGTATTGGCAAAATACAATCCAACACAGGAAGAAATCAATACATTAACACAAAAGATACAAAAAGAGATTTCTGCAACCGAGTATAAAAAAGCTGATTACACGAGAGTTGATGAATACTTAGCACTTATCAATGAGGAGTATTTGGAAATCTATACTGAAGAAAGCAGAAAAGAACTGGAAATTGTTGTAGCCGGTATCAGAAGAGATTTACCGGTAAGCATGCAATCTACTGTTGATGGCTATGCTACTCAGTTGGCAAGAGCAATTGCGAACTTGGAATTAAAGGCACAGGTGAATGTAAATTACATTGATTCATCTACCATTAAAGCAACTGCATCATCATATCAAAAGGACGGAAGCTCACCAGATAAAGTGTTAGATGGAGATACTTCTACTATGTGGCATACCGATTGGACAGTTACGAAAATGCCTCATTGGATTACGCTGGATATGAAAGAACCGAAATATATCAACGGTTTAACGTATGTTCCTCGCCAAACCGGAAGCAATGGTAATGTAACAAAATATGAAATTTATGTTAGAGATAGCGAACCGACAGGTACGGAAGTAAGTGAGGCAACCGGCTGGAAGAAGATCAAAGCGGGAACACTGAAAAATGACAGTACAGAGAAGGTAATTGGATTTGATGAAGTTAAGACACGTTATGTTTCATTGAAATACATTGAAGCAGTAGGAAACAACGGTTCCGCTTCTGAGATTAAATTGCATAATGCAAGAGCTGTTGCAGATACAAGCGGATTGGAAGCAATTATAAAAGATGCAGAAAAGGTTCAAGCAGATAAATATACAGCAGCTTCTTATGCTGTGCTGCAAGAAAAACTAAATAATGCGAAGGAATTGTTGAAGCAAACAGAAATCATTGCCAATGATGCGGAAATTGCAAAACGTGAATTGATTGATGCAATGGTTCGATTGGTATTAAAAGTTGATACGTCCGCATTAAAAGAGTTGGTTGAACAATCAGAGGCATTGTTAGAAGAAGACTATACAAGTGCTTCATGGGCTAACTTTAAAGAAGCATTGAATTTCGCAAAAGAAGTATTGGCAAAATCTGAGGTAAGCGAGGCAGAATTGGAAGCAGCTTATTTAAGATTGTTGAATGCGCAGTCTGATTTGGTTGCTATATATTCAAAAGAAAGCTTGGCTTCACTAATCAATCAAGCAAATTCATATAATCAGGCAGATTATACAGAAGCATCATGGAAGAAATTGAAGGATGCCTTAAACAATGCAAATGTTGTATATGATAATGAATATGCAACATTAGATGAAATCAAATCCGCGATTTTAACATTAGAATCTGCAATTTCATCATTAGAAAAAGCAGAGGTTCCGGGTATTGACGAAGAACCTGGAAATGGAAGTAACAATCCTACAAAACCGGGACAAACGCAGCCGGGTGATGTTGGAACAGGAGATAGCACAAATACAGGACTATATGCTTCAATGTTGGCACTAAGTAGCTTCGGTGCTGTTATCCTAGCTGTAATTAAGAAAAAGAAAGCCTTAAAAGATTAAAAGGCTTAAGTGCTGCATAGCACTTTGAAGAATCGTGCATAAAAGGCAGTCGATTGGAAAATCGGCTGTCTTTTGTATAATAAAAGAGATAAGTAAATCCTATTTAGGTTTGCTTATCTCTGTTTTTGAGCAGTATTATAAGTGTTAAGATTATAATAAAATGCTATAAAAAGCAGCTTGACTCGCTGCTTTTATGACTATCTATACTATATAAATTCATTGGTATTGTTTCGAATACTGGCATTCATGATGATTCCAAAGGCTGCCAAGTAGGATAAAATAGAGCTTCCACCGTAGGAAATCAATGGCAGTGTAATTCCGGTTACCGGTAATAAGCCTATGATCATACCGATATTTTGGAATTGCTGATAAAGCAGTAAACCGAGGATACCGCAAATGAAATACTTTTCAAACATATTATGCGATTTGGTTGCGATTCGACATAAATGGATATCCAAGGCTAAGCATAAAGCCAATATCGCAACACAACCGATAAAGCCCCAGCTTTGTCCGATGACCGCAAAAATGAAGTCGGTATGTGCCTCTGGGATAAATACAAGGTTCGCTCCCATACCATAACCGCTAAGTCCGGCAGAACCGATTACCATCAAGGCAGTGTAGGTCTGCATACCGGCATTGCTAATATCGCTTTCTGGATTTAACCAAGTCGTGATACGCTGTAAGCGATACCCGTTTGTCCCTCCGATCAGCTTATTTAACAAATCAAATTGAAAGAAATACATATAGAAAAATAAAATAAGACCAATTACAAGAATAGAACCTAATACAATGAGCCATTCTCGTTTGATACCGGAACAGATAACCATTGCCAATAAGGAAATACCGATAATTAACACAACACCGGTATCCGGTTGTAATAAAATCAGGACAACCGGTGGAAGTGCCCATTTTGCTACTTCCATAAATAAAGAGAAGTCCATTTCATACGATTCAGTTGGATTGTTTTGATTATGCTCATCAATAATACCGGCTGTTAAAATAATAAGCACGATTTTCATATACTCACTTGGCTGAAACGAACCGATAACCGGAAAATTAAACCATGAGGTAGCACCATTTACCGTAGTAATCAAATATAGGAAGCGTTCATTTCCGGTAAATTTATAATAAAGATGCCCAATGACCAACAACACCAAGCAGCCCATAAGAATCCAATAGGCAAGCTTGGCAAGCTCTAAGATACCGTCATTTCCGATATAGATGAGAATGGCAATTACAAGAAAGCCAAGAACATAAAAGCCTGCCTGCTTGATTAGATTTTGCATACCTGCCGCTTCTCCAATCAAACCAAAACTGGAGTAAATGGAAATTAAGCTTACCACAGCCATTAACACCAAATAAAGCGCCAGCAACATGTCAATATGATTTGGACTTTTGCTTTTCGATAAGTAATTCTTCATGCGTTTTCTCCTTCAAGTCGTAATTATTATATCACGTAAAGAATAGGATATCATAAATGAAATGAAATTGTAAGAGAACTTGTTTTATGCTTTCTGTGCTAGAATTAAAAAGATATGCAAGCAGCATGGATTATGTAAGTAATATTTGACCATGTTATAATGGATAAAGTCGTACGATAATAAATGATTATTTACATCGTCAAAAGATTAAGTAAAAATTCGAAAGATAAGTATTATTAATACTATAAAAATACCTTTGTGTTCTAATTAGTTAGCCGATTTTGTAACTTTCAGTATATTTGTTGACTCATTACATTAAGCGAAAGCTAATAATATTGCTTTTCACACATCATTTTGATAAAATATAATGTGTTAAAATAGGTGATGATCATGAATAGTATGAATAGAATGAAAAATTTAATAAGTAAATCCACTAGTGGAATTATCAGTACACAAGAAGTTTTCGAAGAAAACATTACAAGAAACACATTAAATAAGTTTATTAAAAATGGGGAACTAACAAGATTTGGTCGTGGATTATATACCATTAATAGTGCTTGGGAAGATGATTTTTTCTCATTACAGAAAAAATATAGGAAAGGTATCTATTCTCATGATACTGCCTTATACTTATTAGGCTATTCTGATCGTACACCTAGTATTTATACAATGACCTTTCCTAAAGGATATAATAGTCCCTCCATTAAACAAGAAAATATTAAAGTAGTGCGAGTTATTCCCGATAATTATGATTTAGGTATTATTGAAATACAATCGCCTAGTAATAACACTATTCGTATCTATAATTTAGAAAGAACCCTTTGCGATATTTTAAGAGGTAAAGGTAGCGATATTCAGATTATAAATGCAGCAATGAAAAAATATGCGATTTCAAAAGAAAAAAACATTAATCTACTTATGCAATATGCAGAACAATTAAAGGTTAAAGATAAAATATTACGTTATATGGAGGTACTTCTATGATTACAAAAAATGCAATGCAATTTAAATCCATAATAAAGAAAACGGCAAAAGAAAAGAATATTTCTCCTCAACTTGTAATGCAAAATTACATGTTAGAAAGATTATTAGAAAGAATTTCATTATCTAAATATCATGATAATTTCATTTTCAAAGGGGGGCTTTCTTATTTCTTCAATCGTAGGATTAAGTTCTAGAGCGACTATGGATTTAGATACCACAATTAAAGGTTTTACCTTAACACATGAATCAATCACAGATATATTCAAAGAAATTTGTAATATTGAAATTGATGACGATATTACATTTGAATTTTTAAATGTAACTGACATTAGAGAAACAGATGATTATCCAGGAATTAGAGTTTCAGTAAAAGCTAACTATTCCCCTATTAGCGTTCCATTAACAGTTGATGTAACCACTGGAGATGTAATAACACCTAAAGAAATAAAATATCATCATAATTCTGTATTCGAAGATAAAATAATTCATGTATTAGCATATAACTTAGAAACAATTCTTGCAGAAAAAATAGAAACTGTTCTTTCAAGAAGTATTGCTAATACTCGACCTAGAGATTATTACGATATTTATATTTTATACTTTCTTCATAAAAGTGATATTAATTTTTCTACATTAAGAGAAGCTTTAGAAAAAACAACAATTAAAAGAAGAAGTACACATATATTAAATAAATATGAAGATATATTAGATACTATCAAAAATAATAAGCGACTTCACGATATTTGGGATAAATATTCTAAAGATTATGATTATGTAAAAGACATTTCGTTTGAAATGACTTATGAAGCAATTTCATCAATTTTATCAAATATTTATAGCGGTGTTCTCGTATGATAAATTAATGTTTTATAGTGGCAAATTCACTTTTAGTTTACTGGGAAAGAAAACTATTCTCATCAATATTGGGATTTTTCATCAACAGAGAAATTTCTAGATAATATAATTATTATAAATATTCAAAAGAAGAATGTATAAACTTATATTCTGAATGGCTTAAAAGAGTTGTTACAATCATAAAAACAAGAACTAAGAATCTTGAAAAAGAAATTAAAAATGCCTCTTAATATTTCTCTTTTTCAACAGTCAAAAAATAGTATTTAGGAAAATCAGAAAGATTTTGATTTGATTTTAGAAACATATAAACACCATGGTTACAAGAAAGTGGCAAGAAGTATTCAATGTATCTCTACATAAAGGGATTCAAATGAATGTGAAGAAGATAAGATGACTAATGAAGAAGTTTGGACTCTTTTGCCCGATTCGCAAAGTCAATCCATATAGACGAATGGCAAAAGCACTAAAGACAGATGCAATCGCAGAAAATATCGCCAATAGGAATTTTGCACAAGAGCCAAGAAAAGTAATTTTAACCGATATAACCTATCTAATTTACAAGGGAAAAGCGGAAAAAAGCATTGAAATTTCTTACAATCAAAGATAAAAATTTGTTATAATATAGGTTACGAAATAGGAGTTGATGAGATGGCAAAGGCAAGCGGATATACCCCGATGATGAAGCACTACTTAGAGGTAAAGGAACGCAACAAGGACGCAATTATTTTTTATCGCTTAGGTGATTTTTATGAAATGTTTTTTGAGGACGCTAAGACAGCTTCCAATGAATTGGACTTGGTATTAACAGGCAGAAATGCCGGTGTAGAGGAAAAAGTACCAATGTGTGGGATTCCTCATCATGCTGCCAATGGCTATATTCAGCGTTTGATCCAAAAGGGCTATAAGGTTGCTATTGTAGAACAGCTGGAAGATGTAAGCAGCGCAAAAGGATTGGTAAAGCGTGATGTCATCAAAATCGTAACTCCGGGAACGATCATGGACGAAGTCAGCGATGAAAAAAATACGGTTTACATTGCTGCTTTGCATGACTATCAATTCGGCTTGGCGGTCGTTTTATGTGAAATGACTACCGGAGAAATGCGTGCACAGCTGATTGATAAGCAGGTCATGGCAATTCAAAAGGTCATTATGGGCAACAATGTTCGTGAGGTTGTCGTAAGCGATGGTTTTGATAAAAAGATGTTAAAGATGCTGGAGGATATGCCACAGGTAACACTGTCTTATCAGAAAAACAGCGAAATCAAGCCTGCCTATATGCATTTATTAAGTGATATTGAGGATACACGTATTCATCAAGCCTTTGGTATTTTAACCAATTATTTAGATGATACCCAAAAGCGCAGTATGGCACATTTAAACCATGTGGAATTTGTCTATGAGCATGACTATATGCAAATGGACTTTGCGACCAAGCAAAACCTAGAACTGACACAAAGTATTCGCAACAATGCCAACAGCACTACACTATGGAGCTTTTTGGACAAATGTAAAAGCTCTATGGGTTCAAGAACCCTACGAAAATGGATTGAATATCCGCTATTAGATGTCAAAGCTATCAATAAGCGTTTAGATGCCATTGAGTTTTTAAATGATAATTTCATTACGAAAGATGAATTAAGAGAACATTTAAGCTATGTCTATGATATGGAACGCTTAAGTGCCAGAGTTGCGTATGGCAGTGCCAATCCAAGAGATATCGTACGTTTGATCAAAACTTTGGAGCATACACCGGCAATTTTTGAAATCTTTAAGGATTGCAGTGCGTATGAGGAATTTCAAAGCATTGATCCTTGTATCGCACTTTATGACAAAATCAAAGATGCCATTGTAGAAGAACCGCCCCTTAGCTTAAAAGACGGTGGAGTGTTTGTGGAAGGCTACCATGCGGAGCTTGATGAGGTTCGCCGCATCGGAAAAAGCGGAAAGAATTGGATCTTGGAGTTAGAAAATAAAGAACGTGAAAGAACCGGTGTGAAATCCTTAAAAATCGGATATAATCGGGTGTTTGGTTATTATATCGAGGTTACCAAAGCCAATCTGGATCAGATTAAAGAAGAATTTGGCTATATTCGTAAGCAAACGCTGGCGAATGCGGAACGCTTTGTAACGCAGGAATTGAAAGAAAAAGAAGATGCCATTGTGCATGCACAGGAAAGAAGCATTCGTTTGGAACAGGAATTGTTCCATGCACTCTTAAGCGATATTTGTGTTTATCTGCCAAAACTTCACGATGTTGCCAAAGCACTGGCAACGATTGACGCATTGTATGCTCTTTCTGAAATATCAAGCGAAAACGGTTATACAAGACCGCACTTTCATAGTGAGCATGCGATTTTTATGGAGGAAGCACGCCACCCGATCTTGGATCGCAGTATGAAACAAACACGCTATGTATCTAACAATTTGGATATGAGCGAGGAACATGATATCTTAATGATTACCGGTCCGAACATGGGCGGTAAATCAACCTATATGCGACAAACGGCATTGATTGTTGTTATGGCACAGATCGGCTGCTTTGTACCGGCTGCCAAAGTTGATATGCCAATCTTCGATCAGATCTTTACCCGTATCGGCGCAAGTGATGACATTATGTCCGGACAATCGACCTTCATGGTAGAAATGATCGAGGCAAACAACGCATTGCAAAATGCAACTGCCAATTCTTTGATTTTATTCGATGAAATCGGGCGTGGTACTTCTACTTACGATGGTATGGCATTGGCACAAGCCATGATCGAATATATCACCAATCATATTCATGCCAAAACCTTGTTCTCAACGCATTATCATGAGCTAACCGATATGGCGGTTCATAACCAAAGCATTCGCAATGTGCATGTTGATGTGCATGAGGAAGATGATCACATAACCTTCCTTTATCGTATCAGCGATGGGAAAGCAGATAAATCCTATGGTATCAATGTGGCTCGCTTAGCGCATTTACCGGATTCAGTATTAGAAAGAGCCAATCAATTATTAGAACAGTTAGAGCAACAGGATCAAGGTGTGGCAAATATTCAAGCACCACAGATTATCCAAACGGAAAATCCATTGCATAAAGCAGTTATTGAACGCATCGAAGCAGTGGATATCAATAAAATGACACCGATGGAAGCTATGCAGTGCTTATATGAAATAAAAGCTAAATTACATACAGATAAATAAGGGAGGTGTCCGTAATGGCACGCATTCATCAGCTTGATGAGCATTTATCCAATATGATTGCGGCCGGTGAGGTCGTGGAAAGACCAAGCGGTATTGTCAAGGAACTGGTAGAAAACAGCATTGACGCAAAGGCAAAGCATATTGAAATTCAAATTCTGCAAGGCGGCATTGACTGCATTACCATTATTGATGATGGGTGTGGTATGGACGCACAAGATGCAACCCTTGCTTTTGAACGCCATGCGACAAGTAAGATTCAAGCGGTTGACGATCTTTGGAAAATTTCCACCATGGGATTTCGCGGAGAGGCACTGCCTTCGATCGCCTCTGTTTCACAGGTAACACTGCGTACGAATGATGGTATAGATAGCAGTGAAGTTATCATTTATTACGGTACGCTAAAAAGTGCTCGTCCATGTGGAACACCGAAGGGAACGATGCTGGAGGTCAGAAATTTATTTCAAAAAACACCGGCACGCTTTAAGCATTTAAAAAGCCCGCAATATGAGTTTTCTTTGATCTCCGATGTCGTACAGAAATTTGCTATTTCTCACCCCAATATCGGCTTTGAACTATCGCATGATGGACGCTCTGTTTTCAAAACAAAGGGAAATGGAAACTTAAGAGAGGTATTGATGCAGATATACGGACGTGATGGCGCCAAAACAGCCATTGAGCTGCATGGACAGGACTTGGATTATACCATTCGTGGGTATGCTTTACAGCCGCAGTTTCAAAGAGCTACCAAATACTATGTGCTTTTATATATCAACGGGCGTATGATCCGCAATTATCATTTGCAAAAGGCAGTTATGGACGCGTATGCACCCTATATGCCAAAGGATCGCTATCCGATTGCCGTTATCAATATGGAAATGGACGCACAGCTTGTCGATGTAAATGTGCACCCATCGAAATGGGAAATCCGCTTATCAAAAGAAAAACAATTGGAAAAGCTGCTGTATCAAACCATAAAAGCGGCGTTAATGCAGGATATGGAGGTACCCAATATCCAAGCTCGTAAGGAAAACAAAAAAGAGAAGATAGAAATACAAGAACTTCAATTTACCTATCCACGCGATCAAGAGGTTAAAAAGTTGCATACAGAGGTAAACGACAGCTTTGTTCATTATAATGGAAAGCCAAAACAAACGATAACAGAAGAAAGCAAGGTACAAGTTGATAAGGTTGAACCCCAAGAAGCACCTGTGGAAGCGGAAAAACAAGAAAGTGTCGATAAGAAACAGGAGCTTAGCGAAAGTCAATCAAGTGATACACAAGCACCTATCAAGGATCAAGTGATAGAAGAAGTTTCTACCACCAAGCAAGCCGAAACATTGTTTAAGGACATTGTGCCTATTCAAGAGGTCGTCATGAAAGCAGAACAAGAACCTGCTTCGGAAAGTATAAACCCAAGCCTTCCACAGCTGCATGTTATCGGACAATTTCATAATTCCTATATTTTGGCGGAAGGCGAAAAGGGCTTGTATATCATCGACCAACATGCGGCACAGGAGCGCTATCATTATGAGATGATTCAAAAACAAATCCTAAGCGGAGTGAAGGATACACAGCCGCTTTTGATTCCGATTACAGTTGAAACAACAATATCCGCCGTTTCACGTATTGATGATTTGAATGCGCTGTTGGAACAGGTAGGCATTCATTTTGAGGTATTCGGAAATACGACATTGTTATGTCGAGAGCTTCCTATTTGGCTAAAGGATACAAAGGAAGAAGCCTTTTTACAGGATATGATCGACCTTTGGCAAAAGGACGATGAAATCAGCTTGGACAAGCTAAGAAAGCATACGATCGCAACAATGGCATGCCATAGCTCGATTCGTTTTCATCGCTCCTTAACTATGGAGGAAATGAAACAGGTTATTTTAGATTTAGGAAAGTGTGAACAACCCTTCCATTGTCCACATGGCAGACCGACACTGATCTGTTATGAGGATAAGGACTTGATTCATGACTTTGAACGGGGGTAAGTATGGAAAAGGTACTTGTAATCGTAGGACCAACCGGAGTTGGAAAAACAAGCTTAAGCATTGAATTGGCAAAGGCATACAGTGGTGAAATCATCAGCGGAGATTCCATGCAGGTATATCGTGAAATGAGCATCGGTACTGCCAAAATCAAGGAAAGCGAAAAACAAGCTATTCCACACTATTTGGTAGATGAATTTCATTTTGATGAAGAATACAATGTAAAGATATTTCAAGAGCGATCACGCAAGTATATAAAGGAGATTTGTGAACGTAAGCATTTACCGATCATCTGTGGTGGAACCGGTCTATATATTAAATCAACGCTATATGATTATGAATTTCTTGATCAAGAAGAGGATCTTAGTTTTCTTCATTTTCTGCAAGCTCGCAGCAACGATGAATTATGGTGCTTATTAAAGACGGTCGATCCAAAGGCTTGCGATAATTTACACCCAAACAATCGTCAGCGTCTAATACGTGCATTGTCTATGGCACATGCGGGAAAGAAAAAAAGCTCCATTATCGAAACACAGCAACACCAACCGATCTATGATGCCTATATTATCGGTTTAACGATGGATCGTGAGCGTTTATATGAACGCATCAATCAGCGAGTGGATATGATGATGGAGGAAGGACTGTATGAAGAAATACAAGACCTTGTAAGAAAGAGAGAACATATTTGGGAGCTGCAAAGCTTTCAGGGAATCGGATATAAGGAATGGAAGGAGCACTTTATCGGCAATGCCGGTATTGAAGAGTGCGTCGAACAAATTAAGAAAAATTCCCGCAATTTTGCGAAGCGTCAATATACCTGGTTTAAAAATCAAATGCAGGTACATTGGTATGATGTAGAGGATCAAAATGCTGTGGAAGCAATCCTTCAAGATGTAAAGGAATGGTTAGGATAATGGAAGAAGCATTACAGCGTATGGAGCTTTTGATTCAAAAGGAAGGAATCGAAAAGTTAAAGCATTCCTGCGTGATGATTATCGGAGTAGGAGGCGTTGGTTCTTATACTGCCGAAGCATTGGCACGCAGTGGTATCGGTAAGCTTATTCTTGTAGATGGCGATACGATTGCGCCGAGCAATTTAAATCGACAGCTTCATGCGACCTTTCATACGCTAGATGCCTCCAAGACACAGGCAATGAAGGAACGCATTGAAAGCTATCGCAAGGATTGTGAGGTTATCTGTAAGGATCTTTTCTATGATGAAACGCAAAATGAAGCATTATTTTGTGAACCGATTGATTTTGTGGTTGATGCGATTGATACGATGACGTCGAAGCTTGGCATAATTCGCTATTGCCTAGGAAATAAGCTTCCGTTTATTTCCAGTATGGGAATGGCAAATCGTATGGATCCGACAAAGATTGAAATTACCGAGCTTATGAAAACAAGCTATGATCCGGTTGCGAAAATCATGCGGAATATGGTACGCAAACATCATATTCGCGGAAAAATTCCGGTTGTTTATTCTTCTGAGCACCCTATTACACAAAATAGGATAATTGATGAAGCAGGAAAAACACGAAAACAAAAAATGCCACCGGCAAGCTCTCCGTTTGTACCAAGTGCAGCCGGACTTGCGATTGCGGCTTATGTGGTAAAAAAGCTTTTGGAACAAACAAATAATGAATAGAGGGGTACTTTGGAAGCAAAAGTATTCCTTTTTTTATGTTTTTCCACCGATTCTTCTTTTTCCTTCGTATGAGATATATGTAGGTATATTTCAGCGAAAGGAGAGGATCGATATGCTTACCAATACAACATGCAGTAATGAAGTGAATTACTGCAACGACTTTTTCTTTAAATATGCTCTTGGAAGTGAAGATGAGGATTCCACGTATATCCGTAACACCATCATTGAGCGTGTTACCGGTATTCACCCAAAAGAAAGCATCGTTTTGAATCCCAATCTTGATCCAACACTGCTTGCGCAAAAGCAAAGCATCTTGGATATTCATGTCAAGGACGAGCAAGATCATGAATATGACTTTGAAATGCAGACTACCTTCTTACAGGCATCGGAATGGAAACGATTTGAATACTATGGGGCAAACATGCTTAGCAAGCAGCTCGTAGAGGGAGAGAACTATCGTCAGCTGCAACCGATTTATCAGATCATCTTTGTAAATGCATGTCCGCAAAATGAGAAACGATTGATCAATCGCTATATTATGCGAGATCCATATGGAGAGGCAGAAAGCAAAGAGCCACTGTTACACAGAATCTATATTCAACTGCCGATGATTGATGAAATAGCGAAGGAAAAGGGAATGGAAGCAATGAATGATTTTGAACAGGTGTGCTACTTATTTAAAAACAATGCGAATCATGCTATACTAAAGACAAAGGAAAGGTTGGTGAGAAAGCTAATGGAAAAGCATGAGAAATTCAAAGATGATGAAGGGCTGTGGTCGCTGGCAATGTCGAGACAGATGGCAGAGTGGAGAGAGAAGAACAATCTGTTGGATAGCTATGATGAAGGCAAGAAAAAAGGTCTAGAGGAAGGTACAAAACTAGGGTTAGAACAGGGCACAAAGCTTGGTTTAGAAGAAGGCAATCGACTTGGCACTTTGAATTTATTGGCCATGCAAATCAAACAGAAATTCGCTATTGATGCTAAAGAGTGGTTATCCACCTTAAGCCTATCTCAACTATACGAGCTTTCCAATCAGCTTCTTACCTGCGATACTTGGGAAGAACTACAACAAGCTATGAAGCAGTAGGTATCAAAATGTTTATTACAAAATAAGAAAGCATAAGAAAAGCCCGATCGGGCTTTTTTCTATATCGTATAATCACGTTTACCAAACAAGATCGTTCCTAAACGTACCATGGTGGATCCATGCTTGATCGCAAGCTCATAATCATCACTCATACCCATGGAAAGAATGTGAATAGATGGTCCGAAGGCTTCTTGTGCCTCTTGAAATAAGGTGTGCATACTTTCAAAACAAGCTTCTATGTCGGCTTGATTATCTGTAAGCGGACCTACACACATTAACCCTTGGATATCCAAATGAGGGAATTGTTGGCACTCCTTTATAAAATTGATGCACTCCTCATAAGCGATTCCGGTTTTGTTTTCCTCTTGTGAAATGTTTACTTCCACAAGTACGGGCATGACCTTATCAATTTTTGCGCATTGCTTTTCAATTTCCTGTGCCAGACGCATAGAGTCTAAGCTTTCAATCATATCGGCATATTTCACTGCATCTTTGACTTTATTCCTCTGTAAGTGTCCAATCAAATGCCAAGTATATTTAGGATCGTATTTTGCGACCAGCTCTTGTACCTTATTTTCTCCGAAAGTACGACAGCCTAAACGATAGGCTTCGTCAACTTCCTCTTTTGTACGTGTTTTACTAACAGCAATCAACTCTACATGAGAAGGCAGCTCTTGAAGAATTTGCTTTGTCTTTTCAATATTCATAAAAGCTCCTTACAGCATCTGCTTTCTAAGTTCTTCACTAGAGAGTGGGTGAAGGTAGCTAGGTGCAATATCAAAAACGGTCTTAGCACCGGACATGCCCTCTTGATTCATACGATAGGCAGCACGTGCATAAGCGACTAAAACACTAGATGTAAATTCCGGATTGGAATCTAATTGTAAACGATATTCTATGACATGCTTATGCTCATCTTCCCAACCGGTTGTGCCGCTATGAATAACAAAGCCACCATGAGGAATGCCGCTATGTTCCTTTAAGAAGGTTTCTTCATCAATGAAATGTACGGTTGTATCATATTCATCAAAGTAGTTTGGCATCGTAACGATTTGACGCTTGATTTCCTCTTGATCTGCACCATCTTGTGCAACAACAAATACCTCACGTGTATGTTTTTCACGTGTAGTCAGCTTCGGATTTGCCCCTGATCGTACAGCCTCTAAGGCTTTTTCTACCGGAATGGTGTATTGTTTAGCATTCTTTACTCCTTCAATGCGACGCACCGCATCGGAATGTCCCTGTGAAACTCCCTTGCCCCAGAAGGTATAGGAATTTCCGGACGTTAAGATAGCACTGGCATATAGACGATTCAAGGAAAACATGCCAGGATCCCAACCTGCTGAAATTACCGCAATTTTATTGTTTGCTTTCGCGCTGTTATCGACGTTTGCAAAATGCTCAGGAATTTTTGCATGTGTATCAAAGCTATCCACAACATTGAAATATTTCGCAAATTCCTTTGTTTGCTCAGGAAGATCTTTGGCACTTCCTCCACATAAAATCATAACATCAATGCGATCCTTCATCTCGATAGCAGCTTCCATCGTATAAACCGGTGTGTTGGCATCGTGTGGTGTGATGCTTGCGGGATCTCGACGTGAGAAAATTCCGACCAGCTCCATATCTTTTGTTTTTGACAAGGCACATTCAACTCCTCGTCCTAAATTACCATATCCCATAATTCCGACTCTAATCATTGGAAATCCTCCTTTATGTATATATACTTTTTTATGATAGCACTATTTTTTTTTCGATGCATTATTTTTATGCGTAAAATTCCTAAAAATTGTCGCTCTTCGAATTTAAAAAAGCGTAATAAGCTTGAAATTATGGTACAATAATAAAGCAAAGTATTGCGAAATTTGAGGTGCTCAGAATGAAAAAGGGACTATTCATTACATTTGAAGGCAATGATGGAAGTGGCAAGACAACCATTTCCATGTTGGCATACGAAAGCTTGAAAGCGGCTGGATATCCGGTGATTTATACAAGAGAGCCGGGTGGCATTGATATTGCGGAGCAGATTCGTCATATCATTTTAGATCCGGCAAATACAGCGATGGACGGACGTTGTGAGGCGTTGTTGTACGCTGCCAGTCGTCGGCAGCATTTAGTTGAAAAGGTGCTTCCGGCATTAGAGAAAAAGCAGATCGTGTTATGCGATCGCTTCTTGGACAGCTCTTTGGCTTATCAGGGAGTTGCACGTGGTATTGGTGTCGATGAAGTGTATGGTATCAATGAATTTGCGATTGAAGGTTGTATGCCGGACGCAACGATTTATTTAGATGTGAGTTTGGAGGTTGGCTTAGCACGTGTGGCATCACGTGGTAATTTGGATCGTATGGATCAAGAAAGCATGGACTTTCATCAAGCGGTCGCAAAGGGCTATGCCATCGTACGTGAGAAATTTGCGAAACGAATGCATATTGTTAATGCGGATCAAGAGGTTGAAAAGGTATTGGCAGATACCTTGAAAGTCTTAGAGGAGATTGTTCAGCCTTATGTTTAAGGAACGCTTACGCAAGCAGCAGCCTATCGCTTATCAAACGCTTGAAAATGCTTTGTGTCAGGATCGCTTGGCACATGCGTATATGTTTAATGGGCCAAGTGGAACAGGGAAAAAGGAAGCGGCATATTTATTGGCACAAAGTATTTTGTGCGATGCGGAAGGCTTTGCCTGTGAAAGCTGTGCGATCTGTCAAAGAGTGCTGCATAATGAATACAGCGATATGATCTATTTAGATGGCAGTACCAAAGCAATCAAAAAAGAGGATATTATGAAACTGCAATCCGCTTTTAGTAAAACGGGATTGGAAGGCAAGGGAAAAAAGATTTATATTTTGGATCATGCCGAAAATGCTACGGTTGATGCACTGAACTCATTGTTAAAGTTCTTAGAGGAGCCAAATAGTGATATGATTGCGATTTTACTTGTGGAGGCGTTGGATCGTGTGCTGCCTACGATTGTATCACGTTGTCAGATCATTCCTTTTATTGCCTTGGGAAGTGATGTCTGTTACAACGAGGCAAAGGCGGAGATTGATGATTTAGATGCGTATTTATTAAGTCGTTGGATTCGTCAAAAAGATGCGATCGTTGCTGCCAGTGAAACGGAGGATTATCAGCACGCGCGCTTTGTCTTTCAAGGGGTGGTGGAGCGCTATTTGGTATCACCGCATGAAGCTTTGTTGTTTTTACAGTTGGAGGGCTTTCCAAGCAAACAGAAAAAATATGGAAAGCAAGCCTTTGGTTATGTAGTGGATATGCTTAATATTTTAATGAAAGATGCCTTTAAGGGAAGTGCGATTACGCAGGATAGCTGGTATCAAAAACAGCTTACAAGTATAGCAGATAAAAATTACGATTATCGCAAGCTAGCACAGATTTTTATGGATACGAAGGATAAGCTGCTTCGTTCGGTAAATATTCAGTTGTTGGCAGATCAAATGTTATATAAAATGAAAGAGGTGATGAAATGAGCTACGAACATAACCCCCATAAAATCAATGCTCATCAGAAACAGCATACGCCCAAAGAGCGTAAGGAAGATAGCAAGCCTGCTCGCAGCTATCAATATGTAGCCTATGTATCGTTTTCGGAATCGAAAAAGGTTTATACCTTTGGTAGTGATGTGAATACCTACAAGGTAGGTGATAAGGTCATTGTAGAAACAATACGTGGTTTAGAAATGGGAGAAATTGTGAAGGAAAGCGAAGCATTTTTCTCCAATGGTATGGAAATTAAACCGATTCTTCGCAAGGCTACGGAAAAGGATCTAAAGCAGGTTAAGGAAAACGAAGAAAAAGCAAAGAAGGCAATGGAAATTTGTCGTGAATGTATTCAAAAGCTACATTTGGATATGAATTTGATCGAAGCGGAATATACGCTGGATTGCAGTAAAATTATTTTTGTTTATGTGGCAGATGAACGTGTGGATTTTCGTGAATTGTTAAAAGAGTTGGCTAGTATTTTCAAATGCCGTATTGAATTGCGTCAAATTGGACCTAGGAACAAATCAAAGATCATCGGTGGACTAGGAAGCTGTGGTATGGAAACCTGCTGTTCACGCTTCTTGAATGATTTTGAGGTTATTTCCATCAATATGGCAAAAAATCAGTTGTTGGCATTAAATATCCAGAAACTAAGCGGACAGTGCGGTAAGCTGATGTGTTGTTTACGCTATGAGGATAGTCAATACAAAAAGTTACGTGAAGGCTTGCCGAAGCTGAATTCACAGGTGGAATATAAAGGACAGCGCTATCGTATTACGAGTATGAATGTCTTGTTGCAGCAGGTAAAAATCGAAAACAAGGAAGATGTCCAATTCTTAGATTTTAAGGAGTTGTGGCCGGATATTGATTTTTCCAATCGTTAGGAGATTGTTATGATACGTCAAAAAAGCTTTGAAAAAGAAGGTGCTGCTTTGTATATTGTCGCAACACCGATTGGCAATTTATCCGAAATGACTCCAAGAGCTATTGAGGTGTTGAAAAGTGTCGATGTTATTGCGGCAGAAGATACCCGTAATACGATGCGTCTATGTGCTCATTTTGATATTCATACACGTTTGATTGCGCATCATAAATACAATGAGGAAACAAGTGCCGATGGCTTGCTTGATTTATTGGATAAAGGGAATAGCGTAGCATTGGTTAGTGATGCCGGTTATCCGCTTGTTTCCGATCCGGGTTATGTGGCAGTTCAAAAGGTCATTGAAAAAGGGCATCCGGTAATCCCCATCAGTGGCAGCAATGCTATGTTGGCAGCACTTGTCGCAAGTGGCTTGGATACGCAGCATTTCTTATTTTACGGATTTTTAAAAGCACAAGAAAAGGAACGTGTAAAGGAGTTGCAAGTTCTTGCGGATTATCCGTTTACCATGGTGTTTTATGAAGCACCCCATCGCATAGAAAAGATGTTAAAAAGCATGTTAGCGGTATTTGAAGATCGAAATATTTGCTTGGCACGAGAGCTGACGAAGAAGCATGAGGAGCTGATTCGAGGTAAGATTTCCGAAATCTTGGAAATCGTAGGCGAGTGCAAGGGCGAGATGGTGGTGGTTGTTGAGGGAGCAAAGGAAAAAGAAGCGATTGTTGATGCAACCTCACCGCTTGTTTATGAGGAAATTCATCGTTATATCCAAGAAGGTCTTACTACCAATGCCGCAATTAAACGGGTAGCAAAAGAAATGGGATTATCAAAAAATGAAGTGTATAAAGAATTTCATGAATTAAGCTGAAAGTCGAATCATTAGGTTCGGCTTTTTTTCAAAATCTTAAAATTTTACCAATTTTTTTAATACTTTCCAGCGTTCCTTTTGTATAATTAAAACAGAGCATTATGCACATAAAAGCGGATTGGGAATAAAGCATGAAGAGGAAGTATTAAGTAATGAAGATGCAACAGCGAAAGAAGTAGAGCAAGCTAAGAATGCATTGAGTGAAGCAATTGAACAGCTAAAACCGGTAGAAACAAAACCGATCATACCGGAAGAACCTGAAAAACCAAACAAGGGAGATTCAACAGATACAGGAGATTATACAAATGCAATAACATACGCTGCATTATTAGCAAGAAGTGGTTTACTGCTCGGAGGTATCTTGTTGAATAGGAAAAGAAGAGGAGCTGATAAGAATAAGTAAGAAATAAAGGTGCAGACTGAAAATAGAGTTTTAAAACTAAAGAATTTTTCCAAATTGAAGATTAACTAAAAACTAGGAGATTTCTTATATGGTAGTTGTTTGATTCACCATGTTTGAAATCTCCGTTTATTATTTTTCGTAATTGACGAGAATTCCACTTAAAAAGATCTATTTTTCTATAATTTTTCACTGTTTTTTCTTTTTCCTTCGTATGAGATATATGTAGGTATATTTCAGCGAAAGGAGAGGATCGATATGCTTACCAATACAACATGCAGTAATGAAGTGAATTACTGCAATGACTTTTTCTTTAAATATGCTCTTGGAAGTGAAGATGAGGATTCCACGTATATCCGTAACACCATCATTGAACGTGTTACCGGTATTCACCCAAAAGAAAGCATCGTTTTGAATCCCAATCTTGATCCAACACTGCTTGCGCAAAAGCAAAGCATCTTGGATATTCATGTCAAGGACGAGCAAGGTCATGAATATGACTTTGAAATGCAAACTACCTTCTTACAGGCATCGGAATGGAAACGATTTGAATACTATGGCGCAAACATGCTTAGCAAGCAGCTCGTAGAGGGAGAGAACTATCGTCAGCTGCAACCGATTTATCAAATCATCTTTGTAAATGCATGTCCACAAAATGAGAAACGATTGATCAATCGCTATATTATGCGAGATCCATATGGAGAGGCAGAAAGCAAAGAGCCGCTGTTACACAGAATCTATATTCAACTGCCGATGATTGATGAAATAGCGAAGGAAAAGGGAATGGAAGCAATGAATGATTTTGAACAGGTGTGCTACTTATTTAAAAACAATGCGAATCATGCTATACTAAAGACAAAGGAAAGGTTGGTGAGAAAGCTAATGGAAAAGCATGAGAAATTCAAAGATGATGAAGGGCTGTGGTCGCTGGCAATGTCAAGGCAGATGGCAGAGTGGAGAGAGAAGAACAATCTGTTGGATAGCTATGATGAAGGCAAGAAAAAAGGTCTAGAGGAAGGTACAAAGCTTGGTCTAGAAGAAGGCAATCGACTTGGCACTTTGAATTTATTGGCTACACTAATCAAACAGAAATTCGCTATTGATGCAAAAGAGTGGTTATCCACCTTAAGCCTATCTCAACTATATGAGCTTTCCAATCAGCTACTTACCTGCAATACTTGGGAAGAGCTACAACAAGCTATGAAGCAATAGGTATCAAAATGTTTATTACAAAATAAGAAAGCATAAGAAAAGCCCGAGTGGGCTTTTTCATAATAAGAGCTGTAAATGTATCGAGCGGAATAATTGAACTGTGTGCTTATTTTATCTTCATATATTGTTTAATAAGTATGGATGGCTATGAACTTTGAATATTTTTTAATGTGAGGAAGGATAAAGTGATTGATCCTAATAGAATTATTCTGTTGCTTTTTTTAAAAAGTATCGAAAAGTTAGTAATTTGATGGGAATACTAGGTCTAAAAGAAACTAGGACAAAAAAGGTGTTGTGTGCCTTAGTGGCAGAAGGAAAGCTTATAGATGGCGGAGTAATCAAAGAAAAGCGATAAAAAAACCTGCTAATTGGTTATGGACTAGCAGGCTCTTTCCCTACAATTCTTTCTAATTCTATCTCCCTCAGCGATCAAAAAGCTTTCTACGCTCGGTTGCCTGAACAAAAAGGCGCTTCAATTCTTTTTCATCATTGTTTTGCAGCGTATTCTTCAAATGATTGATTTCAGCTACAAAATCCTCGATTTCACGAATCAAGATATCTTTATTCATGAAGAACAATTCACTCCAAAGAACCTCATTGATGCGAGCAATGCGGGTTAAATCACGAAAGCTATCACCCGTATAATCAACAAGATGGGTATTATCGTTGGTATTCATCAAAGAAACCGCAATGGCATGGGTTAACTGTGAAACAAAACCAATCATTTTATCATGCTCCATCGGATCTAGTATCGAAATATTCGCAAACCCTAACAGTTCAGCAAACTCCTGCATACATTCAATGGCGGAAATGGTGTTATTTCCGGTAGGTGTAATGATGAAATTAGCATTGTGAAAGATCGTGTCATCGGCATATTGCACACCACTGACTTCTTTCCCCGCCATTGGGTGAGAGGCAATAAACTCCAAATCTGTTCGTAGTATGGCTTGAACATCTTCCACAATTCCTTGCTTCACACCACAGACATCGGTTAATAAAGCATTTGTTTTAATAAGAGATTGATGCTGCTTGATCCATGGCAATATAGCATTTGGATATACAGCTAAAATAATTACATCGGCTTGTTGAATCAGCTCATTTCCAAGTGTCGCCCCATGTTTGATCATACCTTGTGCTTTTGCATAATCTAAGCTTTCCTGCTGAAGATCAATGGCATCGACATGAAAGCCCTGTTTTGATAAAGCACAAGCATAACTCCCTCCAATCAAACCAAGACCGACGATGAGAAAACGTGTATCTTTTGTAATCATAACAAATCCACCTTTCCGCCAACTTTTTTAAAATCTTCAAAGAAGGTTGGGTAGCTTTTTTCAATCGCTTGGGCATCTTCGATGATTGCTTCTTGTCGGCTAGCCATTGCCGCTACACTTAACGCCATGACAATGCGATGATCGTTATGCCCATATAAAGAAGTTTGACAAATCGGATTAGGGTTATGCTGTATGGTAATCGTATCCGGTGTAGAGGTAATATTCGTACCAAACTTTCTTAATTCCTCCTCCATTGCCGCAATGCGATCGCTTTCCTTGATACGTAAACGAGATGCATTATAAATATGGGTAGTGCCTTCTCCATACATACCAAGTACACAAACAATAGGACCTAAATCCGGACAGTTTTCTAAATTGATAGCTTGTCCTATGAGCTTGGCAGGGTGAATACGATAGCCGTCCTTTAATGTATCAATCAAAGCACCAAATTGTTTTAAAATATCAATGATCTGTTTATCTCCTTGCTTGGAGCTTGGCGTTACACCATGTAAGGTAATACCATTGGAAATAGCACCTAATACGGCAAAGAAGGCAAGCTGAGAATAATCTCCTTCAATGGTATAATTGCAGGCTTGATATTGCTGATTACCGGGAATGTATAGTGTAAATTCATCACGATAGTATGCCTTCACACCAAAGCGTTCCATCATTTCCAAGGTTAGATCAATATATGAACGTGATTCAAACGGTGGCTCAATGTGAATTGTGGAATCTTCAGTTAATAATGGAAGGGCAAATAGTAAGCCGCTGATGAATTGACTGGAAACATCTCCCTTTAGTGTATACCCTCCGGCTTGTAAGGACTGATGAATGTGAATGCCTGAAGGTGTATGGGTAAAATCCAGTCCTTGCTTATGAAAGATATCCGCATAAACCTTTTGCGGACGATCGAGCAAGCGGCCTTGACCGGTGAAGGTAATATCTTGATTGCATAAGGAAAATATAGGGATAAAGAAGCGCAACGTGCTGCCGGATTCGTTACAAAAAATTTCCTTGGCAGCTAACTGTTGAAAGCTTTGAACACCTCGAATATAGAGTGTGCTTCCATCTTTGCGAATACTTGCGCCAAGCTGCTTCATGCCTTCTATCGTTGCGAGAATATCTTTTGAATAAGCGACGTTTTGAATTATGCTTTCTCCATGAGCAAGTGCCGCACAAATAATTGCGCGATGGGACATAGATTTGCTAGGAGGAATATGAATGCTGCCAGTGCTTTTTGATGGCAATAGATGAGCTTTCATTATAAATCTCTCCCGATGACCTTCGCAATCGCACGTCCCTTGCGAATGACCTCTGCAAAGCGATTGGGACGTAAAGATTGTGCACCATCGCTCCATGCACATTCCGGTTGGTTATGCACCTCAATCATCAAGCCATCAGCTCCTGCCGCAATTGCCGCCAGTGAAGCAGCTTCTACCAATTCCCAATCACCGGTCGCATGACTTGGATCGATGATGATCGGTAAATGAGTTTTCTTTTTAATAATCGGAATAACACTTAGATCCAAGGTATTACGTGTTGCCGGTTCAAAGGTACGAATACCACGCTCGCATAAAATCACCTTTTCATTGCCCTCGCTCATAATGTATTCCGCACTCATGATCCATTCCTCAATGGTGTTTGCCAAGCCACGCTTTAAAAGAATCGGTTTATCTGTTCTTCCAACAGCCTTTAATAAATCAAAGTTTTGCATATTACGAGCGCCGATTTGAATAATGTCTACATTATCCACAAATTCATCTAATTTATCAATGCTCATCAATTCGCTGACAATCGGAAGGCCGGTTTGTTTACGTGCCGCAACCATAGCCTGAATGCCCGCACTTCCCATGCCTTGAAAAGCGTATGGACTGGTACGGGGTTTGTAAGCACCACCACGAAGCATCACAGCACCTGCCGCTTTGACATCTTTGGCTAACTGTACGACCATATCCTCACCCTCGACCGAACAAGGACCGCCGATAACAACAAGCTTTTCCTTGCCGCCGATACGAATGCCATTCACTTCTACAATGGTATCATCAGGGTGAAACAAGCGACTTGCTTTTTTATAAGGGGAAGAAACGCGAACGACGCTATCCACATGAGGATTGGCTTCAATACGTTTTGGGTCGATGCGGCTGGTATCACCAACGACACCAAACACATTATAGTTTTCGCCGATGCTTTCATGAATTTGTAAGCCTTGTGCCTTTAACTGATCCATAACCTTTGCAATATCTTGAGCAGAGGTATTTTTTTTCATTGTAATAATCATAATTGTATTCTCCTATCGTTTTTTATAAATGTGAAGCTGCTTCTTTTTCCAATAATAAATCCAAAACACCAAGCGCTAATACGCTGTCTACGACAACTCTTGCTCGATGTATGATAGCCGGATCATGACGTCCTTCAATCACTAGCTTCACCGCTTCCTTAGTTTTGGCATCTATGGTATCTTGCTGTTTATAAATAGAGGGCGTTGGTTTTACAACGGTATGAATAAGAATCGGCATGCCATTGGAGATTCCACCGTTAATTCCTCCGTTGTTGTTGGTTTTGGTTTTTACCTTTGTATCAAAATATAAGGCATCGTTTACTTCACTTCCATAATGCTTGGCAAAATCAAAGCCAAGACCAAAGGAAACGCCTTTGATTGCCGGAATGGAAAAAAGCAGATGGGATAGATGACTTTCTAGGGAATCAAAGAACGGTTCTCCGATTCCACAGGGAAGATTATAAATACAGCTTTCTAATATACCGCCAACACTGTCTCCCTGCTTAGCAGCATCTTCAATACAAGAGTGCATAGCCTGTGCTGCAGTATCATCTAATACCGCAAATTCCAGCTCGTGAAGCTTGTTGATTTGTTGTGTGAGTATGGTTTCTTCGTGATGAAATGGTGTATCACAGATCCCATGTAGATTTTCAATGTGCGTCGCGATCTCAATTCCTTTTTGTTTCAGTATTTGTATGGCAATCGCTCCTGCCGCTACCAATGGTGCGGTTAATCGGCCACTGAAATGTCCTCCGCCTCGGTAATCCTGATAGCCCTTATACTTTACCTCAGCGCAATAATCGGCATGCGAAGGACGAAGTCGATAACGGGTTTTGGTATAATCCTTGCTTCTGGTGTTGGTATTTTCGATAAGAATGGTTATGGGTGTACCGGTTGTATAGCCATTGAAATAGCCACTGACGATATGCACCTCATCTGCTTCATGACGTTGAGTGGAAATACGACCTTTTGCTTTGCGTTTTTCCATTTGTTTTTTTATTAAATCTTCATCAATGGCAATACCGGCAGGTAATCCATCAATAACACAGCCGATTGCCGCTCCATGACTTTCTCCGAATAGGGTAATTTGTAATAGATTTCCAAAGGTATTTTTCATAAATTAACCTCCTAGCTTTGTTTTCAATAGTTCAAGTGGTGTTTCGATCAGTTCTGCTTTGCCAAGCTCTTTTACATGCACGCAGGTAACGCTGTTGCCACTGGCTTTTTTATCGTTACAAAGTAAATGATAGATGCTTGTTGGATCAAAGCTTGTTTCCTTTTGAATGCCCAAGCGTTCATATACACGCAACACACGCTGTTTGAGGCTGGGATCGTCTATAAAATAAAGCATTCCCATGGCGACACATTCTCCATGCAGGTATTCCTCTAGGTGATAGTAGCTTTCAATCGCATGTCCGATCGTATGTCCGAAGTTTAAGATTTTACGTAGATTTTGTTCCTTTTCATCTTTTTCCACAACTGCTTTTTTAACACAGAGTGCCTTGTATAAGATGGTGTCATAGACCGCTTGTATATCTTCGCTTTCAAATAGCTCGAATAGGGAAGCATCATAAATTAAACCGGCTTTTAAAGCTTCGATCAAGCCATTGATATAGTGGCGTTTGGGCAGACTTTGTAAGGTGTCGGGATCAATGATGACCTTGCGTGGCTGATAAAATGCACCGATGATATTTTTGACTTCATTTAAATTTACGGCGACCTTGCCTCCGATGCTGGAATCAATTTGGGATAGCGTTGTTGTTGGAACCTGAATGAAATCTATCCCTCGCATATAGGCAGAAGCGACAAAGCCGCTTACATCACCGATTACACCTCCGCCTAATGCAAGCACGCAATCTTTGCGGGAAAAGTGATTGTTTAAAAGCTTCTCGCAAAGTGCTTGAAAGGTAGATAGCTGTTTGCTGGCTTCTCCTGCCGAAAGAACCTCGATATAGGCTTCCTTGCATTGTTTGGCAATCGTATCTGTATAGGCTTTAGGTACATTTTCATCGGTAATGATCATGACCTTGCGTTTTAAATCAACAACCTCTTGGATATGAGCAAGAATTCCATGCTCTACCAAAATATCGTATCCGTTTTCTTTTAAATCTACATGTAGCTTCATACTAACCCTCTCTTCTTAAAGAAAAAAGCATCAATCTTTTACGATAGATGCTTTTGTTTTCGTTATAAAGTATATGGAAAATAACCACTCATTGCTGGCTTTATAACGATATCAGCTAAAATAATACATTTTTTTATTTGCCAAAGTGATCACTCCATTTTTTATATCATAATACAAAGTGTAAAGAAATGCAAGAAGTAGAGGCGTTGTTTCCTAAATTTTGAGTGGAAAGTATGATAAGCCGATAAGTCGATATATTCTTCATAAGGCAAGGACTAGATGTGAATTTACATTCCATAAAGATTGCTTTTTATCACTTTTATTTCAAAGAGTTTTAGAAGCTACATTTTCTTGAATTGATTTATTCGCATCAAAGGCTTCCAAATATCTTGGAATACCACCTAAAATACCATAAGCGATCAACTTGTTTTCATTACTGTAATTAGGGAAGAAGTTACTGCTTTCTAAATAATCGAATGGAGTTATTTCCAAGGTTGCGGTTTGGCGATCATGCAGTGGACTTTTTCTTCCATGATTTCATTTTTCATGACACTAACCGAGGGACCACAAAGAATTAAAAAGATATTTTTATTCTTCCAACTATGGTCAATAGCATGTTGTAGAAGTGATTTTACGGAAGGATTTTCTTCAATGATATATGGAAATTCATCAATGATGAGGGCAGTTCGATCTTGCACCTTATGACCAATATACGAAAAAGCATCTTCCCGGCTTTTAAATGGTGTAATAAATTGTTTATCAAAATGAAGCTGTATCGTTTTTTTCACGTACGGGAAAAAAGACAGCATTTGTATGTTTTGAAAATTCTTGAAGCAATGTTGATTTTCCAACTCATCTTCGACTGTACATCACTAAAAATTCAAACTTCTCACTATCATATAATTCATTTAGATAGTTTAATTCTTCTATTCTATCTAACATTCTATTTCCTCCGTTCAATTATATACTTATAAGTATTATACTCTTGAGTATATAAATTATTGATGGTGAGTATCGTTTATTGAGGTGCGTTTAAATAAGGCAGAAAAATTTCAATTATAAATCCGATTTCACTGGTAGGTATTTGAACTGCAAATATTTCGTTAATAACTTTAAAATTTTTATCAATAACATTAAAAAGCTTAGAATGTTCTTTAATGAGATAGCGGGCTTTAGGATATGTATAAGGTTCTTTTCGAATGCAGCGTTCTAATGCAAATGTGGTATGAAATAGAAACTTGATTAACAAATCATCACTATATGGAATTGATAAATCATTTATGATGTTTAATAAGATATTGAACAAGGCTTGGCAAGCTTTTTCAGGATTTAGAAATATCAATGATTCCGATAATAGCTTGTTTTGAATATCTTGTAGTAAATTTTTAGCATGGGGCTCTACAATATTTTGACTGGTGCTTTTTGTGGTTTTTAAATCATCAAAAACATTCATTGATTGTATTGTTACACCTAGAGATTCAATTTTTTCAGCAATAGAAACGAGCTTTTGTACGGACATATCCGTGATTATAGTAAATTCTCCTTGGTATTGCTCGGCAATTAAACTGTTGATTTTCGATATAGTGGGGCTATCCGTTGCAATAATTACTCCTTTTCCTCTATCAATTGTATGCATTTTATCAACGATTGATTGTGCGATTTGGTTATCTTCTTGTTCTGGTGTAAATGTTAAATAAGATGTATAGGATTTAAAATATTGACTGTTAATGTAATCGGCATAATTCTTAGCTATATCTTTATTAGAGGATACGATCAATAATTGAATATATTTTTTATCAATCCATTGACTTGATAAATATAGATAAGTTGCAATATAGTCAATTTCAGCATCAGATAGTTCAATGTCATATTCCTTTTGAATAATACGGTTGATTTCATTAGCATATTCATAATCATTTTTTCTAGCAATTTTACTCGTTAAACTAGAGAAAGTGAAGCTTTGTTGACCGAGTGCTAAGCGATTGGTTTCATTAGAAATGTGATGAAGAAGCCCATACAATAAGTTTTCATTCTTACAAATGGAATGATTTTTTACAATAGGGTAAATTAAGTCATAAATTTTTTGAAGTAAAACGGAACGAATAGAGTTTAGTTGAATGCTGCTTGCGGCATCAATATCTGCAATACATTGTTTGATAAGTTCTTCATCAATCAGACACACATTTGAAATATCTTCTGTATTAGGAGCTCTGTTTAAATCATATAGCAATAAGAGTTCGGAATTTTGTTGATAAGGAGAGAAAAACAAATAATCATTATGGAATAAATTGAGAGTATCGTTTAATTCGTTTATTCTTTCATTAATGTTGAAGATATTAGTAAGCACAGAGGTGGATATTTCATCGAATTCAATATTTATGAAAAACGAATTCTCATTTATGTAGTTTTGATATCCCATTGCACATGCCTGACGAATTTCCGAGCGAAGCTGAGCTAAATTACCTTTATATTCTGACATGACAAAGCAACTTAGTGCATCTTTTGAAATACGAATGGTTTTATCAATTAAAGTTGCTTCATCTTGTAGATATTGTAAAATAATTACGATTTTTTCGACGATGGATCGATCATATAAATTAGGAATATCAATGAGCATCGGAAAGCATCGACGTATATCAATGTTATCTAAAATGGCTTGAGAGGTTGAAGTAGCTACAATTAATGATTTAAGCTCTATCATTTTATTAGAGTTTATGGGAACAAAGGATTTATCTAAAATGGCATTATATAAAGCACTGAGTGCATTTGCAGGAAGATTATCAATATTGTTGAAGATAATAATATTGTTTTGAGTTGTTTGAAATACTCCGCGTTTGTATATATTTGATTTTATATTATATTCTCCAAAGATTAACTTAAGAAAGCTCTGTTCGTTAGTAACATTGTAGTTTAAACACTCAATGATCGTTGGCTTTGATTTTGGATCAATAGCCTGAGCTTCTTTTGCATAATTCGCTAATGATTTTGCAAATTGAAATCTACCGGAACCACGTTCTCCAAAAATTAGAATATTCAATCTATTTGGATAGAGAATTGCAGATTTTGCTTTTTTGATTGGTTCATACATTTTCGAATGTCGAGGATTGGTGATATAACGATGAAAACTGTTTATGGAATCAGCTTTTATGGGATTGCTTTGGTTTACTAGATAATCTTGAAGCTCTTTGTCTTTAGGAATAATAGAAGGAATAAAAGAATCCTGTAAATAATTATCTAAAGAAGAACGATCGACATAAAGTACAGGGCGAGTGCTGGTTTTAATTAAGCGCCCTTCATTATAGAGCTGATTCAATATTCTTGAGATATTTGCTCGATCCATTTTTAAATCAAGACTGATTTTTAAAGTATCAATACCAAGCTCCTTATATTCCTGTTTATTTAATTTGCTAAGGGTGTCTTTATGAATATATTGAAAGATGTGTTCCTTTTTATCCATGAGAATACCTCCTATACAAAGGATAACAGAAAAATATGGAAATTTTGCAAGAAAATTGTGTAAATTATGAAGTTGTTTTCTTCTTATATTACAATTTCGCGAAAGAAATTCGTAGATAGAGTGTAATTATGTGTGTTTTTACTTGGTTGATAACCTTAGTATATTTTATATATAGTGCTTATTTAAAGGCTTTATCAGAGATACACAGATTTGATAATGTGTAAAAAACTGTCAGATTTTACAACGAATTATGTTTTTACTACAATATGAATGTAAAAATTATCGCGGTATTTTGCATACAAAGAGGAGGTGTATATATGGTAGCTTTATTATTAGTAACACATGGGGATTTAGCAAAAGCACTATTAAATAGCGCGGCATTGATTATGGGGGAGGCTCCTTTGATCGAAAGTTATGGTCTATATCATGGCGATGATGTAGATGAATTAAAGGAAAAAGTAAAAGCAGCGATTGTTCGTTTAAATGTACAATCGCAAAGCGATGGAGTATTGGTTCTAACAGATTTGTTTGGTGGGAGTCCATCAAACGTAACTGCAAGAAGCTTGCATGAATTGGGGAATAGTGTAAAAGTCGAATGCGTAACAGGTGTGAATTTACCAATGCTGTTGGAGGTTGCAACAAGTGCTTCTTATAGGAGCTTAGAAGAACTAAAAGATGTATGTTTAAGCATTGGAAATCAAAGTATCATTAGTATAAGAGATAAAATTCAAATATAGAAAAGGAGAAGGACATGGAGATTTCAATTATTCAAGCAATCTTGTTAGGTACACTTTATTATTTGACGAATAACGGAACACCACCGCTCACAGGCTTGGGAAGTGTATCTATTCGTCAACCGGTTGTATGTGGTACGATAACCGGTTTGATTTTAGGTGATGTTGTTCAAGGATGTATCATTGGAGCAACTATCAATACGTTATATTTAGGGTTTGTAAATGCCGGTGGAACCTTACCTGCCGATGCCGGTATCGGTGGTATTGTCGGAACCGCACTTGCTTTAACTTCCGGATCAACAGCAGAAGCGGCAATCGCTATTGCTGTACCATTGGGGATTATGGGAACGATGATTTGGACGTTACGTCAAACGGTAAATATTTATTTCGTACATAAAATGGATAAATATGCGGCAATCGGAGATACCAAAAAAATGGCGTTTTGGCAATTGTGGCCTACACAAATTTTTGCCTATCTTGTAACAGCAATTCCAGTAGCTTTATTGGTGTATTTAGGAGCGCCGGTAGTACAGAGTACTATTGAAATGTTATCAGGTACACCATTACATATTCTTAGTGTAATCGGTGGATTGTTGCCTGTTATCGGTATTGCGATGTTATTGCAAATGTTAAATACACGAAGTGGAATTCTGCTATTCTTTGTATTAGGCTTCTTTTTACAGACGTATTCCGGATTAGGTATGCTGATTATCGCTATTTTTGCAGGTGTGTTTGCATACGTATATGCAGAATTAAAATTTAAAACGGAGGATTAAATCATGGCTACAAAAAAAGTTGCATTAACTAAAAAAGACTTGAATAAAGCATATTGGAAATTTCAAATTTTCGCACAGGCTTGTTGTAGCTATGAACGCCTTCAAGCACCGGGTTTCTTCAGTGGAATGCGAAATGTAATTGAAAAGTTATATGAAGATGATCCGGAAGGAAAAATCGAAGCATGTCAACGACACATGGAGTTTTATAATTCAGAATTCGGGCTTGTCGGACCGGTGATTTTGGGAGCGGCAATTGCTATGGAGGAAGAAAAAGCAAATGGAGCAGAAATTGACGGGCAAGCGATTAGTGCAATAAAAACCTCTCTAATGGGACCATTAGCCGGAATCGGAGATACCTTGCGTCAAGGAACATTGATTCCGATTATCGGATCAATCGCAATTTCTTTAGGTCAAAGTGGAAATTTGTTGGCTCCGATCTTTTACATGGTAGCTACATTAGGACTGAATTGGGGTATTAGCTATACATTATTCAATAAGGTGTATCAATCGGGAAGTATGTTCGTTGCCGAATTCTTTAATGGAAATCGCATGGAAAAATTCATGACTATGATTACTACACTTGGGGCAATCACCATCGGGGCATTAGCAGCGAATACCGTAAAGCTATCAACACCATTAGAATTTGCTTTTGGTGAAAAACCGTTAAATGTACAAACCGATATTTTTGATGCAGTAGCCTTGAATCTTCTTCCTTTCTTAGTAATCATGCTTGTATTTTGGCTGATTACTAAGAAAAAGGTAAGCATCAATAAAGTAATATTAGGTATTTTCGTTGTTAGTATTATTGGTGGATTGATTGGTATTGTATAGGGAGTGATCATATATGAAGGTTTTAATTACATCAAATAGCTTTGGTAAATTCGATCCGAAACCAAAGAAATTCATGGAGTCGTTGGGTTGGCAGGTAGTTGGAAATCGATATCATCATATTATGAATGAAGCGGAAATGATGGAAGAGGTAGTAGGGGTCGATGCCATTATTTTAGGGTCAGATACAGTTAGTAAAAAAGTATTGGAAAAAGCAGATCAATTGAAGATTATTTCACGTTATGGTGTTGGAATTGATAATATTGACTTAATGGAAGCGAAAAAAAGAAATATAGAAGTAACGGTAACTAAGAATTGTAATACCGAAGCCGTTGCGGATTATGCTGTTGGGTTAATGTTAGCAACGATTCGCCATATCTCTAATGTAGATGCAAACTTAAAACAAGGGGAATGGAAAAAAGAAACAGGACTTGATTTGTGCCATAAAACGATTGGTGTGATTGGTTTAGGGGCCATCGGGCGCCAAGTGATTAAACGTTTAAAAGGATTTGATTGCCATTTCTTGGGATATGATAAGTACTTAGATAAAGCATATTGTAAAGAAAATAATATTGAAGTATTAGAGCCTAGGGAAATATTTAAAAAAGCAGATATTATTACGTTGCATGCTCCGGGAAATCCTGATGGCACTCCTCTTATAGGAAAAGAAGAAATTGGTTTGATGAATAAAAATACTGTTATTATCAATACCGCACGTGCATCTTTGGTTGATGAAGAAGCATTACTTGAAGCATTGGAAAATAATGAAATATATGGATATGGAACAGATGTTTTTGATGGAGAACCGCATATCAATGAAAAATTTCAGGCATTAGATAATGTGGTGCTAAGCCCTCATACCGCAGCTGTTAGTGTGGAGGCTATTAACAAGATGACAAGCTGTGCAGTAGATCATATTTTAGAATTCTTTGGGATAGAAAAAGGAGAATATTATGAAACAAATTGTATGGACAAGAATAGATGATCGCTTGATTCATGGACAGGTGATGACACAATGGATTCAACATGCTTCGGCTAATGAAGTCGTTATTGTAGATGATGGAGTTGCTAAAGATACGTTTATTCAAATGATTATGAAATCAAGTGTACCGGCTAAAATCAGTTTAAAGATTTTAAATACACAAGATGCGATTGAATACTTGAATGGTGAGGATAATGGAAAAAAAGAATTCATTCTTGTGAAAACACCACAAGCCCTAGTAGCATTAACTGATGCGGGAATCAAATTGGATTTTGTAAATGTGGGTGGAATTGGTGCTAAAGCCGGACGAAAAACATTGTATAAAAATATTTCTACGAGTGAAGCAGAAAATAAAGATTTAAGAAATTTAATTGATAAGAACATTAAGGTGTTTTTTAGAGTAGTGGTTTCGGATTCAGAAGAAGATGTTGCTAAATATGTATAGGAGGAAGAGAATTTATGAATGAGGTTGTAAAATTCATTGAAGATCATAAAACACTAGTCATTTGCAGAGGAATTTATGGCGATGATCTATTGCACTTAATTACTGCGTTGCATGCAGGTGGAATTATGATGGCAGAAGTAACATTTGATCAAGCTGATCCGAGCGCAATTTCAAAAACAGGACAAGCAATAAAGATGTTAAAAGAAAACTTTCCGGATATGAAAATCGGTTCGGGAACGGTAACATGTGTTGAGCATGTAGTTGCAACAAAGGAAGCAGGAGGAGAATTTTGTTTATCTCCGAATGTAAATTTAGAGGTAATAAAAAAGTCCAAGGAATTAGGTTTGGTTTCCATTCCCGGGGCTTTAACACCAACTGAAATTTTACAAGCGCATGATGCCGGCGCAGATATTGTAAAAGTATTTCCGGCAGGCTGGCTTGGTTTAAAATATCTTAAAGATGTCAAAGGCCCGATCAATCATGTAAAATTTATGGCAGCAGCCGGTGTCAATGAAGAAAACTATGCTGATTTCTTGAAGGCCGGATATTGTTCGGCAGGGATTAGCGGAAGACTGCTTGATAAGGGAATGATAGCTCAAGAAAACTATGCAGAGCTGACAAGGCGTGCACAGGTATTTACAAAAATCGCAAAAGAAAACTAAAGGGGCTAACAGCCTCTTCTTTTTAAAAACACAAATAAGCAAGGTTTCTGATTACGCAGTTTGAATAAATAATCTAGGAGGAAATAATGAAAAAATCAATTCTATTTGGAGCAGGGAAAATCGCCAGAGGGTTTCTAGGTCAATTATTATATTTAAGCGATTTTGAAATTACATTTGTAGATGTTTATGAGCCTATTGTATCTGTTTTGAATGAAAAGAAAACATATCATGTTCATGTGTTGGGAGATGAATCACTTGATAGTGATGTTACACATATTAAAGCATATTTATTTGATGAAAAAGAAAGTATCTATCATACGTTTTATGAATCGGATATCGCATTTGTATCGGTAGGTGGGAATCACCTAACAGATGTAGCAAAAAGTTTAGCTGATATTTTCAATCGGTTTGGTATTCAAAAAAAGATAAAGAATATCATTGTTTGTGAAAATTGGAGAGATGCGGCAAATACCTTTAAAACAGCTATGTTGAAGTTTTTGAATGAAGAGAATAAGAACTTATTTGAGGAATTCATCGGTGTTTCTGAAGCTGTTTTAATGCGTACAGCAACACAACCAGATGAAGAATTAGCAAAGCTTTATCCTCAAGATGTTTGGGTACAAAACTTTTGGTACTTACCAATCGACGGTTCACGAATAAAAGAAGCGATTCCCAAAATCCAATGTGTTGAATTATTAGATGAATTTGGTAACTTCTTGACACAAAAAATGTATACCAACAATACAAGCAATGCAGTAATTGCTTATAGCGGATATTTATTAGGATATGAAATTCTAGCAGAAGCTGCCAACAGTTTAGAAATTAGTGCTTTATTAGATGATGCATATAAAGAAATCAATCAAATATTAGTCGCCGAGTTAGGTGTAGATGAAAAACAACAAATGGAATTTTCCCAAAAAGCACGTGCCAAGTATTGTGATTGGACGATTGTAGATAAAGTGATTCGTCATGGGAAAGATCCAATTCGAAAGCTTGGACCACAAGATCGTCTAATTGCACCATGTAGAATGGCTTTGAAGCATGGTATTTATCCGAAAACACTTATAGATACCATTGCAAAAGCACTCTATTTTGATGAACCAAGCGATGTGGAAGCAGTAAAGCTCAAAATGCTTCGACAACAGAAGGGAATCGAATATGTGTTGCAAACAGTGTGTGGATTAGATAAAACAGAGCGTTTATATCATGAAATTTTAAAATCAGTTGAGCAAATAAAAGAACAAGGATTGGTAAAGGGACATGAGTAATATTGTGTTGATTGGTGCCGGACAAACCGGACGAGGATATTTGAATCGTTTTTTTAAAGATGAAAAAGTAACTTTTTTAGATATTGATTCAGAGCTGATAGAAAGGCTGCAACAAGAGAAAAAATATAATATTTTCTTTGGTAAGCAAAGAGAAACATTAACATTGGATAATTTTAAAGCATATACAGTAGATTCCAAACAAGGACTCGATGCTCTTGCACAAGCAGACTTAGTTATGATTAGTGTAGGACAAAAGAATTTAGATTCGCTAGTTCCCCTGATTCAAAAAGCTTTGGCTATACGTCAAAAAGGTGATGTTGATATTTTAACAGCGGAGAATGGAGTTCATACGAAAAACTATCTAATTCCGTTATGTCAAGATAAACGAGTTCATCTAGCAGAGACGATTGTTTTTTGTACCACTTTAAAACAGGAAAATTCATTAGATGTATTTAGTGAGGATTTAGATTATTTACCATACGATGTTGTATCTTTGGGACATCAGCTTCCCTATAAGCATACAGTAGCTGAAAAAAATTTGAGTAGTTTGATGCAAAGAAAAATTTATACCTATAACTGCTTATCTGCTGTTGTTACATATTTGGGATATTATAAAGGCTATGAAGAATATGCAAAAGCGGCAAATGATTCGGAAATTACTATGTGTATGGATAACATCTTACAAAAATTAAACGCATGTATTTGTAAGGAATATGAAATTGATGTTGATGAACAAGCAAAATTTTCTCAAATGGCTGTTGCGAAATTTCAAAATAAAGCAATTGTTGATACGATTGAAAGGAATGCAAGAGATGTAGATCGTAAATTAGGGGAAAACGAAAGAATTTTAGCCCCTCTTTGTATTCTTAAAAAATATGGTAAGCAAAGTGATGAATTATTGCTGGTAGCTGCCTGTGCCGTTTATTATGGACAAAAAACAAGTACATTATTAAAAAGCTTTGAGAAGTATTTTGAAATTCTCCCTAAGGAGTGGTTTACACAGATTGTTGATTATTTAAAAAAATTAGATAATCAAATGACGATTATTGAAGTACTGTCCGTTTAGGAGCGTAGCTATGGAGGATAAAAATATTTTAATAAGTATAGGAATTTTGCTGTTATTGATAGCAGTATTTTCCATATTGCGCTATTTAAAGCAAAGAAAAATTTTCAGATTCATTCAAACGCAGAATTTTTCAAAGCTAGAAAAGGAATTGGATTCGATAACAACAAGAATGTTGATAAAACCATATAATCGTGAAAATATTCGATTAAATATGTATCTAATGGAAAGAGATAAAAAGAAAATCAATGAACAGTTTGAACGATTATATCCAATTCTTAAGAAACCTCTTCAAAATCAAGAATTCTTAACGAAAATGTTTCAACACTATTTGTTTGAACAAGATGAGAAAAGATGTAAAAAACTATTAGGTACTATTCAAGAAAGTATTCAGCAGGCTTCGATACTACATGAAGCACAAATGCTATTTCAGATATTCTTTGAAAACAGTTCTGCATATATCAATGAGCTGAAACAAAAAATGGAGACTATGGAAAATGAACAAAAAGCGATGTGTGCGTACTATATTTCTCTACAGTATGAAAATAAAAAAGATGAATACCATGCGCAAAAATATCGAGAGCTTTCAAAGCGTTTGTTTTAATGTGTTTTCATGGTAGCTGTTTTTTACTTACAGAAGTAAAAATGGTAAAATAAAAGCAATTCATTAAAGTTAGTGTATGGTATAAAGGAGATGATACTATGGAACTGATTATTGATTCATCAAATATCGAAGCGATCAGACAGCTAAATGAACTATTAACCATTACAGGTATTACGACCAATCCCTCGATTATCACCAAATCCGGAAAAGATCCAAGCATCGTCATACAAGAGCTAACGGACATCTTGAAGCCGGAGCAACTGCTATTCATTCAGGTTGTTAAAACAGATTATGAGGGGATTCTTGAAGAGGTTAAACAAATTCATGCGCTTCGTAAGAAAAATATTTATGTAAAAATACCGGTTACCAAAGATGGTCTAAGAGCAATCAAAAAATGTAAGGAATTAGGAATCAAAACTTTGGCAACCGCAATTTACACAGCGGATCAAGCCTTTTTGGCTGCTTTAAACGGAGCCGAATATTTGGCACCTTATGTCAATCGAATGGATAATTACGGAAACGGTATTGAAAATGTAAAGGATTTGATCGAGATGCTAAAGGTTCATCATATTCCATCGAAAATTGTAGGCGCAAGCTTTAAAAACACACGACAGGTTCATGAGTTGATCAAAGCAGGTATTCATGCCGTTACGGTTTCAACAGATGTATTATTTCAAATGATCGAGCACCCGGGAACAAGCATTGCAGTAGAAGAATTTAGCAATGATTGGAAAAACACCTACGCAAGAGAATCTCTGTTTCAAACAAAATCAGCTTAACAAATAAGAAGGAAAGCATCAATCACGACAGAAAGGTGCTTTTTCTTTCCCATCTAGCCATCACGATTTTGAAATCTTCTGCACAACACCCAAAGAAATGCGATATAATAATAACCAAGAAATAGCCAAAGGAAGTGAAACTATGTCAAAGCTGGAAGAAGCACGCTTAACCATCAACGAAGTCGATGAAGCCATGGCACAGCTGTTTGAAAAACGTATGCAGGCAGTGGAAGAAGTTGTGAAATACAAGAAGGAGCATCACTTACCTGTACTCGATGAAAAACGTGAAGCTTTTGTTATCGAGCATAATACAAACTATATTCAAGAACAAAAATATAAAGCAAGCTATCATGAATTTATGAAACAGCTGATGGGAGTATCCAGAGCCTATCAGAAATCGGTTTTATACGATGATGTGATTGGTTTTCAAGGAGTAGAGGGAGCCTTCTCGCATATCGCAGCCAACCGCATCTTTCCGGATCTAAAGAAAAAACGCTATGCGACTTTTGAAGAGGTATTTAAAGCGGTTGTCAACCAAGAGATTGCCTATGGTATCGTACCATTTGAAAACAGCTACACCGGTGAGGTCGGAGAAGTATTGGATCTGTTGATGCAATATCCTGTCTATGTGCAAGGAGATTATGATTTACGCATATCACAAAACCTATTGGGTATCAAGGGATCATGCTTAGAGGATATCAAGCAGGTATATTCTAAGGATCAAGCCATTCATCAATCCAAGCAGTTTTTACAGGGGCGCGGTTATGAGCTGATTCCTTATCCAAATACCGCATTAGCAGCAGAATATGTTGCAAGAATGCAGGACAAAAGTAAGGCTGCAATCGCAGCTAAGGAAAATGCAGAGCTGTATGGCTTGGATATCTTGGCAGAGAATATCAACACCAGTGATCAAAATACAACCCGTTTTCTGATTCTTGGAAAAGCCTTGTGTACCAAAGGAAATCGCTCCAGTCTGGCTATCATTGTGCCACATAAGGCAGGGGCTTTGGTTGCGGCTATGAATTTGATTGCGAAATATGGCTTTAATATGCAAAGTATTATTTCCCGTTCTATAAAAGAGCGGCCATGGGAATATTATTTCTATATTGAAATTGACGGCAATATTCATGAAGCCCAAGAGAAGAAGTTATTAGCGGAATTGAATGAAGTTTGCGAGCAAGTAAAAATACTTGGTTTATATGAAACGAAAGGAAGGGATTAGCATGAGCTTTGTAAAACGTAAGGTAGATAAGACACCGATTGAGGATACCGTATTTGCGATTGTTAAAAAAGCAAAGGAGGATAAGGAGCGTGTCGGAGCAGAAAATGTTGTCGATGCGACCATTGGTTCTTTATATAATGAAGAAGGCAGCATCGTAGCCTTCGATAGTGTATTTACACCCTACAATCAGATTGCTAAGGAAACAAAGGCAGCTTATGCCTCCAGCTTTGTTGGAAACGAGTCTTTTCGCAAGCAGGTGTATGAATGGGTTGTAGGAAATCGCTCGGCATTAGCACATAGCGTGATTGCGACACCCGGAGGAACCGGAGCTGTTGCGCTAAGCGTACAAGAAATATTAGATGAGGGAGAAACACTGGTAATTCCGGAAATTGCATGGGGTTCTTATCGTTTGATGGCAGCCATGAATAATGTAGAGGTTGCTACTTACTCTTTGTTTGAAGACGATCATTTTAATATGAAAAGCTTTAAAGAGGTATGTGAAAGAGTCATGCAGAAGCAAAAGAAGCTATTGGTGGTCATCAATGATCCATGCCATAACCCAACCGGTTACTCCTTAAGCATGGAGGAATGGAAGGAAATCGTTGCTTTCTTAAATAGTTGTGCAAAGCATGGTGAGGTTGTATTGTTAAATGATATTGCCTATATTGATTATTCCTATGATTTAGAGCATTGTCGTGATTATATCTCTTGCTTCGACGCTTTCGATGAAAAAGTGATGTGTGTGATTGCATTTAGTTGCAGTAAATCTTTAACCTCCTATGGCTTACGTTGTGGTGCGGCGATTTTAATGGCGAAAACACAACAGCTTGTACGAGATGTAGAAATCGTATTTGAAAAAGCCGCAAGAGCAACATGGTCGAATATTCCTAATGCTGCCATGGATAATTTTACGCAAGTTACTACAACGAATGTAGAAGCCTATATAAAGGAAAAAGCAAAGTATATTGCTTTATTGAAGGAGCGAAGCGATATCTTCATGAAAGAAGCTAAGGAATGCGGACTGGCATGTTATCCATATAAAGAGGGCTTCTTTGTAACAGTAGCCATGGATAATGAAACACGTGATTGCTACCATGAAGCTTTAATGAAGGAGCATATCTTTACCGTTAAGGTAAATAAGGGAATTCGTGTTGCTGTATGCAGCTTAAGCGTTACAGCAATCAAGGGTTTAGCAAAACGAATGAAGGAAATCCTAGATACGTTATAAAACACCGCAAGGTGTTTTCTTTTATGCTTCTAAGGTGTATGTAAATAAAATGAGCATATTTGTAACACCGATATTGCTAACACTAATAAGACATAAGGAAAAGAATTTGATGAAATCTATCAATTATGGTAAGTGAATAAAAATTGGTAAATGTGAAGGCAGAAGCCTATTACATATAAATCATAATACTTTAAATAAATAGATAAAAAATTAAATCATAACGTTTTTTCAATAAAAAGTACACATTTTTTACCAAATTATTGTTTTTTGGAAAATTATGTATTATCATATTAAATGACTTAATAAGCCATATATTTAAGCTTAGAAGATACTGGTAAAAAATGTGTACATTATAAACCATTAAATAAAAGGGTGAAAAATCCGTTTGTTTTTTTGCGATATACATACCCTGACATGTTTGGTTATAGAAAAATTGGAGGATTTATATGCAATTGAATATAACAACAGACTATGCAATTAGAATTGTTTTATATCTAGCTACATCACAAGGCAAATCAACTTCAAAAGAGTTACCAGAGAATTTGTGTATCCCTTAGCATTATATATTAAAGGTAACCAAAAAGTTAGAAAATGAAAAATTGATAAATGTATAGAATGGAAAAAATGGTGGATTTTCCATTGCGAAAGACAAAGCGCAGATTAACTTATTAGATATTATAAAATTGATGGAACCTACCATTAAGATAAACCGATGTTTAGAACCGGATAAGTATTGTAGTCGATGTGCAACAGAATATTGTTCTGTTAGAAAAACTTATTGTTTTCTACAAAAAATTATGGAGGAAAGATTATCTTCAATTACTGTTGAAGAAATATTGAAACAATAGTTTGTTATAAGGGGAATGAAAGAATGAAAAAGACAAAAGCGACACGATTATTATTGTTGATGTTGAGTTTAGTAGTGGCTTTCTCTTCATTTAATGTATATGAGATTTCAGATAAAAATATATATGCTGAAGTAAATGAGAATGAAGATTATATAGCTCCGGCTGAATTATCTGAGGACTATTCACATTTATATAAGGACGAAGCAATTCATATTTATAATCTTGAACAATTAAAAGCCATAGGTACTAATCAAAAAGTTAAGGATTTGGACGAAACAAAAGAAGGCTTTGGTTTGGGAAAGGATATTGTTGTTGATAATCAAACAATTACATATTCATTAGACGCAACTTACATATTAGAAAACGATATTGCATTAAATGGAGAAAAATGGAATTTGCCAGAAGGATTTAATGGTTCATTTCTTAGTAAACAAGAAACAGGCTCCCCTCAATTATATGATGAAGATACAGATACTATTTACATATATAATTCATATCAATTAGATTTGATACAAAGTGATTCAGCTTCATTAGAACCGATATTATCATTAGATTATGATGTAACTCTATTTGGACAAGGCAAATTGATCTATCCGAATAATTCACAAGATTATGTAACATATAGCAATGAACATACTTATGTTCTTTCAAAAAACTTTACTGCTTTACGACCTGCAACTGAGGCAATAAAAGTACAAAAAGAACAAGAAGAAAAGAAACAAGAAATAGAGGTTTTGCAGAATAACAGATGGGGAAATGCAGAGTTATCCGGTAGAGATTATATAGGACAGGTGTATAAAGAACTAAATGGTATAAGGTACATTTTAATTGGTAATGAACAACAATTAAGAGCAATCGGGACAAATCAATCAGTAACACCTACTTTGTTTTTATATAAGAAACCAGCGTTAGGAATTGGATCTGGAACATATAAACCTCTTTATCCGGGAGATGCGGATTTTAATACCGAGATTACCTATGATGGCGATAAGTTTAAATACTACGAAGATAAGAACAGTTCAAATAAACTTATGCACATTGATTACAATAAAGGATTATTAGATTCAGTTGTTGATATTTTAGGTAGTATTCTCGGGTTGTTATTAGGAGAATCCGAAATCGTCGGATATAATCACGAAACGAATCAACCTGATAAAAATATTGATGAAAGTAAAATAAAGGCGGAGTATAAAGATTTAAAGTATTCCAGTGATGCGAATTATATTATTTTTAGAGATATTGACTTAAATAACGTTGAGTGGAAGCCATTGATGTTTAGTGGCACAATGGTCGGTGCTGTTTCTGAAGATAAAAATGCTGAAAGTACTTTATGGAATGATAGTGGAATTGTAAATACAAGGCAATCTGTAATTTCTAATATTACAGTTAATCAAACTTCTCCGATCGACATAAAAGAACAATCAGGTGTAGGATTTTTTGGAAGTATCATGTCAAAATCTACTCAAAAAATAGGTGTTGTAGACCAACAAGTTTCTGTAAAGAATATAAAGCTTCAAAATATTTCTGTAACAAATGCAACTAGCGAGATTGTGGATCGTAGAGGATTAATACAAGAACTTTTAGATCTTTTGAAGCCAATTTTAGGTATCTTGTTAGGGGATCTTGGAGATGTGTTAGGAAATTTACTGAATCCTAATGGTGATGGAGATCCAAGTGTTTTTGCGACTGGTTCATTTGCAGGTAGAATTAGCGGTGATGTATCTGTCGAAGATTGTGTTGTAGAAAATGTAATAAAAATAAGTAACGTAAATGACTTAACCGGTGGCTTTGTCGGGCATGTTGAAGGAATTACAGAATATGGTGGCTTACAAGATGCTTTAGGAACCCTTACTACGATTCTAGAAGAAATTTTAAATATTATTCCTTTTGTAGATTTAGGGACATTGATTGAGGTACTCTTAGATGGAAACATTATTGATTTAAACAAACTTATTCCAACCGGCTATAAAAGCCCAACCATTTCGAATTGTTATCTTGATAATAGTGGCAATAATTTATCAGTCGGAAATATAGCATATAATTATCAAGGAGGTTTTGTTGGAAAAGCAGTTGGAACACAAATCAAAAATTCTTCAATCAAAGCGAATAGTTTAACTGTTGAAGGAAAAAATATGGCAGGTGGATTTGCGGGATATAGCGCAAATGCTGAATTAGTCGGGGTGTTAAATGGTTTAGGTATAGAATTATTCAACGCATTTCAACTTAATACATTTTTGTTAAACGGTCGTGTAGAAACCAATAATTTAAGTGTTCATGCAAATGAAAAGTATGGTGGAGGAATCAGCGGGGCGTTAGCAAACAGTTTTATCGTTGATTGCAGTGTATCTGGAACAACCAATATTACAGCCGATTCTTATGCCGGTGGAATTAGTGGAATTGCGGCTTTAGGACAATCAATCTCTTTAAAAGATTTCTATACTGGAAAAAAGGACTTAACAGGATTATTAGGAAGTTTATTAAGTGGGATATTAACGCAAGATGAAGAAAATGTATTGCTGTCTTTAACAGGGATTAGTCCGAGTGTCCTAGCTGGAAATGAAATAACAGGTTCATTAACTGTCAAAGCAAATGATAAGTATGCCGGAGGAATGGTTGGTCAAGGAGATGGCGTAAAAATTATTTCTTCTTCTGACTTAAAAGTAAAATCCTATGTTTGGAAAAATGTAATAGGTGAATTAAATTACACAGTATTAGGAAGAAAGAATACGATCTCTAATTTAAAAGAAATTTCCGCTCAATCTCGTAGTGGTGGAGTTATCGGAGAAGCAAAAACAGCAAGTGCCGGAGGAATCTTAAATAAAACTTTAGGAATTGGAAATTTCTTAGGGTTTGAAATTGAAAATATAACGATATCGAGCATTAATGCACCGGGAATTATTCATGCAACCCAAGACTATGCAGGTGGATTTGCAGGTAAAGCAATGGGTGGAACAGTTTCAAATGTGCATATCAGTGAACTTCAAAAAGTAGAAGCAAACAATTATGCAGGTGGATTTGCTGGTTATGGTGGAACTGGAAGTTTAGCTGAAACCGGGGCATTGAATATACTTGGTTTAGTTAAAATAGCAAACTTGCTTGATCTGGCACAAGGGCTTGTCTTGGATATTAGCGAATGTGATGTGCAGGGAACAACAAATGGATTTACAGTAAAAGCATTAGGAACAAAAACATCTGATGTTGATGTAACAAAATATTATGCCGGTGGATTTATCGGAAAATCAACAAGTGTACATATTCGTAATTCTCATGTAAAAGGACTAAAAGATGTTACAGCTGATGGGATAAGCGGATATGCCGGAGGTTTTGCAGGTGCAACAGAAACCGGAGGCTTAGCTGATGCTGCTAATAAGGATACAGAGGCACTAAAGCTTTTAGGAATTAATGGCTTGTTAAATGCTGTTCCATATTTGGTTTCTGATTTTAAAAATACAACCGTTGCTTACCAACCGGAATCTGCAGAGGTTGCGCAAGTACGTGCAGCTTATGCCGGTGGTTTTATCGGAGAAATGCAAAGCGGATATATAGATAACAAAGGGTTAGATAAGCCTTATGCAGTATCTAATATATTAAATGTTAAAGGAACATATTATGCCGGTGGATTTGGTGGAAAAATCTATTCGGGCGGTTTAGCGACTGCCGGGGATTTATCCATTTTAAATGGACTCTTAAACATTAATGCCAGTAACCTGTTAAGTGTTTTAAACGTCTATATTCCAATCATCAATTCAGCAGGGGTTTCTTCAAATGGACTTATTGTTGAAGTAACTTCAACAGATGAAAATGATAGTAATTCCGGTAGTGCCGGAGGTTATGTCGGATATGGAAGTGGATTAAAAATCAGCAATTCCCATGTAAATCAGTTAAGACATACAACGGTTAAAGCGCCAAGTGATTTAAATAGCAATGATGGATCTTCCTATTTTTCTGATCAATCAAAATATGCAATCAAAGGATTACGATATGCCGGTGGTTATGTTGGTAAATTAGATATAGGAAGCTCGGCTGCGTTAGGTTCAGGGTTAGGCGTTCTTGGTAATGTTTTAGGTTTAAATGATGTAACACAAGCGTTAGATGTTGTGGCATCACAAATTGAACATTCAAATGTTTTAGGTGAAGTAGGAGGATATTCCGTACTTGCTAACTTCAAAGCTGGCAATGATCTACAAGGTCATTCCGGTGGATATGCAGGATCGATTGATGGTTCATCGCTTCAAGATTGCAATGCTTATAATTTTGAATATATTATCGGTCAAGAAACGGCCGGTGGATATGTTGGTAGAATGCAACCGGGAAATGTGGCAAGCGTTATAGGAAATGCTGATATTTTAGGCGGTTTATTAGAGGTTGAAGGAAATCTGTTATCAATTCTTCAATCATTTATCCCAATGATTTACAATTCAGAAACCACATCTGTTCCTTGTGGTGGTGCAGTTCGTGCAAATGCTGCTAGTGATGAAACACGTGAAAGAGGTTTGGCTGGTGGTTATGTTGGACATAACATTGGTGGAAGAATCGAAGGAATGTCTGAAAGGGAATGGAATAAAAAGAAGCCTACTGTTTTAAAAGAAAATGCAGCAGTGCGTATTCGAAATGTCTATGGATATGAATTCACCGGTGGTTTTAGTGGCCGAACAGAAAATGCAAATGTTGCAGATACAGGAAATTTGCATATTTTATTTGGTATTATCAATATTAGCAATCCTTTGTCTGCTCTTGGAGCTGTTTATTCTACGGAAACAAACACAGCGGTATATGGACCATTAAGAAAATTAACCGTTGATGTATGGAACGCTTGGGTAGGAGTAGTTGGAGTCAATGGAGCATACGGTCAGCAGCTACAAGAATTAGGAAAAGTAGAAACACAAGAACAGTTAAATGGAATTATTGAAAAATATGCTTATGGATATGATGTTAAGGCTGCTAGAGAAATCGCAGGTACATTAGCAACGCAAGGTGGCAGTGCCGGTGGTTATGTTGGAAGAATGGACGGAGGAGTTGTAACTTCCGGGCAAGCACACGATATAAAATTAGTTACTGCTTATCGAAGCAGTGGCGGGTTTGTCGGTGAGATGTCAAGTGCCGGTGTAGCCAATGTCGGTGGCATTCAAATAGGAGATCTTGATGTTGTAGGTTCTTTACCGGTGTTACAGACGTTTGTACCGGTGATTAAGACTTCCTCTGCTTACGGCTATCGTTCAGGAGCAACGATCCTTGCTAACGGAACGGATTTAAAAAATCAACAAGGAAATGCCGGTGGTTTTGCAGGTATCATCATCGGTGGTCAAATCGAAGGAAAAGAAGATAATTTCTGTTCGATTGAAAAATTAAAAACAGTCAAAGGAACCAATACGATCGGCGGCTTTGTCGGAAGTATCCTTTCAGGAAGTGCTGCAGAAGTAAATATCGGTTCAAATGACGGATTGCTTCCGATATTATTAAAACCTATTTTAGGAAATCCGGATAAGTTAGCTTCTTTATTAAATGCAACAGTATCTACAATAAAATATGCCAAAGTAGATGCATGGGATAATTGGGGTATTACAATTGACGGAAGATATCAAAAAGAAAATGATCCAAACACGCAATATACCTATGCAAGCGGTGGTTTTGCAGGAAATATGAGTGGAGCGGTATTAGGCGATAAAGGTAGCAATAGCGATTCATTGATTGTAAACAATATAAGAAAAGTAATTGGCGGAGAACACGTTGGCGGTTTCTTTGGACTAGCTGATGTGGCAGCCGTTGCTGAAGTAGGGGACAATGCATCAAATGGTATTTTAGGTCTCATTAAACTAGGTGAATTAGATGTACTAGATGCCTTTCGAACATATATTTATCATGCATCAGTGCGTGGATCAACTGAGCATGGTCTAATTGTCAGTGCCAATACGCAAAACGAAGCAGGTGGCTTTGAAAGTACAGTACAAACGGGAAATACCGGAGGTTTTGGCGGAAGCTTATTAAACGGATCTGTAAAAAATGCAAGCGTTACGAATTTGAATCAAGTAAATGCATTAAATTATAGCGGTGGTTTTATCGGACATCTTGGAAAAAGCGGAGTTGTTGATTTAGATAAAGCAGCAACCGGAGGCGCACTTACCGGCTTGTTAAATGCCACAGCTGGAGTGTTGGATAACTTTGGTTCTCATTGTGATGATTGTAAGGTTGATGGAATCCAAGAAGGTTTTCTTGTAAATTCACAAAACGGAAAGGAATCTATTTCCGGTGGGTTTGCAGGTCTTGCGGATCTTGCAAAAATAAATAATAGTCATGTTACAAACATCAAGAAGGTAAACAGTGATCAAATTGCCGGCGGGTTTGTTGGAAGAACAACATTCTCTTACTTGGCAGATATTGATGCTGGTTCCACTACATTATTAAATCCTGTTTTGAGTATTGTAAATAAATTATTGGATATTTTATATGTTGGTGATTTGCAAAACTTAGGTGTAATTGATTTAGGTCTTGGAAAACTTTTAGAGATCAAATTGTTAAGTGATGGAAAAACACTTTCCGTAACACTTCTAGGATTACCGATTTCTGTTGCTTTAGTAAGAAACAACGGAGATGGAACAAGTGATCTAGCTCAAATACATATTGGGGACAGTTATATTGAGATACCTTGTACAAGTACAGAGGGAAATCATATAAGTGAGGAAGATAAGAAGAATATCAATATCGGATTAATCAAATCCAATCGTACAAGTATTAAAAATTCTTCAATTACAGGAATTTCAATTGGCTATGATGTTTTTGGTGGCGGTGCAAATGATGAAAAAGATGGCACAGATCAAGAAGGATATGCCGGTGGTTTTGTAGGCTATAATGATGAAGGATTATTTGAAAATAATCAAATGTATTATGCAGATACCATTTGTGGTATAAAAGATAAGGTTGGTCCGTTTGTAGGAGAAACTTCCTTAGATTCAGCATACGATTTTAATACAGTTGAAAATATTGAAGGAAATCACAATGGATATCGTGTTTATCGTGATCATAACGAGTTAACTTCTCTTATAGTCGGTGGTAAAACGATAACTGCAGAATCATCGAATATAAATTGGAATGAGTTTGTAATTTCACATATTAATGATATAGATAAATATGTTAAGTTCGAAAATGCTATTCTTTCTAGCGTTGGTATACAGGAAAAAGCAGGGGTTTATGTTTCATCAGCAAAAGCAGTATTGATGGAAGATAAAAAAACATCGGATAATGAGGAAAATTTAACTCCACCGCCATCTGATATGCAAGATCCTTGCGATGAGTTAATCAATTTAACAATCAACAAGATTTGGAAAGATTTTGGCAATTTTGAAAATATTCGCCCAGCTCAAATCGAACTTCTTTTAACAAGAACATACGAAGCAAATGGCACAGTGGTTAAAGATGAACAATTTGAACAGACGATTATAGTAAAACCATCAGATGATATGCAAAATATATGGCGAGAGACTGTGAAAGGATTAGAAGCCTATAAAGTATTAGATGGTGGTACACACGCTTATTATACCTATCAATTAAGTGAAAAAAAGGTTGATGGCTATTCGACAACAATAGAGAGTTCAGAAGATGGATTCACTATTACGATTACCAATTCACATATTCCATTTTTACCTGATACAGGTGGAATAGGAACGTATGTATTTACCTTAGTAGGTATGATAGGTATAGCAGCAGTATTTTATAGTTTAAAGAAAGGAAGAAAGAAAAATGAAAGACATGCTTAAAAAACTAGGAACACTTGCACTTACATTTGTTGTTATGTTCTCTATGGTAACAAATGTATTTGCCGCAACACAAGGAACAATTACCTTGCACACAGGGAAACACAATGTTAACGGAGTGGAATTTAAGGTTTATAAGATGATGAATGCCACTGTTACAGCAGATGGGGAATCAGCAGCTTATACGATTGCAGATAATTTTAGAAAATTCTTTACGCAAAATAGTTATGCTACTGATGAACAGGCATATAACTATATTAAAAAAAATGTAAAGACTGCGGTTTTTCAAAATAAAGTGAAAGAATATGTTAAAACCGAAAACTTAGTTGCTGTTGAAACATTAATAGGGACAGATGCCAAAACATATACTATCGAGAATTTAGATGCAGGATATTATGTTATTATCCCTAGTGGTGAAAACTATACTCCAATGTTTACAACAGTCGCAAAAGCCACTCAAGATGTTTATCTAAAAGGGAAAACTCCTGATGTAGATAAAACTGTTGATGGAGATAAATGGAATTCTGCTCAAGTTGGAGATCCTATTCGATTCAAAGTTGAGTCTATGGTTCCAAACATGACAGGATTTGATAAATATACTTTTAAATTAACAGATACTATGAGTTCAGGATTAACAGTAACAAAAGAAACATTAAATGAAAAAGTTACAATCGGTAATAAACAACTTACAGACACTGAGTATACAGTAACAGTTAAAGGACAAGAAATTACTATCGAAATTAATGACTTTATTAAATATAAAGATCAAGCAAATGAAGCTATCGTATTTGAATATGATGCAGTGTTAAATGAAAACGCAGTTACTGCTGGTAAAGAAACCAATACTGCAAATGTTGAATATGGAAATGATCCTGATCATTTAACTCAGGGAACTCCAGATAAAGTAATTGTAAGAACACATAATTTGACTATTACAAAGAAAAATGGAGATGGAACTGAAACATTAGCAGGAGCAGAATTCAACTTATATAGAGGAACTGATACAAATGGTGATCCAATTGAATTTGTTGATTTAAGAAATGGTGAATATAGAGTTGCTACTGATGCAGATAATCAATTAACTAAAACATCTACATTAGTATCACCAACTAACGGTAAAATTACTGTTAAGGGGTTAGATGATGGAAAATATACATTAGTGGAAACAAAAGCACCAGATGGATATAACAAATTAACAACTCCTACAACTATCACAATTGAAGCATCTTCTGATAATAATGGAACTGATGTTACAGTAACTGGTAACGATGTAACAGTAAATAACAACAAAGGTTCATTATTACCGGAAACCGGTGGAATGGGTACAGTGTTATTTACCGTTGTTGGTGTAGGAGGAATCTTAGCAGTTTTATATTCATTTATGAAATCAAATAAAAAGAATAAATTAAATGAAAATAAATAACACATATTATGAATAGAAAAAAGAGAATTTTTGATGGAATCAGGGTCATAGCATTATTGTTTTTTGTTGGTGTATTGCTCTATCCCACAGTTAGTGATTATTTGTCAAGAATTCATAGCTCCAAAGTCATTCAATCGTATGAAAAATCTATTGTAGGATTGGATCAAGAGACAAAAAATAAAATGCTTCAAGAAGCACAAGCATACAATTCCTCTTTGATAGGAAAAGGGGAATTGTATGATCCTTTTATGAGTATTGAAAAAGTAGATAAGTATTACATGAGTTTGCTTAATTCTAATGGAGATGGAGTCATGGGATATATTCAGATTCCTAGAATTGACGTTAAATTACCAATCTACCATACTACTTCAGATAAGGTCTTACAAAAAGGAGTCGGACATTTACAAGGAACTTCTTTACCGGTTGGGGGTAAGAGTACCCATGTGGCTTTATCAGGTCATAGAGGCTTGCCAAGCTCCAGTTTGTTTACGGATTTAGATTTGTTAGAAATTGGAGATATTTTCTATATGGAAGTGCTGGGAAATACAAGTGCTTATAAAATTGATCAAATCAAGATCGTCTTACCAACAGAAACAAAAGATCTTGAAATTATAGATGGAAAAGACTATGTAACATTGATTACTTGTACTCCTTATTCTGTCAATACTCATCGATTGTTAGTTAGAGGAACAAGGATTGATTATCAAAAAGCGGTTGAAGAACAAGCCAATGAAGTTAATAACGGAATTCATATACCGTTTGAAATTCAAATTCTTCTCATTGGGTTTACAGTTTTAGCATTAATGCTTTTGTTATGGAAGGTAAGGAGGAAAAAACATGAAGTGGTTAGTAAATAAAAATCATTTGAAAATCATAATCATTTGTATGCTATTTATCTTTTTGCCTACAAGAACAGTTTTTGCTAAAGAAAATATAGGCTCCATTTCTCTGTATGCTCATTATCTTGATGATGGTAAACTCATTGAGTTTGTCGATATGCCATTTCAAATTGTTAAAGTTGCAGATATTGTTAACGGAGAATTTGTCAATGTGGAAGATTTTAAATATTTCAAGAATATTTCTACAAATATGAATGCATCACAAATGAAAAAAACAAGTTATGAATTACAAGCATATATGAAAAGTGAGAATATTTCATTTAGTGAAGAAAAAAATACGAATAACAATGGAGTTGTTCAATTTTCTAATTTAAATTTAGGCTTATATTTAGTGTCTCAAAAAGAGAGTGATGATAGTAAATATTGTTCAGAACCTTTTTTAATATCCATACCTATGATTGAAGATAGCAGTGAGATATTTAATGTCTATTCTAAGCCAAAATTTATTGAGAAAAATGAGAACGAAGTTCCTATTTCTCCTAATGTTCCAGATAGTTCAGTTGGAACAGGTGATAACACGAATATAACATTATGGATAGTATTATTATTAGTTTCAGGATTAGCTATGTTAAGTGTTATAAGAAAGCTAGCTGTGAAAAAGAAAAAAGCATAATTTGTTAACTATGCTTATATGAAAACTAGTATATAAAATAAGCTTAAATGTTGCCCATATACCATCGTTCACTGTTTGGATAAGCAAAATAAACCTCATCAATAAGCCATTTGTTATCCATAAAACGAAGGATAAAGCGATCCTTTTGTTGAAGATTAGAGAAATCTTCAGCTATAATTTCGATGGTATGCTCATTAGTAAATGTAACTGATAAGCGACAACCGTTGTTGATGTAATGAAATCGTGCCGGAGTCGCAAAGGTTTCGGCATAACCACGTTGTAATAGTTTAGGGGAACAAAGAGGTGTAGCCAGCTTTTCAAATTGTTCATGATAATGAATCCATAACTTTTCAATCTCTGGTGTACGTGCGAAATCAGATAAACCGTCCTCGAGCTTTTCACGCTCTAGGATTTGACTTTTGCGCTGAGTATTTTCTTCCAATCTTGTAATATCACGCAGAAAGGCAATAAAGGTAGGTAAAATCTCTCTTTTCAATGCTTCCGGTTGATTGTCAGAAGCTTCAATGATAAGCGTAGGCTCCGTTTTTTCAGCTGATGCCGTTGCCTTGCTTTGCTTTTTCTTTCGAAATAATCCCATGATAGACACCTCCGAATAGGAAAAGTATAGCACGAATTGGGCATTATGGAACAGCAGCTTTTTTATCTTCGTAACAAGTATGCTAGGAAAGTAGCGAAATAGATTGAAATTTCCCTTTAAAGTGTTAGAATAAAGTAGCAAAAGTGAGGAAATATATATGGTACAAAAAAAATATTTTACATCGGAATCTGTAACGGAAGGACACCCGGATAAAATCTGCGATCAAATCAGTGATGCGGTGCTTGATGCGATCTTAGCTAAGGATCCAGCTGCTCGTGTAGCTTGTGAAACCTGCTGTACGACAGGTATGGTTATGATTATGGGAGAAATATCTACAAACTGCTATGTGGATATTCCAAGCATTGCACGTAATGTGGTATTGGATATCGGTTATGATCGTGCGAAGTATGGTTTTGATGGAACTACTTGTTCCGTACTTACTTCTATTGATGAGCAGTCAAGCGATATTGCTTTAGGTGTCGATCATTCCTTGGAAACCAAGGAAGGCGGAGAAGAAAATAACGGTGCCGGTGATCAGGGTATGATGTTTGGTTATGCCTGCAATGAAACACCGGAGCTTATGCCGCTTCCGATTTCTTTAGCACACAAGTTAGCTAAGCAATTAACCAAGGTACGTAAAGACGGTGTTTTGGACTATCTTCGTCCTGATGGAAAAACACAGGTTACGATTGAATATGATGATGGGAAACCAAAGCGTGTAGATACGATCGTTATTTCTACACAGCATTCGGATAGTGTTTCTTTAGATACGATTCGTAAAGATTTAAAGAAGCATGTGATTGATGTGATCGTTGATAAGGATATGATGGACGAAGATACGAAAATCTATATCAATCCAACCGGTCGCTTTGTCATCGGTGGTCCACAGGGCGATAGTGGATTGACCGGACGTAAGCTGATTGTTGATACGTATGGCGGAATGGCAAGACATGGCGGTGGTGCCTTCTCCGGAAAAGATCCTACAAAGGTCGATCGCAGTGCTGCTTATGCCGCAAGATATGTTGCGAAGAATATCGTAGCTGCCGGATTAGCAGAAAAATGTGAGGTACAGTTAGCGTATGCTATCGGTGTTGCCAAACCGGTAAGTTTGCTTGTGGATACATACGGTACGGGAAAACTTGATGATGAAAAAATTGCGGAAATCGTAAATAAGGAATTTGATTTACGACCAACTGCAATTATTGAGGAATTGGAGCTGCGTAAACCGATGTATCGTCAGCTAGCTGCTTACGGACACTTTGGTCGTGAGGATTTAGGTGTGAAGTGGGAAAGCGTAGAGCCTGCGGAAAGATTGAAGAAATATTTATAAGCCTGTATGCCAAACATACAGGTTTTTTAATAACCCAATGACGCATATAGACGCACACAGAAGTATGGCGCTTATAAAAAATTTATAAATGAAATGTTTGAAAAAAGCATGCCGGTTTCATTCCTCAATGATATAATACTTTTGAAAGATAACAATAAATTAAGTGTGAGAAAATGAAGAAATTGTATTGTACGAGCTGTGGTACGAAATTAAATATTAAATTTGGAATGATACCACACAAATGTTCTTGTGGAGCTGAATTTAATTTAGTAGATACAAAGAATACCGCGAAAATAATCATAAGTATAATATTCTTTGTAATTTTAATGTTGCCGCCATTTGTTATTATTTATTTCAGTAGACAATATTTTCAAGCGTCGATAATTTTATATACCTTAGCTCTGATTCTCATTATTATCTGGTATCGTATTGTAGAAACGATTTTAATTCGGTTGGGGCTAGTAACCATGTCGAATATTGAAATTAAGTAACAACAATAAAATCTTAAGCATCTTTGAATAAGCCCGTTTCACCAATGAAAATCCTATTGACCTATTAAAAAAGTTGGAAAGGGTATTTGGATATGTAGTGGAGCAAATCTAATCCAACAGCTTGTTAAAGAAGATATTATAGATTGTTATTATATTACTGTTATTCCGACAATTTTAGGTTCAGGCATTCGCCTTTTTGGAGAAACGGATCATGAAATTAAGCTTAAACTGTTAAAAACACAATCATATAATGGCATGACAGATTTAATATATACAAAAAGGTAGCTTTCTGTTGGTTTATATAAGTGATTTAGCATATTTTTCAACAATGACAAATAATAGAAATATTATTTTAAAAAGTGAACTATACTTTAAAAAGTGATAAAATAGAGATAAGAAAAGAGGTGCTGATCATGCTTGATCGTTTAGGAGAAGATGTTAAAAAAGTATTATTAGCCGGTATCGGCGCAGCAGCTTTAACTGCTGAGAAAAGCAAAGATGTGATTGATGAATTGGTAAAGAAAGGAGAATTAACGGTAGAGCAAGGAAAGATCATCAATGAAGAACTAAAGCACGACATTAAAGAAAAACTGAAATTAAAAAAAGATGTAGATCAAATCGGAAAGATGATGGAGGATCTGTCTGCCGAGGAATTGGCTGTATTAAAGGCAAAGCTGGAAGCCTTACAGGATAACGGAGAAGTGAATGAGTGATGCCGGTGCATTAAACAGCAAAAAGAGGCTTGCGCAAATCGTTGCTATTTTGCGCAAGCATCATATTACCCAAGGCTTATCACCAGAAAAGCTGCGACTTATCATTGAGGATTTAGGACCGACCTTTGTTAAAATCGGACAAATCATGTCCACACGTCAGGACATGTTTTCTCAGCGCTATTGTAAAGAATTGAAGAAGCTGAGAAGTAATGTAAACCCACTTCCGTTTGAAACTATTGCACAGGTCATTGAAGAAGAATATGCCTGTGATATTCAAAATGTTTTTGTTAGTATCGAAAAAGATCCGTTGGGAAGTGCTTCGATTGCTCAGGTACATAAGGCAACGCTGAAAAACGGAGAACAGGTTGTTTTAAAGGTGCAAAGACCGCATATCTACGAGATGATGGAACGGGATATATCCCTCATACGCAAGGCATCAAGACTCTTGCGATTATCGGAAATATTAGGCAGTGTTGTGGATATTGATATTGTGCTTGATGAATTTTGGGCAGCGGCAAAGCAGGAAATGGATTTTACGGTAGAAGCCGGTTATGCGATACGCTTTAAAAAGACGTATGAAGATCTGAAATACATTGATGCGCCGATGATTTATCGTGAATATACAACAACACGAGTTTTGATGATGGAGTATATTGACGGAATTGAAATCAGCAACCAAGCTGCCTTGGAAAAAGCCGGTTATGATTGTGAAGAAATTGCGGATAAGTTGGCAGATAATTATATAACCCAAATCATTGATGATGGATTCTTTCATGCCGATCCACATTCCGGAAATCTTCGTATTCGTGATGGCAAAATCATTTGGATTGATTTTGGTATGATGGGAATTTTGGATCCTAAGGATCGAGGGTTAATGAAAGAAGCGGTGCAAACGATTGTTGCCAATGATGTTGCGCGCTTAACCGATGTGGTGTTAACGCTTGGAAATCACGAGGACAGCGTTGATTATTCTACGCTTGTTAATGACATGGAAGAATTTATGGACACCTATCTAACCTTGGAATTATCACAGATTAAAATGGACGTAATGGTACAAGATATTTTCAAGCTTTGTCATAAGCATGGCATATCTATGCCAAAGGGAGTCAGTATGCTGGCACGTGGTATGGTAACCATGGAAAGCACATTGATGGATCTTAGTGATTCTACCAATATGATTCGTATAGCGGCAAATCACATGGCTTCTTCTTTTGATGGTGCAAAAATTAAAAAAGACATCAAAGCATTGGGAAAGAAGCTTTACGATGCCGGTTATCACAGCCTTGATATTCCTGTACAGCTATCACATATTCTTCAAATGACAAAGAAGGGACAATTAAAGCTGAATTTAAATGTTATCGGCAGTGAAGAACCGATTACGAAATTAGATAAGATGGTCAATCGTATCATTATATGTATTTTAGCTGCGGCATTGTTGGTAGGAAGCTCCTTGCTTTGTACTACCGATATGCAGCCAAAGGTATTCGGTATCCCACTGATCGGCTTTATGGGGTATATGAGTGCAACCCTAATGGGCTTATGGCTCTTATTTAAAATGTTAAAGATTCATAAAAAGGATAAGTAGAAAGACTGTGTATCGGCTTTCTCTTGATAATGGATACATAAAACAAAGATTTCCATCATGAAAGAAAACAATCATGTCGGAAATCTTTTTTCATATCGCCTATACTTTTTTTGCATACCTGCCGGTATATTTGATAATGTGCTTGTCAATACTATCTTTAGTAAAGGAAGTGTTGTGATGAAAGCAACTGGTATCGTGCGTCGATTGGACGATTTAGGCAGGCTTGTAATACCGAAAGAAATTCGTAAGCAATATCGTTTGAAGGAAGGCGATTCGATTGAGTTTTTCACAGAAAACGATCGGATTTTAATACAAAAGTTCGATGTTATGTCAAAAAATATTGAGGAAATCTGTATTATGTGTGAAACCTTACAAGCAATGTATCAAAATACAGTATTATTTATCCAAGAAGAATGGTTACAGAGAAACCAGTATCATTTGCAGGAGGAATTTGTACGGCTTACGCATGTTCATCGCGTATGTCATTTTGAAGGTAAACAGGTTTTTCAAGATATGGATAAGCTACATAAGGGGATTATTTATCCGATTACTGCCTATGGGGATTGGTATGGAGCATTTGTGGTCTTATTGGAGAAAAGAGAGGTAAAGGAGGAGGAATATGCGGCTATGGAGGCATTTGCACAACTTTTAGCTCGCCAACAAATGCAATAAATGGTAAACTATCGGTGAGGTGAAACTATGCGATTGGATAAATATTTAAAAACAGCTCGCATTTTGAAGCGCAGAAGTGTTTCTAAGGAGCTGGCGGATAATGAGCGTGTTTATGTCAATGGACGTGTCGCCAAACCGGCAACTGATGTAAAAATCGGAGATATTGTAAAGGTTATCTTCGGTTATCGTGAATTAACGGTGCGCGTATTGGCTTTACCAAAGCAAGTGAATAAGAATGATGCGGCTTTGATGTTTGAGGTTGTTGAGGAAAAGCTAATCAAAAAGGATAGCTTAGTGGATAGAGAATGCTGATCGGAGGCATTCTTTTTATTTTGAATAATATACTGCTTGCGATCAAAGGAAGGCTTTGCTATGTAGGCGAAATGCAGATTTTGTAATGCTATGGCTAATGTTGGCTCACAGCTATTTGGTGGTTTGTATGCAGATTGTAATAAAATACAATTTGAAAGTAAGAATACAAATTTCTGTTCTCTTTGCCACCAAGGAATTGAAAAGGTAATTTATGAAAGCGTTAAAAAATGGTATAATAAAATATATAGCAGAGAGAAGGAATTGTATGAAGCTAAGTAATAAAGAGCTTATGAGGGATCTTCTATGGATTCTAGCCGGTAATATTGCATTATCAGCCGGCGTTGCATGGTTTGTTTTACCCAATAATGTATTAACCGGAGGTCTTCCCGGTGTTGCCGTTGCCTTGCAGAAGCTGATTCCGCTATCGCCGGAGCTGATGATCAATATCGGAACGATTGGATTGTTTATCGTAGGGGTGCTTATCCTAGGGAAAAAGTTTGCGATGAAAACGATTTTAAGCACGATTTGTTATCCGGTAATGCTTTCCTTGTTTTCTTATCTTGCGGAAAACTATATCCCTGCCGACACTTTTATCATGGATAAATATTTGGCAACGATTTACGGAGGCGCTTTGATGGGGATTGGGATAGGCTGCGTTTTTCGTACCGGTGCCAGTACCGGTGGTATGGATATTCCTCCATTGGTAATCAATAAATATACCCACATTCCATTACCTACCCTTGTTATGATCGTAGATGCGTTAACGGTGTTATTAGGTGCTGCTACCTATGGCTTACAAGCAGCTTTAACAGGTATTTTATCCGTATGGGTAAGTAGTTTTATGATCAATAAAACAATGCTGATTGGTGGGCATGATGCAAAAAATGTAATGATTATTTCCGATCACTATGCGGAAATCATGGATAAGATTCATGAAAGCTTAGAGCGAGGAACAACGATCATTCAAGCCGTAGGTGGATATTCGCAACAACAAAAGCCGGTTCTTATGGTAGTTGTTGTTAATAAGCAGCTTCCGGAACTGCAAAAAATGGTGGCACATATTGATTCCGAAGCCTTTGTCATTGTTATGAATGCCAATGAGGTTCAAGGACTTGGCTTTAGCTACGAGGAAGAATTGTAAGGAGGATGGTGAAGGTGCAAAGCTTTAATTATCATGCACATACCAAACGCTGTGGTCATGCGATTGGTGAAGATGAAGAATATGTTGTTGAAGCAATTCGAAACGGATATCGAAAGATTGGAGTATCTGACCATATACCCTATCCTAACGGTTATTTAGAAACGGATCGGATGCATGAAGATGAATTTGAGGAATATGTGGAAAGCATTCAGCGGTTGCAACAAAAATATGCAAAGGATATCGAAATTCGCATCGGTTTGGAATTTGAATATTATCCGGATTTTGAGGAGTATTTGTGGGATATGAAAAATCGGGTAGATTATCTCATCTTAGGACAGCATGATCGTGGTCTTTTTGCTCTTGATTTCTATAAGAATTATCGAGATGAGGATACCGAATTATATGGCAAGCTGGTAGTTGAAGCAATTGAAAAAGGATTGCCGGATATTTTGGCGCATCCGGATTTGTTCATGTATGGCAAAGAGGAGTGGACTGCGACCTGTGAAAAGGTAGCACACGATATATGTAAAGCGGCACAGGATCATCAGGTGTTACTAGAGGTAAATTTAAACGGAGTGAAGTATGGAAAATGCAAGCGAGGAAAGGAAACACGTTATTTGTATCCGTATCGTCACTTTTGGGAGATTGCCGCGCAATATGATGTTCGGGTTATTTATGGGCTTGATGCACATTTTCCTCAGAAATATAGTGATCAAAAATGCTATGACATCGTAAATCAAGAGGTCATTTATGACTTGCCATTAACCTTTGTAGAGGATTTATCATTTGATAAGAAGATTTAGCGCTGCGGCGCTTTTTTTATTTTCCTTTGTTATTAAAGTGTAAATAAAGAAAAATATGAAGTAGATGAGGATGCATTGAAAGATTTGGCAAGCAAAAAAGCTGATTCTAATGAATGCTAAAACATTCGATTGGAAGGGAAAGCAGCGCAGTTACTGATAAGTATATGGTCAGGATATACAGTTTTATTATATATCTTATATTGTTTTGTCCAATTACTAACAACTCCATCTGCCATATTTATTTCTTTGTCTAAAGAAATATTTGATTTTAACTATCCAAATATTTTTTACAATGCTTAAAATTTTTCTTCTTAATATAAAATTTTATACTAGCATTAAATTATTTACACTATCTATTATAGTGACATCATATCACTAACGATTAGACAATCCTGTTCTTTATATTTAGAGCTATTTTAATTGTTATAGCTCTTTTTTTGTTGATTTTCACTAAGTATTTGACTAAGCTACCACTGATTCTAGTAGAATCCCCATTATATGAATGAAAAAAGAATGACATGTTGTTTAGGTGATTTTTCATAATAATTTATTATAATCTAAGTTTGACAGAAAAATATTTGAAAAAGTATAAGAACATAAGGAGAGGTTTATTGTGAAAAAATATGGATATATACGAGTATCAAGTAAAGATCAAAATATCGACAGACAAGTGGAGTCACTTAGGCAATTAAAAATCGAAGATAAGAATATGTTTGTGGATAAGCAGTCTGGGAAAAATCTTGAAAGAAAAAAATTATCAAAGGATGGTGAAAAAATTGCTGGAGGGAGATGAAGTTTACATTAAATCAATTGATAGGTTTGGAAGAAATTACGATGAAATTATGGAGCAATGGAGATATTTAACGAAAGAAAGAAATGTTGATATTATCGTACTTGATTGCCCTTTACTAGATACTCGTGTGGAAACAAATGATTTAACGAGGAAATTGATATCAGGGTTAGTAATACAGATTCTCTCATATGTAGCACAAATCGAGCGGGAGAATATTAAGCAAAGGGCATCAAAATTTTAATGAAGTGTACAATTTGTGAGCAGAACATAAAATAAGTAAAAGAGAAGCTGCAAAACAGTTGAATACTAATCATAACACATTCACGAAATGGGTAGAAAGAAGAAATAAAAAAATGGAAAAAATTGGATAAAATTGTAGAGAATGAAAAACCTGGCTCTCGTTTTACAGATACTTTAACATTCAAAGTAACTAGTTTAAGTGGTGATGGATTAACTCAAGTGAAATAATCGAATTTAAATAAATTATATAGCCCATAGGGCAATAATGGTTCAATGGCTGTAATGTCATTGAACCATTTTTAGGAGGTGTGAGAATGTTTTATAAGCTTAAAGAAACGAGTAACAGTAAGGATTCTTGGGTAGATGTAAATCATCAATCATGGCCCTATATCAGTAATGATCAGATGGATCACATATATCCTAATGGGGGGTATAGAATCATCGGAGATGTAGGGAGTCGGAAAGAAAGTCAGTTTACACTGCAATATCACGATCAATGTATTGATGTAGCACCATATATTCCAAAATTAAGATCGAATGAATATTGTTTAGGGTATATTGCAGTGGAATCAAATGATTTTAGTGATGCATATATTCGAATCATTAAAAGATCAAATAAGAAGTTTCTTTTTTTGCTTTTGATGCTTCTTTTAATAGGAACAGGTTTATTTGTCGGTAGAGATATTTGGAAACAAGATGAGCCTAGTTTAGATGATAGTGCTATTTCGTATCACATTGAGGGATTAGAAAATAAAGATCCAAAGAATATTTCGATTCCTTTATTTGGGACTATACATGTAGATTCAAAGACTATGAAGTCTACAATAAATTTGGCAAATCCGAAAGGAAATCCGTGTTATTTTGGCTATCGTATTATTTTAAAAGAGAGAGATGAGGAAATTTATCGTTCAAAGCTTATAGAACCAGGAACGGCAATTCCGGGATTTAAAGTGAATAGAAAATTAGAGAAAGGTAGTTATCCATCGCTCATTATTGTAGAGACATATTCACTACAAGACCATTCGGTTAAAATGAATGGTGGGGAAATGGATGTGACATTAGTAGTAGAGGAGGAATGATGTATGAAATATGAATATAGAGAGATAGAATCTTGTTTAAAAAAATGGAAAGATGATCATAAGCGAGAGTGGCCGTATTTGTCTCAAGAAGATTTGATTGCTAATGGGGTGGATGCACCTATGCTATTTGCTGATGTTGCATTGGATAAGAAAAAGACAAATGGTAGTTTTTTATCGTATTGCGGTAGAAAACTGAAGCTGAATGCGATAGATGAATCAATATCTACTAAGATGGTGATTGGTTACATTCCTTGTGTTAATGAAGATGGAGAAAAAGGTTTTTTACGCATTATTAGGAAAAAGAGAAGGATTTTATTGTTTTTGATTCCCTTACTGCTTTTAATTGGGTTGCTTATAGGGGGTTGGTATTTTCTAAGTCATCAGAATACCGTAGATTTAGATGAAGCTGCGATATCCTATCAAATGCCGAATGGCATGAAAAATGATAATCCTCAAGAGATCATGATACCGGTTTTCAATCAACTAAAAACGAATCATAATTCTAATACAATTTCGGTTGGTTTAGTAAATCCGGAAGGAAATCCTTGTTATTTTAAATATAAGATTGTGTTGAAAGAATCAAAAAAGACGATTTATGAGAGTAAGTGGATAGAGCCGGGTACTGCAGTAGTTGAAATTGAAATTAAAGAAAAATTAAAAATAGGAACATATCCTATTACGATCAAGGTAGAAAGCGGAAGTTTAGATGATCCAAGCGTAGCTTTAAATGGCGGAGAAATAGAATCAACTTTGAAGGTTGAATGACATGAAGAAGATAAGAAATTTAAGTATGGTATGTGTTTTCTTTATTGCAATTGCAGGCTGTTCAGATAACGAATGGAGTGCAAAAGAGAGTGATGTTGTTAGCAGTAAGACGATTGTTGTTACAGATTTAGAGATGGATTTTCATTCAGCGAAGATACAAAAAGAGGTGAAACCGCAGAAACCTCAAGGATATTATCCACATTATAAAGAAAAAGAAGGATACCATTATTATGTATTAACCGGAACACTTAAAAATCTTGGGAAATCTACGTTTAATTTAAAGAATATAAAAGTTAATGGGAGCAACGCTAAGGGTTTATTGCCTGCAAAATTAGTTCTGATCAATGAGATAGAGAGTTATTTTTGGGATGAAATAGGACCCAATGGCTCGCTTCAATTCTACTTGTTTTCTATTGTAAAAGATGATGAAAAGAACCCTGATTATTTTCATTTCTATTATGATGAGGATAATAAGTTGGAAGAAGAACAAGTTGAATTTGATTATAAGCTAACCTATGAAATACCTAAGGTATTTAAAAAATAATTGATTGAGAGGGATAGTATGAGGAAATGGAAAAAAAAGCATTGCTTATCAATCCTCTTTGTTGTGTTTACCATCTGTGGAATGCTGTATTTATCGTCTCGAAAAAACAATAGCGCGCCCTTTGGGGAAGTTATTTCAATTACCCAAAGGGAAATGAAGTCTAAGTTTAATAATCAGGATACGTTTATAGCAGTTGTTACCAGAGATAATTGCAAATACTGTCATGAGTGGAACCAGATGATAAGCGATTATTTACAAGATCATGATGTAACAATATATGATTTGAACATTGACAAAAATAAATTAAGTGATGAAAATGAAATTCGAGAGTTGTTTCCTAGTTATATAGGAACACCTAATATTTTTTGTGTTAAAGATGGTAAAATTGTGAGTCAATATGACAATATGAATGGAACGTTAAATGCGGAATTGTTTGATAAATGGGTACAAAAGTATGCAATGGAAAAATAAAATATATTTAATCGTGGTTCATAGTTTGCTCCTTCGCTCTTAGCGAGGGAGTTTTTACTTTTAACATGTATGAATATTTGAAATTAGGGAATATTAGCAATAACTAAGAAAATAAATAGTAATTAGGGATATATTGTAAGATGTATCCTAAAGGAGGAAACAATGAAACGAAAGCGAATGCTCTTTGGAGTTGTTTGTAGCCTTACTTTGTTTTGCAATGGATACAGTGAATATATATATGATGATGTTTTCGGTAAACAACAGGCTGCAATGGTTATGCACATCACAGATGAAAACAGCCGCTTGCCAAAAGACCTTTTTCAAGTACATAATTCGCCGATAAAAAACAATCGAGTGTTAAAACATATTCATAGGGTATTCGATAAGCTGGTAATAAACTCCGGAATAAAAAAAATAACGCTCAGCTTCTTAAAGGAAATACAAGCACAGCAAGAAGCAGAGCGTCAAAAACGAACCATACCGGCGAGTATTACTACTTATGGGATAGATTGTGTTGGTTGTCAATCGTATAATGGGCGAGGAGGTACGGCAATGGGGATAGCCTTAGATGCTTCATTGGGTGTTATGCAGCCAAATGGGGAGTGGAAAGCGGGCATTCAATATGGAGGTTACTATATTATCGCCGCTGATCCAAGCATACCGATGTGTTCGATTTTTAAAATCAGTAATCATGGCTTAAGCGGTGCCGGAATTAAGGTAGAACAGCCCTTTTATGCAATGGTGATGGATCGCGGAGGTGCTATTCAAGGAAATCATTTCGATTTATATATTGGTTTACAATCCGCTAATCCTTTACAACGTATCTATGTATCCACTGCCAATGCAGAACTTATACGTTATGGTGGGAATAATGGACAAGGGTGTGCTCTTTAAGGGCATATCTTTTTTATAAATATATCTTATTTGTTCCATTTGGAAGGAATCTTATATTTACGAAGATAAAATATAAGGGATACTACGCTTGGAATGATGATCCATGAAAACATGCTGATAAGCAAAACCTTTTCTTTATCCGCAAACATAAGAAGTCCTACTATCATTAACATAATAGAAGGAACTGTGATCAAGGCAATGATACGATGAGCGAAATACCAAGTTTCTTCATCACAAACGGTCCATGGCAGACGCAGACCGACAAAGCGGGTGTAAGGCAGTTTCGGACTGATATGGCCTAAAAACAGCATCACGACTATAACGATACCTACCGCAAAGCAAAACTCACTTTCTTCTCCTACCATGCCTAGCTTTTCCAAGCATACAAAGCCAACGATAAAAAGGATCAAACAAAGTGAAAAAAGCAAGGACAGCTTTAAGGCGTGGAACTGTTGCTTAGAGGGAGAGGAGGTTTGTGATGCTAAGAGTGCTAAATTGCGATATAAAACCCAAAGGCTTGCTAAAACACAAAGTAAGATCAAACCGATAGACAAGAAGGTATTTTTAACGACAAGAGCAATGGTAAGAGAGGCAATAAGAAGATATAAAATCAGGTTGCGTTTTTGATGATAAAGCTGTAACCTGCGTTCCTCCTTAATATGCTTGGCCAATTCTTCATTTAAGCGTGCTAATTCTGTATCAACCGATAGGCTATCCTTTCCACTGTAATCCAACAGCTGTTCTACGGAAACTTGTAACAGCTTGGCAATTTCAACCAACATATCCGCATCGGGAACGGATAGATTTGTTTCCCATTTTGATATGGTTTGTCGTACGACATGCAGCTTTACTGCCATTTCCTCTTGACTTAATCCACATTCTTTACGATATTTACGTATATTTTCATTTAGCATTAAAAACACCTCGTTTCCGTTATTATAAAATTCATTATGATTTTTTCCAAGCAACGAAAATTAACATCGGAAAGAAAGCATTAAGAGAATGGATTGTTACTTTTCATAAATTTTTTAGGTTGCGGAAACCCACTTCCTTTGGGTGGTGGGACCTATCCTTGTGATTCGATATATCTTTGTATGGTAGCGGATGATACTTCTCCGATGCTATAAGCAAAATAACCATCTGAATTCCTACTTACTTGAATCTCACTAATTAAAATTATATAATTTAGATAGTGAAATATCAATGAAAGGAGTACGCTTATGGGACAAATGACAGTTACAGCAAAAATACAAATATCTGTTTCCGATGATGAGAAAACATTGTTAGACAATACAATGTTTGCGTATCGTGATGCTTGTAATTATGTTTCTAATTATGTATCCCAGACACATGACCTTAAACAATTTTCCCTTAATAAAGCGTTATATTCTACGATTCGAGAAAGATTTGGCTTAAAATCACAAATGACACAATCTGTTTTTAAGGCTGTTATCGCTAGATATAAGACAATTCTTGAAAATCAGAAAGAATGGATCAAACCATGTTTTAAAAAGCCTCAGTATGACCTTGTCTGGAATCGAGATTATTCTCTTACACAGAATTGTTTTTCAGTAAATACATTATATGGTCGTGTGAAACTATCATATTTCGCTCAAGGTATGGATAAATACTTTGACCATACTATCTATAAGTTTGGAACAGCTAAACTTGTAAATAAACATGGTAAGTATTATCTGCATATTCCTGTGACTTACGATGTTGAAGAAACATCACTTTCGGATATATGTAATGTTGTCGGTATAGACAGAGGAATCAACTTTGTTGTTGCAACTTATGACAGTAAATATAAGTCAAAGTTTGTTCGTGGCAAAGAAATAAAACAAAAGAGAGCGAATTATTCTAAACTTCGCAAAGAGTTGCAGATGCGACATACATCGTCTTCAAGACGAAGAATTAAAGCAATTGATCAACGAGAAAACCGTTGGATGCAGGATATTAACCATCAGGTATCAAAGGCACTTGTTGAAAAGAACCCAAAGCATACCCTTTTTGTACTTGAGGATTTATCTGGTGTCCGTAATGCTACGGAACGAGTACGCATGAAAGATAGATATGTATCTGTATCGTGGTCTTTTTACGACCTTGAACAAAAACTTATTTATAAAGCAAAACAAAATCAGTCAACAGTTATCAAAGTTGACCCTCACTATACAAGTCAATGTTGTCCTGTTTGTGGACATATTGAAAAAGCAAATCGAAATAAAAAGAAACATTTGTTTACTTGTAAGAATTGTGGGTATCAATCAAATGATGACCGTATTGGAGCAATGAATCTGTATCGAATGGGAATCAATTATCTAGTGGATAGTCAAGTACCAAATACAGTTGTTGTAGAGTAAACTCTACGGCAAAGGGTGCTGTCAACCACCCTATGATGTAACGCCACTATGAACAGTGATGTTTGTAGAATAACAAAGGTCGGAGATGCAAATCGTTGGTACGACTGGGCAGTTACAAGCCCATTACCTTCAGGTGATGGGTAGTTGACTTTAAGCGATTTCCTGTAAAATGTATATGAAATGTGGTGTGAAAATGAAAATAAAAGAAGTCATTGTTGTAGAGGGAAAAAACGATACGAACGTCTTACAAAGCTATGTGGAATGTGATACGATTGAAACACATGGCAGTGCGCTTTCGCAAGAAACGCTATGTCAGATTCGTGAAATGCAAGAAACAAGAGGCGTTATTATTTTTACCGATCCGGATTATCCGGGAGAAATGATACGTCGTAAGATCAATCAATTTATTCCCGGCTGTAAGAATGCTTTTATTGAAAAGGGAAAGGCAAAGACCACCAAAAAGGTAGGCGTTGAGCATGCGAAAAAAGAGGATATTCTAGATGCTTTAAAGCATTTGATGACTTATGATGAAGAAGTAAAGGAAAGCTTATCCTATGAGGAATTTATAGATCTTGGCTTAGTCGGAGGAAAAGAGGCGGCGAAGCATCGTGAGGAAATAGGAAGAATATTATATTTAGGTAAGCCCAATGCCAAAACACTGTATAAGCGTTTAAATATGATCGGTTATACCAAGGAAGATGTATTACGTATTTTGAAAGGAACAGAAGCATGATAAAACCAATCGCAACCCCAAGCAGAACAAAAGAGATACTCGCTAAGCATGATGTATTTGCGAAAAAGAACTATGGACAAAACTTTTTGATTGAACCAAGCGTAGTGGAAAAGATTGCACGCAGTGCGATTGGCGAAAAGAAGTGTGTTGCATTTGAAATCGGACCGGGCATCGGAGCACTTACGCAATATCTTTGTGAATATGCCCAAAAGGTGGTATCCTTTGAAATTGATGAGAGATTACCGGAGGTGTTGAAAGATACCTTACAGGAATATGATAATTTTGAAATTGTTTTACAGGATTTTTTAACGATTGATTTAAACGCTTGGGTGGAAAAATATCGTCAAGAGGGCTATGAGGTTGTAGTGGCGGCTAATCTTCCGTATTATATTACCACACCGATTTTGTTTAAAATCTTTGAGGCGGAAGCTAACATATCTTCGATTACGGTGATGATGCAAAAGGAAGTCGCAGATCGCTTCTATGCGAAAGTGAATACGAAGGATTATAATGCGCTTAGTGTTATCACACAGTATCGCTGTGAGGTATCGCCTGTGATGAAGGTTCCTAAAAATGTATTTATGCCAAAGCCCAATGTCGATAGTGCGGTTTTGCAGTTTCGCTTTAAACAGCGTAATGAAAATATTGAGGAAGAAGTCTTTTTCGAGATGGTTAAGGCTTGTTTTAAGCAACGAAGAAAGACGATGTTAAATAATTTTGGAGAATATCTGCAAGATAAAGCCAAAGCAATGGCATTGCTGGAACAGGCAAATATCGATCCGAAGCGGCGTGGAGAAAGTGTTAGCTTAGCTGAGTTTTTGGTATTGTATGAGGTGATGCGTAATGAAGCTTAAGGCGTATGCGAAAATCAATCTTTCCTTAGATGTAAAGGGAAAGCGCAAAGACGGTTATCATGAGCTTGATATGATCATGGTACCGATCGATCTTTACGATCTCGTGAATATCGAATTGGCAACGGAAGATCGTTTTACATGCAATGTGGAAGGACTTGCTATGGATAGCAGCAATACGGTTGTTAAGGCAGCTACATTGATGCGTGAAGTATATCATTTGGATCAAAAATTCCATATTCATGTGGAAAAAAATATTCCCGCTCAAGCCGGTTTGGCAGGGGGAAGCAGTGATGGAGCAGCGGTGATGCGAGGTATTCGGGAATTGTGTAAATTAGATGTACCGATAGAGGAACTGGCAATGCTGAGCAAGCGGGTCGGTGCCGATGTACCATTTTGTGTTATGGCAAAAAGTGCAGTTGTGCAAGGAATTGGTGAATATATTACACCGTTTGATGTTCATTGTGATTTTGATATTTTGCTTGTTAAACCACCGATGGGAGTATCGACACAACAGGCGTTTTCGATGCTGGACTTTTCTAAGTGTGCTCACCCAAGCAGTATGGCGGTGCGTAAGTGCTTGGAGGAGGATCGCTTTGAAGAATTAGCGCATTGTATGGGAAATTCATTGGAATACAGTGCCTTTCAGCTTGTTTCGGATATTGCCAAGATTAAAACGGAATTAAGTGAGGCGGGGTTTGAGGTTGTTTTAATGTCCGGAAGTGGGAGTACGGTGTTTGCCTTGACTAGAAATCAAGCGTTATTGAATACACAAGCAGAGAAAATGAAAGCCAAAGGCTATTTTGTTGCGAAGACCAAAATAGTGAAGGAATAAAAAGAAAACCGGATAACACACAGATAGGGAGATTGAATTTTTATATATCCTAGGTGTGGTGATCTGGTTTTTTTGATAAGCTTAAATATGTAAGATTGACATATGATTCTATTTATACATGATGAAAGAAATCACAAAAGGCTTCGACATTGCTTTTTTGATTTTTAAATTCACTGATTGTAGAAGAATTTAACCATAAGATTTTTATTTTTTCTTGATTGAATTCTAACTGTAAATGACTTTTTAAAATACCTTTATGAATCTTTGAAGCTGTAATATCGGATAGAGGAATATTAAAAAGACCGGTTGTTCGCGTGGTATCTAAAGAATGTAAGGTAATAATTTTTATATGGGTATTACTTAAAGCAACATAGGCATATATATTTTGAAAACCGATTGATGATTTAGAGGAATCTACACGGTAGCTGTTAAGCTTAGGAGTGTAATTGATGGTTCCCCATGTTTTCGCAAGAATGGTTTCATTCGCATCAGTAATCGGTTTTAAAGCATTGTCCATACTTTCGTTATTTAATGATATTGCCATGAAAGTTACCTCCGATATTTTTTATATGTTTTAAATTGTTTTGTAAAGTATCTTCTTGAAGAAATAATCCCGAGGAGCCCAATGTGAATGTATCCGCACCGGCTTCTATACAGCGGTTGATCGTAGTTTGGTTGATATTTCCATCAACTTCGATCCTACGATAAATCTTTGCTTGGTTTAACAGTTCACGCATTTGTCTAACATGTTCTAAAGCATCTAGATGAATTGTCTGACCGGCATATCCAGGATTTACCGTTAATTTAAGTATTTTATCTGCGACCTTGGCAAGGGATAGAAAATCTTTTGGTGGGGAGGTATCACATTTGAATGCCAGAACTGCACAAGCTCCTAATTGTTTGATGATATTAAGGGTCTCCATACAATCGACAGTTGCTTCATAATGAATAGCGATTTCGCTAGCACCACTTCGAATCATGGGTTTCAAGTAAGGAAAAGGGTTTTCACATGCCAGATGGACTAAGATAGGAAGCTTTGTATACTCGCTGATGACTTGAAGAATTTTATCTCCGAAGATGAAGCAATCGTTAAAAATACCATCAACGACATCATAATGCAGTCCGTTGATTTCAGAAACATTTAATTCTTGAATAGATTTTTCGATATGTCCTAAATGCATACAGGAAACGGAAGCATTGTATAGAAATGTAGGTTCATTGTTCATCGTCTTATACCTTCTATCGTTTATAAAATATTGGATTTTAAGTTTGCTTCAAGAACTTGCTTAAAATGTTCGTAGTTCTCTACCTCTAATACCTCTTGTTTAAATTGGTTATTAAACAGTAGAGGAGATAGATAATCCCAAGCACGAAAGGCCTCTAGATTATTTTTTTGTATGCATACAAGGAATACTAAATTTACATAGTTTCCATCATTATCCCATGGAATCGGCTTCTTTAAAACAATTTCACCGATGAAAGACTCATTTGTAATTAAGTGCATGGGGTGCAAAATCGCAACTCCGTTTCCGAAATAGGTACTTCCAAATTCTTCACGAAGTTCAATTTCTTCGTATAAATTTTCAATCTGATACAATTGGCTAGCCGTTTTGACAAGCTTTTTTTGTACCTTTTCTTTAGCGGGGATTTCCGCACGGAAAAACAGACGAGGATCGAATAAACGGATAATATCTTCGACATTTTTAAATCCTTCGATGCGAACTTTAATTTTTTGTAGTTCCGAAGCATCGGGGAAAAAGGTAAGTTTTGTGGCTAAGCCAACCTCGGTAGCCTTGTTATCTTCGGTAGAGAAGAATAAATCAAAGGCATCTAAGTCGATTTTTTCTAATTCTTGAGAGGAAACAAAGGTAATATCAGCGATATATTTTCTGAATTGATCGTAAAGAAGCTGTTCCAATAAAAAATATTCAGAACGTTTCAAATTGGTAATGATACATAATCTTTTGTTTCCTTTTAATACCGCATAATCATTGATGCTTTTGTTAAAGTATATTGCTAAAAAGGCAGTTTCGCTTTCTTTTATCAAACAGTTATAGCGTTCGGATAATAAATAAGAAAAATAAGTGGCTATGTCAAAGGCATAAGGAAAACTTTGTTTGATATAATCCAACATCTCATTTTTGATTTGTACGTTGTTTTTGGCACGGGATATGAGAGGAACGAGGTGAAGTGCCAATGACATTCTTAAATTTACATCATGCAAAAAATCAGTTGGATAGGATTCTTTGATTTTTTCCAAAGCATACAAAATAAACTCGTTTAGATCTTCGGAGATATAATCTGTATTGCGGAAGTTGGAGTGATTGTTGATATACATTGCCAAAAAATTGATTTCTGTTTGCGGTACGCGTAACAGATATTTTGTTTCAATACGCTCAAAGATATTTCTTGCGATTTCAATTTCCACAGAATGTGTAATATCGTCATTGATATCCTCCTCATTGAGATAAAAAAAGGAACCAATGCGGCGAATGGAGATATTTAACCAAAGTATTAAGTTTTGAAATTCGACATCGGAAATCGGATATTGCTTATGTAAAAGCTCATTAATCAACAGATTGTGAATAAAGGAAATATGTCCGGTTTCGGAGCCGGTGATCAAATTGGTAGGCAAAACAGAGAGATACGCATAGTTATTATCCATTAAACAGATTCGTTTATCTCTTTCTAAGCCATCGATCCAAAGGTAGCCTTTGGATTGAATCAGACGTAAGGAATACTTGGAAATAATAGTTTCTAATTCCTTTAAATCAAGCATTAAGGTAGATTTTGATACAAAGATATAATCAGCGCATTTTGTAATCGAGATGCTTTTTCTTTGGTCGAGTAGGAAATTTAAAAGCTTATAGATGCGATCATCACGATCATTTGTATTGAATTCATCGGATTGCAATTTTAAATCGTTGATGAATTGTTTGAATTTTTCATTATGCATCACGATAATTCGTGTCCCGAAAGGAACTTTTGACTCAATGATAAAATCGTTTTTATACATCAATGTTTCTTCTTTGATAGCTTTTAAATCATTTTGGACAGTTCGTAAGCTTACATTAAATTTATCTGAAAAATGGTTGGCTTTGTAATATTCACCAACTTGATTAGACATTTCCAATAAAATACTGATTTGGCGTTTGATCAACATAGACTGTCATTCTCTCCTCTCATCATCTAAGCATCAAATATATAGAAAAATGCAGAATCATTATTCCATAAAACAAAAATCTCTATTAATGAATTACACCTATAATAATATCCTGTATTTAATTATGAAAAAATATAGATTTGCATAATCATTACGCAATATTATAACAATTTTTTTACGTAGATAATATGAAATTGTTTGAATCAATTATGTAATTCGGTTTTATATAATGAATTTGTCGGAGGACATTAGAATAATTCAAGAAGGAAAAGGAGGCCTTGGTGTTTGCTGATATGTGTATGATCTAAGTAAAAAATGTCTTCCCTACTCAAGTATCTATGCGTTTTCTTTGAAAAGATGAACATTATAGGCTGAATATAACAGCTGTCATATAAGACAAAGTGAAAAAACCGTAAATGAAACGGAAGGTAATTCGGCAAAACAAGCAGTGGAATAACGAAAAAGATTGTTCGAAAACTTCATAATGATTATGAAGTTAGTAAAATTTAAATTTCACAATGATTGCGAATATTAAAAAAATAATTTGCTGAAATATCTACTACAATAAAGCTGTCAAATGAAAACGCTCACAAAGAAGGGGTCGTAAATATGAAAATAGTTTTAGTATCGCATGGGTCCTTTTCCAAGGGCTTGTTTGAAACAATGGAAATGGTTTTAGGACCACAGGAGGATTTGTCTTATGTTGGATTATATCCACAAGAAGGAATTGATGCATTGAAGGGCAGAATAGAAGATGAATTTCAGAAAGCAAAGGAAGATGAAGAAATTCTTGTACTAACCGATTTGTTTTATGGAAGTCCATTTAATGCAGTAGTTCAGCTGATGAATGACTATGATGTGTACCATCTTACCGGTATTAACGTTCCACTGTTAATGGAAATCCTATTGATGCGTGGCAATGGAAAGTGTGCTGCGGAAATTTGTGAAGAAGCTATAAAGTTAGCTAACGAAACAGTGAAGGACGTAAAAAAATATTTAACCGATTTATTAGCATTAGAGGAGGGTGATGAAGAATGCGAAACGTCGTTTTAGCTCGTGTAGATGATCGTTTGATACACGGTGAAGTTGTTACTGCTTGGACACCAAGTTTAAGTGCCAATCGCATTGTGATTGTAGATGATGTCGTAGCAGCGGATAAGTTTAATAAGCGGGTGCTGATGGCCTTGGCACCGGCAGGAACAAAGGTGGCTGTTTTGACTGTGGAAGGGGCTGCGAAAGCTTTACAGAAACCGGATCCGGGGAATGAACGAGTTATTGTTTTAACGAAAACACCTATTGTATTTGAACAACTTATTGATGCCGGAGTAGCTATCAAGGAGGTTTGTTTAGGTGGCATGGGGATTCGTGGTGATCGTAAGCCGTTTATTAACAATGTTTCGGCAAGTCCAGAGGAAGTGGATTCCATTCGTCGAATGAAAAATGAAAAAGGAGTCAATGTGTATTATCAATTAGTACCGGAACAGAAGGTCATCGATATTTCCAATTTGTTATAGCGATGCATTCTGTAAAAGACATAAGAAATAATAGAGAGGAGAGTAATTATGTCAATTTTACAGGCAATACTTTTAGGGGTCTTGTATTGGATTGGAGAAGCAAACTTGCCATTTGTAGGACTATGGACCGTACAGCGTCCGCTTGTGTGTGGTTGGATTGCTGGACTTATTTTAGGAGATTCGTTAAAGGGAGCCATGGTAGGTGCTTCTATTAACTTGGTATATTTGGGGTTTATCTCTGCAGGGGGTTCCATGCCAGCCGATATGGCATTAGCGGGAACGTTAGGTGCAGCATTTGCGATTACCGGAGATCTTGATGCGGAAACAGCTTTAGCATTGGCAGTTCCAATCGGATTGTTGGGAACTTTGGTTTGGAATACACGTATGACATTAGATTCCTTCTTTGTTCATTTAGGGGATAAGTTTGTTGAAAAAGAACAATACAATAAGATTTGGATTGTAAATATTCTATTGCCGCAAATCATGTCCGCAATCATTTGTGTGGTACCGGCAACTTTGGCAGCTTATTTTGGTGCTGCTTATGTAGAGGATTTTATTACCATGCTATCCGGAACACCGTTAAAGATTTTCCAAATCATTGGTGGATTGATGCCGGCACTTGGAATAGCGATTACATTGCAATACATCTTTAAGGGAGAGAGTCGTGTGTTCTTATTCTTGGGATTTGTAGTTGCGGTGTATTCCGGGCTTGCATTGTTGCCACTTGGAATCTTAGCATTGCTTTGTTCTATTGTTTACGTACAGTTGCATTTTAAAGGCGGTAGTGAAAAGGGTAATATTGCCCAAGAAGCTGAGTTAGAGGAGGATTTCTAAAATGGCAGAGAAAGCAAAACATATTATTCCTAAAAAAGCGTTATATCATGCAGCTTTTAATTGGGAAACATGGGTACAGACAAACTATAACTATGAACGTATGATGGGAATGGCTTGCGGTCATACTTTTGTACCGATCATTCAATATTTATATAAAGATGACCCTAATGGGAATGAGAAGCGCAAAGAAGTCATGCAGCGTGAGATGGAGTTCTTTAATGTACACCCAGAATTCGGTTCTTGCATTTTAGGTATGGCGATAGCCTTAGAAGAACAGAAATCCTTGGGAGAGCCGATTCCGGGAGAATTTATAACATCGTTGAAAACATCTTTAATGGGACCTTTGGCAGGTATCGGAGATACGATTTGGCAAGGAGTATTGATTCCGATTTTATTGGCAATCTGCATTGATATTACATTAACCGGAACGGTTTGGGGAGCAGTTGCTTATCTGGTTTTGATGCTGGCAATCACATATATCTTCAGCTTTGCAAATTTCTTCTTCGGTTATAAACAAGGCTCAGAGGCAATTATGGATTTCTTGGAGAAAGGAATCTTGGATAAATTACTGTTAGGTGCACAAGTAATGGGCTGTATGGTGATGGGTGGATTGATTGCTAACTATGTGAAGCTATCTTGTGGATTGGAAATTGTTACATCTGGGTCTACCTTTAATGTACAGGAACAATTGTTTGACGCAGTAATGCCGGGGATTTTACCGTTTGCATTCACTATGTTGGTATATTGGTTGATGAAAAAGCGTTGGACTTCATTAAAAATTATTGCGCTTATTGTTGTTATCGGTATCGTTGGTGGCGTAACTGGTATTTTAGCTTAAGTATTATGAAGTAAAGGACCGGTGTACGGTCCTTTCTGTTTAAAAAATGTAAGGAGGGTTACAGAAATGAAAGCATGTGTATTGGAAAGACCTCAAAAATATTCTATTCAAGATATACCTATGCCGAAGGTAGGAGCTGATGAAGTTCTTGTACGGATTTTGGTTTCCGGTATTTGTGTCAATGATGTTCGTGATTATAAAGGATCCAAATGGAGCTATCCACGGATAGGAGGACACGAATACAGTGCGGTTATTGAAAAAATAGGAGAAGATGTACCAAAAGAAAGTTTTAAGATAGGTGATAAGGTTATTGCATATATTATTGATGATTGTGGGATTTGTTATGATTGTAAACATAATCATGAAAACATTTGCGAAAGCTTTACTAAAAGTAAAGCCTACTATAACCCTAATGGGTATTCCGGATTTTATGGTTTTTCCGAATATGCGGTAGTAAAAGCAAGAAATCTATATGTATATCCCAAAGCTACACCTGATGAAGAAGCTGCATTTAGTGAACCGTTGGCTTGCGTGTTAAATAGTATTCAGCGTTCACACATAAAGATGGGCGATGATGTTGTTGTTATCGGTGGCGGTGTTATGGGGTTATTGCATGTTTTGTGTGCAAAATTGCAGGGAGCACGTGTTATCTTAAGCGAGGTAGATGCAAAACGAAGGGAATTTGGATTAAAACTAGGCGCCGATGAAGTAATTGATCCGTTAAGTAGTGATCCGATTCAGCAGGTTCGTGATTTAACCGGCGGCAGAGGGGCTGATGTAGTCGAGAATACGACAGCAATTCCTTCGGTTGCCATACAAGCGATTGAAATGTGTGCTAAGAACGGCATCGTGAATATGTTTAGCTCTATTCACCCAAATGAACCGATTTTAGTTGATGCAGGGCGTTTGCATTCTCAGGAAATTACCATTACGGGAACGCAAAACGGAACTGTCGAAACATTCGCAAGGGCAATTGATTGTATTTCGAAAAGAATTATTGATGTTAGGCCTTTGATTGAAAAGATTTTTGATTATCAAGATATAGAAGAAGCCATAGAATATGCAAGTCGCAGTGATACGTATAAAGTCATGCTGAGATTTTCGAAATAGGAGGTACTATGCTAGTTACTTTAAAGGATATATATCCGATTGCACAAGAAAAACAAATGGCAATCGGAGCGTTTAATGTCGTAGCTTTAGAAAATATAGTAGCTGTTATTGAAACGGCTGAGAAGCTTAATGTTCCGGTAATTCTTGCTTTTGCGCAGACACATGAAGAAAATCAGGTAGCAAGCTTAGATATTTTAGGACCAATCATGGTCATGGCCGCAAAAACCTCTAGTGTTCCGGTAGCAGTACACTTAGACCATGGTATTAGTGAAGCATATATTGAGAAAGCCTTGAAGATGGGATTTCGTTCGGTTATGTTTGATGGATCTTCTTTGCCATTTGATGAAAATGTCGAAATGACCAAAAGAGTCGTGGAAATGGCTCATCGCTATGGGGCAAGTGTAGAGGGTGAGATAGGTAAAATGGCAGGAGTTACACTTAATCATGAAGGAATTACAGAAAATCGTAAATCCAAACGTAGTAATTATACAGATCCGGATCAAGCAAAACGATTTGTGGAATTGACCGGTGTAGATTGTTTAGCTTGTTCCTTCGGTACCGTTCACGGAGAATATTTTTCAAAACCGGATATTGATTTTGAATTGGTTAAAGTCTTGAGTGAAGCAGCCCAAGTTCCTCTTGTTATGCATGGGGGAAGTGGTGTTAGCCATGAAGATTATAAAAGGGTAATTAAAAATGGTGTACGGAAAATCAATTATTTTACGTATATGGATAAAGCCGGTGGTGAAGGTATTAATGCTATCTATCCGATTCAATATTATCACGAAGCTCTACGTGCCGGACAAAAAGCGATGCAAAAAGATGTAGAAGCAGCTATGCGTTGCTTTGCGAATATGGATTAAGGAGGCTTACTATGAAAATTGATGTAAATAAGTTTACTATAAATGATTATTTGGGGCATGAATTTATATGCGATTGTGGAAGAACACATAGCACTTGTTTAGAGAAAGTGGCTGTAAAAGAATATGTAAAAGATGATATTGCGGATTTTTTACATAAACATAGTTATCATACTATTTATTTGATTGAGGATACCAATACGAAACAAGCGTTTGGAGCACAGCTAGAAGCATTTTTAAACAAACAAGGCTTTGTGGTAGATACTGTTTGTTTGCTTGGTGATGTGGTTCCTGATGAGGAGGCAGTATTTACCATATTTGCGAATCTTCAAAGAAGGTACGATTATATCTTAGGTGTCGGATCAGGAACATTAAATGATTTAAGCAAATTTATCTCTTTTAAGCTTCAGTTGGACTATGGGATTGTTGCCACTGCACCAAGCATGGACGGATTTGCATCAGTAGGTGCTGCGTTGATTACACATGATTTAAAGACTACGTATGATTGTCATGTACCTACTGCTATTTTTGGGGATTTGAATGTTTTGGCAAATGCACCGCTAGAAATGATAAAGGCGGGATTAGGAGACATCGTTGGGAAATATAGCTGTTTGGTAGATTGGAAGATTTCACATATTATCAACGAAGAATATTATTGTCCGACAATCGTAGAAATGGTGTATAAATCTATTCAAGAAGTTGTAGAAAATGCTGATGGTGTGCTTAAACGAGATAAAAAAGCCGTAAAAGCGATTACGGAGGCATTGATTGAAACAGGAATGGCAATGGGATTTGTAGGGAATTCCCGACCGGCTTCAGGAAGTGAACACCATGTTTCGCATTATTGGGAAATGAAGTTTTTGTTTGCTCATCGTAAGGCTGTATTCCATGGTACCAAAGTCGGTTTAGCAACACCGGGCGTAATTGCTTTATGGAAGCAGTTGGCTAAGGAAGATATTGATTTTGATGGTTGCAAAGCAAAAGTCGCAAGTTTCGACCAAAAAGCGTGGGAGCGATGCGTGCGTGATCACTTTGAAGGAGCTGCACAAGGAGTTATCGAATTGGAACAAAAAGCTGGCAAGAATGATATTGAAAAAGCTAAGCAACGCATCGATCATATTCAAAAGCATTGGGATACAATAAAAGATGTTATTGTAAATGAGTTGCCGGATCCTGTTAAGATTATTCAAATTTTAAAAGCAATTGATGCGCCATATCGTCCAATAGACGTAGGTATTGAAGATTCCTTAGTTAAAGATAGTTTGATTCTTGCTAAGGAAGTGCGTGTGCGCTATGGCTTGCTGCAATTGCTATGGGATTTAGGATATTTAGATGCATATAGCCAAGACTTTGTGGATTTTTATAAAGGAATTAAATAATTATGATAAAAAAGGATTTGATAGAGATTAAAAAGCATTTGGAAAAAATCAAGGTGTTTATTTTAGATATGGACGGAACGATTTATTTAGGCAATGATTTATTTCCATGTACACTGCCGTTTTTGAATAAAGTTAAGGAAACGAAACGAGATTATTATTTTTTTACAAACAATTCTTCGAAAAGTGTAAACGTATATCTAAATAAACTAGAAAAAATGAAGATTCCGATTAAAGAGGATCATATGATGGTTTCTACTCATGTAATCATGCAATATTTAAAGCAGCATCATTTTAATGAAACTGTTTATATCGTTGGAACATCAGCACTATTAGAAGAGTTTCAAAAACAGGGATTTGTTATTGATGAAAAGGATCCGGATATCGTGATACTAGGCTTTGATACATCATTAACATACGAAAAATTAGAAAAAGCTTGTATGTGGATTCGCCATGGTAAAACGTATTATGGCATCAATCCAGATTTAAATTGTCCGATTGAAGGCGGAGAGTTTATTCCCGATTGTGGTTCTATGGCGAAGCTTATTGAAGCCAGCACCGGAAAATATCCGGAGTTTTTTGGAAAACCAAGTCATAGGACATTAGACTATATTATTGAAAAAACGGGATTTTCCGGAGAGGAGATTGCTATTGTAGGGGATCGCTTATATACCGATATTGCTGTTGCTGATAAAAGCGATGTAACAAGTATTTTGGTATTAAGCGGAGAAACAAAAGAAAAGGATATTTTAGAAAGTGAAATAAAACCGGATATTCTTGTAGAAGACATAGGGGTGCTTTCTACACTTTTATAAATACTGTATAGGGGATAGTATATAGTATTAGGCAAAGGTATTTTAAGTATAAAGGAAGGCTTTAAGTATCATTTAAGATAAAAAACCGGATATTCGTTAGAGATGTATGAACAATCTAGCGGCTATCCGGTTTTTATACGATAAGCAATCATGATATTATTTGATATTTTTTTGACTAGATTTACGAATAATCAACTTAGGTTCATATTCCATTCGAATCGTTTTTCGTGTACGCGAAGATTCCTTTTTTTTATTGGCAATTAAATCTACTGCTTCCTTGCCTTTCTCATTTGAACAATGCTCAATCGTTGTTAAAGAAATGATTTCACTCGCAGCTAAGGGAATATTATCAAATCCGCATACCGCATAATCCTTGGGAATGGAATGACCAGCATCTTTTAAAGCAGCCATGATGCCGATAGCAGTCATATCGTTATTTCCAACAAAAGCGGTATAGGGGTGCTTGGTTTGTAAAATTTCACTGCATAATTGATAGCCATTCATATATTCTTGGTTTTCGTAAGGGTAGTTCATAAAGATTTCATGTGTTGATGTATAGCATTCAATATGAACCGGATCATGAACGTTGTTCGATGCTTGTTTCAACCCCTCATAGCGATCGTTTCGACCGATTTCTTTATCTGACATCGGACTTGAAATATAGGCAATGTTACGATGACCCAACGCTAGTAAATGCTGTCCGACAAGCTTTCCGGATTTAATAGAATTCAGTTCAATCGTATCAAAAACACTTCCGCTTGGTTTATCTCCAATTTCAACAATAATGGTAGATTTTGCCAATTCGTTTATCATTTCGATATTACCTGCTGCAGGAGGATATAAAAAGATAATGCCGGTTGGCTGTACGGTTTTTAAATAATATAAATATTCTTTTTCCAAGCTTGCCTCGCGTAAGGTAGTGAGGGTAAAAATATGATAATGGTATCTTTTCGCTTGTTTACAAATATTAGAAATGATGACAGAATAATAAGCGTTTGTTACATTCGGAGAAAAGATAACGATCGTATCTAAAAGTGTTTTTTTATTCACCTTTTTCTTATTGGCTTTCGGTTTTACATAATGATATTTTTTGGCCGCCTCTTTCACTAACCGAACAGTTTCATCTTTAAAGCTGACATCGGATTTTCCGCTTAATATCATAGATACCGTTGTTTGAGAAACACCGGTGATTTGTGCGATATCACGTGTTGTAATCTTGTTTCTTTTTCCCATAATGTACCTCCTTTTGATTTATTTTGATTAATAAGTGATTTTTAATCAAAATGTTAATCACATAATTAGTATGTCATGAAAGATGCAGAAAATCAACGGATTTATGTAAGCGGATAACTTTTATTTTAGTAATCAAAATTTTGATTACTAAAAAGACAGTAGTATTTGGCTGTTACATAATTTGACTTTTCTTATGAATTCCACTATTTTAAAGCTGTAAATATTGATTCTAGGGAGGTACGTATATGTACGATTGTGTGATTATCGGAGCGGGGATAAGCGGAGCTTCGTTAGCATTTGAGTTAAGTAAGTATCAGGGGAGCGTTTTATTGTTGGAAAAGAATAATGATGTTGCCGATGAAACAACAAAAGCAAATAGCGCCATTATTCATGCAGGATATGATCCTGAAAACGGAACATATATGGCAAAGTATAATGTTGAAGGCAATAAGCTGATTCCGAAAATTTGCGAGGATTTAGATGTACATTGTAAAAAAATCGGTTCTTTAGTAGTAGCGTTTGAAAAAGAAGAACTTGCAACTTTACATGCTATCTACGAACGCGGTCTACAAAACGGTGTTGAGGGAATGCACATCATAGATCAAGAAGAACTGCAAGAAATGGAGCCAAATATAAATCCTAATGCCATTGCGGCATTGTATGCACCGACAGCTTGTATCGTCAATCCATGGGAGCTGGCTATTGCTTATAGTGAACTGGCAATTCAAAATGGTGTGGATCTTCATTTGGAGGAAGCTGTTACTGCTATTCAAAAGCAAGCTGATTATTTTTTGGTAACAACCGAAAAAGGCGTTTATGAAGCGAAAACAGTTGTAAATGCTGCAGGAGTTGCCTGTGAGAAGATAACTTCCATGGTAATGGAACCGGAATATCATATTCAGCCAAACAAAGGTGAATATTATTTGTTAGATAAAACACAAGGAGGACTTGTGCATCACGTTATTTTCCAATGTCCGACAGCAAAGGGAAAAGGAATTCTTGTAGCTCCTACGGTACATGGTAATTTAATCGTAGGACCGACAAGTGAAAATTGTGGAGAAACGGATACAGCGACTACCTTAGAAGGCTTATCCTTTGTAAAGGAAAAAGCTTTGAAGTCTGTACCGAATATTAATTTCAGAGAAAATATCCGCACATTCTGCGGTATTCGAGCAAGAAGTAGTGATTATCATGATTTTGTAATTGGTGAATCCAAGGTTTCAGGATTTTATCAGATAGCAGGAATGAAATCTCCGGGCTTATCAAGTGCCAGTGCGATTGCAATTGATATGGTAAAAGCAATACAGACAAAGGGTTTATTTACCGAAAGCAATCCAAATGCAAAAGTTACAAGGAAACTTGTTCGTTTTCAAGAGATGTCGCATGCTGAAAGAGCACAGTGGATCGAAAAGCACCCCCAATACGGACGTATTATTTGCCGTTGTGAAACAATTAGCGAAGGGGAAATCATTGATGCTCTTCATCGAAGTCCAACCGTAGCATCACTTGATGCAATCAAAAGACGATGCAATACGGGAATGGGAAGATGTCAAGGTGGATTCTGCGGACCACGTGTACAGGAAATTATTGCCAGGGAGTTAAATATTTCGCAAGAAGATGTTTTGAAGGACAAGAAAGGTTCTTTGGTTCTGCTTGGACAAACCAAAGAAATAGGTGATTAGTATGAAGCAACAATATGATGTAATTGTTATTGGCGGGGGTCCGGCAGGATTGGCAAGTGCGATTGCTGCTAGTGAACATGGTGCAAATAAGGTTTTGGTAATTGAAAGAGATAAAGAGCTTGGTGGAATTTTAAATCAGTGTATTCATAATGGATTTGGACTACATCATTTTAAAGAGGAATTGACAGGACCGGAATATGCCGGGAAGTATGTGGATTTGCTTAAGAAAACGAATGTCGAAATTTTATTGGATACCATGGTGATTGAGATTGATACAAATAAAACTGTTTACTGTACCAGTGAAACACATGGCTATATGGTGTTGCAGGCAAAAGCTTTGATTTTGAATATGGGTTGTCGAGAACGAACACGAGGAGCCATTGCGATACCGGGGGATCGTCCTGCCGGTGTATTTACAGCAGGAGCTGCACAGCGATATGTGAATGTAGAAGGCTATATGCCGGGAAAACGTGTAGTTATTTTAGGAAGTGGAGATATCGGTTTGATTATGGCCAGACGTATGACATTGGAGGGTGCAAAGGTGTTGGCGTGTGTAGAATTGATGCCTTATTCAAATGGTTTAAATCGAAATATTGTGCAATGCTTAAATGATTACGATATACCGCTCTATCTATCCCATACGATTACCGATATCCAAGGGAAAAACCGCGTGGAAAAGGTAATTGTATCCAAGGTAGACGAACATAAAAATCCGATTCCCGGAACCGAAATCGAATTTGCATGTGATTGTGTGTTATTGTCCGTAGGATTGATTCCGGAAAACGAATTAACAAGACAGGCTTCGATTGAAATGGACCCGCGGACAAACGGACCGGTGGTTTATGAAAATATGGAAACAAGCATACCCGGTATTTTTGCGTCCGGCAATGTTGTGCATGTCCATGATTTGGTTGATTTTGTCAGTGCGGAAAGTGAAAAGGCAGGAAAAGCAGCAGGAGAATACATTCAGCATGGTGCGTTCCATAGCGAAAGAGTTTTGAATACAAAGCCGGGAGATTGTATAGGCTATATTGTACCGCAGAGGATTCGCTTTGATGCTGTGGATCAGGGAGTAGAATTGTCATTCCGTGTGCGCAATGTCGGTGAAAATGTTGCTATCGAGGTTCGAGATGAACATAAGATTATAGCAAGGTTTAAAAGGGAACACGTAGCACCGGGAGAAATGGAAAAAGTGATGATTCCCAAGATTTTGATGGATAAAATAGAAGGCGATACATTAACTGTATCTTTAAAACAGGAGGACTAAATGATGAAAGAGCTGATTTGTATTGTTTGTCCCAAGGGCTGTCATTTAAAAGTAGATGAAACCAATGATTACTCTGTTACAGGCAATAGTTGTCCTAAGGGAGCTGAGTATGGGCATAAAGAACTAGTGAATCCGACACGTACGATTACCACTACAGTTCAACTGTTAAATTCGAAAGAAAGACGTGTCAGTGTGAAAACGAGCTGTGATGTTGCGAAAGATAAGATTTTTGAAATCATGCAGATTATCAATCAGGTTCAGGCAAAAGCACCGTTGCATCGAGGTGATGTATTGATAAAGCATATTTGTCAAAGTGATGCGGATTTAATTGTTACTAAAGATGTTGATTAAAGAAAACCAGATGAAATATTGTGATTAGTCATCATAATAAATCATATGGTTTTCTTATGCTATTGGATATGAGAAAGTAAAAAATATAGAATAAGATATAGGCTTTAACTATTGTCCAAGATATTCAATAATTGTTCGTGTGATAATCAATAAAGGTATTCTTGAGTATACAGTCATTCCGCTAGCTTTCATAATTTGTTCTGAATGACCGTAAATGATGATATCTGAAAAGTTTTCTAATTCGCAAGGAGATTTACAACAACAACTTATTACTTTAGCACCTTTTCTTTTGGCGGCTCTAGCCGATGTAGCAAGCTCAGGTGTTGTATTTCGTACAGATAAAATAAAAACAACATCATTTGTATTTACGATTCGCTCTGTATTTTCCATCCATTTTACATCTTTAACAATAATTGCATTGTAACCTAATAACTGTAAATACATTTGGAATTCTTCGGCAATTAATGCGGTAAAGCCTCTAGAAAAAATAAAAATTCTTTTTGCGGTTTTCATAAATTCAATAGTCTGTAACATAGCAACAGGGCTAATATTATCAATTGTTTTTGTACTTTCACGATAAGATTTTGAAAGAATATTATTAACACCGTAACTAGATTCGTGATGATTTTTCATTTGTTCTTGTTGAGATATAGCAAAGCGTAATTGCGAGATTCCTTGATAACCACATTTTTGGATAGTGCGGGAAACAGTTGATTGAGATGTAAAAGTCTTTTCGGCAATATTGGTAATACTCATATAGGGTATTTTTTCTTCATTTTGATTAAGGAATTGAATAACACCTTTTTCGGCTTCAGAAAGTTTTTCATAAATGGTTTTGTCAATTTGAATAAACATAATGTAACCTCCTAATAATGCGATAATATTGTATCATGAATAAGCATTCATGAAGGTGTTGTTTTTTTAATTTTTAGAATGCATTTTCATACAGAAAACGAGGTAATTTAATATTAATTAAGTATAATATGGGTGTAGTCAAAACATACGTATATTTTGATATTATGATGTCCGTATATTTCAGCAAATTTAATGCTGAGATGGATGCAATTTCTATATAGAAGAATAGTGTTATTCTTTTATATTATTGTAATCAAAGGAGGAAATTATGTATATCACATTAAAAGAAACATTAAAGGAAGCAGATGAGTTGAATATGGCGATTGGTGCATTCAATACGCATAATTTAGAAATGCTTCCGGCAATTATAAAAGCAGCAGTAAATCAAAAAACTCCTGTCATTATACAAACAAGCTGCGGTACTGCGAATTATGTGGGACATAAAAATCTTGTTGCTGTTTGTCGTTCAATGGCAGATGAATATGGCATAAATGTTGTATTACATTTAGATCACGCAAAAGATTTTGATGAGATTAGGAAAGCGATTGATGCAGGTTATAGTTCTGTAATGTTTGATGGATCTTCGCTTCCACTTAAAGAAAATATTTTGGGAACTAAAAGAGTGGTGGATTATGCAAAACTGCATAATGTAAGTGTCGAAGCGGAGTTAGGAACTGTTGGTGGTACTGAAGATGGTATTGCGGTAGCTCAAGAAGATGTTCGTTATACAGAGCCAGAAGATGCTGTTAATTTTATAAAAGAAACTGGAATAGATGCTTTAGCGGTAGCGATTGGAACGAACCACGGTCAGTATAAGTCAAAAACAAACCTTAATTTTGATAGATTAAAGGAAATACACAATGCGGTAAATATTCCTTTGGTAATTCATGGAGGAACAGGTGTAAAAGAAAAAGATGTGAAACGTGTAATTAATTTAGGTATTCGCAAATTTAATGTTGGTACAGAGTTGCTTGTTGAATGGAATAGAAAGTCAAAAGAATGTTATGAAGAGCATCGAGAAAATATATCAAATCGCGAAAATGTAGTTCCTTGTTTAGATATTATAACTGAAATAGTTGAACATAAAATTCATCTGTTTAAAAATTTAGATAATTGAGGTTAAAATATGAAAGCAGGTTATTATGTAGGAAATTTTGAATATGAGGTACGCGATATTCCAGATCGAGATCCAAAATCAGATGAAGTAAAAATTCGAGTTGCATGGTGTGGATTGTGTGGTACTGATATTCATAAATTTCAAGGAAAAAATGGAGCAAGTGTGGTAATTCCACCAATTATTTTGGGACATGAATGTTCAGGTATAGTAACAGCGGTTGGACCAAAGTGTAAATATTTTAAAGTTGGCGATCGCGTTGCTTGTGATCCAAGTTGGGGATGTGGAAAATGCATTTGGTGTCAAAGGGGGTTACCAAATTTCTGTTTAGAGCGTCATGGAGTAGCAAAAGGCTTTTCGGAATATGTATATCCACCAGAAAAAAATGTTTATCATATTGCAGACAGCTTAGATTTGGAAAGCGCGGCGTTTACAGAACCATTATCTTGTGCTATTCATGGACTTGATTTGTTAAATATAAAAAGTGGGAAAACAATAGCGATGTATGGTATGGGGGCAATTGGCTCTTTAATGCTTCAACTGATTCGGTTTACAGGTGCTGCTAAAATTATAGTTATTGAACGAGACAAAGCCAAAAGAGAATTAGCTCTCGATCTAGGAGCTACAGTAGCAGTTACGGATCAGGAAATCGAAGAAATTGCAAAAGAAGAAAATATTGATTATGTTGTTGAATGTATAGGATTGAAAGCAACTATGGAGCAAGCAATACAGATAGCAGGTAAAAATGCAAAAGTATTATTATTTGGCTTGGGAGATCCGGAAGAACCAATTAGTTTTAATCAATTTGAAGCTTATACAAAAGAGCTGAGTATATTTACATCATATTTAAATCCGCTTTGTAGCGATAGAGCTGTTCGTTTATTAGAAAGCGGATTGATTGATACAAAGAAAATAGTAAGTGCACGTCTTACTTTAGAAGAAATGGGGAAAGAATTAAAAACATTAGAATATGCCAAAAAAGGAAAAGTTTTAGTTTCAGTTAGTGGAGAACATTGAGGAGGGAATAATTATGATATTATCGGCAGTTTTGGTAGCGTTATTAGCTACAATGGGACAATGGTGGTTCTTTGGGCCAGTTACAAAATGTTTGGTTTATCCTTTAACTACAGGGACATTAGTTGGTTTATTTATGGGAGATCCAATGACAGGTATGATGGCCGGTGCAAATATTCAGTTAATATATTTAGGGTGGATTTCAGCAGGAGGTACAATGCCAAGCAATACGATTGTTGCAGGTATTTTTGGAACAGCCATGACTATTTTATCAGGAGCAGATCCAACAATGGCAGTAACATTTGCTATTCCATTTAGTATGTTTGGTCTGTTGTTGAATCAAGTGTATATGACAGTTAATGCAGCGTGGATTCATCAAGCAGATAAGTTTCTAGAAAAGGGAAATTTACGTGGTGTCCGCCTTATGAATTTTGTTCCATCATTTTTCATGGCGTTTATCTTATACGGTATTCCGGCATTTCTATTAGTAGTATCTGGTAGCAGTTGGGCAACAGATTTAATTAATGCTGTACCAGAGAGTGTCATTAGTGCTTTACAGGTTGTTGGTGGAATAATGCCTGCTTTAGGTATTGCGATGTTGTTAAATTATTTAGGAAAAAAGAAGTTAATCCCGTGGTTCTTTGGCGGTTTCTTCTTGACGGTATATTCTGGATTAGGTTTAACAGCTATTTCAATTTTCTCGGCAATTATCGCTTTAATTATGTATTTAAATAGTAACGATAAACAAAAGCAAGTGGAAACAAAGAAGGTTAAGAGACTTTCGTTAAATAAGAAAACAGAGACAGTGGAAGTTTCACAGCATTTACAGGATGAAATGAACGCAAATACAGCAGAGATTCCAGAATATAAAAAGAAATTATCTAAGAAAACATTAGTTAAAACATGGTTATGGACAACAAGTACAGAGGCTTGTTACAATTATGAGAGATTACAAGCATTAGGAGCAGCCAATTTAATGCTTACTCCAATTCGTGAATTATATGATACGAATGAAGAACGAGTGAATGAATTAAAGAAATACATGGTATTTTACAATTCGGAAGTGTTTACTGTAGGGCCGATTATTAATGGTATTGCATGTTCTATGGAAGAAGCACGAGCAAACGGAGAAAATGTTACAGAAAAGGATATTAATGCGGTTCGAACGGGGTTAATGGGACCTGTTGCAGGTATCGGTGATACAGTGATGCAGGGTATTTTATTTCCAATTCTATTTGGTATTGGCTGTTCAATGGCATTAGATGGAAGTTATTTAGGTCCAATTTTGTCTTTTGCTATCTTTGAATTCTTGATTTTCGGTTGCGGATATTTTATGTTTATGACTGGTTATAAACAAGGGAAAACTTCGTTATTGAAGATTTTAAAGAATGGAACTATTGATCGAATTATTAATTCATTTAGTATTGTTGGGTTAATGGTCGTTGGTTCTATGGCAGCAACTAGGGTTACCGTAAATACACCACTTGCCATTAAAATTGGTGAAGGAAGTACAACGATTCAAAGTGTCTTAGATTCTCTAGCTCCTGGATTGATTCCATTAGGAATTACTATGCTTGTATGGTGGATGTTGAAGAAGAAAATCAATACAGTATGGATTATTATTGCAATTTTCTTGGTAGGCATCATTGGTTATTACACAGGAATTCTTGGATATGTAGGGTAAGAGGTGAATATGCAAAAGTATGGTAAATATTGTTTTGATTAGTCATGGAGGATTTTGCGAGGGGCTGTTAGATAGTTTAAAAATGATTGCTGGTGGAGATTACGGAGTGAGAGCTGTTCCTCTCATTCCGGGAGAATCTCCAGAAACCTATCGAGAAAAATTATCTTTAGTATTAAAAGAGGTAAGTGCTGGTGATATTGCTAATTCTGGAATTATCATTTTATCAGATATTGCAGGAGGAACTCCATTTCAAAGTGCTGCTTATCTTTCTAAAGATTTTAAAATAGGTTTAATTTCAGGAATGAATATGCCAATACTTCTAACACTAGCATTAGAGCGTAACGAAAAAACCACACTTGAAGAACTGATAGAAAAAGTTAATGTTTCAAGTACAGTAGGAGTAAAAGCGACAATAGTAAAAAAAGGAGAGAAAAAACAACGTGCAAAACTTAGTATTAACGAGAATTGATGACCGGTTAATTCATGGTCAAGTAATGACCGCTTGGATAAAAAATAAAAAGGCAGATCAAGTGGTAATTGTTGATGATGGAACAGCTAATGATGAGTATATGATTGAAGTTCTGGAAATGGCAATACCAGAAGAAATTGCAATTGGTATTTTTACAAAAGAAGAAGGAGTACAGTTTTTCGAACAAGGTTTAGATGCACCAACAATTTTACTAGTTAAAGGTCCAGAGGCATTAAATTATCTAGTTGATCACGGTATTCCTATTGATGAGGTCGATGTTGGGGGTATGGGAGCTAGAAATGATCGAAATGTATTGTATAAAAATATTTCGACAAGTGCGGAAGAAAACAAGGCATTTCTACAATTACTAAATAAAAATGTTAATGTTTTTATTCAAGTAATGCCACAAGATAAACCAATTGATATAAAAGAGTACTTAAAATAATAGAGAGTGATGGTGGATAGATATGAATACAGAAAGATTAGATGGGAAAGTAATCATTATTACAGGAGCTAGTAGTGGTATGGGAGCTGCTATGGCAAAAGATTTTGCAGCTCGAGGAGCTAGTATTGCGATTTTTGATTTAGACGAGACAAAAGGAATTAGTGTAGTTAAAGAAATAATTGAAAATCATGGTAAGGCAATCTTTAAAAAGGTAGATGTAACTGATAAATCAGCCATACAAAATGCGACAGATGCTGTAGAAAAAGAATTTGGTAATATCACTTCTTGGGTGAATTCAGCAGGCATAAGTAAAATGCGTCCCTTCTTAAAATGTAGTGAAGAATTGTGGGATTTGACTATTAACGTAAATTTAAAAGCAACTTTTCTGTGTTGCCAAGTAGCGATTGAAAAAATGTTATTGCATGGAGGAGGAACAATCTTGAACATGTCATCTCTTTCCGGTAAGAAACCAAGTGCATGGCAAACTGTTTATTGTGCAAGTAAGTTTGGTGTACAAGGATTAACACAGTCAATTGCCAAGGAATTTGCAGATCAAAATATACGTGTAAATTCTATTTGTCCAGGTATTGTATATACAGAAATGTGGGAAAAACTAAAATATGAATATGCCCAAAAAAAGAATATTGATCCGGAAGAAGTTATGCCGTATTTCAAAAAGAATATTCCGATGCATAGATTAGTGGAGCTACAGGATGTTATTAATGCCGCAATTTTCTTTTTAACAGATAATTCTAGCTATTTAACAGGACAATCTATTAATTTAACGGGAGGAGAATGGATGGATTAAATGAATAGTAAGTGGGGGATAGCATAATAATGGAAACTTTAGATTTTAGCGGCAGACAACAGTTATATTATCAACTTTATAATATTTTGTTTCAAGATATTGTAGGTGGCAAATATCCTGTTGGAAAAATGATACCTGCTGAGAGTGAGTTAATGGAGATTTATCGGATATCTAGAGCAACTGCTAGAAAGGCGGTGGAGTTATTAGCAAATGATGGTTTAGTTAAGAAAAAAAGAGGTTATGGAACTATTGTAATTTCTAATCGACCGAATACATCTCCTCAACGTGTCATTCGTTATGATAGAAAATATAAAGGAGATAGTGTAGCAGCTATTAAAATTACGGTTGAACAAAAAGTTATACCATCATCTGATGAAATAGCACGTTGTCTCCAACTTTCTTATAATGATGATATCATTTGTTTAAAACGTGTTCGTTATGCAGGCGATGAACCACTTTATTTGGAAATAAATTATTTTCAACAGTCATTTGTTCCGGAAATAATGAATCATGATTTTTCAAAAGAATCCCTACGATTATTTTTATCTAATACCTACCAAATTCAATGGCTTTATGCAAAGCAATCAATTTATTCAATAATAGCAAGTGAAGAAATAGCGAAGCTAATGCATATTGATATTGGTACTCCATTACTCTATATACGTCGTATTTCATTTGACAAAGAAAATATACCAAGAGAATGTGTATGTACTTACTATCGAGCGGATACTTATCATTTAGCAATTGAACTTGCTATGTAAAAGAGGAGAAAAAGTATGAAGCAGGCATTAATATTACTTGCAGGATATCCTGGAACTGGTAAAACTTATATGGCAAATATGTTATTAAATAAATTTAAAAATTTTGAAGTTTTATCTCCTGATAAAATTAAAGAAGAATTTTGGGATGCGTATGGTTTTTGCAATGAAGAAGAAAAAGAAAAGTTGATTAAAAAGAGTTGGAATGAATATTATCAAAGATTGAACTGGAAATTAGAAAGAGGTTATAGTTTAATTAGTGATTACCCATTCAGTGATAAGCAACATGATGAGATTCAAGGTATTTGCGGTCGATATTGTATAGAAGTAATTACGATACGAATGGTTGGAGATTTAGATGTTCTATTCAAACGTCAAAAGAAACGCGATTTAGATGATTCACGCCATTTAGGCCATATTCTTAAAGAATATCACCAAGGGACTTGTTTGATGAATCATGAAGAAGCAGATAATTTACTAGATAACGACGAATTTATTAAACGTTGTAAATGTAGAGGCTATGGAACTTTTGAATTAGGAACAACGATAGAACTTGACGTTACGGACTTTACAAAAGTTTCTTATGATAAAATCATGAATGAAATAGCATTGATTTTGAATTAGAATAGAAAATAAATATAGTGTAAAAATAGCAGTATAGTCTGCTATTTTTATCCGATAAGATGTAATTACGTTAAAAGAATATGAGGAGAATTATATGAGTATAGTATGTATTGGACAATGCACTTATGATATGACTTTTCCTATTGAAACACCATTAGTTGAAAATCAAAAATATAGAGTGTTAGAACCATTTGCGTGTATAGGTGGTCCAGCAACTAATGCAGCATATCTATGTGCATTATGGAATGTGAGAACTACATTGGTATCTAGATGTGGAACGGACTTTTATGGTAAAGAAATTTGTGATACTTTAGAAAAAGTAGGAGTAGATATTAGTCATTTAATAATAGATCCTACAATTGAAACACCCAGGAGTGCAATAATTGCGAACGCTTGTAATGGATATCGAACAATTTTTAATTGTCCAGGCAAATTACAGGAGTTATGTTTCACATTTCCCACAAAACCAAGAGTTCTCTTGCTAGATGGACATGAACTTAAGGCTTCTATAGAGGCTTTGAATCAATTTCCAGATGCTGTAAGTGTAATGGATGCTGGAACATATCATGAAGAAACAAAAGAAATTGCTCAACGCGTTAATTACTTAGTCTGTTCACAAAATTATGCTGAGCAGTATAGTCAGACAAAGATTACATTAGACGACGAAGGTAGCTGGAAACAAGCGTTTGATACTTTATGTCAGTTAAATTCTGGAATTGTGGTTATAACATTAGGGGAAAATGGATTGTTATATAAGGAACATAATGTAATCTATCACATTCCTTCTTTTTCTGTTTCGGCAATTGATACAACAGGTGCAGGGGATATTTTTCATGGAGCTTTCGCATATTGTCTATATAACGGTTATTCTCTGCGCGATACACTAATAATATGTTCTGCTGCAAGTGCAATAGCAGTTCAAATACTAGGAGGACAAACTTCGATTCCGCAAAAACAAGATGTACAATATTTTTTGGAAAGTCATGATATTTATCTGAAATTGAAATGAATGGAATAAGGTAGGTGATCCGTATTTATCAAAAAACTTATTTAGATTAAGAAAGTATTTCTTTTTCACCTATTGCCTCAAAAACAAGGCCTTCCATATTCCGAAATATTCACGAATGCTAAAGCATGGATAAGTCAGTAAATCGGATTTTGCCGGAATACCAACCGCTTGTAAGTCTTGCTGTCTTGCAAGGATCAAGGCACGAAGCATGTGAAAGGAATTGGTAATTACACCTACTTTCTGTGTCTTATCTTTTATATATTCCTTAGAAAATGCAAAGTTTTCAAAGGTCGAGGTAGAAAGCTCCTCTTCTATGATTTGGTGTTGCGGGATTCCATGAGCAACCAAGTAGCTGCGCATAGCCTCGGCTTCGGATATGCTTTCGTTGATTCCCTGTCCGCCACTGACAATAAAGGTAGTATCTTGGTATTGCTTATGATAGGCAATCGCTTCATCAAGGCGATGCTGCAAGGAAAGGGAAATCTTATCCTTGTTTAAACCTGCCCCTAAAATGATGACATACTCTAATTTTTCATTAGGTGTATGCAAACCATTAGCAAGGATCAGTCCTTCCACAATAAGGAAGCTAGTTAAAAAGATAGTAAGCAATCCAATGGCAGCAATGCGTAAAAATTTAGGCAGATATGTTAATACATGCTGTTGCTGTTTTCTTTCTATCAAGCCATAGCCTACCAACAGCAAACCTCCGATAAGAAAACAAAAGGAGAAGGAAATCTGAAAGAAGCCGTAAGCGAAGGATAAAATAAAAAAGTAAAGAATACATAAGCTGCCTAGAAATAGTAAAATATTTGTTATGATTGGTTTATATGTTTTCATGCCATTCACCTCATATACTAATCATAATCAAAAAAGCTGAATAAAGTTTTAAGAAACTATTACATTTCTATAAAAATTTTGACAGCCTGTTTAGTATTATCAAAAACGAAAGTATGTAGTAATTTTATGTGCTTTTCATCGTTTTATATTTTCATATATCATGTGTAAAATACTTGTTTTGTGTCCTTTATCAAATAGGCAAGTCCTATTTTGTATATGATATGGTAAAAGGCTTACTTTTACATTAAATCCATCTTCGACACTTAAAAAGAAAAAAACTTAAAAAATTACCTTTATCTATCGGTGATTTTTAAGTTTTATCCTTCTAAGTGTATCAAATGCAGGCATATTCAAAAAAATATTTGGATTGTTGTTTATACTCATAACATTCTTTTACTATATCCACTCATTATTTTGTGCAATCCAACTGCCTGTAAATACTCTGTCTTCTATCGCTGCTGTAAATGGTTTTGTCAAGAAGGCTTGTATTGTTTTCAATATGGTACTATAGTTATCTGTTTTTGTATCTATCTTACGGATAAATGTCTTCCATTTCTTCTGCATAGCAGCATCGTCATCGAAATTCATAACCTGCTCAAACTGAGCCGCTGTAAAACTATGCGCTCTGTTTGTAAAGGTCTTTTTGAGAGCTTCGGATAGTGTCGTGCCATCAAAATCAAATTTATTGGCAAGATAATAAATATCGTAATAGTCTTTCATGCGACTGGAAAACTCCATCAGACTGAGGATTGCGTCAATTTTCTCGGCAACGGTCGTTTCAATGGAATAAGTATTGATTGTCGGCGCAATAAAATCATCAAGCTGAGTGGGGATTTTTCTTTTTTCTTGCTTTGGCACAATGATATCGCCAACACCGAAATCAATGCCAAAGGGTGTTCGAGTATTTTTAATATAAGCGACCATTGAAGCGCCTATACCGGCATATTTCTTCGTAACAGCAATAGGTGTAATATCTTTTATCTCAAAGGTTACAAAATCATTGCCGGTTTGAACTGTAATAATTTCTTCAAGTATGCCTTTTAATTTTTCCGGTGTATTAGGTATTCTTTGAAGCAAAAAATCTACATCAACCGTTACTCGGCTATCAAAGTCAGTAAGCGAATAGAGGAACAAGCCTCCTTTTAACACGAGGTTTTCGGCATACTTGGACTTTTCCAAACGGCGTAAAAACTCTTCCTGACAAAAGAGCTGCAAACAAAGCTGATAACTTCTTCCGCTTTCTTTTGCCTTATTTTTGAGTCGTGTCAACACGGACGCAGCTATATCAGGCATTAAGCAGCACCTCCATTACATTCATAACCTTTGTATAAAGCTCCATTTCTTTTGCATATTTAGACAAATTTGCAAGGTTCTTTTTTTCATCGGCAGCATAGGCATTGACAGCCTTATTAAAAATTTCGTTATCAAGTTTTGTGCGGTACTTAAAACAATCGCATATTGTTCGTTCACGATCATATACAGGCAATATTACACCGTTAAAATTGCTTATGGACTTACCTATATCTAAAAATTCCTTTTGAATATAGTAAGCCTTCATCGGAAATTCTTCAATGTTCTTTACGCTACGGGACGCTGTTCTCGGTACAGCAATCGACCATTTACGGGGAGAAAAATCACTATATCCGTAGTGAAACAAAGCGGACTCTACACAAATAATTCCCTGGGGAAGAAGCTTTCGTATGAGCTGTTCTTCTGTAATATTTTTACTTTGGGGGAGCTGATAAAAGCCTCTGCGAATTCTTTCAATGACTCCTTTTTTACAAAAAGCCGCTACCTCGTATTTATTTATCCCGTTAACGGCAAAATCTGAAGTTTTTGCAATGCCGCCATTATTTTCGATTATCGTTTTTAAAAGTTCTTTTTTACTCAATCATACACCAACTTTCTGCATACAAAAAATAAATAATGTATGCAGTTATTATACTATCCAGCTTAGCAAATATCAACAACTATGTGCAGACACTATTTGAAACTTGTATGTCAAAAGTAATCAAAATATCAAAAAATTAAATAGTATTCTCCACTTGTTCCATTTGCCGAAAAAATATCCGAAAAAGTATGTTGCTGTATGATGGGGTAAAAGGTTTACTTTTACAGCAATATATCTTATAATTTAACTGTTATAAAGAAGGAGATATAATATGAAAATTTCATCGTTACAAAAAGCAAGATACGAGTATTCTCCAAAGCTTCCGGCAATGTTGAGAAACGGAATTTCCGAAATCAGCGTGCTAGAGGGTGAAGAAACTCAAAGTGTTGCAGATCAAGAAAAAATCAAGGCTTTGTTCCCAAATACATACGGAAAAAAGGAAATCACTTTCCAAAAGGGAGCAAACACATCAGAAGCTAAAAAACAGGTTGTAGGTGTTATTCTTTCCGGTGGACAGGCTCCGGGCGGACACAACGTAATCTGTGGTTTGTATGATGCTTTGAAGGCAACCAATCCAGACAATGAATTGTATGGCTTCAAGAACGGACCAAGCGGACTGATCGAAGATGACTATTTGGTTTTCGATGATCAATATATTAACGAATATCGCAATACCGGTGGATTTGATATTATCGGTTCCGGTAGAACAAAATTGGAAACAAACGAACAGTTTGCAGTTGCTGCTGAGGTTTGTAAAAAGCATGGAATTACCGCAATCGTAATTATCGGTGGTGATGATTCCAATACCAATGCTGCGGTGTTAGCTGAATATTTTGCAGCAAACAACACAGGTGTTCAGGTTATCGGCTGTCCTAAGACAATCGACGGAGACTTGAAGAACGAAGATATCGAATGCTCTTTCGGTTTCGATACAGCAACGAAAACATACAGCGAATTGATTGGTAATATCGAACGTGATGCCAATTCCGCTAAGAAATATTGGCACTTCATCAAGGTTATGGGACGCTCTGCATCTCACGTGGCTTTGGAATGTGCACTTGAAACACAGCCAAACATCTGCTTGATTTCCGAAGAGGTTTCTGAAAAGAAAATGTCTCTTTCTCAGATTGCAGACTACATTGCGGATTCTGTTGAAAAACGTGCCGCAAAGGGTATGAACTTCGGTGTAGCAATCATTCCTGAGGGTGTTGTTGAGTTCGTTCCTGAATTCTCAACTTTGATTCACGAAATCAATGAATTGTTGGCAGGTTCAAAGGCAGATGCATTCAATGCACTTCCTACTTGGAAAGAAAAATATGCTTTCATTGAAAACGGATTAACAAAAGAATCTATGGAAGTATTCGCAATTCTTCCGGAAGCAATCCAACAGCAGTTGTTCTTAGAAAGAGATCCACACGGTAACGTACAGGTTTCTTTGATTGAATCCGAAAAGCTATTCTCTGCATTGGTTGCGGACAAATTGGCTCAGCGCAAGGCTGCCGGTACTTACAACGGTAAGTTTAATGCACTTCACCACTTCTTCGGTTATGAAGGAAGATGTGCATTCCCATCTAACTTTGATTCTGATTACTGCTACTCACTTGGATACAACGCATTTATGTTGATTCAGTATGGTTATAACGGTTATCTATCTAAGATCAGTAACCTATCAAAACCGGCAAATGAATGGGTAGCCGGTGGTATGCCAATCACAAAGATGATGAACATCGAAAGAAGACATGGAGAAGATAAACCGGTTATTCGTAAAGCACTTGTTGAATTGGAGGGAAAACCATTCAAATTCTTTGAAGCTCACCGTGAAGAATGGGCTGAAAACACTTGCTTCGTATATCCTGGTGCAATCCAGTATTACGGACCTGCTGAGGTTTGTGATATTACCACAAGAACACTTGCATTAGAAAAAGAATAAGAAAAGCATTTGCTCATCATAATGGATATTATGGTGAGCTTTTTTCAATAGTAATAAACTAAGAAATACTTATTGCTTTAACGATACTCTTATATTCGTCATAAGTATTTTATAAAAGACTGCACAATCTATGAAACAGAAAATATTTGTTTATAGACTTAATACAAGATACAAACAGTCAAACTTGTTTTTAAAGAAACAAACTGTTTCATATATAAGAAAAGGCTGTCGATTGCCAACAGCCTAAAATATTGTTTAAATCCTTGATAATAAAAATCATTTGTGGTTTTTTAAATACTTGTACACCATATAAACCACCGCCGCACCTAAAACTAGCAATAGAAAAATATAAAAGTAGGAAATGTTCATTAGCGTTTGCATTCTGTTCGCCTCCTTCCGTGATATACAGATGCGAATGCGATAAACCCGTTTAACTAGAAATGTATAGCTTATAAAGATAATTGTAACTGTTTAACGAACGGATATAAAATCTTTGTGCAAGCATTCACAATCCTTCTACTTTTAGGATATCATAAATACACAGAAAAGCCTATAATATTTTATCTTTGTCATAGAAAACTTAATGCTTAAAACATAGAAAATACATTGCATAATAAATGGAAATTGACACTATTATGCAGGTGCATAGGTTATGTGTACGGTATGTTTTATTAGTAGGTATAAGGAAGCTGTAAGCTATAAAATCACAAATGAGTGCCAAGCTTTTTTTTGCTTATCCTGCGATTCTTTTTATGAGCTTTGACAAAGCCGAAAAGCAGTGTTAAACTGTAAAAAAATAAATGCTTTTGAATATATTCAATATCTATGGACACGAAAGGAGGTATGGAGAATATGAAAAAACGATGGAGATTGTATGGTTTATGCCTATTAAGTGTATGTCTTATGACTGCTTGTCAAAAAAGCGATCCGGAAGCAAAACAAGATTTTTGGACAGAAACCATTGAGGTGCTTGAAGAAGCAAGCAAAGCGAAAAGCTATGATTCGAATGCTTGGGAAATCGGCATACAGGACGCATCTGTGGTAAGTGATGCAGATCATCGAAGCGTGCATATTACATGGAAAGATGTAAACAATGCACAGGAAACCTTTTCGTTTTCACTTGAAAACTATGGAAAACCAAGCATTGTATATTCCTATAAAAAAACAATGGAAGCCGATGCAAAGACGATTCAAGATATAGCGGTGGTAAGATCCACAGACACTGCTTATCAAGTTTATCGTGCAAGCTATCAACGAAATGTTTATCAAGATGATATATGTATTGATAGTACGCAACAAGAAGTAGATATACAAATCAAAGATAATCGTGTAGAATACGAAAATATTCCTTATCTAAAAGAAGTCATGGACAAGGGAGATAAGCTGCTAACGGCTTTTCAAAAAGAATTTGGTATTGAATACGCAAAGAATGGTTTTGTGAATTTACCGGCAATGATAAAGGATACAAATATTGTTTCTATGATTGATGAACTAGAAACAAATGCAAGCTATACAAGCTATTATTCTTTACCGCAAATCAATGCCAAGGGACATTCGCTGATTACCTCCTTAGATGTGAAGCAAGATTACAGCAGCGTTATTTATCAGGTGTACGATGTAGAGGGGCAAGGCTATGAAACAAGAAACATGGCATTGGAGGCAACGAGCATAGAAAACTTATACAATATGATACCTGATTATGATGCGGAAGTATTGTATGCGGTATATTTTGATGGTGAAGCTGCATACTTGTACTCTCAAAAGCAACCAGCGCAGGAAATTTACGAAGATGTCCAACAAGGTGCAGTCAATGCACTTACGGTATTAAATACAAGCAATCCAAGTGGGGAATCCTATGGAACTGCGTATTAGATAGAAATGTTTATTACCCCCAAAAATAAGGGTATAAGCTAGGGAAAGGAAGATATACATGCTGCAAATCAAACATATTCATAAGGAATATAAAACCGGTACACTTGTTCAAAAAGCCTTAGATGATGTAAGCCTACATTTGCGTGATAGTGAATTTGTCGCAATCCTGGGGCCAAGTGGTTCAGGAAAAACGACATTGTTAAATATCATCGGTGGTTTGGATCGCTATGACAGCGGAGATTTGATTATCAATGGCATATCCACAAAAAATTATCGTGATCGGGATTGGGATTCCTACCGTAATCATACGATTGGCTTTGTATTTCAAAGCTATAACCTGATTCCACATCAAACTATCTTATCCAATGTGGAATTAGCTCTTACCATTTCCGGAACTTCCAAAAGTGAACGTAAAAAGCTGGCAATCCATGCCTTGCAGCAGGTAGGTTTAGGTGCACAGCTACACAAGAAGCCAAACCAGCTGTCCGGTGGACAAATGCAGCGTGTCGCAATTGCCAGAGCTTTGGTAAATGATCCGGATATCCTGTTAGCCGATGAGCCGACAGGAGCACTTGACTCGGATACAAGCATTCAGGTCATGGATCTGTTGCAAGAGGTTGCCAAGGATCGCTTGGTTGTCATGGTTACGCACAATCCCGAATTGGCAGAGCAATATGCCAATCGTATCGTAAATTTACGTGATGGAAAGATCATATCCGACAGCAATCCTTTTGTTGTAGAGGAAGAAAAACAAGCCGTTCATCAAAGTATGGGCAAAACCTCTATGTCGTTAATGACCTCCTTATCGCTAAGCTTCAATAACCTGAAAACCAAAAAAGGAAGAACGATCTTAACTGCCTTTGCAGGATCGATTGGAATTATCGGTATTGCAGCTATTTTATCCTTATCCAATGGTGTTAGTACGTATATTAAAGATGTAGAAGAAAACACTTTATCGCAATATCCGCTGCAAATTCAAAGCTCCGGTTTTGATATGACCTCTATGATGGGAGAGGCTATGCAGCAGGAGGAACAAGAGCCACAAGGCGATATTCAAGTCGGCAATATGCTGACAAGTATGTTTTCTACTATCGGATCAAACGATTTAGCAAGCCTCAAGCAATATCTTGAAACAGGAGGATCGGGTATTGAACGCTATACGAATGCAGTGGAATACACCTATCAAATAACTCCGCAAATTTATCGTATGGAGGAAAATGATGTTCGCCAAGTACACCCGGATCAATCCTTTCAAACACTTGGTCTTGGTTCTACTAGCAGCTCTAACAATATGATGTCAAGCATGATGAGCACCAATGTTTTTTATCCGTTACCACAAAATGATGCATTGTATAAGAATCAATATGATGTAAAGGCAGGACATTGGCCAACAAATGCTAACGAGTGTGTGCTTGTTTTAAGTGGGCGAGGAAGTGTTACGGATTTTCTGTTATACACCTTAGGACTTCGTGATGCCAAAGAGCTGGATCAAATGGTGGAGCAGTTTGCTCGCAATGAGGAGGTCATCGTGCCCAAAGCCGATGATGCCTACGATTATGAGGATATTCTAGGAATTACCTTCAAACGTGTAAATGCTGCCGATTATTATGCTTATGATGCAACCTATCATGTATGGAAGGATAAAACCAAGGATCGTGCGTATATGCAAGAGCTTGTACAGAAGGGTGAGGATTTGAAGCTTGTTGGAATCGTTCAACCAAAGGAAGATGCAACCGCAACGATGCTGATGTCAGGTATTTATTATACCGATGCTTTGGTAAAGGACGTAATCAAAGACGCAAGCAGCAGTGCTATCGTTAAGGCACAGCAAAAACAGCCAAATATCAATGTATTTACCGGAAAAGCCTTTGATGCGAAAGGTGATACTGCGAGCCTAGATATGAAATCCTTATTTACGATTGATGAAGCGAAAATGAGAGAGGCTATACAATTCGATACATCGAAGCTCAAGCCTGATATGCAAAATCTTAATGGAATCATGGCAGGAATCGAGCTTCCGCCAATGGATCTAAATGCGATTTTAACACAGCTGGATATATCTATACAGCCACAGCAGCTACAAGCCCTTGTGGAAAAACTGATGAAGGGGTTTGAGGAATATATAAAAACCAATCCATTCGCTGATTACCAAACGCATTTACAAGAGTATTTGAAAAGTCCACAGGTAGCCGGAGTACTTCATCAAACGATACAAGAAGCAATTAAGGAAAATAAAGAAATAAGCATCAGCAAGGAACAGATGGAGAAAAGCTTACGAACGGTTTTAGCAGGATATGATGCTTATGCAAAAGAGCATAATTTAGCAGATATGCAGGATATAGGAAAATACTTCATGGAATATTTGAAAAGTGAGGAAGCACAGGTAATCCTTCACTCATTCTTACAGGAAACAATACAGTCCAATGATCTGCAAGCGCAGCTGCAACAAATCATGCAAACGTATATGCAAGATGTCGAAAGTGTCATGGCACAGGCGATACAGAGTAAATTACAGTCAAGCTTAATGGACTTACAGACTTCCATGAGTGATGCATTTTCCTTTGATGCCAATGCCTTTGCACAAGCTATTACGATGAATATGAATGAGCAGGAGCTTGGCGAACTGATGATTTCCTTGATGTCCAAGGAACGCTATACTTATGAGAATAACTTAAAGCAGCTTGGCTATGCGGATTTCGACAGTCCATCACAAATCAACATATATCCCAAAGATTTTGAAAGTAAAGAGGAAATTTTAAATATCTTAAACAACTATAATGAACGTATGGAGCAGCAGGGTGCTGAAGATAAGGTAATCACATATACGGATATGGTCGGTACGCTGATGTCCTCAGTCAGTGATATCATCAATGTCATTAGCTATGTTCTTATTGCCTTTGTAGCTATTTCACTCATTGTTTCTTCTATCATGATTGGAGTTATTACGTATATCAGCGTGCTGGAGCGAAAGAAAGAAATCGGAATCTTACGTGCCATCGGTGCTAGTAAGCGTAATATTTCCGAGGTCTTTAATGCGGAAACCTTTATTATCGGATTGTTGGCGGGAATCATCGGAATCGTAATTACATTGCTGTTGTTGCTTCCGGCAAATCAAATTATTCATTCGATTGCGGGAAATAATCAAATCAATGCGTCTTTACCACCACTTGCGGCAGTCATTCTGATTGTATTAAGCACCTTATTGACCTTGTTGGGTGGTATCATTCCATCACGTAAGGCAGCTAAAGAGGATCCGGTAACAGCACTTAGAACAGAATAGCTATAAGAAAATAAGTATTCGAGTAGATTGTTACGGCTATATCCTTTGACAGTCAAAAGTTCATGTGTTTGAGAGATACGTATCGACTATCTTTGTTTTTGCATAAAGGAAAGTGCAGCATTTGGAAACATTAAATACCTATACAAATGGAAAAATGCTATAATATAGGTGTATTAAAAAGCGGTGATCCCTACCAGTTAAAGAAATGGGAGCGAAAAAAGATTGGGCTAACTACGATGTAGTAGCCCATATTTTATAATTGGAGAATATATAAAACATTGTTACAAAATCAATTACGATGGTTAAATCGTGATGGCGAGAAGCTTAGAGATATTACTTACAACCTATACATAAACAGAAGCAATAATACTTTGCCTTTTCGAGTTCAAAAAAGATGTTGTGATTTTCGATTCTTAGAAGAAAAATGCAATGAATATAAAAAATGACTTTATCAATCTTTTCAAGCGTCAGAGTATGATGGAATAAGTATGAAGTTTGCTTTTTGATAGTATCCATGAACAAAGACAGCTAGGAAAATGCGTATCCGTATTTTTGACTGTGTTTGTTTTTTCGTAAAGGAAAATGATGGCGAAATCATGGGGATATGATATAATCATAAGGAATTCAATGGGTAAAATAATGATATACGGAGGTAGTGCGATGTATCAGTTTAACATAAATATTCCTAAGCAGGAGCATGATGCTTTTGTATCACAGCATGCGTTAAGCAATCTTTTGCAATCTGCGGCGTGGGCAAGTGTTAAGGATAATTGGAAGCATGAAATTGTTGGTGTCTATGATGATGAGAAGTTGGTCGCCTCTGCTTCAATTCTTATTAAATCATTGCCTTTGGGCTTTACGATGATGTATATTCCAAGAGGACCGATTATGGATTATCAAGATAAAGATTTGGTGATATATTTTTTTCAAGCTTTGCGTAAATGGGCGAAGAAAAAAAGATGTTTATTTGTAAAGGTCGATCCGGGTATTGTCTATAAGCAGTTTTTCTTAGATGATGAACAGCGACAAGCTTTAACAAGTGCTAAAACGGCAATAGCGAATTTACAGGCAGCCGGTTGTATTCATAGTGGTTTTTCAACGACAATGGACGCTACTGTGCAGCCGCGCTTTCATGCATCGGTAAAAAAGTGTGAAGATTATATAGAACAGCTTCCTAAGAGAGCGAAGCGCAATATTCATACCGCCAAAAAAAAGAAGCTTCAAATAGAAACCTGTGGTGTTGAAAAAGTAGCGGAATTCGCTCATCTCATGAAGCTGACAGAGGAACGTAAACAAATCAATCTGCGGGATAAAGAATATTTCCGAAAACTGATGGAGATTTATGGTGAACATGCCCTTCTTCAAATGGCGTATATTGATTTAGAACAGGAATACAACGAGGTAATAAAGCGTTATACTGCCTGCTTACATGAATTGGAGATTTGTCCGGAAAATGCCAAGAAGAAACGCTTTACTTTAGAGGAACAGCAGGTTTCTTTAGAGCGTCAAAAAAAGATGTTGAAGGAAGAATTGGACCTACATGGAAAGAAGGTATATATCTGTGGAACATTAAGTGTAATGTTTGGAAATACCGCAGAGGTTTTGTATGCAGGTATGGACGATGCCTTTAAGCGCTACATGGCACCTTATCTTACTTGGTATCATACGATTCAAGCATGTTTCGATAGAGGCTTTGAATGGTGCAACATGGGAGGTATTGAAGGAAGCTTAGATGGTGGTTTAACAAAATTCAAAAGCAACTTCCACCCAACCATTTTAGAATATGTCGGAGAGTTTGACTTTCCGGTAAATAAGCTGTTGTTTAAAGCTAGTCAAATAGCCTTTAAGCTACGTAAAAAAATGCATTGATACTCCTTATCGAAGGAGTATTTTCATAACAGAAGGGAGCAGGTAAAGCATGGAATTTAAGGATTTCGGATTAGAACAGGGGATCATGGAAGCATTGGATATTTTAGGTTATCATAAGCCGTTTGCAGTGCAGGAGGCAGTTATTCCACATTTGCTTGCCAAGCAAGATGTTATCGTACAAGCCAAGACCGGAAGTGGAAAAACCGCAAGTTTTGCGATTCCGATCTTACAGCAGCTTATTTGGAATGAAAAGCTGCCACAATCCTTGATTCTGGCTCCGACACGTGAGCTGGCGATGCAGATACAAACGGAATTTGATCAAATCGGGGCTAAAAAACGCATCAAAAGCCTGGCAATTTACGGTAAGTTTCCTTTTCGTTTTCAAAAGCAGGACTTACAACAGCGAACCCATGTTATATGTGCCACTCCCGGAAGAATCTTAGACCATTTACGTGAGCATACCTTCGATGCCTCAAGCATTCGTTATGTAGTCATTGATGAAGCCGATATTATGTTGGATATGGGCTTTCTCGATGAGGTAGAGGCAGTGCTTGATTATTTGCCGAAAAAGCGAACAACTGCCTTATTCTCCGCTACGATGCCAAAGGAAATCATACAGCTGGCAAATCGCTTTTTGCACGATCCACTAAGCATTGCGATGGAAGCTAAGCAAGATGTGCATCAAAATATCGAGCATTATGTATATAAGCTTAATCAACAGGATAAAGAAACGGCATTGTTACATCTGTTAGGTAAGGAAACAGTTGAAAGTGCGATACTTTTCGTACGTACACAAGAAAGAGTCGAAAACATTTATCAAGTATTAAAGGCGCATCATATCCGTGTAACTAAGCTGCATGGGGGCTTGTTGCAGGAGGAGCGTTTGGCAAATTTAAAAGCTTTTCGAAGTGGGGAAAAGCGTATTTTAGTTGCTAGTGATGTTGCGGCACGTGGTATTGATATTGCCGATATCAGTCATGTTATTAACGTTGATTTTCCCGATAAAAAGGAAACCTATATCCATCGTTTAGGACGAACGGCACGTAAGGATACAAGTGGGAAAGCAATCTCTTTTGTAACTGCAAGAGATCAAGAGAAGCTTATGCAATTAGAGGATTATTTAGGATATTCATTGTCCATGCGTGATGCCTCTACAGAACTTTTAACACAAGATTATGATCTAAGCTATTTATCGCAGTCAAGTGAAAGAAAGGAAGATAAGGGGGCTGCTTTGCGTAAAGATGTATTGCGCATCTATATCGGTGCGGGAAAAGCCAAGAAGCTTCGTGCCGGTGATATTGCCGGCGCACTGTGTCAGCTTGAAGGCATTTGTTTTGATGATGTTGGTGTTATTCAGGTGCAGGAGCATCATTCGTATGTCGATATTTTGCATGGCAAGGGAGAAGTGGCTTTAAAATCCTTGAAGCGTATCAAAGGGAAGGAAGTACGTGTGGAGATTGCAAAGTAATAGCCTATAAAAAAGCAACCATGGTGGATTGCTTTTTTTATAATCGTATTCCATATTGTTCACTGATAAAGGATAAATCATTATACAATTCATTGCGAGAATAGCCTGCTTTGGCTAATTCATTTTCCTCATGGGCATTGATAGCATCAAAGCAATAGAGCGCAATCGTAAGATATTCCATACTTCCCTGTTGAAAAGCGTCTTTTAATTCTGCCACTGCTTCCCTATATTGTTGCTCCTCCAGCTTTTTCTTTAGCTGTCTTAAAAGCTTGCGATATTCCTCATCTTGAAGATCTTGTTCCTCGATTTCTTCACTTTCCTTGCGGTGTAAAAAGACATTGCCAAGCAGCTTGGTCATATCTTTGATTTCACGCATCAAAAAATCATTTTCAAAAATACTCATTGCTGATCCACCTCGAAGAAAATACCGGCATCTTTGCGTAGCTTTTCGTAGCATTCCATAACCAAACGGCTGTGAGCTAGCTGCTTTTGACAGCGTTCATGATCTTGTGCTTCGAAGATCTTTTTAAATTCTTTTACTTCATGATATAAGGAAATCGGATTGCTAGGTTGGGTAAGCTCTTGTTCTTCACCCTTGACAACAAGCTTTAAGCTAGAACAGCGACTCGTTTGTGATTCCATCAGTAAATATCCCTTTTCTCCTTGCAGCTGAGAAATATTCTTGCTAGTTGAATCCTTAGCGCAGGAACAGGTGGCAATAAAACCATCATATTCCAAAATAGCAACTCCGCTGGTATCAATACCACAGGCATGCATATTCGGATAATAGCGCATTGCTTTCGGTTTACCGAATAGACCGATTACATAATGCAGATTATAAATGCCGATATCTGCTAAGGCACCGCCGGAAAAAGCCGGATTAAAAACATTGGTAATCTTGCCTTCTAATAAGGCGTCATAGCGGCTGGAGTATTGAGAAAAGTTGCATTGTACTAAGTGCAAAGGACCAAGCTTTGCTAGGTTTTCTTTGATTAGCGCATAGTTTGGCATATACAGCGTAACGATTGCTTCAAAGAGAAATAAATGATGGTTTGTGGCATAAGAAAGCAAATCGTCAAATTCTGCCAGCGTAGAGGTAAACGGCTTTTCACAAATTACATGTTTACCATAACGTAAGGCTTTTTTTGCTTGTGAATAGTGTAGGCTGTTTGGAGAGGCAATATAAATAAAATCAATATCCTCTCTGGCAAGCATGGCATCTAAATCGGTATAAATGCTTTCAACTTGATACTTTTCAGCTAATGCTTTCGCATGATCCTTTACTCTGGAATACATGGCAAGGCAGGAAATATCGTTTTGTTTGCAGGCTTCTAAAAAGTTTTCCACAATTCCGCCGGTGCCGATGGTTGCGACATTCATAAATACACACCCCTTCTTTGTTTACTTGCTTTTATTATAGCATGTTATATTCTCATTTACATAGTGAATGTGCATGCGTTATAATGGGATTACAGAAAGCACAAGGGTGGATATTATGGAAGTAGTTTGCGGTATCATCGAAGAAAATCAAACCTATTTGATTGCGAAAAGGGGAAAAGGTGTTCATGAAAATATATGGGAATTTCCCGGTGGCAAGATCGAGCACAATGAAACAAGAGAGGAAGCCGTTGTGCGGGAAATCAAAGAAGAATTGCATTTAGATGTCGAAGTGCTGGAGCATGTCTTATCTGTTGTCGATCATCGAGAAGCGATGGATATTCACGTACATGCCTATCGCTGTCGAAAAATCGGCGGAAGCTTAGAGCTGCATGCTCATCATGAGGTACGTTATGTATCCTATCAAGAATTGTACGATTATACTTTTGAGCCAAGCGATTATGCGATCCTTGATGCCTTAGGAAAGCATAAGGCTTCGCTTGCGACGAATAAAGACTTTTCATAATCGAATATCGGAGGTGGTGGCAGTATGTTTAAAAAAACCGATGAAACAAAGGTTATGCGTGATCCGATCCATGGCTATATCCACGTTGATAAGCAAATTGTTTGGGATTGTATCAATGCCAAGGAAATGCAGCGTTTGCGTCGTATTCATCAGCTAGGCGGTGATTTTCAGGTGTATCATACTGCCGAGCATTCACGCTTCTCACATTCGCTTGGAGTATATGAAATCGTTCGCCGTATGGTATATGAGATTGATAGCTTACGAACAGCACTAAGTGAATATGAAAAAGTGTGTGTCATGCTTGCAGGGCTTTTGCATGATATCGGACATGGACCGTTTTCTCATGCATTTGAGGATATCAGCGTCTTTCCACATGAGGAATATACGGTCAAGATACTTATGGGAGATAGTGAGATTCATCATTTACTAGCAAGCTGTAAGGCTACACTGCCAAACGATGTAGCGAATATCATTGCACATAAACATGAACGCTCTTGTTTGAATCAAATCATTAGCGGGCAGCTTGATGCCGATCGCATGGATTATTTATTACGTGATGCGTATTTTACCGGTACCAGTTATGGTAAGTTTGATTTGGAACGATGCTTGCGAACGATTCGTTTACAGGACGATACGATCGTTGTTAAACAAAGTGGGATTCACAGCATCGAGGATTATATCATGGCACGCTATCACATGTATTGGCAAGTGTATCTTCACCCGGTCGCTAGAAGCTATGAAGCCATGCTGTCGATTTTGTTTAAACGCTTAAAAGACGTGTATCGCACAAATCCAAAAAGTTTGGATAGGGTAGGTATGTTTCATGCGTTTTTAAACGGACAGCCGACCATTGAGGATTTGTTTGTGATGGACGAGGCGGCATGTTTATATGGCTTTACGCTTTTGCAGGATTGTGAAGATGAAATTTTACGAGATTTGAGCTATCGCTTATTAAATCGTTATTTATTTGAATATGTAGAATATCATAGTGAAAAAGATATTGAACGCATACAGGCCAAGGTTAGGGCAATGGGATTTGATCCTATGTATTATGTATATCATGACAGCGTATCTCAGCTACCCTATTCTCCTTATAAAGAAAGTGAAAAGGGTGTCAATATATGGGTGGTTGATGAAGCAGGAGAAATTATTGAATTATCACAGGTAAGTGAGATTGTTGCGGCAATGACACGTGCCGATCTTAAGCAAGATGAAAAAATTTATTATCCCAATGATCAAGTGGCAAGAGCAGGGAGGAAAAAACAATGAAAGAGATGGATATCTTGGAAATTATCACCAAAGCAGGAGAAGCGAAAAACGGTTATTTACAAGCAATTCAAGAAGCAAAGGCAGGGAATTATGAGGCTTGTAATGAATATGTACGCAATGGGAACGAAGCGTATGCAAAGGCACATCGTATCCACATGGAAATGGTTCAGCAGGAAGCCGGTGGGAATAGGGTGGAGCTGAGCATCTTGTTTACCCATGCCCAAGATCAGCTGATGAATGCGGAAATCTTAAAGACCTTATGTGATGAATTTATTGATCTGTATCGCAGATTAGAAGAAATGCAGGCATAGGATTGCGTGTATCCATCGTATAAAATGATGTTGATTGATAAGGCTTAGAAGGGAAAATTGGAGATGGAAGAGGTTATTGTAAAGCTGTATGCTGAGGTTTTATTAGCTGTTTTGTTTACAATCGGCTATCTTGTTTTACTGGTTCAAAAAAGACAATGGATACATTTGGGGAAGGTTGCGCCAAGCAAACGTCAATCGCTTAGAAAAATCGAAAAAAGAGTTGATTGTGTAGTGAAAGTTGTCGGTGGTATATGTGTAATCGTCATGGTTGTATGGCGAGTGATTCCGGGAATCTTGGATTTTCCTAACGCTATGGCAGGAAACTATGAATATACAACCGGTGAGGTTGTTGTTTGGGATTATAGCAGAGAAACCAGAAAACAAGCAAGAAGCATTGAAGTGCTTGATTCACATACCAATGAAAAAGTACATGTGATCGTATATAGTACAGGAGTTCACAAAGAAGAGCATCTGAAGATTACCTATTTGAAAAACAGCCGCTTCGGTATCATAGAGGAACGATGGTAAAACTTACTATATGAGCTGTTAAGGAGGATATCATGGAATTTCTTACGTTTTTGATGTATTTTAAATTTTTTATTGTTGCATTTCTTGTTTGTATCGTTTTGGATCTCTTAACGGCACGCTCATCAAAGAAGAAGTCATCATCATTGGATAGTTTTGTGGTACGTGCTCCGATTGATTTTGCGATCCTCGGTGGTATTGCCATGGCATTTTTCTTAGGTGTCTTTTCGATTTGTGAGGATATTGGGGAAATCGAAACCTATTCCCCGCTCTTTACTTGGATCGTAGGCGGTATGTTTGCTTTGTGTTTGCTGCTGATGGCAGCACCGATACAAGGGGTGTGGGATATCATGGTAGAAAATGATGATATAACGGTTATCAAAGGCTTTCTATATCGGCGACATTGGAAATTTTCAACGATATGCTATGCCAAAGCAGGACGTGGAGGATTGAAGGTGTATGTTCAAGGCAGAAAGAGAAGGGCCTTTTTCGTAGATACCATGCTGCCGGCAAGTCAAAACTTCATTAAGCGAATGGAGAAAGAGGGAAAGCCGATTGTTTATCAGCATAAAGATCAAGCTGAGCAAATAAAGGAATAGATGTATGGATATAAATGGAGGAATACAAATGTATCTGGCAATGCTTTTGATAGGTGGTTTTATGTTTCTTTCCTTTCCGTTTCTTGTTTTTGAAAAAATCAAAAAAATGAAACAAGAAAATACAAAGGAGGCAAAGAAAAAATTAAATGTATTTCTGATTTGTACAATGCCTGTTCCGATTATTGCGATTGTGCTTATCTTGATCGGATTGAAGGCATTGATGTAGAAAGCGTTTCATCTGGTATATATGGTGAGGTATGCTATGGATAATAAGAAGCTTATTCAGCTTTATTTGGAAAATGTAGAGAAAATGTTCGGATATGCCAATATGGAGGCATATATGGACAGACGATTGCAAATATGGAAAAAATATTGTCAGAAGAAAACAAAGAAAGAGAGCATAGAAATTTTTTTAACGCTATTAGGTGGAAACTATGGGAAAAAGACAATCTATTTGGGAGTGTACTTGGCATTAGAAGAAAATGATATGCGATATTTGCATAATGCGTTAAGCTCCGCAGTTGTATGGGGACAGCTTACCATACTGAGCGGTGGTGTTGATCACTCGCTTTATGCTTGGAATATTTTGCCTTATCTCTTTTGTGCCAATCGTTTCCATGATATTAAAAGCATATTTCCTAAAGCAAACGGACTTAGTAAAAATGGTTTAAAGTCAGCTTGCTGTATTACAAATTTAGTGATGTATTTGTATTATCAAGAGCCGGCATGGAAACAATATATTACAGAGGAAGGAAAAAGCTTTTTACAAGCAAAGCGTACAGCGGAAGAAAAAATGGTTGTGCAAGGCTTGCTTGCCCTAGTTGAAAAAAATTGGGAATCGTTTTCTTTGGCATTGAATCATCTTTGTAAAGCTCATCGAAGGGTAAAGGGCTTTGGTGAAAATGCGTTTACAAGGGCAATTTCTTTTTTTGCATTTGGACTGTATAGCTTTGCAAGATATTTGTATAAAGAGGAAATAAGCAATGTTATGCTTCCTAAAAATGAGTTTTTGTTTGAGGATTTTAGAAGCTATCAGGAAAGCAATGATTATCGAATAGGACAGCCGTTTTGTGTTTTTAAGGAGCCATTGCTGCTGTTGAATGATTTTGAAAGGATTGATTTGCCGATTATGCATCTAAGTGAGGATAAAAAAAGAACATTGGATATTAAAGGCTATCAACGAGAAGTGATAGAAAGAATTTAAGCATTGCGAAATTCTGAGTAAGACTTTTACGGTTTTGCAAGCTAAAGAACAGTGAAATAAAAAGATTAGGTAGGATCTTCATGAAGGGTTTGTATTCACGAGGACTAGCTAATCTTTTTTTTATTCGAATCCAAGCTTATTTTATAGATTTCAAAATAATGAAACGGTGTAGTAGTTGTTCTTTATTTTGTTATATTTTGCACATCATTGTGATGTCCAAAATGATTGGCAAATTTAGTACCAAACAAAGATTGAGAAAACATTTTTAGTAAAGTAAAATTAGGTTTGTAAGAAGAATATCAAGCGCTTATATTATTTTTCTTTTAGATAGTTAGGAGGTGCAAATATGGACGCTTCGTTAATTTGCGATGAACTTTGTGAATTAGATTTAGATGTTCAAAGTACAGATGAGTTTTTTGAGAAAATGAGTGTTAAAGCTCAAACATTAGGATATGTAACGGCAAACTTTCTGCAGGCAATAAAAGAAAGGGAATTTAACTATCCAACAGCATTACCGGTAGAGCCCTATCCAGTTGCAATACCTCATTCAGATCCAGTAAATATTATTAAGCAATTTATCGCTCCTGTGCGTTTGAAGCATGAAATAGATTGGTGCGAAATGGCAAATAACGACAATATCTTGAAAGTTAGAGTAGTATTCCTATTAGGTTTTAAACGTGAAGAGGGACATGTAGAACTATTACAATTACTAATTGAGAATTTCCAAGATAAGGAGATCATGGATCAACTTCTTGCAGCTGAAACAAAAGAAAAATTTCTTGATATTGTAAAACATTTGAAAGGGTTTTGATGAAACGTATTATTGTTGCATGTGGTAATGGAGTTGCGACAAGTCAGGCAGTTGCATTCCGTATCAATCGAATGCTTGAAAAGAATCATTTATACGATGTAAAGGTAGAGGCAGTAAATATTCGAGAACTACATCGTGAACTAAAGGGAGCAGTTGCATATGTTGAAGTTATGAAAACTGATGAAAAATGCGATATTCCTAAAATTGATGGATTAGTATTTCTTTACGGAAATGCTAATCAAAAAGAAGAAGAATTTCAAAGATTATTGGATATTTTAAAATAAGGAGTGAATCAATATGAAAAAAGTTATTGTTGCATGTGGTAGTGGAGTTGCGACATCTCAAACGGTAGCATCAAAAGTAAATCGACTATTGAAAGAAAAGGGTGTTGATGCAGTAGTAGAAGCTGTAGATCTAAAATCTGTTGATCGTCATTTAGTAGATGCTTGTGCGTATATTACAATTACCAAGGTATCTAAAGAATATGATGTTCCTGTAATTAACGGAATAGCATTCTTAACTGGTATGAATCAAAATAAAGAGCTAGAACGTTTGATTGAAGCAATTAATCAAGCAAAATAATTATTTATATGAAAGAAAGAAGGTAGAAATATATGGAATTATTATCAACTGTTGTACAGTCGTTATTGGATTTAGGGGCAGCGATTTTCGTACCAATAATTATTATTCTTGCAGGATTAATTGTTAAAATGAAGTTAAAAGATGCAATTTCTGCCGGTTTAACACTTGGGGTTGCTTTTACCGGTATGACAATGCTGATAAATTTCATGACCGGCGCAATTACTCCGGCAGCAGAGGCAATGTTGAAAAATGTAGGTATTTCATTACCGATTATTGATGGTGGTTGGACAACGATGTCAACGATTTCGTGGTCTTGGCCATACGCTTTTTTGATGTTTCCATTGATGATTTTAATTAATATTGTTATGTTAGTTTTAAAGAAAACAAACACATTTAATGCTGATTTATGGAATGTTTGGGGGAAAATCTTTACTGCAGTAGGTGTAGTTGCAATTACAGGAAGTGTCCCTTTAGCATTTTTAGTTGCCGCAATTCAAATTATATTTGAATTAAAAACAGCCGATGTTCATCAAAAGCGTATAGAGGAATTATCTGGAATCCCAGGAGTAACATGTACGCATAAAATGGTTTTATTTGGAGCTTTAATGTATCCTGTAGATGTTTTATTAAGAAAAATTCCTGTTTTCAATAAAAAATTTGATGCAGCGGCATTGAAAGACAAAGTAGGTATTTTCGCTGAAAATCATGTGCTAGGCTTTATTTTAGGTATTGTATTTGGGTTAATGGCCGGTTATGATGTTTCCAAAACATTGACATTAGCGATTCAATGTGCGACAGCATTGACATTATTCCCAGTTATTACGAAATATTTTATGCAAGCATTATCACCAATTAGTGAAGCAGTTAGTGATTATATGAACAAACGCTTTGAAGGAAGAACATTGCTTGTAGGTTTAGATTGGCCTTTCTTAGGTGGATCTAATGAGATTTGGTTAGCTGTTATTTGGGCAGTTCCTGTAACATTACTTTGCGCATTGTTCCTACCTGGTAATGAGATCTTGCCATTTGCCGGTATCATCAACCTTGCATTAGCTGTTCCTGCATACTTGGTAACAAAGGGTAATTTGCCAAGAATGTTAATTTTATGTACGCTAGGTGTTCCTGCTTTCTTATGGGTAGGTACGGCATTTGCTCCATTCATTACTGATTTAGCTAATGCGACGGGTGCTGTTGCATTACAAGCAGGAGAAATGATTTCTAATTCATCTATTGATGCTCCGGTATTTACTTATGCTATCTCACAAGTTTTCGATATTATCAATGGAAATTGGATTCCTTTGGTAGTCTTAGTTGTATGGGGAGTATGCTACGTATTCTATTATAGAGAATTGAAAAAAGAGAATCAGCAAGCAGAAGCTGAAACAGTACAGAATAATTTAGGTGAATGATTGTGGAATTTACAAATAAAGATGGAAAGCAAATAGTAGTAGCTATTATTGAAGCAATTCAAAAAAACAAAGATTATCTAAGTGAAGTAGACGGTGCTATTGGTGATGGAGATCATGGGATTAACATGAATAAGGGAGTTACACTTGCTTTAGAGGAAATTAATAACACTGAAAATTTATATGCAAGCTTAGGTGTGTTAGCTAAAGTATTGATGAATAAAATCGGAGGTTCCATGGGTCCTTTATATGGCTCAATTTTTATGGGAATGCAGATGGCATGCAAAGATAAAGAAATAATTGATGGTAGTGTCATTGGAAGTATGTTAACTCAAGCTTATGAAAATATTAAAATGATTTCTAATGCAAAACCTAATGATAAAACCTTAGTTGATGTATTAGATCCAAGTGTTGCTGCTTATCAAAATGTATATGCGCAATCAAAAGATGTTAAGAAAGCGTTACTTGCGTGTAAAAAAGCAGCACATGGAGGAATGCTCGCTACAATACCAATGCAAGCAAAATTAGGAAGAGCATCTCGATTAGGGGAAAAATCTATTGGGCATCAAGATGCAGGAGCTACTTCCTGTGCCATTATGATTGAAACATTGTGCGAAACAGCTATATCATTAATGGCATAAAAGAAAGGATTGACTTTTATGCAAAGATTTATGAATCAAGGGGATATGATTGTTGATGATATGTTAAAGGGTTATGCAAAAGCGCATAAAGATCAAATTCATATCAGTTCAGAGAATAATCATGTGGTTGTAAAGAATACTTTAAAAAAAGGAAAAGTAGGAATTGTCAGTGGTGGCGGAAGTGGGCATGAGCCATGCTTTCTAGGCTATGTTGGCGAAAATATGCTAGATGCAGTTGCGGTTGGAGAAGTCTTTTCTTCTCCGCCTGCAACTACTTTTCATCAAGCATTTTTAGAAGCGGATAGCGGTGCGGGAGTAGCTTGCTTGTTTGGAAATTATGCAGGCGATAATATGAATGTGAAAATGGCTATCCAAATGGCAGCTATGGACGGAATAGAAGTAAAATATGTTACGGCAAATGATGATTTGGCAAGTGCTCCGAAAACAGAAAAAGAAAAACGACATGGTATTGCCGGAAGTTTATTTATGTGGAAAATTGCTTGCGCAAAGGCAAATCTAGGCGCTAGCTTAGATGAAGTTATTGATATTGCGCAAAGAACGGTTGACCAAACACGTAGTATATGTGTTGGTTTAACTTCTTGTTCCATTCCGGCAGTTGGTCATGCAAATTTTGAAATTAAAGAAGGCACGATGGAGTACGGTATCGGTCATCATGGAGAGCCGGGCATGACTGTTAAAGAATTGAAACCGGCAAATGAAATTGGCAAGGAATTATCAGAATATATTTTAAATGATTTAGAATTAGTAGATGGAGAAGAAATTGCGGTTATCGTTTCAGGATTAGGCGGTACGCCATTGATGGAATTGTATGTGCTGTATGATGCCATCGAGGATTATTTCGCATCTCGTAATATCAAAGTTTATAAGTCTTATGTTGGTGATTATGTAACTTCATTAGAGATGCGAGGAGCTGCGTTAACGGTATTAAGATTAAATGATGAATTTAAACAACTGTTAGAAGTTCCGGTAGATTGTGTTGGTGTTAAACAAAAATAATAGGAGGAGAGCAAAGTATGTCGCTGGATAAAAGAGGGTTTCAAATATTAATGATGCTGGTTAATCATCCTGCGATTAGCGGCGCTCAATTGGAAAAAGAATTAAATCTATCAAGGAAACAGATCAGTTATTCATTGCAGAAAATCAATTACTATTTAAATGAGAATGGATTTGAAGAAATTAAACGCTTAAAAACAGGAAAATTTGTTATTAGTAAAGATATCATCGCAAATTATAAAGTAAGTGAAAATACATATAATGAAAAAGAATATGTATTTGAAGAAAATGAGCGTTTAAAATTTATCATTATGATATTGTTAGCTCATAAAGAGGAATTAAGCATTCAACATTTTACGAATATTTTGAAAATCAGCAAAAATACAGTTATCAATGATATGAAGAAATTGCAAATGAATATTTTGGATTCATACGATTTAAAGCTGTTATATGATCGCAGTAAAGGGTATTATATTGTAGGAAAAGAATATGAGAAGCGCAATTTAATTATTTATTTGGTCCGTTCGATTTTAAAATCGTTAAATGGCAAATCAATGTTAGTTTCAGTATTAGAAATTAATGAAGATGTTTTGAACGGATTTAAATCCGATGTGGAAAAAGTAGAGTCGCTTTTAAAAGTACAATATACAGATGAAAGAATCCGTGAAATTCCATATATTTTGTATTTTCTATATTTACGAATAAAGGCTGGAAAACATTTAGATGTTTTACCGGAGGATTATCAGCATATTGTAGGAACAAAAGAATATGGAATTATTTTGAAGGTTTTTGAAAAATATCGTATAGAAAATGCAATGGATAAAATATTCATTGTTACACAATTTCAAATATCTAGTATAAATTATGCAGATGGTTATGATACTAGCTTCGAATTAGAGCTGTTTGAAGCAGCATCTAAAGTATTATATAATTTTGAAAACTTAGTATGTATTACATTTAAAGATAGAAAATCATTGCTAGATGCGTTAATTCAACATTTAAGACCAGCGATGTATCGTATTCGTTATCATTACCACATAGAGGGCAAAATACTTAATATGATTTTACCACAGCATAGCTATTTGTTTGAACTTACCAGACATGCAATGCAACCATTTGAAGAAATGATAAAAAGTCCTTTTCCGGAAGAAGAATTAGCATATATTACTATTTTATTCGGAGGTTGGATGACAAAAGAAGGAACTCTTGAAATGGTTGAAAAAAAACGCAGAGCTATTGTTGTTTGTACGAATGGTGTTTCAATTTCTAATTTTTTATTTTTAAAATTACAAAAAGCTTTCCCTGAGCTTGAATTTATTTGTACGCTTTCATCACGACAATTTTATGAATTTGAACAAGAATTTGATGCGGTATTTACAACCGTTTTGTTAGACACAGATAAATCACAGTTTTTAGTAAAACCGATTATGAATGAAAACGATGTGGTTACATTAAGAAAAAAAGTATTTAATGAATTATTAAATCGATCGGCGTATGAAGTTAATTCATCAAGCATTATACAGGTGATTGAAAAATATGTGGATATCAAGGATTATCAAGGGTTGAAAAATTCTTTAAAGAACTATTTAGGAGAAGAAAATTATTCTCAAAATGTCGTATCAAATGAAAAGGTAAGCAATGATGTAGGACTAGTGGATTTGCTTACCGAGGATATGATTCGTGTTGAAAACACTATAGAGGATTGGAGAGTAGCCATTCAATTAGCTGCCAAACCGCTTCTTATGCAAGGGGCAATCGAGGAGTCGTATATAGAACAGATGATTCGGACAATAGAGTCAGATAAGCCTATTTGGACAATTGCAGATGGTTTAATCCTTGCACATGCGGGTATTGATGAAGGTGTGAATCATCTAGGTATGTCTTTATTAAAGCTAGATGAAGCGGTGATTATGAATGAATATATGGAAGCAAGCATTATTGTAGTTATTGCAACACCTAATAAAGATGTTCATTTAAAAGCGTTATACGCTTTGATTGAAATAACAGAAGATGATGAAATATTGGCACAATTGAAAAATGCAGCTACTAAAGAAGAATTATTAAGCATAATTTCGAAAGAGAGGATATAGAAATGTTAGAAAGTTTAAAAAAAGATGTTTGTGAAATCGCAAAAAGAGCACAGAAAGATGGGTTGTGTAAACACAAATCAGGGAATTTTTCGGCAAGAGATAAAGAAACAGGATATGTCGTAATTACTCCGACAAGCGTAGATCGAGAGGTTTTAACTCCAAGAGATATGATTGTTATGGATATGGAAGCAAATGTAATCGAAAATCTATCCGGATTAAAACCAACTAGTGAATCACTGATGCATCTTATGATTTATAAAACAAGACCTGATGCAAATGCTATTGCCCACACGCATTCAATGTATGGGACAACATTTGCATTACTAAATAAACCGATTCCCGCTATTGTATATGAGGTTGCAAACTTAGGTTTAACAAAAGCGCGTGTGCCAGTTGCTCCTTATGGTCGGCCGGGAACTATGGATTTAGCTAATAGTGTTATTGAAGCATGCAAAGAAGCAGAAAGCTTTTTGATGGAAAGTCATGGTGTTGTAGCGTTTGATTCAAAAGATATTTATGAAGCCTTCTTAAAAGCCGCTTATATCGAAGAGCTTGCTCAACTTTACTATAATGCATTAACAGTTAGTAATGGAGTAGAACCTAAGGCTTTTAAACAAGAGGAACTACAAAAATGGGAGTATCCGAAAGAAATAAAATTTCCAAATAGCAAATAAGGAATGATTTATGCTAAAGCTATATTTTATCAGACACGGAGAAACACTTTCGAATACTTGGCATACATTGCAGGGGTGGTCAGATACACCATTGACTGCAAATGGAATTATGCAAGGTAAAGCTTTAGGTAAAGGCTTAGCAGATATTCCGTTTCTAAAAGCTTATACTTCTACAAGTGAAAGAGCCTACGATACAGCCTGCTATGCGTTAGGAAAAAGAAATTTAAAACCTATTATGTGTCGTGGGTTAAAAGAAATGAACTTTGGAACTTTAGAGACAAAACCAAACTCATTTCCTGGCTGTGAAACATATATTGAACGTGTAACATATGATTGGTCATCGGTTGGTGGAGAAACAATAGATGATTTAACTAATCGAATGGCACATACATTACATGAGATTATAACACTGAATAAAGATCAACATGGTAATATTATGTGCGTATCGCACGGATTATCTATATTAGCAGCTATTCGAGTAGTAAATGAATCATTGTATGAAACACTACTTCGAGATGAAACACGTTTTGGAAATTGTTGTGTTACGCTTATTTCCTTTGAAAATGGAAAATTTAAAGTAGAAGATGTTAATAATATGACATATGTAGAAAAGGGGTTAAATAATGAAAAAAATTATAAATGATCCAGAAAACTATTTGTGTGAAATGTTAGAAGGAATTTATGTAGCTCATAAAAATCAAATTACTTATATAAATAATGATAAGCAATGCTTGGTTACAAAAAATAAAAAAGAAGGAAAAGTAGGAATTGCGACTGGTGGAGGAAGTGGACATCTTCCGTTATTTCTTGGTTATGTTGGAGATGGAATGTTAGATGGTTGTTGTGTAGGAGATGTATTTCAGTCTCCGAGTGCTGAACAAATGCATGCTATTACAAAAGAAATTGACTCAGGTGCAGGTGTACTGTATATTTATGGGAATTATAACGGTGATATCTTTAATTTTGATATGGCAGCAGAAATGGCAGATTTTGAAGATGATATCCGAGTAGAAACAGTATTGGGAGCCGATGATGTGGCTAGTCCGGGTCCAAAAACACCAGAGGAAAAATCTACTCGTCGAGGTGTGGCTGGAATATTCTTTGTATATAAATGTGCAGGGGCAGCCGCTGATAAAATGATGGATTTAGATAACGTTAAACGTATTGCCGAAAAGGCAAGTTGGAATACACGTACATTAGGGGTTGCTTTGACGAGCTGTGTTGTTCCACGTGTCGGACATGCAGGATTTGAAATCGGTGATGATGAAATGGAAATCGGTATGGGGATCCATGGCGAAACAGGAATCCGTCGTGGCAAAATTGAACCTGCCGATCAAATTACTTCAGAAATGATGGAGCGTATTTTAGAGGATCTTCCTTTTGAAACTGGAGATGAAGTTGCGGTATTGGTAAATGGATTAGGAGCTACACCACTAGATGAGCAATATATTGTTACAAGAAAGATTAATGCTATTTTAGAAGAAAAAGGAATTTGCGGATATCGTTATTATGTTGGTGAATATGCAACATCACTCGAAATGGCAGGCTTATCAATTTCGTTATTGAAGTTAGATGATGAACTAAAGGAATTGTTAGATTATCCTGCAAATACACCGTTTTTTAAACAGTATTAGGAGGCTATATAATGGATTGCAATTATTTAAAAAGACTATTAGCTTGTATTGCAGAGGTAATGCAAGAAAATCGTGAGAATTTAATTCAATTAGATAGCATAGTTGGAGATGGGGATTTAGGACTGACAATGAGCGATGGCTTTAAAGCAGCAAGTGAATCAATCCAAAATACTGATGAAACTGATATAGGAAAATTGCTGTATATGGCAGGAAAGGCAATGTCTGTTGCAGTTCCTTCAACTATGGGAACGTTGATGGCTTCGGGTTTGATGCAAGCAGGAAAGGTATTAAAAGGAAAGACAGATCTATCATTGATAGAATTATGTAGTTTATTTAAGGCTTATGAAGATGGTGTAATGCATCGTGGAAAAGCAAAGGTTGGAGAGAAAACATTTTTAGATGGCATTGATCCCGCAATCCTATCTTTAGAGAAGAGTGTTGAAGCAAATGAGGATATTCAAGCTGCAGCACAAAAAGCGTATGATGCATCAAAAGCAGGATATGAAAATACTTCAACAATGATAGCAATACATGGGCGTGCGGCAACGCGAGGAGAAGCAAGTCGCTCTTTAAAAGATCCGGGAGCTTGTGTAGCGATGCTAATGATGGAGGCATTTGTTAAATCCTTGTAGATAGAGGATAGGGAAAACAAAACTTTTTAAGTATGATGAATTAATTAAAAAACAAATAAAAAGATTAGGTATGTTCTTCATGAAAGGCTTGTATTCATGAAAGCTATCTAATCTTTTTATATTTGATAATAAGTTTGTAATTATATTAACTGATCTTCCTTTAGTTTTTCCCAATCCTCTTTAAATTTCTCTGCTCCACTTGTTGTTAAGGAATGCTCCAAGGATTTCATATAAAGTGCATAAGGCACAGCAGCATAATCGACTCCCATAGTAGCTAGTTCTTCCAACTGATGCAGGTTTTTGATCGATGCTGCTACTACTTTTGTAGAATACTTCTTTTGATCAATCATACGTTGAACATTCTTAATAAAGGATAATCCGTCAGCACCAATTTCATCATTGCGTCCGATAAACGGAAAGATATAATCTGCACCGGCTTGTAATGCGGCACAAACTTGGGGCAAGGTAAATAACAAGGTCATAGCACAGCGATATCCTTGCTTATGCAGTAGGCTGCAAACCTTTAAACCCTGCTTGGAAAAGTTGATTTTAATTACGATATCGCTATGAATAGCATGGATTTTTTTTGCTTGTTCCAGCATTTCCTCAACGCTGCCTCCCATGACCTCAGCGCTTAAAAAGGATAAATTCTGTTTGGCATAATGTTCTATAAAGGGATAGAAAGCCTCTTGATTTGTATAATACATCGTAGGGTTGGCAGTTACTCCATCAATTCCCATTTGTAGAACCTCATCAATTTGTTCTCTGTTTGCTGTATCAATGATATAACGCATACATATAACCTCCATTTGTTTATTTTCATTATAGGATAGTTACTTGCTTCTGCATAGAGTGTAGACGTAAATTTTATTACCACATCATTACGTGATATTTTCGAATATTGTCGATTTATTACCATAATGATAATGGCTTGTTTATTACGTAGCTGCCCTAGTCAAGAAATGGGTAAATAAACTATACTTATAATAGATATTATACAAGGAGGAATATATATGTTTAATTATTATCAGCCAACGAAAATCCATTTTGGAGAACATCGATTAGAAGAATTAGGGGATATATGTAAGAAATATGGAGAGCGTGTTTTTTTGGTAACTACTGCCGATGCACCGTTACAGCCATTGTATGAGCGAGTGAAGAGCCTATTAGCAGCTGTCGATATGCAAGTTATTCATTTTGATAAGGTAGAACCTAATCCAAGCGCTGAAATGATTGAAGAAGGCTTTGCGATGCTAAAGGAACACCCTTGTGATGTAGTGTTAGCTGTCGGTGGAGGCAGCTCTATCGATACGGCAAAGGCTTTGGCTTTTACAAATGGACAGGACAAAATCGTTTGGGAGGAAATTTTTGCTTATGATTCACCATTCGTTGATTATGGACCATATAGTGATACGGTACTTCCGATTATTACGGTACCGACAACATCTGGTACCGGTTCACAGCTAACACAAGCATCTGTAATCACGAAGGGAACAGAAAAAATTACGTTCTATCATAGCAGCTTGTTCTCAAAGGAATGTATCTTAGACAGCGAATTAACATTAACTTTGCCAAAGCGTATCACAGCAGCAACCGGATTTGATGCTTTTACGCATGCATTTGAAAGCTATATCAATCCAAGGGCATCATTTTACAGTGAAATGGATTCCTTGCAGGCGATGAAGCTGATTATTAAGTATCTTCCTATGGTATTAGAAGAGCCTAATAATATCGAATATCGCAAAATGATGACTTTAGCGGATACTTTGGCAGGACGTGCCCTTGCCAATTCTGGAGCGAGTGCTCCACACCCATTATCTGAGGATATCGGTGGTATCGTACACATGGCACATGGAGAAGCATTAGCTATCGTATTCCCTCCATTTATCAAACATGCCTATGCGGATAATAAAGAAAAAATGGAAACAGTAGCCTCTTTGTTCCATGAAGGCAGTAAGGATCTATACACAGAGATAGTAGCCTTCTTAAAAACGATTGGCTTATATAAAACATTAAAAGAATGTGGAGTAACGCAAGAACAATTTGATGCGATCATTGCTTGGCCGGTACTTGATCATTTGCCATTTGGAAGCAGAGAATTCTTGGAAACGATTTTGAAAGAAGCTTATGAATAAATATCAAGCGGTTTGTTTAGATTTAGATGGTACTCTATTTGGTAAGGATTCCACGATTTCACAAAAGAATAAAGAGGTTTTAAAAGCTTGCTTAGATAAAGGGATACAAGTATATTTTGTAAGTGGAAGACCATATTTTTTCACAAAGTATCAAGCCTCTTTAGTTGATGAGCGGGTACAAGTTATTTCCAGTAATGGAGGTTGTTATGATAAAGGGGATACGATTGTAAAAAAGTGTATCCCACAGAAATGCCTTGCGGAAATCATTGATTGCTTGAAGGAAACGAAAAGTCCGGCTTTCTTTAAAAGTAAGGATACAATTTATGCCCATGAAGCTTATGATGCACGCTTTATGTATGACGAATGGGTGAAGCTGCCACAGTTTCCATATACCAAATCCTATCCGAATTTATCTTGGGAAGAATTAAAAGATAAATCGAAAGATATTGTAAAAATCCTTATTTATGATACGGATAAGGTACTTTTAAGAAAACTACGCCAACGTATAGAGGGGATTGATGGTATCACTGTAGCTAGCTATAATGATATCAGCTTTGATGTAAATGCAGCTGATGTGAATAAAGGAAATGCGATAAAAGATGTTATGGAGTATCGTAAAATTCCTTTGGCGAATGTGATTGCGATCGGTGATGGAGAGAATGATATGGCGATGTTTGAGGTGGCAGGACATACGATTGCGATGTGCAATGCGAAAGAAAATATTCAAATGCTATGTGATGAGGTTTCGGCTTTATCAAATGAAGATGATGGAGTAGGTGAGGTATTGCAGCGATATTTTTTGTAGCAATGAAGAAAGTACAGTAAGTGAAATAGATGATGGTAGCAAAGTCTGCATATCATCTATTTTTTTACCATTTTTCACTGCTTTTTCTTTTTTCCTTCGTATGAGATATATGTAGGTATATTTCAGTGAAAGGAGAGGATCGATATGCTTACCAATACAACATGCAGTAATGAAGTGAATTACTGCAATGACTTTTTCTTTAAATATGCTCTTGGAAGTGAAGATGAGGATTCCACGTATATCCGTAACACCATCATTGAACGTGTTACCGGTATTCACCCAAAAGAAAGCATCGTTTTGAATCCAAATCTTGATCCAACACTGCTTGCGCAAAAGCAAAGCATCTTGGATATTCATGTCAAGGACGAGCAAGGTCATGAATATGACTTTGAAATGCAAACTACCTTCTTACAGGCATCGGAATGGAAACGATTTGAATACTATGGGGCAAACATGCTTAGCAAGCAGCTCGTAGAGGGAGAGAACTATCGTCAGCTGCAACCGATTTATCAGATCATCTTTGTAAATGCATGTCCGCAAAATGAGAAACGATTGATCAATCGCTATATTATGCGAGATCCATATGGAGAGGCAGAAAGCAAAGAGCCATTATTACGTAGAATCTATATTCAACTGCCGATGATTGATGAAATAGCGAAAGAAAAGGGAATGGAAGCAATGAATGATTTTGAACAGGTGTGCTACTTGTTTAAAAACAATGCGAATCATGCTATACTAAAGACAAAGGAAAGGTTGGTGAGGAAGCTAATGGAAAAGCATGAGAAATTCAAAGATGATGAAGGATTGTGGTCGCTGGCAATGTCAAGGCAGATGGCAGAGTGGAGAGAGAAGAATAACCTGTTGGATAGTTATGATGAAGGCAAGAAAAAAGGTCTAGAGGAAGGTACAAAACTAGGGTTAGAACAGGGCACAAAGCTTGGTTTAGAAAAAGGTACTCAAATCGGAACTACGCTAGGAACCGTAAACCTATTAGCTACACTAATCAAGCAGAAATTCGCTATTGATGCAAAAGAGTGGTTATCCACTTTAAGCCTATCCCAGCTATATGAGCTATCCAATCAGCTTCTTACCTGCAATACTTGGGAAGAACTTAAGCAAGCTATCAAGGACTAATAAGCATACAGAGGTGTTAAGCTCCTCTGTTTTTATTATCCGGTAATAGAATCGATTACTCTATCATATACAGCAATAATAAAAGATACATTATTGTATATGAAAGAGTATATAAAAACAGGCATCAACCTTTTGATAGATACCTGTAAATATTTTTTATAAAATCGATTTTCATTTTTATGATTGTCTAGTGTTGATTACGAGGAGCGGCGATTTTCTTTGTGGTAAAGAAGTTGATGGTCTGTATGATTACCATAAGTGAAAGAAAGCTAAATACCGCAATCAGTGCATTTTGATTGATGATTCCTGAAGCTATAACTACGGAACCATCAAGTACGAATAAAATATGGGGAACCTTTAATACTTTAATGAAATGCTGAATCAATAAAGCAATTAAATCTGTTCCACCGGTAGCACATTCACGATTAAGGGCGATCCCGATGGCGGCTCCTACAAGCAGTCCACCAACCAATGCCGCAATGGCAAGCTCAAGGATCGGATGGATATTTTTTAGCCCTTCGGTAATAGGAATGGAAGGGATCAAACGCATGCATAGCGGAGTAATAAAGGTTATGTAAAGTGTTTTGATACCAAAGCTTTTTCCGATGAAGATAACCCCAAGTACGAGCAGGGGCAAGGAAATGCATAAGGTCATAATATCAACACTAATACCCGTAATGGTAGAAAAAATAATACATAAACCGGTAATTCCGCCGGGAGCCAATCCGGTAAATGAGAAGATTAAATTTACTGCCATGGCGGTTAGTATTGCCGAAATCGTAATCCATAAAAAATCATAGATAAGACTTTTGTTTTTCATGTATCCTCCTTCTTTAAAAAATCCTCCAAAGGAGAGGATTTTTTATAATTATTCTAAATTAAATTTTTTTGCAGCAGCATCAATTGCGGCACGGCATTTTTGAACACCGGCGGTATAACCGTCAGGATCCTTGAAGATAGCGGAAGATAGCACAACAACATCAGGATTGCATTCCAAAAGCGGCTCCATGTTATCTGCGCGTAAACCACCGTCGATTGCCAACTCACATTTCGGATTTTTTTCGTCAATCATTTTACGAGCACGTTTTACTAAATCAATAGCACTTTTTCTCCAACCCCAGTTATCTTTTCCATCTGTTTCATCAACACCATGGGTAACGATGTGCAAACGATCAATGTCATAAATAGATTCTTCAACAAAGCAAAGCGGTGTGTAGCAACCAAGCGTTAAGCCAACCTTCATTTTTCGTTCACGACACCAATTAATGATATAAGCAAGCTGTGCACCGATGAAGTGCTCCGCAGGGATAATCAGCATATCTGCACCGGCCTGATGAATTTGTTCAATGAACATTTCGTCCATACTTACAGTATAAATGTGGCATTCGATTGGTTTATCGGTTTCCGGACGAATCCCGGCAATGATTTGATGTCCACCCATCAGCTTCATATTTTGAAGATCGTGCATATCTGCAGCATCGGAATGTATGTAATCTACTCCAGCTTCGCTTGCTTCCTTGACAACGTCTGCAATTCTTCCATAATTTACGTGTGCTAAACCAGCAGCAATTTTAATATGTTTCATTTGTATGTCCTCCGTTTCTCTTTACATTACCATTTTATGTTTTTCGCTTAAAGAAAGCAATACTTACTAAAATATAAAAATGGCGCATCATTGTGGCAGTTTATCAACATTCAAAGTTATCTTTTACCACAATAAAAGGGAAAGTGTGAACATCATTCAATACTTGATAATTCTGTGTAATCATCGTATCCTAAATATAACGAGAAGCATAAGGAGGAAATAGATATGTTTTTCAAGAAAAAAGAAAAAGAAATGAAAAAGCTGCTTGCACCGGTAAGTGGGAAATTGATAGCGATTGAAAAGGTAAGTGACCCTGTTTTCGCACAAAAGATGATGGGTGATGGATTTGCAATCGAACCGACAAGTGAACAGTTTTATGCCTTGGCAGATGGAAAAATCAGTGCAGTATTTCCAAGTAACCATGCGTATGGGATAACACTTGATGACGGCATGGAAATTTTGGTACATATCGGATTAGAAACAGTAAATGAAAATGGTAAAGGCTTTACTTGTCATGTGCAGTTAAATGATGTGGTAAAAGCAGGAGATATGATCATGGAAATCGATAGTGCCTATTTAAAAGAAAAATACGATTTAACAACCATGGTCATCTTTACCAATGCCAATGCCTATGAAGAATTTAAGGTTGAATATGACAGTGAGGTTGTCGGTGGTAAGGATACTGCGGCATCTTATCGTTAAATAGAAAGCAGTGCGAACAGGCTCTGCTTCTTTTCATAAGAAAAGCTTTGGCATTTTGCCAAAGCTAACGAGCTTGCTTTTGTTGAACGGCTTTTAACAGCGGATCGTTTTTCTTTTGGAAATAGCTTGTGATGATTGTTTTTAAATGGGCAATGTCGCAATCATACAATAAAGGATTGATAACGATAAAAGGAATATCGTTGTCTAGATTTAGTTCCATGGTGGAGAGAATGAGGTCAATTTCGTGGAATGGAAAGTCATGGACAGTAAGATAGCTTTGTACTGCTACGATGTCAAGTTCCGGAAACTGCGTCATTAGCTTGCGTTTCAAAAGCTTGGTTGCGCTGCTGCTGTCATGGCAGATAAGTACGGTACGAAGCGGCTTCTTTGCACGTTCCAATGCCATGGCAAGATGCAAGGCGAAATAACCGATTTCTTCATCACTGATAGGTGCTTGATAGCGTTCAGTAAGAATATGTGCAGATGCTTTTGCGATGGAAAAGGTATTTTTATATAAGGTTTTAATTTCATACATCAAGGGATTTTCGATACTGATGCCGTGGCGAAAGCGGGTAATGGCAGGACACAGATGCGCATATAAGGCACTTTTCAGTTCTGTATCCTCATGAAAAGAATAGTTAAGGTGCTTTTCCCATTCCGCAATTAAAAGGTCGCTTAACTCTCTTGCTTCCTCTTGCTCGTCCTTTGCGGTATCGCTGCTGCTTTGTAAGGAAATAAGGAATACTTGTAAATAGCGAATTTCCGTTTCGCTAAAGGAAATATGATAGTATTCCTCTAAGGCTTGGATAAGCTTTTTGGTTTCTTCATAAAACGGCTTGCTTTTTAATTCCTCTATAAAGGGATCGGATAGTGAAACATAGTGTCCTTCCCGTACACGAATAAAGCAGATAAACAGGTGCAGCAATACTTGGAAAAGGGAAGGGCATAGAAGCGTATGTAAATATGAATTTTCCGAGTGTTTTAAAACTTGTAAAAACTCTTTGATTTCATCGTCAATGTAGTCAAGTGCCGGAAATACGAAATCACCGGTACAGGGAAAGTCGGGATCTTTGATCATGGCGGTAAATTTCTGATATCCGTTATCATGATTCATCAATTCCAACAGCATTGCACGATAGTTACGTTCTTTTCCCTCCACGCTTAAGCCGTTATTATTTTTGCGATGCAGCGTGATTTTGTAGGTCTCTAACATCGGTGCAAGTGCTAATAAATCCTTGTGAATGGTGGCACGACTGACATAAAGCTCGTTTGCCAACTCATAAATGCGACAGTTTTGCGGACATAAAATAAGACGCATTCCGATATAGATCTTACGAAATTGCGGAGAGTAGTCAATGCTTTGGGCATTTTTTTGCTGCATGAGGTGCATGACATGTACCTTTGCATCTTGCTTACCGAGGATAGTTACACCGACACCGGTTTTTTTCACAAGTGTTAAATCGTTTTCCTTTAACCATTCCTCTACTTGCTTAAGATCGTTGCGAATGGTTTTATTGGATACCTGCAAACGCTTTGAAATAGCATTGATTGTGATATAATCATCATGTTCTAAAAGAATTTTGATAACATCAAGAAAACGATTATTTACCATAAACAAACCCCTCTCTTATCTCCATAAATGTAAACTGTTATATAAGGAAAGTCAAGAATTAGGAGGAAATAATATGAATGAGCTTGAAAAAAGAATAAAATTTTACCAAGAAGAGCTATTGATGGATCTGCAAAGGCTTGTGCAGATTGCATCGGTACGCGATGTAACTAGTGTGAAAGAAGATGCGCCTTTCGGAGATGGCATTCGTTGTGCGATGGATGCTTTTTTGGATATTGCTAAGCGTTGTGGCTTTACAGTGCATGATGTTGATGGCTATGCGGTGTATGCCAATATTGAGGATCGAGATGATTATATTGGAGTATTGGCACATTTAGATGTGGTTGAGGCAGGTGATCTCAAGCTTTGGGACAGTGATCCTTTTACCTTGGTGCAGAAAGGCGATATGCTTTATGGGCGAGGGGTAAATGATGATAAGGGGCCTTTGCTTGCGGCGTTGTATGCGGCTCGTTTACTGAAAGAGGAAGGAATTTCCTTGAAGCATGATATTCGTATTATTGCCGGAGGTGCAGAGGAAACAACATGGGAGTGTATGGAACATTATTTTGCTAAACACAAGCAACCTATCATGGGATTTTCACCAGATGGGAATTTTCCGATTGTAAATGGGGAAAAAGGAATTTTACAATATGAGCTGATATTTTCTGCACAAAAGGATAAGGAAGAAAATGTGATTACACATATTCATTGTGAAAAACCGATGAATTATGTGTGTGATCATATTGAATTGCATATCCAATATCCACAGGAGGATTTAATGGAGTATGCTAAGCAGGCGGATACTGTTCGCTATGAAGAAGAACTTGCGGTGCTGATTTATCGTGGAAAGACTTCTTTATCCCGTAATCCACAGCGAGGAGAAAATGCTTTGTGGAAGCTGTGTGAGGATTTATGTGATTATCCTTTTGCACAGCATGGTTTTTGTGAGCTTCTGCAATATTTCAAAGCTTATTTATTAGACGATTTTTATGGTGCAAAAAGTGGCTTATATCATGAAGATGAGGAAATGGGAAAAACTTCGATTTGTCCTATGTCTTTTGCTATGGAGGGAGATATATTTCATTTATATATAGATTATCGCTATATTCATGGTGTTGATATCGTAAAAGCGAAAGAACATATTATGGATATTGTCAAGCCGTATCAAGCGGATTTTGCAGTGTTGAAGGAAAAGCGTATGCTGTATGTTCCACAAGCATCACCGCTTATTCAAGCTTTGAAAGCGGCCTATGAACAGGTTATGCATGAGGAGGCAGGAGCCTTTACGAAGGGTGGCGCTTCTTATGCTCGTACACTTGACTGTGGGGTAGCGTTTGGCGCAACTTTTGAGGGTGAGGATCCCAAACCGCACATGCCCAATGAACAAATGCCGCTGTCCTCGCTTTTGAAGGCTTGTGAAATCTATTATTATGCTTTGAAAAAGTTGGCGTGTGATGGCAAATAAGGAATAACGCTCCAAATGAGGTAAGCCTTTTCATTTCTATTGTAAATGTTTAAAAATTACCACAATGTTAAGGGATAAGTGCTAGTTATCCCTTCCTAGCTATTCAAAACTATGTATGGTATTCTAATGATAGAAAAAAGGAGGAAATGTTATGAAAAACATTCAGGCAAAATTGCAAACTTTTGCCGGTGCAATGATGGTTCCCATCATTTTATTGGTTCTTGTTGGTTTCTTCGTAGGTATTGGTAGTGCATTTACGAACTATATCCTTGAAGAAGGTACGCTATTTTACAATTTACTAACGATGATTACCAATTTGGGATTCTATTTCATGAACACATTGCAGCTTTGGTTTGCAGTAGCTATCTCATTTACATTGGCTAAGAAAGAAAAAGGTTGGGCAGCATTTGCCGGCTTGGTTTTATTCCTTACATATATGAGAGGAATTGAAGCTTGGGCAGGCTTTGAAGGCTGGACTGCGGAAACAACAAGTATTGAGGCATTAGTTGCAAATGGTTATTCACAGAATGAGGCCTTGAACTTCAATGCTATTTGGTCTTCTGCATTTGGTATGTTTGGATACAATATGGGGATTTTCTCCGGTTTGATTTCCGGGCTATTAACAGCATGGATTCACAACAAGCTTGTTGATATTCAACTACCAGCAATGTTTGCTTTCTTTGCAGGTACAAAGTTTGTAGTTATGATTTGTGCGATTGTTTCTATTCCATTAGCGATTGCTACTTACTATATTTGGCCTTATATCGCAAGTGGATTACAAGGAATTACCGGTTTCATTACTTCTAGTGGATTGTTTGGTACTTTCCTATTCGGTACACTTGATAAGGCGTTGCTTCCATTTGGTATACATCACTTGATTGCGTTCCCAATCGAATACTCAAGTGTTGGTGGAACGATGGAAATTGATGGTGTTGTTTATGAGGGCGTAAAAAACATTATCAACGGACAGGCAGCAAGTGCTGATGCTACCGGATATATTACACGTAACTTTACGAATGGACGTTTATTGTTCCAGTTAGCAGGACTTCCAGGTGCTGCATTTGCGATGTATAAGTGTGCTCGTAAAGAAAATAGAAAGAAAATTGCAGCGTTATTAGTGCCGGCAGTATTTACCTTAGCGATGGTTGGTATTTCTGAACCGATTGAATATACCTTCTTATTCGTAGCTCCTGCATTGTATTGGTTAGTATATGCTCCACTTTGCGGCTTGTGCTATGTATTAGCAGAGGTATTTGAAATTTCTATCAATGGTACGGCATTGTTCTTCATGATTCCTAACCTATTCCAGCCTCATAAGGTACATGCGATTCATGCATTATGGCTGCTTCCATTAACCTTTGTTGTTTACTACTTTGCTTTCAAATTCTGTATTGAGAAATGGGATTTGCCGACTCCAGGTAGAGGGGAAGCAGAAGTGAAGCTGATGAGCAAGAAGGAATACAATGCCATCAAGGACGGACAGGCTGATGGTGCAAGTACAGGTAGTGAAGAAGATTCATTAGAAGTACGTATTATTGAAGCCCTAGGTGGTGCTGATAATATCGAAACAGTAACTTGTTGCGCTAGTAGATTGCGCGTAACCGTAAAAGATGATACACTTATTGCATCCGATGATGACTTTAAAAATTATTTAGAGGCTATGGGAGTAGTTCGTGCAAAGAATGCAGTTCAGGTAATTTACGGTGTTCGTGTACAAGGTATTACAACGAAAGTAAAAGACATTTTGCACCTTGACTAAGCTTAACATAAAAGAACAGAGCAGGTGTAGAATCCTGCTTTGTTCTTAGAAATGAGGGTCTTATGAAAAAACGTGATGTGATGAAACAAAAAAGAAAACTGAAAAAATACGGTGAATTTAAAATGGCAAAGTTTGCACAATATATGTGCATTGCCATGGTTCTGCTTTTCTTAGTTTATTTCGGATTGTTAGCTACGCAAACAAAGGGTGGCGTGAACGAGTTACTCTCAACGAATTTATTCATTACCACAGGATTTATTGTTTGTGTTGTGAATTTATATGTGTTTTATGCCTTAAAGCGTTTGATTAACAATCTTGAAAATTTTGAATATGTAGAAGCAACACGTATAGAAATGCTGATCATTGCGATTGCGCAGCTGCTTTTATTTAATTATGCTTCGGCAGCGCTGTTGATTTACTGCTTGATAAAATATTTCAAGTGGCAAGGCTTTAGCATAAAGGAAGCATTTAGGGAAATTAAAAAAACAAAGCAGTTAAGCAATGTACTGATTACCGTTAGCTTGTTAGTTTTTATGGGAATACTGGCTTTTGTTATCGGCATCGCAGCCGTTCGTTCGTAAGCCTTGCTTAGTGAGTGTAAAAAGGGATAGATGGGATTAAATAGAATTGGGTAATTAGGGATATCAATACTATTTAATGTTATAAAATAAGCCTCAAATCGTTAGATTTGAGGTTTTTTATAAGAAATACAGAAGTAAGATGTTTCATGTATTTCTTCCTTTAGCAGTTAATAAGGGGAAACAATCAGAAGCTAAAAAAGCATAGTATAGGGCATATTTGACACTTATTACTGTTATAGTATCCGCTGATTATAAATAATCGAGTAGGAGGTAATTGATTATTTCAATTACCGACCTCTCACACCACCGTACGTGCCGTTCGGCATACGGCGGTTCAAATTTATTCTAAATATGTTTCAACTGTTATTGGTCTAGTAGCGTTACTAGACCTCTTTTCTTTAATACTTCCTTCGATATTGCGACTTTTAAGAATGTTGAAGCACATCTCGCGTAACTCTTTCGTGTATTTGACCATGTCTTACACTTCCATTCTTCTAAACCTAATTTCTTCAGTGCTTTATATCTCGTATATGGTTTCTTCCATTGTTTCCATATACATATCCGCAGTCGAAATCTTATATTTCTATCAATTTCCTTTGCTTTTATTTTGAAATATCCTATGCGATAGTAATTTACCCATCCTACTATTAGTTGTTTCAATTTTATTAGTCGATAGTTCATATCTACTGACCAGCTTCGGCTTGTCAGTTTCTTTATCTTCTCTTTCAACTTTTGAATGGATATTTCATGTGGCTTTGCTTTCCACAACTGTGAATATCTATCATAGTAAAATCCAAATCCCAGATACTTGATTTCATTCGGTTTTGACACCTTGCTCTTTGTCATATTGACTTTAAGCCCTAGTTTCTTTTCGATGTACTTTGATACATTTGCCATAACCCTATCTGCTGCTTTTGACGAGCCTACTAGTATAATACAGTCATCCGCATACCTTGTGAAATGGAGTCCTCTTGCTTCTAGTTCCTTGTCTAATTCATTTAGGATAACGTTACTTAATAGTGGAGATAAATTTCCTCCTTGTGGTGTTCCTATGACTGACTCTTTATATTCATTGTCTATCATAATTCCACTCACTAGATATTTTCGTATCAGTGATACGATTTCTCCATCTTTCACATTCCTCATTACTATTGTAATTAGTTTATCGTGGCTCACATTATCAAAGAATTTCTCTAGGTCTATATCAACTACCCAATGATACCCTTCATTCATATATTCCAATGCTTTGACGATTGCCATTTCACAACATCTGTTTGGTCGAAATCCAAAGCTATGTTCACTAAATAATGGCTCATAGATTGGTGTTAGTATTTGTACGATTGCTTGTTGAATAAATCAATCTACTACGGTTGGCACTCCTAAGTTTCTTACTCCGCCATTGTCTTTTGGTATCTCTACTCTTTTTACCGGTTTTGGCTTATACTTTCTTGTTCGTATCTGTTCTTTGATTTCTTCGCCATGCTCTTTTAGGTAATCCTTGAGTTCCGTATATTTCATACCATCTACTCCTTCGGCTCCTTTGTTTCGCACGACTTGCAGATATGCTTTGTTTAGATTTTCATCACTTAACATATCTTCTAATAAACTTCTATCAGTTGTCATATTCGTTACCTCCATTTCTTCGCTAATTGTATACTGACTTCTACCTTTCATCCGTTTCTGTTTACTTAGTAGTACTAGTTTATTTACTGTCCTCGTGATCTCGCATACAATTTCAACTTCGATTTCAATAACTGATAAATTTGTTCGGTCCTTCGCTCCATTTCCATTACAGAAACTTCTTCACTACTACGACTTCGGCTGAGTGCCTGCCCTTGGTACTTCTTACAGTTCGTTGTTACTAGGTTTCCCTCTGTAAGACCTCCCAAGATAAGATCATACCTCTTTCCCTCCATATATCTGCCACATTTACATATCATAGTCTTATCCGCAACTCTTTTGGATTTTGTGTTGTTTTGCACACTTGTCCCCATGATATGCCTGATGTGATTCGTATTCCTCAGACCGGAGTTTTGCCTCCATCTTCCTTCAGATTCCACCTCACGATGGACACCCTTGACTTTGGCTAGTGGTTGGCGGTTGCGATGAACACCCCCACAGTGGACTTTCACCACCTAGATGTATGCCATGCTTGGCGTACAAAAAAACCGTTTGATAAGGCTTTTATAAGCTTTATCAACGGTTTGACTATGCTTCATCAATCATAAAGATAACACTTTCGTTGGCTTGGACTTCTCCATGGTCAAGCTCGATGGAAACATCATATTTTTCATTTTTAGGGCTTACCGTAATAACATAAGGGCAAAGTCCTTTTTCTTTTATATAAGCAAGGTCAAAGGAAAGTAAGGGCGTACCGGCATAAACATAATCGTTTACTCTGGTTAGAATTTCAAAGCCTTCACCATGCAGCTCTCCGGTATTGATACCGACATGAATTAAGATGTTGCTTCCATTCTCACAGCACATGCCAATGACATGCTCCTGTTCGCTGATATGCGTAATTTCTCCCTCACATGGAGCAAACACTGTTTCATTGATAGGATCGATTGCAATCCCTTCTCCCATCAGACCTTGCGCAATGACCTGATCACGAACGTCCTCAAGGGGAACAGCATCTCCATCAACGGGAGCTAGTATTTCTACTACGTTTCCTTTCTTCTTTTTACTAAAAAACATAGCTATCCTCCTATATATGCTACCCCATAGTACGATACATTTGCGCCTTTGTCAAATATCCTTAAAAAAATCCCTTGCATACCGATGGATTTTCGAGTGAAAAAAGCATAACTCTTGGCTTATTCTACATTGTAAATATGCGGTAAATAAAGTAAAATAAGAGTGTAATTTTAACTTTAAACGTATATATATACGGAAAGGACGTGGGCAAATGAAAGTATTGGTCATTGGGAAAGGTGGCAGAGAGCATGCGCTTGTGCATGCTGTTTCAAGAAGTGGACGTGTAAGAAAGATTTATGCAGCACCGGGGAATCCGGGTATGGCGCAGCTGGCAGAGTGTGTTAATATCTCCGATAGTGATGTTGATGGCTTGCTAGCCTTTGCGAAAGAAAAACATATTGATTTAACGATTGTCGGACCGGAGCATACCTTGTCGCTAGGGGTTGTTGATGCTTTCCAAAAGGAAGGGTTAAAGATCTTCGGTCCTACTAAGGACGCAGCACAGGTAGAAACAAGTAAAGATTTTTCAAAGAAAATCATGGATAAGTACGGTATTCCTACCGCACGCTATCATACCTTTGATACGATGAAGGACGCAATACGTTATGTGGAAAAGCAAGGTGTTCCAATTGTTATCAAGGAAGATGGCTTGAAGGCAGGTAAAGGGGTTACGGTTGCACATGAAATGGACGAGGCGATAGAAGCTATCGAAACAGCATTCTCAATCCCCGGCAATAAGGTCGTAATCGAGGAATGCTTAACAGGCTTTGAATTTTCACTGATTTGCTTTGTAAGCGGAGATATGGTCATTCCATGTGAAATCGCACAGGATCATAAATGTGTAGGAGATGGCGATACCGGTCCGAATACCGGAGGTATGGGTGTGTATTCTCCGGTTCATACGATTACCAAGGAAATCATTGACGAGGCTATGAACAATGTCATGCTTCCTATGGCAAGTGCTATGGTAAAGGAAGGACATAGTTTTACCGGTTTCTTATATGGTGGATTGATGCTAACGGAACATGGTGTAAAAACAATAGAATTTAACGCACGCTTCGGAGATCCGGAAGCTGAGGTTATTCTTCCACGCTTAAAAACCGATATATGCGATATTATCGAAAATATTATGAACCATTCAAAAACCGAAATGGAATGGGATCCGAATACAACGCTTGGTGTGGTTATGGCAAGTGAGGGGTATCCTGCAACTTCTACCAAGGGAGCTTTGATTGAAGGCTTAGAGGACGTTGATTCCATGGTTTATCACATGGGAACAGCGGAAAAAGATGGAAAGCTTTATACCGATGGTGGACGTGTATTGACGATTACCGCAAGTGCTCCGACCTTGAAAGAAGCTTATGCAAAGGCGTATGAGGACGTTCGTAAGGTTCGCTGTGATAAATTGTTCTATCGCAACGATATCGGAAAAAAGGATATGTAGGAGGTTGCTATGTTTAAGACAGATTTAGAAATCGCACAGGAATGTAAATTAGAGCATATTCGTGATGTTGCCGCTAAAATCGGCATTGGTGAAGAAGATTTAGAATACTATGGAAATTATAAGGCTAAGGTTTCCTTGGACTTGTTACGTCGCAATGAAAATAAGGAAGATGGAAAGCTGATCTTGGTAACTGCCATCAATCCAACTAAGGCAGGAGAGGGAAAATCCACAACGACTGTCGGGTTAGGTGATGCCTTAAATAAAATCGGAAAGAAAACGATGATTGCTTTACGTGAGCCAAGCCTTGGTCCGGTTTTCGGATTAAAGGGTGGTGCAGCCGGTGGAGGCTATGCACAGGTTGTACCAATGGAGGATATCAACCTGCATTTTACCGGTGATATGCATGCGATCACGACTGCCAATAATCTTGTGAGTGCCTGCTTGGACAATCATATTCATCAGGGGAATGAATTGGATATTGATATTGAACATGTAGCATGGAAGCGTTGCTTGGATATGAACGATCGTACGTTGCGCTCCATTGAAATCGGACAAGGACCGAAGGCAAACGGGGTAGAGCGTCATGATGGCTTTAATATCACCGTTGCCAGTGAGGTAATGGCGGTACTTTGCCTGTCCACTTCCTTGATGGATCTAAAACGCCGATTGGGCGAAATGCTTGTCGCTTACAATTCCAAATCCGAACCGATCTATGTGAAGGATTTGAAAATCGAGGGTGCTTTGGCAATGGTGCTGAAAGATGCGATCAAGCCGAATATGGTACAAACACTTGAACATAATCCGGTATTGATTCATGGCGGTCCTTTTGCGAATATTGCCCATGGCTGCAACTCTATTCTTGCGACCAAGACCTGCTTGAAGCTAGCGGATTATACGGTTACCGAAGCCGGTTTCGGTGCAGATCTGGGAGCGGAAAAGTTCTTGGATATCAAATGCCGATTTGGAGGACTAAAGCCAAATGCAGTGGTTATTGTCGCAACGATTCGTGCCTTGAAACAGCATGGCGGAGTTGCTTATGAGGATCTAAAGGAAGAAAATGTTGACGCTATGTTAGAGGGTTGTGCGAATTTGGCAAAGCATATTGATACGGTGAAGCATTTTGGATTGCCATATATCATTGCCATCAATGAATTTGCAACAGATACGCCAAGTGAGGTAGAAGCACTGCAAAATTGGTGTAAGGAGCATGGGCATGCAATGTCCTTATCTCAGGTATGGGCAAAAGGTGGAGATGGTGCTATTGATCTAGCAAACCAATTGGTAGAGCTTTGTGATCAGCCAAATAGCTATGCACCGCTATATGATGTAAATGACAGCATTGAGCATAAAATCGAAACGATTGCTAAAGTAGTGTATGGTGCTGACGGTGTGGATTTTACGGAAGAAGCACAGCAACAGATTGCTTTATATAATACACTTGGTTGGGATAAGATGCCGATTTGTATGGCAAAAACACAGATGTCCCTAAGTGATAATGACAAAGCTTATGGTGCACCAACCAATTTCCGTATTACCGTTCGTGAGTTAAGACCATCTTTGGGTGCAGGTTTTATCGTAGCCCTTACCGGAAAGGTATTAACGATGCCGGGCTTACCGAAAGCTCCTGCGGCACTTAATATGGATATCAATGAGGAAGGACATATTGTCGGATTATTCTAAAGATTGCAGAGGATTTATCTTCGGATAGATCTTCTTTTTTTATTTGCTCATATAAAAAGCTCCCCTAAGGGAGCAAGTAGCTGAGAGCTAATTATGATACAATTTTTTGGTTTGATATTTATCCTCACAAGTCAGGTGAACATGCAGCTTGCGAAAAGTATTGGCATCGACACTGGATAAAATAACAGTGCTATGTGCCTCACAGTTTGCTAATTGATCTAGCATTTGATAAGCGTGGTGGCTTACCGGATTGGTCGTTGCGGAAATCGCTAAGGCAATCAAGACTTCATCGGTATGTAAACGCGGATTGTGATTTCCCAAGGCATTTACCTTTAGCTTTTGAATCGGCTCTATAATATTGGGAGAAATCAGCGGAATATCATCATTGATATGTGCCAATTCCTTTAGGGCATTTAGTAGGGCAGCGGAGCTTGCGCCTAATAAAGAAGTCGTTTTACCGGTAACGATATGTCCATCTGGCAACTCGATTGCGACTGCCGGAGCGCCGGTTTCCTGTGCCTTGGCAATAGCAGGAGCTACAACTCGTCTTTGCTCTAACTGAATATCGGCCTGCGACATGATGATCTGAATTTTATGAATAGTATCCTCGCCGGTATAGCCTTTTACATAATCGACCTTCGCTTTGTAGTAGCGACGTAAGATTTCATCAACGCTTGCTTGCTTGGCACATTCATCATCACAAATGCAATAGCCAACCATATTCACTCCCATATCGGTAGGAGATTTATAAGGACTTTTTCCTAAGATACGCTCAAACATAGCGTTTAAAACCGGAAATATCTCTACATCACGATTGTAATTAACGGTTGTTTCCCCATAAGCCTCCAAATGAAACGGATCGATCATATTGATGTCATTTAAATCGGCAGTTGCGGCTTCATAAGCCAAATTCACCGGGTGCTTCAAAGGAAGGTTCCAAATCGGGAAGGTTTCGAATTTTGCATAACCGGCTTTTACACCACGTTTATGTTCGTGGTAAAGCTGGGACAGGCAGGTTGCCATTTTCCCGGAACCGGGTCCCGGAGCAGTGATGACTACCAACGGGCGTGTGGTTTCGATATATTCGTTTTTTCCAAGTCCTTCATCAGAAACGATCAATGGGATATTGTTTGGATATCCCGGAATAATATAATGTACAAATACACGGATTCCCAAATGCTCCAGCATTGCTTTGAAGCTGTCCGCAGCACATTGGTTGGCATATTGTGTAATGACAACACTGCCGACATACATGCCGCAATCACGGAAGGCATCAATAAGACGCAAAACCTCCACATCATAAGTGATTCCCATATCACTGCGGATTTTATTTTTTTCAATATCGCTGGCACATACAGCGATTACGATTTCTGCCTTATCCTTCAATTCCATCAGCATTTTCAGCTTGCTGTCAGGCCGAAAGCCTGGAAGTACGCGAGATGCGTGATGGTCGTCAAACAGCTTGCCACCGAATTCCAGATATAGCTTATTGTCGAAGCTGCTGATGCGCTCTAAGATATGCTCGGATTGCAGCTTTAAATACTTGGCATTGTCGAAAGCGACGTTTTTCATGTTAACCCTCCATCTATCTCTTTTAAACCTGTTCTATTATATCAAAATTATGGTCTGATTTCTAATGATAATGTAAGAAATCTTAAAAGAAATATCTGCAAAATTTTGGAATTGACGAAGCGGAAAGAAAAAAGCGAAATTTATAGCTATGTGAGGGAAAATGCTTTATAATATACATGCAAATGTCTTGCATGTTTTACTGTGCTTTTTTTTGTTGGAAAATAGCACAGTGTTATGATAAATTTAATACAATAATGGTGATGAGAGGAGAATCGTAATGGAAGACGTCATTAAAATAGAAGGGAAACATAAATTAAAGGGAACGGTGCGTATCGGCGGTTCTAAGAATGCAACGGTTGCGTTGATTCCGGCAGCAATTTTAGCGAATGGACCGGTAACGATTTGTGATGTCCCTGATATTTCCGATGTAAAGTCTTTATCTGTTTTGTTGGATTTTTTAGGTGTGGCTGTCGATATTCGATCTTCTGATACGATTGTGATTGATCCACAGGATATGGTGAATCGTCCATTAACGCATGATGCTGTCAATAAGCTTCGGGCTTCTTATTATTTTATGGGAGCTTTGTTAGGAAAGTATGGACATGTGGAAATTCTTATGCCGGGAGGCTGTTATTTGGGACCACGTCCGATTGATTTGCATTTAAAGGGTTTTGAAGCCCTTGGAGCAGAGGTAAAGTATGAGCATGGCTCTTATGTTTTAGATGCGAAGGAATTGGTAGGAACGGAGATTTTCTTGGATATTGCCAGTGTCGGTGCAACGATCAACATCATGATGGCTGCGGTTTATGCCAAGGGCAGAACAACGATTGAAAATGCGGCAAAGGAACCGGAAATTATTGATGTAGCAACCCTGTTGAATAAAATGGGTGCCAATATTCGTGGAGCAGGAACCAATGTGATCATTATTGACGGTGTGGAAAAGCTGAGCGGTTGTTTCCATGAAATTATACCGGATCGTATTGAGGCGGCTACCTATATTGTGATGGCAGCTGCGGCTGCTGAAGATGTGGTTGTTGAAAATATTATTCCTCATCATTTAGAGGCTTTATTATCAAAGCTAAAGGAAATCGGTGTGGAAATGGAAGTCGATGTAGATAGTGTTCGCGTAAAAGGGATAAGTAAGCTAATCGGTACGGATATTAAAACCTTGCCTTATCCGGGTTTTGCGACAGATATTCAACAGCCTTTAACGGCACTTTTAACACAGGCACAGGGTCATTCTATGGTAACGGAAACCATTTATATCGAACGTTTTAAGCATTGCTACGAGCTGAATAAAATGGGGGCGAATATCAATGTCATGCAGGCTTCTTCCTTTATTGAAGGGCCAACACCGTTATCGGGAACAGAGGTTTGCGCAACCGATTTGCGTTGTGGAGCTTGCTTGGTAATTGCCGGTTTGCTTGCAGATGGGGTAACAACCATTCATGATATTTATCATATTGAACGTGGGTATGAGCATATTATCGAAAAGCTACAAGCTATCGGTGCTAATATTTGGAAAGAAACAGTTGCCTAATGGCATATACGTATCGGTTTTAAGCTGATACGTTTTTTTTATATGTAGATCTTATTGTCTTAGTGTTATTGATAAATAATTGCTGGAAGTATGAAAGATTAACTATTTGTATACTATGTGGATATAAAATATGCCTGTGATTATGTTCTTTGTTCTTAAACAAGATAAGGAATTTGGATAAGGTAGGAGGACACTTTGTTAAAATTGTGTTTATTTTTGATTTAAGAGGTGAAAATGAATTTGTTGTGAATGAGCGCTAAAATTTGTAAATATCGCTTATACGGAATAAAAACAGTGATTTACAAAGGATATTTTGAATAGTGAAAGAAAAAGAGTCCAAAAAGTGATATTCACTCTTTGACTCTTATGATTTTTCGGCTATCTTGAGTATATGTTGTACATATCTTTTAGAGGATAGTTTTAGTGAACTCTATCTAAAGGCTATATAAGAATATTACTTATTGTTAGGAAATTGCGTTATACCTTATAAAGAAGATGGAAAGATATATAAAAAAAGAGAACAGATGCGTTCTCTTTTGGTTTATCTTAGACGAATGAATACTGGTCCTGAACCTACGTAAGCAGATGCGATGACAGTTTGATTTCCCTGCCAACCACCATGTACAGCTTGACCATTACCGATATAAACAGCGATATGTGCTAAACCGGTACCACCATTTGCATAGTAAATCAAATCACCTGGCTGAGGATCAGAGGTTACTGTACCTAATGAGAAATAAGATGCAGGCCAACCGTGATGGTAAATTCCTTGTGCTGCTAGAGCGTTTGATACAAGACTTGTGCAATCTTGAAAACGACCTAGCTGTGCTAATGCTGCAGCTGCAACACCGCCTTTTGCGTTCGGAATACTTCCGCTTGTAGCTGTATCGAACCCATTGCTTGTTTCTTCTTTTTCTTCAATCTTGCTAGCTACACCGTCAGAATCGAAAGAATATCCTGCGTATTCTGTATCAGTAGCTGCAAAGCCTTCCTTGTTGAAATAATATTTCTTGCCATCAATTTCTTTCCAACCGTGAATACGATATCCGTAATCATCATAATATGCTTTTTCTTCTCCGACACGTACCCAACCTTTAGATAATGTGCCATCTGTATTGAAGTTATATTTCTTACCGTGAAGTACAATTTCACCGGAAGCAAGCTCTCCGTTATGGAAATAAACAGATTTTCCGTTTACATCTTTCCAACCGTTTTGTAGAGTACCTGCATCACCGAAGTTGTATGTCTTGCCATCAATTACCTGAATACCGGTTAACTTAACACCAAATTCATTGTAATAAGCTGTTTTATCTTCAGACCACCCAAGTGGAAGTACACCATTCTTATCAAAGAAATAACGCTTTCCGCCGATGATCGTTGTTCCGCTAACTTTTTTACCTTCTGCATTGAAGTAATATGTCTTACCGTCAATTACCTTAAATTCACTTGTTACTGGGTGTCCAAGTGCATCAACATAGTAAGTTCCGTCAGATTCGAAAATCCAAGCGTTTACTTTTGCCAACCCGTCTACCTTGTAGATACGATCAGCACCTTTCCCATGCCACCCCGCAGCATCTTGTGCCGCAAATACTGTTGTTATACCAGAAGCTGCAGTTGCCAAACAGACAAACAGCGCTACTTTTTTTGTGTTTTTTTCAATAAAATTCATCAAATCACCTCGACTCAACGTTCTCATTGTAACAAAGCCCCCGATTTTATGCAACCCTTAAAAATTCAAAACTTTCATTTTCGTAAGTTTTCAAGTCGTTGTCGATTTGCCGCAGAGCTTTTAATTTAGGGGGTTAAACGCACTTTTGGTAAGGAACGAAAAAATTTTTAATTTTTTTGATTTTTTGATGGTTTTAGGATAGCCTTGCACTTTTCAGTGTATGTAGTGAGGATTGCTAAGAGGGTAAAAACCAATATACAGATCCGTTTGAAATTTCTGCTCCGGAAATCGGGTTGATTCGTTTTTCGATGATTCGATTGCTTGGCTCATACCAAACACCCTTTCGCTTCTCATATAGCAGGTTGAAGGTGTTTTGATAGATGCGTTTACTGAGTGAGTAGTATTGTTTATCAAGAGTGCGGTTATCATCGAAACCGCTCCATACACCTACCGTATATTCGGGATTGTAGCCGATGACCAAGGAATCCCAATCGCTTGTACCGGATTTTACTGCTGTTGTTACCTTTGGCTGATAGCCATACATGCTTGGCCAGTTATAGGATTTGTTCGCAAGGTCATAGGTAGCTGTCAGCATTTGATTTAAGACTAGGGTTTCATCACGATCTAATAATCGCTTAGGTGTGATCTTGCGCTCATATTGAATTCCATCGGGACTGCTGATCTTGGAAATCAAGGCAGGCTTGATATACAAGCCTTCACCGGCAAAGGTGTTATAGATACGACTTAACTCCAATAGGGACATATTTACGGTTCCCAATGCTTGGGAAGGAGATGGCTGGGATTGGGTAATGCCAAAATCGAGCAGTGCTTCATGGAGGGTTTGCATACCTAAAAACAAATGCATCTTTTCCGCATAGATGTTATCACTTAAAGCTAAGGCATTGATCATGGTGATTTCATCGTTGGCATAGAGGTTGTCATAATTGGTAGGTGCATATTCTTCCCCATCTTCGCCATGAAAGGTGGTTGGTTGTGATAAAAATGTAGAGGTAGGGGTAAAGCCGTTTTGTAGAGCACAGTAATATAAAAGTGGCTTGATGGTGCTTGCGACTTGTCGTGAGGAATACATAGCACGATTATATTGTGAAAGGGTGTAATCTTTTCCACCTGCCATTGCCAATACATTGCCACTAAAGGGCTGCGTGATAATTGCGGCTACCTCGATTTCATCTTCATAAGTAGTATAGGCCTTAATGGATTGATCCAATGCTTGTTGAATGGAAGGATCATAGTATGTATAAACATGAACCTCCTTTTGAAAGTCAATGTCCATTTGGTTTAATGTTTGTAAGACCGCATCGACGTAGTATTGTTCCATGCCGGCAAGCTTGGTGTCAGTTTTGGTGGATAGTCGGATATTCTCGCTTAAGGCGAACTTTTTTTGTTGCGGGGTAATTACATGATTATGCTCCAATACATCAAGAATCAGCGTTTGGCGTTCTTTCGCAAGCTTGGGGTTTAAGAAGGGAGAGTAAAGACTTGGACCGTTTGGGATACCGATGAGCATAGCACTTTGTGCAATGGTAAGTTGATCGAGAGAGGTGTTAAAGAAATAATCGGCAGCTGCTTGTATTCCATAAATGCCATGACCGAAGTAGGCAGTATTTAGATAGCCTTCGAGGATTTCCTGTTTGCTATATTGCATTTCCAAACGCATCGCATATAACAGCTCATGCATCTTGCGAACAAGTGTTTGCTCGTTTGTCAAAAATAAGTTTTTAGCATATTGCTGCGTAATGGTGGAGCCGCCTTCGACGATATGGCCATGTGCTATGTTTTGGGCAAGTGCCTTGGTGATACGGATCGGATCAATTCCGGCATGTGTGTAGAAACGCTTATCCTCAACACTAACAACAGCATCTTGTAAAAATTGCGGAATATCCTCGAGTGGTGTCCAACTCATATTTTTTTTAAAATTGGATTCATATAAGACTTCACCGTTGATATCGTATAGGGTAATGTTTTTACGTTGCTCATCAAGGGATAAATGATGGAAAAGCGCATAGCCATATAGGAGACAGTAAAGGGAAAGAAAGATAAAAATGACAGTTAATAAAACACGCTTCCACAGCTTCATAGACACACCTTCTTTTTCCTTAGTGTGAACCATTCCATTCTTTTTAAACAATTATCAGATGGAATTATGATGCGAATGGAAAAAAAGAGTCTAAATAAAAGCAAAAGATATTATTATAAAAGTAGAATATTATAAAAATATAGATAGTGTAGTAAGCGTATTTTTGATGATTTTCCATCTTTTAAAAAATAGGATAATAGGAAAGTAAAAAATGTATGCTATATATATTATAAGGAAGAGTAGTGTGGAAGGAGATAGAATACAAGAGATGGAAGCTTGCTATATATAATATAAGGAAGAGTTTTTGTTATGAGTGGAGAGAAAGCAGACTTATTTTTGTGAAAGAAGAAGAAAGAGATCAAATGAAATAGAACTGGAAGCATGGTTTTTTGTTATATCAAAACGCTTGAAAATAACGTAGATTTGCGTTTATATTCTACTTTTATAATATTGATAATGCATATTTTTATTATAAAAGTGAAATATAATAGATGCTAAAATGTATGGAATTTGTTAAGGAAACGGGTGCTAATTGGTATGTTCTTGAAAATATCATAAAATCTTTAAAAAAATATAATCAAAAAGGCTTGAACGCTGTGATAATTCTGTTATAATGCTCATGGTAAATATGTGGTGATGCAAATGAAGGCCTATATGCAGGCGGTACAGCATTCTTTAACAACCAAAGAAAAAACCGTGCTGTATCAAGGAATGATTGAAAGAAAACAGAGTGATACAGGTCAAAGCTTTACATATAACGAAAAGGGAACCAACGCTTGTGTGGAGGTGTTGGCGAATGAGACAGATCTTTTTATTAAGCGCAGCAGTGATGTGGAAAGTACACATTGCTTTCGCCCCTTAGAAGAAACTAAGGGAAAGGTTATGTCAGAATTTGGCTTGTTGGAATTTGAATTGTATACGCATAAATATATACAGAGCGAAAATATTATATTTATTGAATATGATGTGATGCAAAATCATGAAATCATCGATTGCATACGGATCGTTTGGGAACTGAAGGAGGATTTTTCATGAATCAAATAGAAAGCGGATTGAAGCAGGCGCTTGCGGCAGCAGCGAAAAAAGCGTTTGATGTAGAGTTAGTTGCAGAAGATATCGTTATTGAAATTCCAAGAGATTTAAGTCATGGCGATTATTCTACGAATATGGCAATGCAGCTAACCAGAATATTAAAGAATAACCCACGTGTTATTGCACAGGGAATTATTGAACATTTAGATCACGATGCAGCAAATATTGAAAGCTGTGAAATTGCCGGCCCGGGATTTATCAACTTTGTCATTCGTAAGACCTCAATGGCTGAAATCATTGCACGTGTATTAGAAGCAGGTGATCACTATGGGGAAAACGAAACCGGTAAAGGACAAAAGGTGAATGTGGAATATGTTTCTGCCAATCCAACCGGAGATTTGCATTTAGGACATGCGCGCGGTGCGGCATGGGGAGATAGCATTACAAGACTTATGAAGGCCAGTGGGTATGATGTATGCCGCGAGTATTATGTGAATGATGCAGGAAATCAGATCATTAACTTGGGCTTGTCTTTACAGGCACGTTATCGGGAATATTTGGGTATGGACTTTACCCTTCCTGAAGATGGCTATCATGGAGAAGATGTGAAGAAGATTGCCATTGCGTTAGCGAAGGAATATGGAGAGGCTTATGCAGAAGAAAACGATGCCAATCTGAAATTTTTTAAGGAAAAGGGAATTGAATTTGAATTAAATAAAATTAAACGGGATTTGGATTATTTCCGTGTACATTTCGATGTATGGAGCAGTGAGCAGGCGATACGTGATGCCGGTAAGGTGGAAACTGCACTAGCACAGCTGCATGAAAAGGGCTTAACCTATGAGGAAGATGGCGCTTTATGGTTTGCGACAACAAAATTCGGTGATGATAAGGATCGTGTATTAAGAAAAAAAGATGGCTCTTATACATATCTAGTTCCGGATATTGCATATCATAAGGATAAGTTGGATCGTGGCTTTGATTTGTTGGTGGATTTGCTTGGGGCAGATCATCATGGATATATTCCACGTTTAAAGGCCAGCATTGAAGCATTGGGCAACGATCCGGATAAGCTGCAAGTGGATATTATCCAAATGGTGCGCTTAGTTGAAAACGGAGAAGAAGTAAAAATGAGCAAGCGTTTGGGCAATGCCGTTACGATTCGTGAGCTTTGCGATGAGGTAGGCGTTGATGCTGTTCGTTATTTCTTTGTTCAGCGTGCGGTAGATACACATTTTGACTTTGATTTAGGACTTGCAAGAAAACAGAGCAATGATAATCCGGTGTATTATGCACAATATGCCCATGCGAGAATTTGTTCTATTTTAAGACAAGCTCCGCAATTAGCACCGGCGCAGTCTTATGAGTTATTAACGCATGAAAAAGAAATCGCATTGATGAAGTATATCAATGAATTTAGCGGAGTTGTCAGCGATGCTGCGAAGTATCGTGCACCGCATCGTGTATGCAACTATGTACAGAAGTTAGCACAACACTTCCACAGCTTTTACAATGCCTGCAAGGTTATTGATATGAACAATGAAGCACTGAGTGCACAGCGTATTGCACTGCTTAAGGCAACGAAAATTACGTTGAAGAATGCATTGGCATTTATCGGTGTGGAAGCAACGGAAAAAATGTAGGAGGCAAGGATTGATGAAAAAAGCTATGATAGATGTTGCTTTTGATCAGCTAAACAGCAAGAAAAAAGCATTGGTATTTCTTAAACTATGGGAAGAGGTAAGTCAGGAAATGGGCTTTACCAAAGCACAGGAGGAGGATAATATCGCTCAGTTTTACAGCGATCTTTCCTTAGATGACCGCTTTGTAAACATTGGTGAAAATAAATGGGATTTACGTGAGCGTCATACCTTCAGTGAGGTTGTTGTTGATACCGATGATCTGATGATTGATGAAAATGATGATGAAGGCGATGACTTCGATGAAAGTGATGAAGCTGAGAAGAAGGATAAGGACGAAGAATATTAAGGATATGGAGAGTGTCTGTTAAAAGATGCTCTTTTTTTAAAATAGCAGATAGAAAAAGCAAAATAACCTTTTCAAAAAAGTAAAAATGAAGTAGAATAATAATGTATATGAATATAAGGAGGACTTATTTATATGGCATTAGTATCAGCAAAAGAAATGATTGAAAAAGCTCATGCAGGTCATTATGCAGTCGGAGCATTCAACATCAACAACATGGAATGGACAAAAGCTATTTTACTTGCTGCCGAAGAAGCAAAATCACCGGTTATGTTAGGTGTTTCCGAAGGTGCAGGAAAATACATGTGTGGATTTAAAAACGTTGTAGCTATGGTAAAGGAAATCCATGATTACCTAGGAATTACAGTTCCGGTAGCATTACACCTTGACCATGGTTCATATGAGGGTGCAAAGGCTTGCATCGAAGCAGGATTTACTTCTGTAATGTTCGATGGTTCTCACTATGCATTTGAAGAAAACCTAGAAAAATCAAAAGAAATGATCGAATTGGCTCACTCAAAAGGAATTTCTATTGAATGTGAAGTTGGTGGCATCGGCGGTGAAGAAGACGGTGTTACTTCTATGGGTGAATTGGCAGATCCTGCAGAATGTGCTACAATCGCCAACCTAGGTGTTGATTTCTTAGCAGCAGGTATTGGTAATATCCATGGTAAATATCCTGCAGATTGGGCAGGCTTGAACTTTGATCGTCTTGGAGAAATTCAGGAAAGTACAAACGGTAAGCCACTTGTATTGCACGGTGGTTCAGGTATTCCTGCTGAGCAGGTTGCTAAAGCAATCTCTTTGGGTGTTTCTAAGATCAATGTAAATACGGAACTTCAGTTGGAATTTGCAGCAGCTACTCGTAAATATATCGAAGCTGGTAAAGATTTAGAAGGTAAAGGATACGATCCTCGTAAACTGCTTAAACCAGGTGCAGATGCAATTCAGGCTAAAGTTGTTGCAATGATGGAACAATTCGGTTCTGCTGGTAAAGCTTAATTAAATACAATCAAGGAATAAAAGGTACGGTACAGCCGTACTTTTTATTATCAAAGCTTGTAGTATATATATATATATTGTTCAAATTGATGATTTCAAAACGATAGGGCTATATGCACAAATTGCTTGCATGATTTCTATATAACAAGCAAGAGCCCGGCATTGAATGATTTATAAGTTTTCCTTATGTATGAAATATGATATACTGATACTATTAGTATTGAGGAGGAATCGTGATGTTTCATTTTAATCTTCAACAGTTTCTTTCGGATTTAATTTATATTTTACCGGCTGTTGTTATATCCTTATCTGTGCATGAGGCAGCCCATGCTTTTGTTTCTTATAAAATGGGAGATATTACCCAAAACTCTGCGGGAAGAATGACTTTAAACCCACTTAAACATTTAGATCCTTTCGGTACGATTTGCTTATTGTTTTTCGGCTTCGGGTGGGCAAAACCGGTGCAGGTAAATCCTTATTTTTATCGCAATAAAAAAGAAGGCATGATGTGGACTGCGCTTGCCGGACCGTTTGCAAATTTTATTTTGGCTTTTTTATCTATCATGGGATATTGTCTGATACTGCGATTTTATCCACAAGGGGTGCTTTCTTCAACCATCATAAACTATATTTTTCAAATGCTTGTTATATTGGCACAGATGAATATCGGTTTAGCGGTTTTTAATCTTATTCCAATTCCGCCATTAGATGGTTCAAAGATTTTAGCGGGTATTTTAAGTGAAGAAAATTACTTTAAGCTAATGCGTTATGAAAACTATTTTATGTATTTGGTATTCTTCTTACTGGCATTAGGTGTTCTTGATGGACCGCTGATTCATGCAAGAGGAATTATTATGGAAGCTTTTACAAGCTTTTGGACAATGCTTTTGGGGTTGTAACAAATTTTATAATTCTTGCAAAACGGGGAAGCCTTCTTATTCTGTATGATTGCTATGCAGGATAAGGAGACTTTCCTTTTCTTTTTCTCCGACATAAAAAAGTGCTTAGATATCTTATAAAAGATGGTTCCTAAAGCATGAAATATATTTACAGAAAAATTATGTAATAAAAATGGAAAATATGTGAAAACTTTGTGAAAAGTTATTGAAAATAGAAAATGATTTGATTATAATGGATATATCATTTGAAAGTGGAAGGAGAGAATGGTATGGGAAGCTTTAAAAAATTGGTAGCAATGACAGCGGTGTCATGTATGGCGCTTACTACACTAGCCGGTTGTGGTGATGGTGGCTCCGGTGGAGGAGATGAAAATACAATTCGTATTGGTATGAACTTTGAATTGACGGGAAATGTTGCGAACTATGGAACAACAGAGTATAACGGTGCGAAATTAGCAATTAAGCAGGCGAATGAAAACAGTGAGCATAAATTCAAATATGAAATTGTTGAGGGTGATAATAAATCAGCTGCTGAGGAGGCAACGGCATTGGCAACCAAGCTGGCAACAAGTGATGGGGTTGATGGTATGGTAGGTCCGGCAACATCAGGAAATTCCTTAGCAACCTATCAGGTCGCAAATGACAGCAAGGTTTTGGTGGTATCTCCGTCAGCAACAGCGAATGGAGCAACGATGAACAATGGAAAGGTTTATGATTACGTCTATCGTGTTTGCTTTGAAGATAACACACAGGGAGCAGCGATGGGAGTATTCGCCTATGACAATTTAGGTAAACGTAAAGCGGCAATGCTTTCCGATTCAAGCAATGATTATGCAAAAGGAATGGCAAAATCATTTAAGAAGAAGTTTAAGGAAAAAGGCGGAGAGATCGTTACGGAATTAAATTATGCGGAAAAGGACACGGATTTCAATGTTCAATTAACAAAGATTAAGGATATGGATTTCGATGTTCTTTATATTCCCGGATATTACAATGAAGTAGGTTTGATCATTAAACAGGCTCGAAGCCTTGGCATTGATGTTCCGATCATCGGTGGGGATGGCTTTGATTCCAGTGATCTTGTGAAACTTGCAGGTGCTGAAAATCTGAATGATGTTTATTTTACTACTGCTTATACAACGGTCAATGCAAGTGATGAACTAACAGCTTTCATTGAGGCATATAAGGAAGAGTACGGTGAAGAACCTAGTATGTTCTCAGCACTTGCTTACGATGCAACCAATGTTATGATCGAGGCTTATGAAAAGGCAGGCAAGAAGGATATGGACGCTGCTAAAGAAGCACTTGATTCCATGAAATTTAATGGTGTTACAGGCTCCTTTACCTTTGATAAAACACATACACCAACCAAAGATGTATTGGTTGTAAAATTGGTTAATGGCGTACAAAGCGATGCTGTTAAGGTAGATCCAAATAAATAAAATGAGGGCTAGCAAAATAGGAGGAAACGGCTTCCTCCTATTTTCCATAATTAGAAGATATATCAAACGATGGGGAGTGAAGGTATGACACAATTTTTTCAACAGCTAATCAATGGATTGTCGATTGGCAGCATTTATGCATTGATCGCACTTGGATATACCATGGTATATGGAATCATCAAGCTGATTAACTTTGCACATGGGGATATTTATATGCTGGGAGCGTATGTCGGCTTTCTGGCAATTTCACAATTTCATTTGAATTTCTTTCTTGCACTGCTTGTGGCAATGGCATTTTGTGCGGTTCTCGGTGTGGTTATCGAGCGCATTGCCTATAAGCCGCTGCGTAATGCTACGCGAATTGCGGCATTGATTACCGCAATCGGTGTGAGCTATTTCTTGGAGTATTCTACACAGAAAATTATGGGGCCGGGAGTAAAGACCTATCCGACCACCTTAAGCAATGAAGCTTTTACAATCTTCGGCTTGCATATTCAGCTCCAACAAATTTATATTTTTGCGATTACTATCGTATTGATGTTGATTTTAACTTTTGTTGTTAAAAAAACAAAGGTGGGACGTTCCATGCGTGCGGTTTCCGTTGATGCCGATGCCGCAAAACTAATGGGAATCAATGTTGATGCAACGATTTCCTATACATTTGCGATTGGCTCAGCGCTTGCCGGTGCAGGTGGCGTATTGGTCGGTATGTACTATAATACGATCAATCCTTTGATGGGAATGGTTCCCGGTATCAAAGCGTTTGTGGCAGCGGTATTCGGCGGTATCGGAATTTTACCGGGAGCAATGTTTGGTGGTTTCTTTATCGGAATTGTAGAGTCGCTTGTTACGGCGTATGGAAGCTCTCTATACAAAGATGCGGTTGTATATGCAATTTTGATTTTGATTTTGATTATTAAGCCTGCCGGCTTACTTGGTAAGAATGTGAAAGAGAAGGTGTAGCGTATGAAGAATATGTTTAGTAAAACAAATCTATGTTGGCTGCTAACCATTATCGGCATTTTTGTAATCATGAGCATTGCGATGCAGACAGGCATCATTAACGCATATTATCAGACAACCATTTATACAATCGGAATTAACATTATATTGGCTGTATCCCTAAATTTGATTATCGGTGTAACCGGACAGTTCTCTTTGGGACATGCCGGCTTTATGTGTATCGGTGCCTATGCGGCAGCTATTGTTACGAAAAGCAATCCAACCTTAATGGGGCTTGCTTTAGGTGCAATCATCGGAGCGGCAATCAGTGCGGTGGTTGCCTTGATCGTAGCCATTCCGACTCTACGCTTAAAGGGAGATTATTTGGCAATTGCAACCTTAGGCTTTTCCGAAATTGTACGTATCGTAGTATTAAATATGACAATTACCAACGGAGCTGCCGGTTTATTTGGAATTCCGAAGCTGACAAGCTGGCCGGTTTTGTTTGGTTGTATCGTGCTTTCCATGATCGTTATTTTAAACTTCGGCTTGAGTGCACCGGGGCGTGCTTGTATCTCGATTCGTGAAGATGAGATTGCAAGTGAAGCTATGGGAATCAATACTACGAAATATAAAACGATTGCTTTTGTGATTGGCGCAATGATTGCGGCATTGGCAGGTGCCCTGTATGCTTGTAACTTCTATGTTGTAAAACCGGATTTATTCACATGGACCAAATCCGTAGATATTTTGATCCTTGTTGTATTCGGGGGTATGGGAAGCTTTACCGGATCGGTATTAGCAGCTATTGTGATTGGCTTTATCAATATGTTCTTACAGCAGTTTGCGGATATTCGTATGATTATTTACGGTGCGGCTTTGGTGTTGATTATGGTATTTCGTCCAAAGGGCATTTTCGGTACCAAGGAATTTACCTTCTCTGCAATCTTGAAAAGGTTTCAGCGAAAAAAGGAGGCGAAGTAGTATGAGCTTGTTGAAGGTTAGCGGTTTAACAAAAAACTTCGGCGGGTTATGCGCCGTTTCCAATGTAAATATGGAAATCAATGAAAAAGAATTGATTGGTTTGATCGGTCCTAACGGAGCAGGAAAAACGACCCTATTTAATTTATTGACCGGTGTTTATGAGCCAAGTGAGGGAAGCATTCAGTTAAATGTAGATGGAGCGATGAAAGAGATCGGTGGTTTAAAGCCATATATTATTACACGTTTGGGGCTAGCCAGAACATTTCAGAATATTCGTCTATTTAAGGAGTTAAGTGTTCTTGACAATGTGAAGATTGCTATGCATAAAAACATTCATTATGGAAGCTTACAGGCAATTTTCAGAACACCTGCCTTTTATCGTGAGGAAGCATTAGTAAAGGAGCGTGCTAAGGATTTATTAAAGGTTGTCAATCTTTATGAAAAACGTAATGAGAAAGCAAAAAATCTGCCTTATGGAGAACAACGTCGCTTAGAGATTGCCAGAGCCTTAGCAACAGAACCGAAGATTTTGTTTTTAGATGAACCGGCAGCCGGAATGAATCCACAGGAAACTGCCGATTTAACAAAGCTGATTCATCAAATTAAGGAGCAATACAATCTTACGATCGTGTTAATTGAACATGATATGTCATTGGTTATGACAATATGTGAACGCATTTATGTATTGGATTACGGAAAATGTATCGCAAATGGAATTCCGGAAGTGATTAAGCAGGATAAGCGCGTTATTAAGGCGTATTTAGGGGAGGATATTTAAGATGTTAGAGGTTAAGGATTTAAATGTCCATTATGGTGTTATCCATGCCTTAAAGGACGTATCTATGGAAGTAAAGGAAGGCGAGATTGTCAGTTTGATCGGCGCAAACGGTGCAGGAAAAACGACTCTTTTACACAGTATCAGCGGACTTTTGAAGAAAACAAGTGGGGATATTATTTTTCTTGGACATTCTTTGAATAAAACAAGTGCTAAAAATATCGTAAAGGAAGGAATTACACAGGTTCCCGAAGGCAGACATATCTTTCCGGGAATGAGCGTATATGAAAATTTGATCATCGGTGCCTATTTACGCAAAGATAAAGAAGGCATTAAAGAGGATTTAAATAATATTTATCAACGATTTCCGATTTTAAAGCAACGCAGCAATCAAGATGCTTCCACGCTTTCCGGTGGAGAACAACAGATGCTTGCGATGGGCAGAGCCTTGATGGCAAGACCGAAGATTTTATTGCTAGATGAGCCAAGCATGGGGTTAGCGCCGATTTTGGTTAAAGAGATCTTTCAAATCATCAAGGATATCAATGCCGAAGGAACGACTGTATTATTGGTGGAACAAAATGCAAAGATGGCATTGTCGATTGCCGATCGTGGCTATGTAATGGAAACAGGAAAAATCGTAATGAGTGGTACAGGTGCCGAGCTGATTGAAAGTTCAGACATTCAGAAGGCATATTTGGGAGGATAAGAGCATGTATGTAAAAAATCGAATGACAAAAAATCCGGTCTGTATTGATGTCAATAGCAAAATCAGTGAGGTTGTTGATATCATGAATGACAGAGAGCTGCATCGTATTCCGGTTGTTAGCGGTAAAAAGCTGGTAGGCTTAGTAACGGAGAGCATGATCAGTAAGCAAGGAGCAACCAAAGCAACTAGCTTAAGCATTTATGAATTAAATTACTTGCTTTCAAAGACAAGTGTCGATGCCATCATGATTCGTGATGTGATTACGATTCATGAGGACCGTTTTCTTGAAGATGCAGCGCTTGTTATGTTTAAACATGACATTGGTTGCTTGCCGGTCGTAAACGATGCCAATGAGGTTGTCGGAATCCTGACTAGCAATGATGTTTTAAGCGCCTTTTTGGATATCTTAGGGTATCGTGAAAGTGGTAGTCGTGTATGTGTTGAGGTAAAAGATGAACTAGGAACGATTGGAGATGTTTCCGATATTTTTAAACGCAATAATTGTAATATTACACATTTAGGTGTTTATTCCCAGCACAATGGCTATTCCGATTTGATCATTCGTATCAATACTTTTCAAACCGATGCCTTAGAAAAGGATCTGAATGCAAGCGGATATCGTGTATTGTCGATTACCAAAAATCCAAATTAAGCAAAGCCGGCGGGAAGAGCCGGTTTTTTGATGAAGAAATACATGACGATAGAAGCATTCGATGCTATACTGTTGATAGAAAACGGAAAGGAAAATGAAAGATGATAAAAGATATAATGCGAGATGAATTGTTTTTGCAAATGAAAAGCTTACCGGCGACTAAGGAAGATAAAGGAATCGCTGATGATTTGCTGGATACCTTAAAGGCCAACGCGATGCAATGTGTTGGTATGGCAGCCAATATGATTGGTGTGCAGAAATGTATCATTGCTTTTTTGAATAAGGAAAGCGGACAATATGAGGTGATGTTGAATCCCGTAATTATAAAAACGAGTGGTATTGCTTATCGAGTGATGGAGGGTTGCTTATCACTTGCAGGGGAGCGGGAAGCAAAGCGTTATCCACAGATTAAGGTGCAATATTATGATACCGATATGAAACTGAAAATTAAAAGCTATAAGGGTTTTACAGCACAAATTATTCAGCATGAAATTGATCACTGCAATGGAATTCTTATTTAATATTTCTTGCTTGGTAGTATAATAAAGATAATTAAAGAAGGAGGATAAGAGAATGGAAAATTTTGTTTATTCCGTACCGACAACGGTTTATTTTGGGAAAGGACAGGTTCGTCATATCGCGAATATTGTTTCTGCCTATGGGAAAAGCGTACTGCTTGTATATGGTGGAGGAAGTATTAAACGCAATGGTATTTACGATGCAGTAACCGATATCTTTCAAGCAAATGGAATTAGCTATCATGAATTATCCGGAGTAGAGCCCAATCCACGTATTACAACTGTTCGCAAAGGGGTAGAGCTTTGTCGTAAGGAGGGTATTGAAGTAGTGCTTCCGATTGGCGGAGGTTCTACAATTGATTGTGCGAAGGTTATTGCCGCAGCGGTAAGCTATGAGGGTGATGCTTGGGATATTGTGTTAGATCCAAGTAAGATTGTAAGTGTATTGCCGATTGTATCCATTCTGACATTAGCGGCAACCGGTTCGGAAATGGATACCTTTGCGGTTATTAGTAATTTAGAAACAAATGATAAAATCGGTACTTCGCATGAGGATATGCGACCAAAGGCAAGTATTCTTGATCCAAGCTATACTTTCAGTGTTTCAGCCTATCAAACAGCAGCAGGAACTGCCGATATCATGTCGCATATTTTAGAATGTTATTTTTCCAATGTGGAAGGCTTTATGCAAGATCGCATGGCAGAGGGACTTTTAAAGACCTGTATTGAATTTGGGGTAAAGGCGATTGAAAATCCTGAAGATTACGAAGCTCGTGCAAATTTGATGTGGGCAAGCAGTTGGGCAATCAATAACTTTATTAAATTAGGAAAGGTCGTACAATGGAGCGTACACCCGATGGAGCATCAGCTGAGTGCTTATTATGATATTACGCATGGAGTTGGTTTGGCAATATTGACACCGCATTGGATGGAGTATGTATTGAATGATCAAACAGTAGAAAAATTCAAGGCGTATGGAGTGAATGTATGGGGTATTGCTGCAAATCAAGATGCTTATGCTATTGCGAAAGAGGCTATTCAAAAAACAAAGGCATATTTTGAGGCAATGAAGCTTCCTATGACACTGCGTGAGGTTGGAATTTGTGATGAAACACATTTTGATGTCATGGCAGAAAAAGCAAGTGCTTCCTTATCAAAGGCCTATGTGGCATTAAGTAAGGAAGATGTGAAAGAAATTTATCGTAGAGCGTTATAGTATGAAAATAGCTTTTCGGCTTTTTTGATAGTAGAAAAAGTGCTTATGGATAAGGTTAATGCGATGAAAGAGGTCTTGAATAGTTATAAAAAAGGTGAATTTGCATTGTGATTCACCTTTTTGAGAATATAAGAATATGGTTAATGCATGTGCTGCTGTAGTTCTTCCCAAGTATCGCAGGTAAGAAGCTGATTGGAAAGCTCGTATAGCTGAGATAGGCTTAAGGTGGATAACCATTCCTTTGCATCAATAGCGAATTTCTGTTTGATTTGCATGGCCAATAAATTCAAAGTGCCAAGTTCTAACCCCTTCTGTTTGCCTTCATCATAGCTATCCAACAGATTGTTCTTCTCTCTCCACTCTGCCATCTGCCTTGACATTGCCAGCGACCACAATCCTTCATCATCTTTGAATTTCTCATGCTTTTCCATTAGCTTCCTCACCAACCTTTCCTTTGTCTTTAGTATAGCATGATT